>PNLP01000020.1 GCA_013823135.1 Planctomycetaceae bacterium
ATCGCCGCTCTTTTTCCACACGGCAAGCAAATTGGCGAAGCCGTCACGCCAGATCGGGCCGTCGGCGACGGTCGTGCGCCGCCACCAGTACGGATCGAACAACACGGGGTCGCGGGCCGGGTCGCTGCGAGCGAGGATCATCCATTGCGACTCGATCGAACCGAGTTGCCGGTCGCGTTCGCCGGGCCGGTCGTGGTACTCCAGCACCGTCAGTGAACTGTTCGACGACCCCGCCGTGCGTGCGACCAACGGTGGCAGATCGAGGTGGGGGTTCGTCACGTTCACAGCCAGCACGCCGGTTGGTGTCAGCTTCTGGAAGTACAGCCCGAACGCTTCGCGGGTGAGCAAGTGAACGGGCATCGCGTCGGAACAGAAGCCATCGAGGATGATGAGGTCGAACGAGGCATCAGGGAGTTTCGTGAGTTTTCGGCGAGCGTCTCCCAGCACGATCTCGTACTTCGCCTTGCAGCAGTGCAGGAAGCCGAAGTATTCCGGATTCTGTGCGATGCGTGCAACCGCGGGGTCGATCTCGAAGAAGGTCCACTCTTGGCCAGGTTCCGCGTAGTACGACACCGTTCCCGTTCCGAGCCCGACGACCGCTACCCGCTGGATCTTAGTCTTGCGCTTAGCCAAGTCCTGGAACAGTCGTCCGATCGGCCCCGACTGGGAGTAGTACGTCATCGGCTGCGGGCATTGGGCGTCATCGGCCCGCTGCTGCCCGTGGATCGTGGTCCCGTGAATGAGGCGGATGAACTTGCCATCCGGCGAGCGCGAAACACGAACAACGCCGTAGAAGTTCCTCTCCATGTGCAGCGTTTCGCCGAGCCGCCCGGCATCGAATGCCCCCGCGACAAACAACGCTCCCAGACACAACGCATACCTTGCCGGGCGACGAAGCAGAACAACGACTGCAACCGCGGGTAGCCCGAACATCAACCCGCCTCGGAGTAACTTCGCGGGCCACGATTCCAACTCGTCGGGTTCAAGCGGGGTCACGACATACCGTGGCACGAGCAGCACAAGCACCACGGTGATCGTTAGCAGAATGCAGACCAACAGAACATCCGATTTTCGCAGTGGAGGTTCGCCTTGTGGAGCGTCGGATCGCGGCCTGACTGCTGCCGCGAGCACGATCGCAAGCGGGTACTCGACCATCCCAATTCGGTGGAACAAGATCGGAGCGATCAGGCCGTTCAGCAAACCGCCGATGACCCCGCCGAGAGACATCCAGAAGTAAAACGCCGTGAGGTACTCGGCGGCGGGCCGATCCTTCGCCAGTTCGCCGTGGCAGACGAGGCACACGCCGAAGAATGCCCCCATGTGCAGCAAGCCGATGAGTGCGAACGGCTCGCTCGCGTCCACGAGCAACGACAGGGCGACACAAAGCAGCAGCAACGGCGTGACTTGCCCGACTACGTGGTGAACGCTGTCCGGCCAGCGGGCGAACACGAGGATAAAGCTCACGAGGTACAACGCCAGCGGTAGCACCCACAGCAGTGGCACGGGAGCGAGATTGGTCGAAACGTGTGTCGTCACGCCTAGCAGCAAGCTTGAAGGCAACGCCGCGAGGAATACCCACCGTGCGATTCTTGCAGCAGGGATGTGGACCGCGGCAATCGACCCGTGGACTTCGGGATCTTCGGGGCTGTTATCGGGAACCGTCTGGGTTGCGCCATAACGGAGCAGCGTGACGGCACACACGAAGACCAAGGCCGCGTACACGGCGACCGCGATCGCGAACAACGATTGTTGTTCCGCAAGGGTGAGTCGAGGTTCGATGAGCAGTGGGTAACCGAGGAGACCGAGAAGGCTTCCCGCGTTGCTCGCCGCGTACAGGAAGTACGGGTCGCGTGCGGAATGGTGCCCCGTTGCCGCGAACCAGCGCTGGAGCAACGGCGAGGATGTACTCAGAACGAAAAACGGGATCCCCACGGCGACGCTGAGCAGGGCCACGAGGCCGAAGATGGGGTAATCCTGATCGTCCGGGAGCAGCGACGTTACCACGGGAACGGGCGAACCCGTGCTGGCAATGGCAGCCTTGAACGCGAAGAGAACGGTCGCGAGTACGAGCAGATGGAAGAGCGCCTGCCGCCGAACGCCGAGTTTGTTGGTCGCCCGGTGGGCGTACAGGTAGCCGGCCAAAAGGACGGCCTGGAAGAACACCATGCAGGTGTTCCAGACGCCCGGGGAGCCGCCAACGAGGGGAAGGAGCAGTTTCCCGACCAGTGGCTGGACGAGAAACAGCGAAGCGGCCCCTGTGAAGAGGGTGACGGCGTAGAGAACGGGAAGCACGTCGCGACCTCCGCGGTGGAGCAACCACGCGAAGCGGTAGCGGGGAGGACACCGGTATTGTCGCGCCGGCGGTGTATCCGGCTTGTTCTACAGCATGCGGACCGGACCACACTTGGGCAAGGGGTTGGTTCAAGGGTTGTGACGGTTGCGGGGATTGTTTGTCGCTATAAACGGCTCCCAAAGCTGCGGATGCAACGCCAGCGAGAAGCGGATCATGCCTCACCATGAGAATTCGTTCAGGACAAATGTGAAACTCGTGGGAGGCATTTTGGCGAGCGGAGGTGCGTAAGCCCCCGAGTTCTTGCCTTCGCTCACATCTCGGGGGGCTTACGCACCCCCGCTCGCCAAAAGCTAAAGGCACCCCCGCTCCGAGTTCGGCTTGTCAACAGTTCCGGAATGCGGTTCAATCAGCACTCTCGATAATTACGCATGGATGCGTTCCCCAGGGCGACACCCTGGGTGCGCATTGAAAACATGATCGGCTCGCTACCACCCAGCCCGCCCGCGGACCGACCCGAGTTGCCTCGGGTCCGGCTCGATGTGCGTCCCGCGCCGGGCTCAGCGAGTGGTTCCTCTTCCCGCAATCCGCAGCGAGCAGTCACCTACGAAGTCGGGGCCGACGAATTCCTGATCGGCGGCGCGAGCGGCTGCGACCTGCGTTTGCCCACGCCGAACCTTCCGCCGGTCGTCGCACAGATCACCCGGAAAGCGGACGGCGTTCGCGTTCGTCGCCTCACACCGATTCTCCCCGTCCTGCTGAACGGCAACCCTCTCACGGCCAACACCCCGACACCGGTTTCCACGGGGGATGTCCTTGTTCTCGGCGGCATGGAGATCACGCTTGCGATTCAGCAGTCGGCGATCCTGTCGGCTCGATTCGTCGCGGTCACGGAAGAGGAACCCCGGCAGCAGCATCCCCAGCAGGCACAACAGCCCGCCCCCGAACTTGTGCCGCACCGTGACGATGCGGAACTCATCCGCCGTGCCCGCGAACTCGACCGACAGACCGAGGAACTCGAAACCGATCGCGTGGCGTGGTACCGCCGTCGCCAGGAGATGGAAGCGGAGTTCGCCCGACACCGGGCGATGATCGGCGATGCGGATAAGCGTGAAGCCGCGATCGTCGAACGCGAGGCGGAACTGACCCGTTTCCGGGACGAACTCGCCGCACTCCGCGAGGGGTTGCTCAAGGAATATCAGGAGCGAAGAGCCGAGCTTGCCAATTCGCAGGAAGCGATTCGCACTGCGGAAGCCGAGTTGCAGCGTCGCCGTTCCGAGCTGCAACTTGAGGCTCAAAGTCACCGCACGCAACTGGAAGAGGAAGCGATCCGGCGGCGTGCCACGCTTGATGAGGAGTTGCGCCAGCGTCGTTCGACCTTCGAGGCGGAACTGGCGGCACTGGCGACCGCATCCGAGGCCGAGGCGAACGCCCGCTTCCGCGAGCAGGTCGAGGAACTCGAACGCCTTCGCGCGTCCGCTCACGTCATCGTCGCGCAGGCGGAAGCCGAGGCGAACCGCCGGCGTGAGGCAGTTGAAGCCGAACTCGCGGTTCACGAGCCACGCTTGCGGGAAGTCCGTGAGCACCAGGATCGGCTTGCGGCCGCATTCCAGGAACTCGCCCGGCAGCGCGATCTGTTCGCCGCGGACCGCAGCATTCTGGACCGTGCCAAGGACACGTTCGAAACTTCGCGACTGGCGGACATTGATCGCCTGAACGCCTGGGAAAAACAACTCGCGGATCGCGCTGAGGAACTCACCCAGCGGTCGAAGCAAATCGGTGAGGATCAGGCGGCGCTTGATCGGGATCGCAGCCAGTTCCAGGACGATCTGGTTCGCCTCGAACGCCGCACGGCCGCGCTGGAGGAACAGGAACGCCGCACGGCGGATCGTGCCCGCGAGATCGACGTTCGCCTCGAACAACTGCGTCGGGATGCTGCGGAATGGGAAGACACCGTTCGCCTCGCCGCCGCGGAACAGGAACGCCTCCGGGCGGAAGCCGAGCGGCTCGACCGGCAGAAGACCGAACTCGACACGCAGTCCGCGACACTGGCCGAGCGAGCCGGTCAACTGGAAGCACAACAGGCGGTGCTGGGCGTGCTTCGCGCCAAGCTCGACCGCACCCGGCAGGAAGCGGAACGCGAAGTGGCCCAGCTTGCCACCGCCCGCACACGCGAAGACGAGTCACTTGCCGAATTGCGTGCCCGCATCTGCGAGGCCGAGGAGCTTCGCGCCCAGCTTGCTACGGTGCAAGCCGACACCGCGAAGGAACGGGATCGCCTCGAAGAACGCGATTCGCTCCTCGCTGCGGGGCTGGCCGAGATTCGCACGCAACGGGATGCGCTTGCCGCCGAAGCGTTGCGGCTCCAGGAACGCGAAGCCGAGCTCGACGCGAGAAGTTCCGAGTTCGCCGAGCAGGCCGGCACTCTGAAGGGTCGTGTGTCGCAGGCGTTCGACCTGCAAGCCCGCCTCGAAGCCGATCGCGTCGCGCTCCGCGAGAGAGAAGCCGCGCTGGCCCAGGCCGAGGAAGCACGGCAAGCGTTCCAGGAACAGCTTCGCCGCCGGGCCGAGGATCTCACCACGCGGGCGAAGTCGCTCGACGAGGTGGCCCGCTCCATTTCCGCCGACCGTGCCGCGAATGATCTGGCTCGCGCCGAGACCGAGGCGAATCGGTTGACCGTTCTCGATGAACTCGCCGAACGCCGCAGGCAGTTGGACGAGCGCTCCGCCGAGGTGGACCGCCTCGCGGCCGACTACGCCGAGAAGGAACAGGCTCTGGCTCGCCAGGTCGGTCGCCTCAAGGATGTGGGGGCGGCTGTCGCGGCCGAGCGCAAGAGCCTGACCGAGACGCGGGCGCGATGGGAAGCCGAACGCGCTGCAGCCGCCGAAGCCGATGCCAAGGCTCAACGTGAACTCGCCGCGTTCCGCGAACAGGCGCTCGCCGAGATCGACGGGCTCCGCACCCAAGCACCGGAACTTGAAAGCCAGGCGACGGCCGCGTTCGAGCGTTTGTCGTCGGCCCGCGATATGCTCCGTGGGCACCTCACCGAGTTGCACGACTTCGCACGCCTCAGTCGCGAGGATCTCGCCGCCATTCGCACGCAGGTTCGCCAGGAAGCGGACCGACTGCGGGAGCAGGAAGAACTCTTGAACCGTGCCAAGGCCGAGCACCGGCTCGCGGTCACGGCCTTCCGGCAGCAGTTGATCGACTGGCAGGGTCAAGTCACGGACATGAAGCGCACGCTCGCGAGCAGCGAGTCGAGGCTCGACGCGAAGCAGGCCGCGGTCGAAACTGCGGCAAAACAGGCCGACGCCACGACCGTGCAACTTGCGGAACAGGCCGAGCAGTTGCGGCGAGAACGCGAAGCGGTCTCGGAGCGACGCACCGAAGTCGAGCGCCATCTCGGCGACATGCGTGAGTGGTACCGCCGCAAACTGCGGGAACTCGCTGGTGGAAACTCGGAGGCCAAGTCCGAAGACCCGCCGGGGCTTCGCCTCGCGGATGTGGGCGATTCGGACGCAGCGGCTTCCGACGTTGCCCTTCGCACGGCACCCACGCCGCTGGAGGAACTGGAACCCGGCGACCGCCAACTCGGGGAACTCCTCCGCTCGCATTCACTGGTTGATGCCGAGACGCTGAACGCCCTCTGGGCCGAAGCCGGGCGACAACGGCGAACGCTCCGGCAAGTGTTGCTCGCCAGCGGCGCGATCACGCTGTACCAACTCGCGCTCATCGAAGCCGGGAACCTCGATGCCCTGATGGTGGGTCGGTTCCGCGTCATCGACCGCCTGCGGGTCACGCCTAGGGAAGCGATCTACCGCGTGTTCGATCCGAGTCGCAGCGGTTCGGGCGTGTTCCTGCTGCGGCACCTCGCCGAAGCCGAGATGCACGACGCCGTTCACCCCGACGAGTTCCGGCAGCGGTTCATGGCTGCCCGCGACGCGGCGCACCCGAACCTCGCCGGAATCGCGGACGTGCTCGACATCGGCGGTCGCCCTGCCGTGCTTCAGGAATGGCTCAGCGGGTTGTTCAGCGCCGACTGGCCCGCACAGGCCGGGCACCCGGGTTGCTGGCTGCGGTTGGCGACGATGGCCGCATCGGGCATCGACACGGCACACCGAAACGGCCTCGTTCACGGCAAGCTCACGTCCGACTCGTTCGTGCTCACGCCTGCCGGGGTGGTGAAAGTCACGGGGTTTGGCGAGCCGCCATTCCTCTCGGGTTCTGGCACGCAGACCGAAGTGTCCGTCGCGGTCGATCTGCGGTCACTCGGGCAGGTTCTGTTCGGCTGGTCGCAGTTCGCCGCCAAACAGAAGAAACCGGGCAAGCCGAAGCCGTTCCCGGAACAACTCCTGGCCGTGATCCGCCGACTGGAAGCCGACGCGGAACCGCCGATGGCCGATACCGTGGCTGCCGAGCGGCCCTACGAGTCCGCCGCGGAGTTGGTCGCCGACCTGAACCGCCTCGCACGCGAAACCTCGTTCAGCGACGACGCCTGGGAGAAGCTCTTGAAGTTCGTTGCGGACAACGCCCCGGACTCTCCCGTTGGGCTCAAACGCTCTGCGTGACCGTAAAAAATCTTCCTTGCCACCTGGCTGCGAAATATCTACAGCAGTTCAGTCAGAGAACCCGCGAAGGCAGCGACAATGTTGATGGCTCCCGCAATCCGGTTCGCACCGGCCGCCCATGTGGCGGTCGTAGCCGGTATTGCACTTGCCATCGCAGCCGCCGCTGCCGTCGCTGCTATTACCTAGCTCCGGGTTCCCGACAATCGTTCACCTGTCGGCCCCGGAGTCATCCTCCGGGGCTTTTTGCGTTTCGTGAGCACAGGAGCCTTGAATGCCAACGATCCCGCTCTCCCGGTCCGAGAAGTCACTCCGGACCACCGATTCGCCCATCACCTACTACGTGCAAAAGGCACTGGAGACCCCGGCACTGATTTCGTTCGCCGCTGGGCTGGTCGATGAGGGATCGTTCCCTACTTCCGAGATCGCGGGGGTCGTGGCGGAGATCATGGCTGATCCGGAATCTGCGTGTGCCGCCCTTCAGTACGGCTCCACGCAGGGGTTTCCGCGGTTGCGGGAACAAGTGCTGAAGCACGTCTGCAACGCCGACGGCGTGAAGCCCAGCGAGTTGAACCTGACGCCGGCCGACGTGTGCATCACCACCGGCTCGCAACAACTGCTCTACATCCTCGGCGAGGTGGTGTTCGACGCCGGCGACATTGTCATCGCCGAGGCTCCGTCGTACTTCGTGTACCACAGCCTGTTGCAGTCGCACGGGGCGCGGGTGCTCACCGTTCCGATGGACGACAACGGGATGAGGATGGACGCCCTCGAATCCCTCCTCGTTGACCTCCAGAAGTCCGGCGAACTCAGCCGCTTGAAGGTTATCTACACCGTCGATTACTTCCAGAATCCCACCGGGCTCACGCTGAGTATCGACCGGCGAGCGAAGCTGGTGGAGTTGGCCAAGCGGTTCAGCACGGACCACCGCATCCTGATTCTTGAAGACGCCGCGTACCGTGAGTTGCGGTACGCAGGCCCGGATCTTCCGAGCGTGAAACGGTTTGACCCCACGAACGAGTACGTCGTGTACACGGGGACGTTCTCGAAACCGTGCGCTCCAGGGTTGAAGACCGGGTACGCGATCATGCCGCCCGACGTGATGAGCGCAGTGCTGCACCTCAAGGGGAGCCACGACTTCGGCTCCGGGAACCTCGCGCAGCACGTCGTGGCTCGGCTGATGGAATCGGGGGCGTATGCTCGCCACGTCGAGAAGCTGCAAGCCATGTATCGGCACAAGCGCGACGTGATGCTGGCCGCGTTCGAGAAGGAATTCCGCGACGTGCCCGGGGCATCGTGGACCGTGCCGGCCGGCGGCTTGTACGTCTGGCTGACCCTTGAGGGAATCGACACGGGACCGAACGGCCCGCTTGTGGATGCGGCCCTCGACGCCGGCGTGTTGTACGTTCCCGGCGAGTTCGGTCACGTGCAAGATGAGAATGGTTTGCTGCCTACCGGTCACTGTCGCATCTGCTTCGGCACCGCGTCGCCGGAGTTGATCCCCGAGGGGATCGCTCGACTTCGCCGAGCTGTTGGGGCAATCACAGTCGAGGATTCGAAGGCGAAACGTGCGGGCGCAGTTGTGGTGTAATGTTCACGGCTTCTTGCCGCGAAGTGTTGCCCAGTCCCACAGGCGAATACTGGCATCGCCGTGGGTGGTTGCGATGGTCTTACCATCGGGAGACACCACCACACGCCCGATGCGAGGGCCGCCGAAGGCTTCCGCGACCACGTCGCCCGTCGTTTGGTCGAGGACCGTCAGCACGCCGTTCACCCCGCCGAGAATGACCTCGCGACCACCCGGAGCGAGCGCCGCTCCCGAAGAGGGGAACCAGCGCAGCGTCTTCTGCGTTTTCTTGGTCTTCCAGTCGATCACCTCAATCACTGAACGCCCGCTGACCATGAAGGCGAAGCGATTGTCGGGGGAGAATCCCAAACCCACAACCATGTCGATCCACGGGCGATCCTGCCGGTAGACCTCTTTCGCGGTGTCGAGATCCCACACGCGAACCGACCCATCCGGCCAACCGGCGGCAGTGATGAGGTGCTTGCTATCGCGCGAGAACGCGGACATGTTCATCGGTCCGGTGTGTCCTTCTAATCCCGGTAGCGGCTGGCGAGTGGCGATGGCGTGCCGAGAAATTGGACCCTTCCCCAGGCCGCTGTGGCCCAGGATGGTTTTGCCGTCGGGGCTCACGGCAAGCCCGAAGAACGACTCGTGTGGCGGCAGGCGGTCGCCGTCCATCTTGTTGGTCTTCAGGTTCCAGAACCGGATGCCGTCCGTGTAGCTCGCTGCGAGGAGATCAGTGCCGGCGACGAACTCGGCCGCCTGCCCGAATTGCTTCAACTCGAACAGGTGAAGTCGCTCGCCGGTCTTACTGTCCCAGACCTGAACTTTGCCGTCGAACCCGGTACTTACGAGCCTCTTGCCTTCTGAATCGAACGCGACCCAACGGGCATCTCGCGTCAACGTGGGAATGACCTTCTGCGGACCTGGAAGTTTGGTGACATCTTTTCGCCGATCCCACGCAGGCCAGAACACTGTGATGGGAATCCCTTCGATCCGTTTGAGACCCGCGTGGAGCCGTAACGTCTCGATTTGTGGGGTCGGCACCGCACCACCAACGCCATAGTCGCAGAAGATGTCTGCTAAATCCGGACACTTGAGCAACGGCGTGAGATCCTTCAATGAGAGAGGATTCAGGTGGACTGTCTTCAACGGCATCCCCGCCAACACCGAGATGTCCAGCACGCTTGTGAAACTGAGATTGATCGCGGTAAGTGATTTCCCTTTGAGTGGCGATAGGTCGATCACCCCGCGGTTTTTGTCAAGCGATACCTCGCGGAGCAATGGCAACGCAGCCAGTGGTGAGATGTCCGCGAGGATGCCCAGAGTACGATCGTCGCCATTGCATTGAACGCGAGTCAGGGTGGTGAGCGCCGCGAGAGGTGCGATGTCCGCGACATGGTCGGTGCGGAGTTGGATATCTTCGACACCGGCAACTGTGATCGTGGGGATTACTTTCCCATCGAACTTGGGGTTCCGCCGCACGAGTTCCTCAGCGACTACTTCCACCTGCTTGGCGGGCGGCATTTTCGCGACCGCTGCAACCCACATCGGATCCGCAGGCACGGTCGCGCTAACGGCGAAATCGCAGATCACTCGACATTCTGGAAGAAACGTCCGGAACTTTCTCACACCGTCGGCCGTGATCTGTGTTCCCTTTAGTGTGAGCGACTTGAGGTTCTTGAGTTCTTTTAGAGCCAGTAAACCCTCGTTGGTCACGGCTGCATTACTCAGGTTCAGCATGGTCAGTGTTGTCATCGCTGCGAGCGACTTCATCCCAGCACTGGTGATTCTTCGCCCACCCAGTTCCAGCATGACCAGAGACCGGAACCCCTTCAGATGAACAAGACCTGCATCGGTCAGCAGCGAGGTATTGAGAAGGAGAAACTGATAGTTCGCGGCACTCGGTGTTTCACTCCAAGTCTTCAGGCCAGTGTCAGACAGTCGGCTCTTACCCAGCCGCACGCCAGTCAACCCAGTGAGGTGTGAAAAGTTGTCGATGTCAGCATCGTGAAACACGGAAGTCGTGTTCAATAGATCGATGTTCGTGAGTTTAAAGGGGCCACGTGGGAGTTTCTCGGCAGTGGCAATTTGCCCGAGAACTCCCTGTACCCCGACAGTGGCACCGGGCTTCGCAAGAGCCCATTCCGCTGCGTGCCGATCGGGATCATCTTTCACCTTGTTCCCGTGTGACTCGAGCAGGCAGTCGGGCAAGATCGCTTTGAACTTTGCGAGGCCGGCCGGAGTCACCTTGGGGCAAGCGCTGATGGAGAGTCGTTTCAATCCCCTGAGCTTGGCGAGTTTCTCCAAGCCAATATCCGTGATCGCAGTCTGTCGCAAAACCAGGCTCGGCATCGCTGGTATTCGCAGCAGAACATCCACCTCTTCGTCGGTGACGCCCGGGCCCGAGAGATGTAGTGACTTCAACCCAGGCCACGTGGCAAGATAGCCGAGCCCCAGTGGAGTTATCGGCGGGCACGAGATGCCGAGGTGCTCCAACTTCCAGAACCAACGGAGGAGGCAGAACGGCGCGAGATCGGTGCTGCGAATCTGCACCTGATCGAGAAACAGGTGAGTCAGCATCGGGCAATGGTGGAGGAGAATCCGGATTCCTTCATGGGTGAGGTGAGGTCCGGTCAACGAGACAATGCGGAGCGCCTTGAACGCGACGTAGGATCGCATGGCCTCGTCGCTCAATTCCTCGGTCCCAACCGAGAGTTCCACCAACTTCGGTGCGAATGGGAATCCGGCCAGTTTCTTGATTCCCTCGTCCGTAAGCACAGTCCGACCGAAGTTGATCCCCTCCAGACCCGTCAACTCTTGAAGAAAGCTGAGATCAGTGTCGGTCACGGAGTAGTCGGCCGAGATCTGGATGCGTCGCAACTTAAACGGCGTCCCCGGGAGTCGTCCTAACTGATGGAAGGTTGTGCCATTAGATAATTCGACCGTTGAATTCCCAGGCAGACCGAGAGCCCACTCCGCGGCCCTGCGGTCTGGGTCGGCCTTCGCGATGACCACGGGGGGTGTGATGTGTGGACGTGTCGGCTCGGGTTCGGTGTACGGTTCCGCTGGTGGTTTCGGCGTGTAGGCCAGGAAGGCCACTAACGCCAACGTTGCCAGCAATGCGCCTAACACCCCACCTACGATGAGCCACGGAAACTTCGCCCGGTCGGCGACCTTGCGTTGCGTTTCTTCGCTCGTCGTTGTCTCGTTGCCTGCAAGTGTTCCGTCGAACTGTTCCCAGACTCGATCGCCTTGCGATGGCACGGTGATGGGGATGTATTCGGATCCGCTCGGCACGGCTGTCGCTTCCGGTACAGCCTCACTCTTTCCATCTTCGATAGCGACAAGTGTGGCGTGAACTTCTGTCGCGGTTTGCGGGCGTTCGGCGGGCTTCTTCCGAAGCAAACGGTAGATCAGTGTGGCCAGTGCCTCGGGCACTTTCGGACTTCGTTGCCGCACGGGTATCGGCTCATCGATCCCCACAGACATCAGAACCGACATCGCGGTTGGCCCAACAAATGGCTGGTGACCTGTGCAGAGCCGATAGAGAACAATTCCGAGGCAGAACAGATCCGTTCGAGCATCAACGGTATCGCCGCGAGCTTGTTCGGGGCTCATGAACGCCGGAGTGCCGACAACCTGCCCAGCCTGAGTTACGCCCCCGTCGGCCTGGGGTTCGGTCTCCTTGGCGAGCCCGAAGTCGAGGATTTTCACCCGACCGTGCGGTGCTTCCAGCCACAGATTCGCGGGCTTGATGTCGCGGTGAACCAGTCCTGCCGCGTGTGCTGCGGCAAGACCGCGGGCCACTTCTTGCCCGATGCGAAGAACTTGCCGGAGGCTGAGTTTCGAGTGTGTTGCGAGGTAGCGATCGAGAGGAATGCCCTGGAGATACTCCATCGCGATGTACGGGATGCCCAAATCCTCGCCGACGTCGATGATCGAGACGACGTGCGGGGACGACACCGAGGCCGCGGTCCTGGCTTCGCGGAGGAATCGGTCGCGCGCGACCTTGTTGGCGGCAAACTTGGGCGTCAGAACCTTGATTGCGATCTTGCGTTCCAGAACGTCATCGAACCCGAGGTAAACGGCACCCATCCCGCCTTTGCCGAGTGGCTTCAGGATGCGGTATCGCCCAAGTCGGCCAAGGTCGCCGGGTTGAGTGGGTGGGTGGAAGGCGGGTGGAGCATCTTCAACATCGGCTCCCCCTTCACCAGTGTGGGTGCAGGTGGAGTCTGACAGCGCGCTCTTTGGAAGCAAGTCGGGAACGGGTGCCGAGCGGGTGCGTATCGGGTCGGCGGGCGGGTCCGACATGCCTGGCCCTCGGCATCGGGAATGGGGAGATTGACCATCAGAATACCCACTCTGGGCAGGCATAACCAGTACCCGATACATTCCGGTGATGTTTCGCTGAGCTCCAGACGTTTCCGTGACCAGCGCTGGCTCAGCCAACCGGCTGAACTTGCTCAGTTGGATTGAGTTCATGTGAACTCCTCGAAAGGGACCGCACCGCTCACGGATCGGTTTGTTTGGGATCGCAATATGCAACACAGACGATCTGTGGATCGCCAAAGGTTATTGCGTTCTGAAACGAACTGAGTGTGACCAGTAACGGTTGCAGAAGATATGGCATGTCCAAACAACAGCGAGAACACCGTCAGGAATAGTGTTCATAAGTTCAATTCTGTGCAATGAATTTTGGGAAGCAAGTCGATTCGGAAGTTGATGTCGTAACTCGGGCACCCACGAGACGCGATGTGAGATGCATCGTGTTGGAGGGAAAACGAAGAAACCCGGCCGCATTTCGCGCCGGGTTCTTCGAGTTACTCAGAACTTATATCAACCAATCACTTGCGACGGCGGCGAACCAGGCGAGCCCCGCCGACGAGCGGCAGACCGATTCCGAGCAGAGCGAGCGTGGCAGGCTCTGGCACGGGCGGAGGCGTATCGACACCCGTCGGAGCGAAGGTTTCATCGGTGACGTTGTTGTCGGTACCCGGCCCTGTGGCGAGGTGCGTCGTTGCAGCGAAGAAGGTGGACTTTGTGTCCCCGAATTCCGAGACCGCGAAGAAGTTTCCGATCGAGCCGCCGGTGGGGTTCGTGATGTCCGGACCATTGTAAGTCCAGGTCAGGTTCCACATGTCCGGGTCATCAACCGGGTTCAGGCGGCTCGGTGTTGCACCCAACTTGCTGGTCGTGACGGACCAGAACTCATCTGCGCCGTCCGGGAACGGCGACGTGACCCCAGCTGAGCCCTTGTACCCCTCGAAATCGTAGACGGTGAAGTAGTCACCGGCCTGGAGTTTCATTGTTGATGGCATCGAAACCGAGTAAGTCCAGCGGAAGTTACCCGATTCGGGTTGCACGGTCACGGAGCCAGGCAGAAGACCGGCGTGGGCCGGGGCATTCACGGCCAGCGCGACCAGTGCGGCGGCCAACACACCAGTGATCCATGTTCGACGAAGCATACCTATTCTCTCCTTGAAAAGCGACTCTGGGCGTATCCTCGACCACCGGGCCGCCGCGTCTCCCTCCGTCGGCGACTGCCCGGTTGGCCACTTTCGAGACACCGGTTTAGTCCGATGTGGTTTTGCTGTCAACCGCGACTTTGCGAGCGCGGAACTTGAACCTTTACGATCAGGAACCCAGACACGCGACACGACCGGCGTTCGCGCTCTGACCTATTCCTTCCGTTTACCCTACCTTTCCAACCTCAAACGATCTGCCGGCGTCGGAAGACCGCGACCAGTGGGAGTCCGAGTCCCGCAAGCAGCAGGGTGGTCGGCTCCGGCACGCCGGGTGGCGGCGCGGTGGGTACGGGGACTTCCGTCGGCGTAATGTTGGCGTCCGTGCTTCCGGTCGCTGTGCCAGTCGTGGCAGTAAACCACGAGGAAGTTGTGTCGGGATAGGGCGAAACAGCCCAGAAGTTGCCCAAGCCGATATCGGCGGAAATATCAATCACCGGGCCGGTGTAGGTCCAGGTCAGGTTCGGGATCAGCGGGTTGTCGTCGGGAAGCACGCCAGTAGGGATTGGACCCGAGTTGCTGGTCGAGAAGCTGAAGTCTGCCGAGTAGGGAGACCCGTCCGCCACTGCCGAACCCGGGATGTAGCCATCGAAATTGTAGATGGTGAAGTAGTCGCCCGGCCGGAGTACGGCGTTTGTCGGCAGGGTGATCGCATACGTGAAGCGGTACATCCCCGCTTCTGGTGTCACCGAGACCTGATACGGAATCAGACCCGCATCGGCCCGACCGGCACCCACTGCCAGGGCGACCACCGCCACAACTCCTGAGATCCATTTGCGCATCATCAATGTTCCTCCTGAAGCGTCTGCGAATGGTCTTGGCGTGAGCCTTTCCTTCGCGGGTGGAGGGAATACCCGGGATAATCCAGGGGGTCAAGACAGGATGGAAAGGCATGGGGATGTGCGAAGTGACCAGATTTTACCCAGGCGGGGCGGGAGGATCGGTCGGTGGCAATTCTGCGGAAGTGGGGATGATGGGTCCGATCACTGTTCCGAGACCTTCATCAACGGGTGGGCTGTGCGTTCCGTTCGAAGATGGTTTCGGTGGAATTGGGACAATGATCGGTTTGATCTCGCCCGTATGAGTGTCGAGGACGATGCAAGTTTTGGGATTGGCCCGGAAGAGTGCCCCCGGGTTGGCCACAACGGTTCGCCCTGTCCGGTGCTGCTCGCGGACGTGTGTGTGGCCGTAGAAGACGTAGTCGAAGAAATCGGCGTTTTCGAGCTGTCGGAGTTGGTGTCGTTCGTGGCTGTGAACCCACGCGATCCGCTTTCCGGCAAGTTCCAGGGCTCCGAACGACTCGTAGTGAGTTCCCCCGATTTCCTTGATGGCTGCCGCGAGTTTGGCCTTCTCCTTGTCCCAGTTTCCGAACACGAAATGGGTTGGAACTGGCTTGAAAACCCGCACGGTGTCGGGTGATTCGATGTCGCCGCAATGCAGAATTAATTCGACGTGTTGTTCCATGAGGAGGCGCACGGCCTCCGCCACCGCCTCCTGGCGATCGTGGGTGTCACTTACAACCCCGATCCGCATGTGGTACCCGTCCCGCCCAGAGTGAGAAACTCGCCGCCAGTTCTCACTCTAACAAACCATCCCTTGCGCGGGGAGCGCGGTTTGCCACATGTGACACCTTTGTGCCTCGGTCTGCGACTAAACGAACGAAATATTCCGAAGCTTGGTCGCGACTGAAGGTCAATCTTCCACGAGCGTTCGTGTGAAATTCTGACCAAGCACTCAGTGGTTATCACAGAATGGTTGCCCCGGAGCGACAACCGAAGTACGGTAACAAAGTCGCCTGGAGGATTCGGCTGTGCCCCGATTGATCGTCCTGCGCGGGGTTGACGAAGGGAAACAGTTCGACCTGAGCGGTTCGCCCATTACGGTCGGCCGGCACTCCTCGAACGAAGTCGCCCTTCACGACACGCAAGTTTCCCGCCGACACCTCGAGCTCCGAGCTGTCGGGAACGGCTATCAATTGTTCGACCTCGGGAGTGGGAACGGCACGCTGCTGAATGGCCGAACCACGCACGAGGCTCCTCTCCGCAGCGGGGACACCCTTTCGATAGGGCAGACCGTGTTGATGTACACGGCCGCGCGAACTGATGTGTCCGAACCGGGCAACGATCTGACGGAACGTGTGCGGCTCATCCCCAACCCGGACCCGAACTTCCCGTCGGCCGTGGTTCGCACCATCTCAGCTGATGTCGGCAGCCAGATTCTCTCAAAGCCCAACACGGCCAGCACCGACTGGTTGCGGACACGGCTGGCCAGCCTCGCGGCACTTTACGAAACAGCTGAGGCGGTCAGCCACATTCTCGACGTCGATCAGCTTCTCGCGACAGTGATGGACCTCGTGCTGCGGTCGGTCAATGCTGATCACGGTTGCTTCATGCTTCGCACCGAGACGGGGGCGTTGGTGCCCAAGGCAGTCCGCTACCGCGACGGGGTGAACCGGGCTGAGGAACTCGCCGTCAGTAGGACGATTGTCGATCAGGTGATGAGGGAAGGGCAGGGCGTGCTGGTTTCGGACGTGAACGCGGACTCCCGATACCGCGGCGTCGAGAGCCTCCACAAGCACAACATTCGCGAGGCCATCTGCGTGCCCATGAAGGGCCGCCGCGAGCCGGTCGGGGTGCTGTTCCTCGACACGCAATCGACCTTGAAGCAATTCGTGAGCCGGGGCCAGGAGGCGGGGAAGTTCACGGAAGATCACCTCACGCTCGCCAGCGCGATCGCCCACCAGGCCGCCATTGCCGTGGAGGAGAGCCGCTACCACCAGGCACTCGTGAATGCAGAACGGCTTGCGGCCGTGGGGCAGACCATCGCAGCGATGTCGCACCACATCAAGAACATCATGCAGAGCGTGCGGTTCGGGGCCGACATGGTTCGCACGGCCCTCAAGGAAGATGACCGTGACCTTCTCAGCAAGGGTTGGAAGATGGTCGAGCGGAACCAGGGCCGCATCGACGAACTGATCCTTGACATGCTCAGCTATTCCAAGGAACGCGAGCCGGCTGTCGAGCCAACGGATTTGAACAAACTCTGCGAGGAGATTGTGGAGTTGGTACGCGGGCGGGCCGAGGCACGCGGTGTGACGCTGGAGTGGAGGCCGGGCACGGGAGTCGCTGCGGTTCCGTGCGATCCGGACGGGATTTACCGGGCGGTTCTAAACATCGTGGGCAACGCGATCGACGCGGTCGAGGATCGACCCAACCCGAAGGTTGCGGTTCAAGCGTTGTTGGAAGCCCCCGGCGACTGGGCCAAGGTGATTGTCGTGGACAATGGCGAGGGAATCCCGGCCGAGATTCTGGAGGAGATCTTCAAGCCATTCGTGAGCACGAAGGGGAGTCGCGGCACCGGGCTGGGACTACCCGTGAGCCGCAAGATCCTTCGCGAACACGGCGGCGACATTCTCGTACAGAGCGTGATGGACAAGGGAAGCAAGTTCTCGCTGCGAATCCCGATGAAGTCGGCGTTCGCCGGGGATGCTTCCGGCGGCACCGTCCCGCATCCCTCGCTGAAGCCGCCCGAGTGATCGCTACTCCCGCCCCTTCGCCCGTGCCAGTTCTTCGCGTAGCCGAGCAAGCTCCGATTCCGCGGCAATCCGCGAATGCCTTTCGGCCTCGGCGTTCTTCTCGGCAGCAAGTCGGGCCTGTCGTTCGGCGTCACGCTGCTCCCTTGCTTCGTCGCGTTGT
This sequence comes from Planctomycetaceae bacterium, assembly GCA_013823135.1. GTDB lineage: Bacteria > Planctomycetota > Planctomycetia > Gemmatales > Gemmataceae > Gemmata. Next base: position 17,643 of record PNLP01000020.1, read on the forward strand.
TCTCTGGCTGCGTCTCGCTCGATGAGCAAGTCGCCGGGCAAGGGGAGGAGCGCGCCGCGGAACCAGAACCGCACCCACCCGCCCAGTAACGCAACTTCCATTTCCAGATCAGGAATTGCGAATCGCCCCGCGGCGTTGGGTCGCACGGCGCTGTATCTTCCGTCCGCGAGTTGGAAGAGGGTGAGTTCCTCGTTATCCGGGTAGAAGATCAAGTAGTACGGAACCTTGAGGTCCGCCTGATACTTGTCGAAGTTCTCGTGGTAGTCTTTGCGATTGCTATGCTTGGAGACGTATTCGAGAACCAGCAACGGACCGACCGGTTGCTCGGTGATGGCAAACGTGCCGCTCGCGATGATCGGCTCGGGGTACACGACCACGAAGTTGTCGGGAACGACCTTGGCAGGTTTTCGGCGGTTGCTTTGTGGGTACTGGATCAACAGTTCACTGAAGCACTGCACGTCAGGGCGGGCAACATGGATGAGGTCGAAGCTCTCGACCGTGATCTTTCGCTGGCTCGATTGGGCGGTCGATTCCATGAAGTGGCTCAGCGGCAGGGACTCAAGATACGCCTGCGCCTCGGCCTCGTAGAACGCTCTCATTTCGGGGTTGGGTGGTGTTTTCGGCGTCATGTTTTCACCTCACGAACGCGAACAGGTCGGGCGGATAATACCCGCGCGACGATGGCGTGTGGAATCCGAGGTTGCGTCACGCATCTTCTGGGTCGATGGGTGTCGAAGCATCAAGCATCGAACCGCAGACCGCGGCGCAGATGTACGATACCGCACCCACGACGAACACGGCTTCCCAGCCGCCGAGGAGTTTCACCTCGGTGAGGATGATCGGCGACAGAGCCGCGCCGAAATTCCCCAGCATGTTCCCGAAGCCCAGCGCCGCTCCCACGTTCTTACCGCCCACGTCCTGCGCAAAGGCCCACACGGAAGGGAGGCCGGTATCTTGAAACATCGCCATCAGGCCCAGTGCCGCGATCGCAACCCATAGTGCGGGTGTCGTGCTGACGATAGCGCACATCAGAGCGCAGCCCGTCATCATTGCGGCGATCGGCACACTGCGGCCTCGTCTCGCACCGAGCTTTCTGCGTACATAGTCGCTGACGATGCCGCCGAACAACATCCCGCCGCACCCCACGAAGAGAATCAGGGATTGCATGTCGCCCACGCTCTCGAAGGCAACTCCGCGATCTTGCAGAAACGCCGGCAACAACGTGATGAGAATGGCCCACGGGATGTTGTTGCAAAACTGTAGCCCGCCGAAGAACCACATCCTCCGACTCCGCCCCAAAACACCAAGCTGCTGGAGGAAGGGCCGCGGTGGCCCGACTGCAATGACCGGGGTGCCACTCTGACTCGATGGGTTGCCAGGAGCTACTCGGTCGGTTGTTTCGACTGTTGGTGGCCAGTCGCGAACGATCACCCAGAAGATGGCCGCGACCACCAAACCGCACACGCCGTAGAGTAGGAACACTCCTCGCCAGTGCTTCCCAGAATCGCCGACTGTTGTCCCGACAATCGTCATCCCAATCAACGCCACCGCTAACCATGCTGTGAGTGTTGGAGCAATCGCGCCGCCGACTCGCCCTCCGAGAGCCACGGCAGAACTGAACTTCCCACGTTCATCGGGCTTTGCCCAACGCTTCACCAACCCGGCTGCTGCTGGGTAAGCTCCAGCTTCGGTGACACCCAGGAGGAACCGGACCGCCAGCAGCGCGCCGAACGAATAGACCAGGCCGGTTCCGGCCGTTACCAAGGACCAGGCGGCAATGGAGACGGTCAGCACGAGCCGTGGCCCGAACCGGTCGGCCAGCGAACCGATGGGGATCTGCAACAAGGCGTATGTGAAGAAGAATGCACCAAGGATTCGGGCACGCTCTCGCTCAGTGAGCCCGAGGTCGGTTTGAATGGGGCCGAGGAGCGTCGAGAAACAGACGCGGTCGATGTACATCAGCATGGCCGCCAGGGCGGTAACGCCGACTATTAGATAGCGTTTCGACATGAGTGTTCGTTGTTCGCGACGCGATGCGGGGCGCGCCGGTGGTGGTGGGTTCGCGTTCCGCTTCGCGACTCACAATGGCTGGCATCTGCGAGCAGTTTCAGGCAGCACGACGAGAGGCATGGAGCGAAGTCTATCAATTCCAGCGGTGTGCCGCACGGACGAACTGGAGCCTCCGCCAATTCACGCCAGCTTCCGTGAGAGTGTCTTCAGATCGCGTATCCTAATCCGGGTTGTTACAGCCTCGGAGATTGCGACGTGCCTGTTGAGTTTTCCAGCGAAGCCCTCCAGATGGTCACGGCTGGTGCGATCGTTTCTGCCGTGGCGTTGCCGCTGGGGTTCCTCAGTTGGGCAATTGGCCGAGCGCGATCCACACCGATGTTGCCGTCGTGGAAACCCTGGCGAGTGCCGTGGGGTGGCTTCGAGGTGTTCGCGGCGTACATCGTGGTGGCGTTCACCATCCCGTTCGCGCTCGCACAATCACACCTGCTCCCGACGGCAGTTGGCGTGATCGCGTTGCCGATTCAGTTGGCGTTTCTGGCGTTCACCCTGCGAACGCTGTACCCGAACTGGAAGCCGCGAATCCTCGCGATGCCCGTGCTTCCACTCGCGGTGCTGGTATGGGCGGTTCTCACCCCACTGGTTCTGCTCTTTCACTCGGGCGTGGTGCAGCTTTTCACGGCGATGGGCTGGAAGCCGGACGAACACCCGCTCGCAAAGTTGGGTGGTGGCCCGTTGTTCGAGAACGCGTTGTTTCTGTTGCAAGCGTGCGTCGCGGCTCCGCTCATCGAGGAGATTCTTTTTCGCGGCGTGCTGTTGGCTTGGGTGATCGGCGGGCATGAACGAAGCCAGGAATCGCCTCCACAAACCCCAACCGCGATCCGGCCGTGGCTCGTGATGGGTGTTGCCGTGCTGTTCGCAGCGCTCAGTGGGAAGGTCGGTCCCGTGGTCTTCGCAGGCGGGCTTGCCGCAGGATTGGTGATCGTGTGGGTGACAGTCAGACGTGGGAAGCGGCACCTGCGTGCTGTGTATGCTTCCGCAGCGATGTTCGCGATGGTCCACTCCGCAGTGTGGCCGTCGCCGGTGCCGCTGTTCCTGCTTGGGCTGGGGTTGGGCTGGTGTGCCGTGCGAACGCGGGGCGTGCTGGTTCCCGCGATTGTCCATGGACTGTTTAACGCGGTCTCGGCCGTGTACGTGCTACGCGGCGGCACGAGTTGAACGGCTTGCGGCCGGCGCAATTCCGAGAACCGACTCATAGACCCCGTGCGTCTGCCGGGCCGCATTTTCCCAGGTGAATCGGTTCGCGTTGGCGATTCCCAGACTGCGGTACGCAGCCAGATATTCCTTGTCGGTGATCGCGGCCCGCATTGCCTCACGCCACGCCGGCAGGTCGTTCGGTTCGAGCAGTGGCGCTGCCGTGCCCACAACTTCACGAACGGCCGCGGCTGTGGAAACGACCGCGACACCACCACACGCCATCATCTCGACCGGCGGCAGCCCGAACCCCTCGTAATGCGACGGGTAGAAGAGTACCTCCGCACCGGCATACAGTCCCGGCAAGTCTTCATCGGCGACGTAGCCCAGGTATCGCACGCCGCGATGGCGGGCTTCGTTCTCGAACAATTCGCGCTCGGGTTCCGACTTCCAGCCCCACGAACCACCCAGGATCAGCGAGCATTCCGAGCGGAGATCGCTTGGTAGGTCGCAGTAGGCTCGGAGGAGCGTCGTCAGGTTCTTTCGCGGTTCAACGGTCCCCACATAGAGCAGGTAGCGTGCGGGAAGGTCGAGGCGGTTGCGAACTGCGTTCACTTCCTCGGGCGATTGCGGGCGGAAGCACGGGTCGATGCCACACGGCACGGTGGTCACGCGCTCGGGGCTGAGACCCAGGACACGCAACGCCTCGGAGCGCACGGCATGGGAATCCACCACGACGTGTGCCGCGGCTTCGATCCCTTGCGAGAACGCTTGCTCGTAGCGTTTGACTCGCTCGGTGGGGTGCCACTCGGGGAACAGGATCACCGAGAGATCGTGGACGGTCACCACCGTTGGAAGCGGCACGCGAAACGGGACGAGGTTGGGTTCGTGGTACAGGTCGAATCGGCCGAACCGGGCGGCAGCACGGAAGTGGGTTGCGTATCCGCTGCGAGCCGCCTTCAACGCAAGCCGCTTCAATGATGAAGGGGTGCCTGGCTTAGGAGGCGAGACCGCGCCTGTGGGACGCTGGGCGGGTTTGAAACACCGCGATGCTGTCTGGCGAATCCACCGGCCGGGGTACAACCAGAACGTGTCCTGCGGGTAGATTGCAGTCAGCGCGCGATGAAGGTTCGCCGTCGTGTGGCCGACACCGGTCTTCGGGCGAATCGCGGAAGCCCCGTTGAATAACACCCGCATCGGTACTCCTATCACGCAACCTTGGCTACCTGGGCTGACTGTGCGGGTTGCGATCCTGCTTCTGCCTGTGCCTTGGCCGCAGCCGCCCGATCCCTGGAGTCCTGGTTGTAGGCCGCGACGACTTCCTGAGGCTGACCCTCTTGAACGACGGTCCCTCGTCGCATCCAGAGAACGCGGTTGCAGGTTTCCTTGATGGTGTTCAAGTCGTGCGACACGACAACCATCAGGCTCGACACCGACATCATCGCCTTCATGCGGGCGCGGGCCTTGATCTGGAACGCCATGTCGCCGACCGCGAGCACCTCGTCGACAAGCAGCACCTCGGGCTCGATCGCGGTCGCGATCGCAAACGCGAGCCGCATCCGCATCCCCGCGGAGTAGTTCTTCACCGGGAAGTTGAGGAAATCGCCCAGTTCCGAGAACTCCGCGATCTCGTCCATTTTCCCCTTCAGCGATGTCGGGGTTTCGCCTTGAAGGTACGACCGATAGACGATGTTTTCCCAGCCCGTCGCTTCGTTCTCGAACCCGACTGAGATGTCGAACAGCGAGCAGACGCGACCCTGAACGACTGACTTGCCCGCGGTCGGTGTGTAGACGCCTGCGAGCAACTTCAAGAGCGTTGTCTTGCCGGCACCGTTGTGGCCGATGATCCCGATCCGGTCGCCGTCGCGGGCCGTCAGGTTAATCTTCGTGAGCGCGTGAATCGCCACCTGCGGGTTCACGGAGCGGCGGAACAACCCCTTCACGAGGTATTCCTTCAAGGAAATCTGCTTGTTCTGCGTCGCCGTGAACGTGATCGAGGCGTCGGTAACATCAATGCTCGCCATGCCCATAACTCCGGATGTGTCGCGGTTCGCGGCTTCACAGTACGAAGATGACTCGCTTCTGGAGCCACGCGACGATGCCCACGGCAAGCCCGACGAGGGCCAGGGTAACGCCCGTCCCCGCCAGGTACATCTCGATCGGCGGCAACTGTCCGGTGAGCAGCGGAATTCGGGTCAGTTCCAGCAACCAGTACACCGGGTTCGCGTCCACGATCCAACCCATCTGCTTGTCGTCGAGCAGCTTTCGCGGGTACATGATCGGCGTCATGAAGAACACGATTTGCGCCGCGACTTCCAGCAGGTGCTTTGTGTCGTGGAAGAACACGGTGGCGAACGCGGCGATGGTGGCGGCAGCCCACGCAGCCACGAACAGCAGCAGGATTCCGGGGATCAGCAGAGGCACTCGCAGGATGACGGCCGCATCGCTCTGATAGGCGGCGACCATACCCACGACGACGCCCAACGCGATGAGCGAGTGAATCGCTTGCCCGAGCGCGGTTCGCAGGGTGTAAACGGTGTACGGGATGGGGCTTTGCCGGATGTAGGCTTCATTGGTTGCGAAGCAGCTGCAGCCTGTGAGTGCGGAGTCACGCAAGAAGGACCACACTGCCATCCCCGCGAGGACGGACGCAGCGTAGGCAATCGGGTCGGCACCCCCGCCGAGCACCTTGCTAAAGACGACGGTGAACACGATCGTCATTGCGATCGGGTTCAGCAGCGACCAACCGATTCCCAGCACAGATTTCCTGTACCGTTGACGGAGGTCGAGCTTCACCAACGCCATCAAGAAATGGCGAAACTTCCACATTGCTCTGGCGTGCTGGATCATCCATGACCCCGGCCGTGAACCAAACTCTGGGGTGAATTCCCCGGCAGACCTTACCCAACGCCATCCTGCACCGCTAGCCCAGTTTGCACGCCGCAACCTGCGTGATCGTCGCAATCCTCTTCATCGACTCTTCCGGAAAATCCGACTTGCGCGATTGGCGCGAATGTGCCAGTATCTGGAGATCTCCGATCGCGGAGCTCCGAGCTCCTTTTGCCCCCTTGGTCTCAGGCAGGCCCGCCAGATGACGTGCAATGAAGTAATCACCGGGGATTGTCTCAAAGTGTTGGCGGGGTTGCCTGCCGGCTGTGCCGACCTGGTCTTCGCCGACCCGCCCTTCAACATCGGCTACGAGTACGACGTCTACGACGATCGCCGTGCGAAGGCCGATTACCTCGCGTGGGCCGACAAATGGCTCGCGGCCGCGGTGCGGGTTCTCAGCCCAACGGGTTCGCTCTTCCTGGCGATTGGCGATGAGTACGCGGCGGAGCACAAGGTGCGGCTCGATGCTCTGGGCCTGACGCTCCGAAACTGGATCGTGTGGCACTACACGTTTGGTGTAAACTGCTCGAAGAAGTTCAACCGCAGCCACGCCCACATCTTCTACTACGTCCGCGATCCGAAGCAGTACACGTTCAACCCCGACCCCGTGCGTGTCCCCTCGGCCCGAATGACGACATACGCCGATCGGCGAGCCAACCCCGTCGGCAAACTCCCCGACGACACCTGGGTACTGCGTCCACAGGAGAGCGACGAACACTTCGGCGCGGACAGCGATACCTGGCACGTCCCGCGAGTGTGCGGCACATTCCACGAACGGTTGAACCACCCGTGCCAAATGCCGGAAGCAGTTTTGGAGCGAATCATCAAGGTGGCGTCGAACCCCGGCGACCTGGTGATTGACCCGTTCGCGGGGAGCGGCACAACCGTCGCCGTCGCGAAGAAACTGGACCGCCGGTTCCTCGGCGTGGAGCTGTCCGAGGAGTACGCCGACGCCGTTCGGAAGCGGGTGCAGATGATCGACTTCGCCGAGCCCGTGAAGCCGGCGGCGATGCCAAAGTCGCGTCGGAAACCCCAGAAGGTGTGAGCGGGGGCAACATTTGGGTGGTGCCAGGCCGGTTTTGGTTCGTAAACCGAACGTGAAACTGGGATGATTTTGTTCACCTCCACCACCCAAGAGGCCGCGTAATGAGTGAAGCGTTCCCGGTCGTCTACCTCGCCCGGCACGGCGAAACCGCGTGGAGCCTCTCGGGGCAACACACCGGGCTCACGGATTTGCCGCTCACAGAACGCGGCGTCCAGGCGGCCAAGAGCCTCGGCGAACGCCTTCGCGGGGTAAAGGTCGCCAAGGTGTTCGCCAGTCCGCTCCAACGAGCGCACAAGACGGCGGAACTCGCGGGCTTCGGAGCCGTGGCCGAGATCGATCGCGATCTGGTGGAGTGGGACTACGGCAAGTACGAGGGGCTGAAGACCGCCGAGATTCGCGTCGAGCGTCCCGACTGGGAACTCTTTCACGACGGCTGTCCTGGCGGCGAAACGCTGGAACAGATCTCGGCACGTGCCGACCGCATGGTCGCGAAACTTCGCGCGGTCAACGCAAGTGTGCTGGTTTTTTCGAGCGGGCACATCCTGCGAGTTCTCGCGGCCCGTTGGCTGGGGATCGACCCGGCAGTTGTGGGGCGATACCTCATTCTGGACACCGCGAGCGTGAGCGAGTTGGGGTACGATCGCAACTGGGCACGCCCCGTGATCCGACTGTGGAACGAAACACGGCACTCTGCTTGAGAAGAGGGTTATCCGCAGATTCCACAGATAGACACAGATTAGAAAACGGAGGCCGATCGAAATTCGGTCTTCAAATCTGTGCAATCTGCGTAATCTGCGGATAACTCTTCTTGGTTTTAGTCTTATCCCGATGCAACCTTCAAGGATATCACCATGAGCACGGCACCGTTGACGCAACGCCCCGCGTGGAAGGCTCTCCAAGCCAACTACCAGAAAATCCAGGGGACGCACATCCGCCAGCTTTTCGACGCGGACCCGAAACGTGGCGAGAAACTCACAGCAGAAGCACTCGGCCTCTACCTCGATTACTCGAAGAATCGCATTTCAGAGGAGACTCTGAAACTGCTCCTTCAGCTTGCCGAGGAATCGGGGCTGAAGGCGAAGATCGACGCCATGTTCCGCGGCGACAAGATCAACATCACCGAGAACCGTGCGGTTCTCCACGTCGCGCTGCGTGCTCCGAAGGGAAGTAGCGTTGTTGTAGACGGCGTGAACGTGGTGCCGGAAGTTCACGCGGTGCTCGACAAGATGAGCGCGTTCTGCGACCGCGTTCGCAGCGGGGAATGGAAGGGGCACACCGGCAAGCGCATCAAGAATGTCGTGAACGTCGGCATTGGCGGCTCGGACCTCGGCCCCGTGATGGCCTACGAGGCGATGCGGCACTACAGCGACCGGAACCTCACCTTCCGGTTCGTGTCGAACGTCGACGGCACCGACTTCGCCGAGGCCACGCAAGATCTCGACCCGTCGGAAACGCTGTTCATCATCTCGTCGAAGACGTTCACAACTCTGGAGACGATGACCAACGCCCACAGCGCCCGCGACTGGTTGCTGAAGGGGCTCGGCGGCGATGCGAAGGCCGTGGCCAAGCACTTTGTGGCGGTTTCCACCAACGCGGCGAAGGTCTCCGAGTTCGGAATCGACACTGCGAACATGTTCGGCTTCTGGGACTGGGTCGGCGGTCGCTACTCGATGGATTCCGCGATCGGCCTTTCCACGATGATCGCCGTGGGGCCGGAGAACTTCCGGAAGATGCTCGCGGGCTTCCACGAGATGGACGAGCATTTCCGCACCACGCCGTTCGAGAAGAACCTGCCGGTGATTCTGGGTCTGCTCGCGGTCTGGTACGCCGACTTCTTCGGGGCGCAAACGGTCGCGGTGCTGCCTTACGATCAGTACCTCAAGCGGTTCCCCGCGTACCTCCAGCAACTGACGATGGAGAGCAACGGTAAGCACGTCACGCTCGACGGTGCCGTGGTCGATTATGAAACCGGCCCCATCTACTGGGGTGAGCCGGGCACGAACGGCCAACACTCCTTCTACCAGTTGATTCACCAGGGAACACGACTGATCCCGTGCGACTTCATCGCGTTCGGGCACTCGCTGAACCCGCTCGGCGCGCACCACGACATCCTGATGGCGAACGTCTTCGCACAGAGCGAGGCGCTGGCGTTCGGCAAGACGGCCGAGCAGGTGAAGGCCGAGGGGACGGCTGACTGGCTGGTGCCGCACCGCGTGTTCGAGGGGAACCGCCCGTCGAACACGATCTTCGCGGACAGCCTGACGCCCGAAGTTCTGGGTAGGCTGATCGCGCTCTACGAACACAACGTGTTCACGCAGGGGGCGATCTGGAACATCGGTTCGTTCGACCAGTGGGGCGTGGAGTTGGGGAAGGTGCTCGCCCAGCGAATCATCCCGGAACTGTCCGACAAGGCGGAACCGAAACTCGGCCACGACAGTTCCACGAACGCACTGATTCGCCGCTTCCGAAAGCTGAAGGGGATGTGATCGCCTGGGCGAGCGGGGGGAGATAAGTCCCCCGGTGCTAATCGCGCAAAACGAAACCGGCGACCATCAGGCCGCCGGTTTTTTCGATAACCGCACGTCAGTTCGCGGCGGCTTTCTTCCCCTTCTTGCCCGTCTTCGGCTGGGTTGGCTCAACTGACCGCGGTGCCGGTTTCTCGACCACCGGAATGGGAATCGCATTCAGGCCAGCCGGCATCAGTCCGGGGATGGCCGGCAGATAGTCCGGTACGTTCTGCGGCAGTGGGGGTGGCGTGTACGAAGTCGGCAGAATCGCTGGCGTCGTCACGGGCACGGGAATGTAGCTCGATGGCGTCGCGGTTAGCGGCACCGGCAGCAGGTCGCGTGGCACTTGCATCTTCACGGCCTTCGGCTTCGGCACTGCCTTGTCGCCCAGTGGCGTGTACCGCCCGCCAAGCACGGTCAGCGGGTAGGTCGATCCCACCGTGGATTCCAGGTCCGGCAGGCGCACGTTGCCAACAACCATCACGTCGCCGTAGAGCCGGAGGTTCATTGCCATTGGCTTGTCCACGAGCAGCTTCTCAATCTTCGACAGTTCAATTCCGTTACCGGGCAGATCAGGCTCGGCGGGCATCGTGCCTTCGATCACCGCATCCACACCCGTGATGAGCCCGACGAGTGTCGTCCCGTCTCGCGTCATGTGGTAGTCTGCGGTCAGAACAAGCCCCTCGGTGTAGGTCGTTCCGTCCGGAAGTTCCACGCTCGAGGTCACGGTGATGGTCACGTGATCCTGGGCGAGTTTCACCACGTACACGAGCGGCCCGATCTCACGCACCCACGTTCCGGTGAGGCCAGTGCGTGCTGGGGGTGCCACCGGTGTGCGAACAGGCTGAATCAGCATTGGTGCGTTCAACGGCACGGCATGCCCGGCCGGTTGAACGGGGCACGGAGCGGTCGGGCACGCTTTCTTGCCGTCCAGCATTTCCCCAAACACCCCAGCGATGACATCGAACTCGACAGCGGGGACGTTCGCGGGCTTCGCTGGTCGGCACGTCAGTTGGAAAACGGGAGGCGTGGGTGGAGTGGGCGGTAGCACCAGCGTGCAGCCTGCGGGCGGTGGAGCGAACGCCGTCGATGTCGCCTGCTTCGGCTGGGGGACGCCGTTGACCTCGGCCCACCACGTTCCGGTTTCGTCGCGACGTACATTGGTCACGCCGACCAGTGGGTACATCACACGCATGTCGGTTGGTCGTGCCGTGACGACGCGGTTCGCAGTCGTGCAACAGGACGGCATCGCGGGCTGCGTCATGACCCCTTCGCAACGCTGGATTGCAAGGGACGGCGGCATCGGCAGACATGGCAGAGTGGGAATCCGGTCTTCCACGTCGAAGATTTCGAACGATAGCTCCACGAGCTGATTGTGGCCGCGTGGCTCGGTGTCGGGCGACATAACTTGGACGCTGCGGCTGCCGTAATACTGCTTGATCCTGTCCCGGTTAGTTGCGACCGGTCGTGGCATTGGGGCCACGTGACAGTCGTCTTGCTCTCCAAAAACGCCCACCGAGATGTTCACAAGTTGCTTGTGGTCGGAGGGACTCTTGTTGAGTGGCACGTTAAACTCGAGAGCCAGTCCGATCGGCCCGAGCGCGGGAATGTCGATCCGTCGCTCTGCAACCCGCGGCATCGGGGCGACTGCCAGCGTCGTTCCGCTGCAGTCGAACGCACAGCAGGGCGGCTTCGTCGAGGCCACGCGGACGGGTCGTTCACGCGACACGTTGGCGTCGTCCGAGCTGAAACTAAATTCGACCTCGATCTTGAACTCGGGTAACCAAGCGAAGGACTTCGAGACTGCTCGTGGCATCGGTGCAACGGCAGTGTCGTCTGCGAGCGTTGGGGCAGCGAGGGCTGCGGTGAGCAATCCGGCGAGTGTAAGGCGTGTAACTGTCCGACGAGACATGCACGGACTCCTTTCCGCGGAGACAGGACGAACGGCGGGATCATGCCGACAGACGCCCGAATGCACAACCCCAACGCGCACGACTTGAATGAATCTAGAAAAAATCACGCAAATTGTTTCCGCGGCGCTATTGGGCTTGGGCGGCGATTCCGCGTTGCGATCAACCGACCTTCGTTTGTCTGGTGGCCGCGCGTACAATTACCGGATTCGCAGTTATGCAATCCCCTGGGGGTAGCCCGATGGCCGCAAAGTTCCAGCTTGCAACGCACTACACCCCGGCCGGCGATCAACCGAAGGCCATCGAGCAACTCACGGCGGGGTTCGCCGGGGGCAAGAAACTCCAGGTGCTCCTCGGTGCGACCGGCACGGGAAAGACCTTCACCGCGAGCAACGTCATCGCGAAGCTCGGCAAGCCCACACTCGTTCTCGCACACAACAAAACGCTCGCAGCGCAGCTATACAAAGAATTCAAAGGTTTCTTCCCCAACAACGCCGTTCACTACTTCGTCAGTTACTACGACTACTACCAGCCTGAAGCGTACATCCCGCAGCGCGACATCTACATCGAGAAGGATTCCTCGGTCAACGAGAACATCGACCGCCTCCGGCTCGCGGCCACGTCGGCGCTCGTCAGCCGCGATGACGTCATCATCGTGGCGTCGGTGTCGTGCATCTACGGCCTCGGCTCGCCCTCCGATTACAAGCGGATGATGGTCTACGTTCCCAAGGGCGAGATCGTTGACCGCGACAACCTGCTGCTGCGGCTCATCGACATCCAGTACAAGCGCAACGACATCGCGTTTGAGCGCGGCACGTTCCGCGTTCGCGGCGACACCATCGACATTTGGCCCGCATCGGAAGAGACCGCGTACCGCATCGAGTTGTTTGGCGACGAGGTCGACGCCGTCTCGGTCATTCACCCGCTCACGGGGGAGACGATCCAGGTTCTCCAGGAGATGTACATCTACCCCGCGAAGCACTTCGTCACGCCCGAAGATCGCGTGAAGGAAGCGATCGTCGGCATTGAAGCAGAGTTGAACGCACGGCTCGAACAGTTCAAAACGGAAGGGAAGCTCCTCGAAGCCGAGCGACTCAAGGCACGCTGCCGGTACGACCTCGACATGCTCCGCGAGGCGGGCTACTGCTCCGGCGTCGAGAACTACGCACGCTGGTTTTCGGGACGCAAACCCGGCGAGCCGCCGTATACGCTCATCGACTTCTTCCCCGACGATTTCTTCATGGTCGTGGACGAGTCGCACGTCAGCTTGCCCCAGGTTCGCGGCATGTACTTCGGCGACCGCAGCCGGAAGGAAACGCTCGTCGAGCACGGCTTCCGGTTACCCTCGGCGCTCGACAATCGCCCACTCAAGTTCGACGAGTTCGAGGGGCGGATGAAGTGCTGCCTGTGCTTGTCCGCAACCCCGGGACCGTACGAGTTGGAGAAGGTCGGCGGCGAGGTTGTCGAGCAGGTGATCCGGCCAACGGGGTTGGTCGATCCGGTGATTCACGTCAAGGCGGCACGCGGGCAGGTGAAGGATCTCGAAGCCGAGGTGCGGCTACGAGCCACGAAGGGGGAACGCACGCTGGTTACCGTTCTGACGAAGCGAATGGCCGAAGACCTGACGACGTACTTCCGCGATGCCGGGATGCGGTGCAAGTGGCTCCACTCGGAACTCGACGCCATCGAACGGATCACGGTGCTGCGAGAACTGCGCGAGGGCGCGTTCGACGTACTCATCGGCGTGAACCTGCTTCGCGAAGGGCTTGATTTGCCCGAGGTCTCTCTGGTCGCGATCCTCGACGCCGACAAGGAAGGGTTCCTGCGTTCCGATAAGTCGCTGATTCAAACGATGGGCCGCGCCGCGCGAAACGTGAACGCGGAGGTGATTCTCTACGCCGACACAGTGACCGATTCGATGAGTCGGGCCATCGGCGAGACGAACCGCCGGCGTGAGATTCAACTGGCGTACAACGTGGAGCACAACATCACGCCGACGACGGTGAAGACGGCGATCAAGAACGCGATCGAGGACGAGATCGAGTCGCACCAGTTGGCACAGGCCGCGGCCGCGGGCACCACTGGAACGAGCCCGGCCGAGATGGACCTGACCGTGGCACTTGAGTACATCCAGCAGCTTTACGAGGAGATGCTCGAAACCGCGAAGTCGCTGGACTTCGAGCGAGCACAGTTGCTCCGCGATCAGATCGTTAAGCTCGAAATCGATTTGAAGAAGAAATACGGCGAGGCCGCAGTGCCGAGCGCGCTGGGCGGCAAAACCGTTCCCGTGAGTCAGGCCAAGCCGAAGAAGAAGGGGAAGTGGAAGAAGACAGGCGGTGCCTGATTGGAATGTGAATAGTCTGTTCACTCGAAGCACGGGTATCATCTCAGTGTACGCCCAACCCGTCCCGATTCGCGAGTCTGTCGATGCCTGATTCTCCGATCGACCCAACGATCACCCACGCTCCTGTGCCGCCTGGCAACGAAGCGAACTCACCCACATCCGGTTCTGAGACGATTGCCCAGTCACCGGACGACGTGGCTGATGCTGCGGCTCGCTCTGCTGATGCTGCGCCAGCTTCAGTGGTGTCGATTCCCGGTTACGTGATCGAGCGGGAACTCGGGCGAGGCGGAATGGGTGTGGTTTATCTCGCTCGCCATCTGGCGTTGAACCGTTCTGTCGCACTCAAAATGATCCTCGCGGGAGAGCATTCGGGAGTCCGTGATCGCCTGCGATTCCTGGCGGAAGCGGAGGCCATAGCCCGGTTGCGGCATCCGAACATTGTTCAGCTTTATGAGATTGGCACACACTGCGATTGCCCGTTCTTCACCCTGGAATACTGCGAAGGCGGGGCACTGGATGCCAAACTCGGTGGGCAACCCCTCGAACCCCAGGCAGCCGGAACACTGGTGGAGACAATCGCTCGGGCGGTGCACGTCGCACACGAGGCGGGGATCGTTCACCGCGATCTGAAGCCTCAGAACGTCTTGCTCTCCGCAGATGGCGCCCCCAAGGTGACGGACTTTGGTCTCGCGAAGCGAGTCGATGGTGTGAGTGACCTTACCGCGTCCGGTGCTGTTCTGGGGACGCCCAGCTACATGGCGCCGGAACAGGCTGAGGGAAAGGGGAAGGAAGTCGGTCGCGCTGCGGACGTGTACGCATTGGGTGCAATCCTGTACGCCGCCCTAACAGGCCGTCCACCGTTCCGCGCTGCCACGCCCGTGGATACCATCATGCAGGTGGTACACGACGACCCCGTTCCACCAACACACCTTGTTCCGGGGATTCCTCGCGATCTGGAAACGATCTGTTTGAAGTGCCTTCGTAAAGACCCATCACGACGATATCCGACCGCCGCAGATCTGGCTGATGACTTGAGGCGATGGCATGAGGGCGAACCAATCATGGCCAGACCGGTCGGCTCTGCCGAACGAGTTTGGAAGTGGGCGAGGCGGCGGCCCACGACGGCCGCTCTTGTTGCAGTCAGCATTCTCGTTGCCGTGGGCATCGTTTTCGGGAGCATCTGGTTCACGGACCGTCTTCGAGTCGAACGCAACGTCGCACGAGCGGCGGAGCGGTCTGAGCGACTTCGTGCGATTGAGTTGGCCGCAGCCCTGGATGATGCCCGTCGAGAACGAGACGAAAAGGAAAAGGCCCGGCGCGCCGAGATCGCTTTGAAAGAGGAGGTCATCGAGAACGATAAGGAACTCCGACTCGTCGTGATGACACTCGTGAAGGCGATGCAAGAAAACGCAGCTCGTTCTGGAGGTGCCACACTCGATATCCCTGCACTTCTTGCGGTCGCGAGAAAATACAGCGAGTCCAACCCGGGGCAAAACGCGAGAGTTCGCCTCGGGATGCTCCAGATGGTGGGCATCCTTTACACCGCGTTGGGGCGGTCGGAAGAGGCCATCCCGATAGTCGAAGAGTTGGTCACCGCCTGCGGTACAGTCTTTGGCGAAAACCACCGGGAGACTCTGAGCGTTCAGACAAACCTGGCGCAGTTGTACTTGATCGCGGGTCGCCCACTCAAGGGATTGGCGTTGCTCGATGATGCTGTGAAGCGACAGGTTGCGAACCTCGGCCCGACCGATCCCGCGACTGTCGAAGGGAAGAAAGCACTCGCCCGCGTATACATCATCTCCCACCAATATCAGCGAGCCCTCGATCTTTGCGATGCCGTTGCTTCCGAGCTTCGCCAACTCCGAGGCCAGGACATCGTGGACACTCTTGATCTCGTCGATATAGCGGCCACAGCATGCGCAAAGTTACAACTGCGAGAACGGGAGGAGGGCTACCTCCGCGAGTTGATTCGAATCTCCGGGCTGATGTACGGTACTCCAAGCGAGCCGGTATGTGTGGCGATGATTAGATTGGGAACCCAACTCATGGCTCGTGACAAGTTGGAGGCTGCTGAAACAATCTTCCGCGAGTCACTTGCCATGCTTGAGAATATCGCCACCCGCCCCAGATCCATGCTTACACCGTGGCTCATCCCGCACGCTCGCAGTCTGCTGGGCGAGGCACTGCTGGGTCAGAAGAAGTATCTCGCGGCTGAACCTCTGTTGATCTCGGGCGCTGAGCAGTTGCTTGCCGATTCCGTTAAACTCACGTCTACAGAACTTAACGAGGTTCAACACGCGATTGAAAGACTCGTGAAGTTGTATGTGGCACTTGGGAACGACCAGAAAGCAACTACCTGGCGGAACCAGATGATCCCCAAGCGTGTTCCGTTAATGATGAACCCGCCTGTAGCGCCAGAATCATGAAACGACGCAACCGCCCACAGGATTGTTCCCAGAAGGCGGTTGCGTGCGAAGTCCTGTGGAATCGGAACGGGGTTAGCGATTCCCACCGCAACCAGGCATCAGGAAAGCAATAAGGACGAAAGGCAACGGAAGGCCCAGGATGAGAGCAGCAAGGCCGTAGCGAATCTTGCCCCAGCGCGAAGTTGTTTCGTCGTTGCGGATCATATTGAGATCTCCACTTTGTCTCAGGTTTGGGAATGTCTGGCAGTCGTTGACGGGCCGACATTACCTATGCAACCTGCGTGCCGAATTGCGTCTTGGATGGGTGAAGTGCTTTTAGGCAGTTGGCGATTCCGGAGAAGGCGTGCGAACTGGGTTCAGCGGTCCGGTCAACACTACGAGTGCGAACAGTGCCACTGCGATCGGGTGATGTGCGGGAAACCCGGCTCCCTCCATCGTCGTTCGTGGAACCCAGTGAATCGCGAGGAGGCAGGCAGCAGTGACGCTGCGGATCCGATAGCCGCCGAGGTACAAGTCGCGAACCCACGGCACGGCCGCGAGGAGTAATATCAACTCATACACCAGCACTTGAGAGCACCACACGGCACCTGCGACAGTTGCCGCCGTTGCCCAAGCTGCAGAGGGACGCTCCCCGCTCCATGTCCAGCGACCCATCAAGAACCCATACCACACCAGATACCCCGCCACCGTTGTCACGATACCAAGTTCAAGTAATGGGCCGCCAAACGCGAACACCAACTGGTTCCAGCTGGCAATCGAGGGGTTCAATTCGATCCTGTTGTACCTCACCGCATCGCGAGTTGATGGCAGGAAGTCAGCGTAGTCCTTCAGGAACAGGGGCGATCCGCCAATCACCGTTGCGCCAATCAGGTTGAGCGAGGCAACCAACACAACCAAGAGTAGTGCGGGTCGCCAGCCTCCGAGGTACCACATTAGTGGGATGAGCGAGATCGCGAGGTGTGGCTTCACAAACGGGAATATCCACAGCACCGCCATCAGCGAGAATCTTCCTCGTTCGTAGGCGATCAACCCCGCTGACACGAAGGCGATTGCCAGGACGCTGGTTTGGCCTACCGGGAACACAATCACGGGCGCGATCGACGGATCCATTAGCAATAGGAACGGTACGACCGCCCAGATGAACACTGGTATTGGAGGAGAGTTGTGCAACCGAAGCAACACAGGCAGTCGCGCGATGAAATACGCCGCGATACCGTTGACGAGCGCCCAGGCGACTTTCGCGGGGAGCCAAGGCAGTAACGCAAACGGCATGTACAGCAACACCGCCATCGGCGGCAGGAAGTAGCCGCAGTTAAGCGGAAAACTGTTGACGAGGCACTCATCAACAAGCAGCACGAGCCACCGACCGAAGTCCCCGGAGTTGAGAGCTGGGCTGTTGTTGAACGGCTTCTGAGAGTTCTCGGGTGCGAAGCTGGCACCGACATGGTGGCGAATCTTCGCGATGTCGTACGGGTTTTCACCTCGGCAAACGAGTTCCGCACCCAGCCTGTAAATGAAGAAGTCTCGCGGGTCTCCGTCGGGCGGACCGACGGCACGGCCCAGAGCGATGCCGAAGAACACAACAGCGGCGGCGATCGCGGGCCAGCGTGGTGGAACGTTGCCCACACCCAGCGGGGATACTGTGGGCGAGTCAAACACCGATCTTCTCCGGCAGGAGGAGCAGGGCAGGGGCCTGGAGGTAACGCAGAACTGCGTTACCGAAAGCTGCCCCGATTGCTCCATCCACGATGCGGTGGTCAAACGAGAAGGACAGGTAAAGAATGTCGGCTGGCTTCAATTCCCCTTGGGCATCGTAAACCGGCCGCTTCACGACGCGTCCTACCCCCATTATGCCCACTTCCGGGTGGTTGATGATCGGTGTCGAGATTAGCCCGCCGATGCCGCCCACAGAGGTAACCGTGAACGTGCCGCCCCTGAGATCGTCCAGTTTGCTTTTGCCAGCCTTGGCATCACGACCAAGTTGGTCGATTTCACTCGCGATGGCAATCAGATCTTTCTTGTCGGCGTTCTTGATGACGGGGACGATAAGCCCTTGCGGTGCGGCGACAGCCACGCCGATGTTGTACTTGTCGTGCAGCACCACTTCATTCGCCGGTTCGTCGTATGTGCTGTTCACGATGGGCACCTCTTTCAAGGCGCGTGCCACCGACTTCACGAAGAACGCGAGGTACGTCAGTTTCACGCCCGCGGCGCTGAGCGGATCGCGGAGTTGACCCCGTAGCCTAACCAGGTCGGTGAGATCGCACTCGTCGATGTAGGAATAGTGGGGGATATGTCGCTTCGACTCGACGGTGTGCTCAGCGATCCGCCGCCGCAAGCCGACGAGTTTCTGGCGTGTGCCTGCGGTTCCGAAGTCAAGCTTTGATGTATCGGTCTTGGATGACGCTGCGGATTGTTCTGCGGTGATCGTCCGAGGCTTGATCAGAGGAGCCAAGTCTTCGATGAGGATACGACCCCCAGGGCCAGTACCATGGACACGACCGAGGTCGATGCCAAGTTTGCGAGCGAGCAACCGCACCGACGGAGCCGCTGGTGGGAGTCTTCCTGGAGCACTGTGGCCGTTACTGATCGTCGCGGGAATCCGAGCGGGGACTGCGGCCGCCCTGAATGTTTCGACAGCCACTGGACGCGAGATTGCCACCTCGGTTGGTTCACTCCCGCCTTCTGTCGGCGAGAGCTCGCCCACCGGGTCATAACTCAGCACTACCTGGCCAACCTTGACCTTGGTTCCCGGTACGGCGGTGAGGGCGGTGATGGTTCCGGCGAACCGTGCATGAACCTCCATGCTCGCCTTGTCGGACATCACCTCCGCGAGTCCCTGCCCGCGGGCGACTGCGTCGCCAGGGCGAACGAGCCAGCGGACCAGTTCTACCTCGAACAATCCTTCACCAACCGGCGGGAGAGCAAAATCCATGAGCGTACCCTCGTGTTTCGTGCTGGACCCCGCACTGACTCAGATTGCTTGTGCGGCGTCAAAACCAGTTCTTCTTCCGAACCATGTATTCCCGAGAGTAAACCTCGTTGGACATTGCGAGATACTGGAAACACTCGATGACGCCCACGAACAGATTCCAGTATAGCCCGATGCACGTCAGCAGGATTAATAACCTCAGACCGCCGTTCGCTCCGTTCCCCTGCAGGAACTTGTGCAACCCAACGGTACCAAAAAAGAATGCCATCATCGCGTGCATCACGCGTGTTCCGCTGTCGATTGTGGGAACCGGTTCCCTGGCTTTGCCTCGGCTTCGCTGCGGTCGGTCTTCCTCATCGTCCGCTTCACGCGGTTTGCGATATGTCTCGTCGCGTACCATCGGCAGTTTCCGAGCGGGGATAGTAAGTTGTCGTTGTGGCACCGTGCTCGCTGATGTGCTGGTCGGAGTGGACAACCCGTTGAGCACCTGCGTGAAGGTCTGCGGTCGTTCCTTCGGGTCACGACTGAGGCACCTGCCGATCAAATCCGCAATTGCTTCAGGAACCGCTTTGTAGTGCTTGATGGTCGGTTCAGTGGTTTGGAACAGGGCGAAGCACAGCGTCTTGGCAAATCCGTAGACATCGGCAGGGTAGCCAACCTTCACGCCGGGTAGCTTACCCAGTTGTTCGGGGGCGGCGTAGTCGAGTGTCCCGGCAATGGACGACCCGAGGACAGTGTCGCCGCGGGCGGTTGACATTGAACCAGAAAGAACACTGGATCGCATCGCGAGGCCGAAGTCGATTAAACGCACTTCCCAGCCACTTGCGGTTCGCTTGACCATCACGTTTGCCGGCTTTACGTCGCGATGAAGCACATTCTGCCCGTGTGCGGCGGCTAATGCCTCCGCAAGGATCCGGGCCAGCGGTAACGCGTCGGTTAGTGTGAGCGTGCCGTGCGATTCGACGTACTCCTGGAGAGTTAGCCCGTCGAAGTACTCCATCACAAGGTAAGGACGCCGTTTGTTTGTCGCATCGGCATATCCACAGTCACGCAGCCCGATGATGGCGCGGTGCTTTAGTTTGTCGAGCGCAGTGGCCTCACGCAGCACGGCTCCCACATCCTGATCAAGGTTCTGGTCGGTGATAGATTTCACAGCGACCTCAGCTTCGGTCATAGAGTGCCGGCACTGGAACGTGACCCCGAATCCGCCAGCCCCGAGGATTCGTTGGATCTCGTACTTGTCCGTGGGGAACGGGGAGAAACGAGAGGGATCGAGACGCACGGCACGCTTCAGGTCAATAACGGCTCCGGTGTAGTCCTTCTCCTCCAGCTTGGCCCGGTACGAGTTGTGGTAAGCCTCAGCGCGTTCGTCGTTCGAATCGGCAATGCTTGCTGCGGTGGCGAAGGATGTGGCGGCTCCCGCGAAGTCGCCGATTGCCACCTGGAGTTTCCCCGCTTCGTTGGCGAGTTCTCGCTGAGCGCCTTCCGGTGCTTGTCGCAATTGTTTCAGCAACTCGCGGACCTGCTCGCGTTCCCGGTCTGACCGCACAGCCATACTGTGTTCTGGTTGCACAGGCCTATCTACCATGTCGAGCTTTGCCAGAACGACGGCCATTTGACTTCGCATTTCGGCGGCGAGCGCCTGCACGGAGTCGTGCGCTGCCTTGGCAGTTTCGTGAACAGACTTCACGGTGTCGTGGGTCGCCTGAACGTCGGCACGTACCGCGCCGATTGCGGCGAGCATCTCGGCCGCAGCTTCCGCAAGCGCAGCGTCCAACCGGTCCGCAGTTGTCGCGAGAGATTCATCGAGTCCGCGGAATCCCTCTTTCTGCGACTCGCCGAGAGACTCGACCGCCACGAACTGGAGACCTCGGAACAACACGGGGTTGGTTTCGACTTCGCGCCGGAAGAAGTACCGTGCCGCGACAACCACAACCGATTGATCTCCGTGTGCGGGTTGTGCGAGCAGCCAACCAAGCGTGCGAAACCCGGCTTCCTGCACCTCTTTCCCAAGGCGAGTCAGCGCGACCTTTTCAGCTTGCAAAATCGCAGTGGGGTCCGTGTGCGCGGCAAAACGGCCGGTCTTCTCCGCCAATTCGCCCGCGACAAGGTTCCCCAGAAGCACACCCTTGCTCAGAGCTTGCCGAATCTCCGAGAGACACTTTTTGCGAAACTCTGCTTTCCCGTTCAGTTCGGGAAGTGCGACGTGGTCGAGGAAGTAGCGGATCTGTTTCCGAAGAGCTTTAACATCGGCCCGGTCAAGGCGTGACCAAAGGCTTTCGCCAGCCAAGGCGACTTCGAGTGCCTTCCACGCCTTGCGGTTCGAACGCTCCAGAGCGTCGAGAACGGCACGGGATTGGTCCGTTACATGTTCAGACGCAGCGCTCACCGAAACCCGAATCACCGTGAGAACGGGGTGAATATCGAGTTGGTTCAACGCGAGGCAACAGAGGCTTTCCGGAATCGGCATGGGTGAACTCGCCTGGTGAGCCCCCACTTTAACGGTCAGAATGCATGCGGGCAATTGCGACGAAGCGAGGAGTCAAGCCGGGTCGGTTGCGAGTTCCCGGAGAGCGGCTCGCACATCGCCCAATTGGGGAACGCTGTTGATCTCGTAATTCTGATTCATCCCGATCCCGGGGATGTGTTTGCCCATCAAGGTGCGAGGGCGAATTGTCAGGTCATAAAAGTGCTCGTCTACGACGCGGCGCAGGAGGTGTTCTGCGTAGTTCGTGATCTCGGTGTCCTCGTTGACAATCAACACGCGGCCGGTCTTCTGCACGCTCCGCGAGATCATCTCCCAGTCGTAGGGGAATATGCTTCGCAGATCGATCACGTCGAAACTGTGACCGTGATCACGGGCCAGTTCGTCAGCAGCTTGTACGCAGAGCGGCAACAGCCGGCCGTAGCTGATAACGGTTCCATCACCACCCTCGCGAACCAGTTCCGCTTTGCCGATCGGAACGATGTACTCCTCCATGTCGGGCCACTGAGGTTGCCAGTCCGTGCGGTCACCGATGGGCGCGTCGATCATCCGCGAGAGTTCGTCCGCATCGGCAGGTTCGCCGGGAAGCAGTCGTGTGTCGCGTGCCCTGAGCAGTGCTTTCGGCAACAGCATGAAGACGGGGTTTGGGTCCTTGATCGCGGCGATCATCAGTCCATAGGCGTCGAGGGCGTTCGATGGCATCACCACTTTCCACCCCGGAATGCGGCTGGCCCAACTCTCGAAGCAGTGCGAGTGGTACAGGCTACCCCGAATACCAGCCCCGGTCGGTGTCATCACAACGATGGGCATGTCGAACTCGCCGGCGCTGGCCCAACGCTGGTTGCCGGCGATCTTGAACATGTCGAGTACGTTAAAAGCATAATCGCAGAACTGGATTTCGCAGACGGGTCGACCTCCCGCGTAGGCGATGCCCATCGCGGTACCGATGATGCCGCGTTCATCGAGCGGGGTGTTCCAGGCGGTCTTCAAACCCTGAGTTACAGTGAAGACGCCACCGAGCGGCGGGCCGACATCCTCTCCAAACACATCGGTCACGCCGAGGTGTTTTTCACCATAATGGAGAGCCATTCGGACTGCTTGAGCTATGGATGCCATCGTGGCAAATCCTGGGGAGAGGCGAAGGCGATGCGTCAATTGTCTAGCCGCGAGCGACGGGAGTGCTTGCACTCTTATCGCTCGCGGCTCACCGAGATCACTTCGCGCCGGGCAGACCTGTGTAATCCTTGGGGTATACCGCGTCGACTTCACTCGGGGCGTATGTGAACCGGTAAACGTCCTCGCGGGTCGGTTCCGGTTCCTTCATCGCTGCCACGACAGCAGCGTCGGCCTCTGCCTTGGCCTCGTCCTTCATCGCTTGCACTGCAACGCTGTCAATTGCACCACAGTCGATGAGCTTCTGCTCGAACGTGGCCAGTACGTCGGTTTCACCCCACACCCGTTGAGCACCGCTCGATGATGAGTGCCCGTGCAATCGCGAGACCATCGCTTCGAGGAGAAACGGCTTTCGCTCGCGTCGGCAATATCGCATGGCGCGGTCGAGCGCGTTCCATACAAGCACGGGATCGTTACCATCCACTGATTCAGCGCGGATGCCGTAAGGTGCTGCGCGATCCGAAACTAGTTTCTCGGCGCAGACTGTGTGGAGGTCGGTCGAGATTCCATACCGGTTGTTCGTTACCAGCATGAGCACCGGGAGTTCCTGCCCCGGCCGTGTGCTCCAGTTCAAACAGGTCTCGAAGTCGCCCTCTGCGGTTCCTGCTTCCCCGCCGACAACCATGGTGATGCCTTCGCCACCATGCCGCTTCTGGATGAGTGCAGTGCCCGGAGCCATGGCGAATTGTACTTCGATCACCGAACTCACGGGGACGACGTTCCACGCCTTTACGGCATAGTGACCGACAAAGTTCCGCCCGCGGGAATGCGGGTCGGTCTGTCGCATGGCAAGTTGCCGAACGTGATTGATCATCGGCATGCCCATCGCGAGCATGACGCCGGCATTGCGATAGTGCAGGTGGAGGTAGTCGAATGCGGGGCCATGACCCCGATGAACTTGTAAGCCGAGACAAACGTTGAACGCTTCTTCGCCTGGGCCACCGATCCAGAAGTAGGCTTCGCCGGATTTCGACATCTTGATGCTGCGTTCTTCCAGCACCCGTGTCCGGATCATTTGGCGGAACAACGTCAGGGCGAGTTCCGCAGAGATGACTTCGCGTCCTGACCGGATGACGGCAGGTGCGGCGGTCCTCGTGGTCCGCCGCGGCGACCCGCTGTCCAGATCGGACGAATCCTCATTTAACTCGGGCATGGGAATCCCCCGAGGGCTTTGGGTTCCGAATTGAACGCTCTGAACTTCTCGAAAACCTCATGTCCAACAGTGACGCCAATCTTCTTCATCTTCGACGAGAAACGGAGAACGTGCAACGCGAAACGGCGGAATTGTGTGGGGTGTGCGGCAAAGAGTGGCAGTGCCACACCCCCACTCAGATAATTCGACGGGAGACCTGCGACTCTTCAACATTATACGCCTTTTTCTGACTCGGTGTTCATCGGCTTCTGATTCCCCGTGATTGCGGAAAGCACATAGAAGCCGACAGCAACGCATAGGAGGAGTTGGAAGCCTAGCAACACGGATGTGTTCTCGGCGAGTCCTCCACACAACGCACCAGCAACATTCATACCGAACACACGATCGGGCTGGTTCGTTCGCTGGAAGTTGGTGGCGAAGATCACCCCCGCGAACGCAACAGGCGTGAACACCAGAGCACAAACCGCCAGAATCTGCAAGGTGGGGTCCAGACCTAAGAATGCTCCGAGGGGAACCACGAGGCCAATCGCCAGTGAGGTGAACAGGCCGGCATAATATGGTTCGAGGCGTTTCGGCATCGCCAACTTGGCGTAAAGGTTACCGATCAAGCTCATCACGAGAATGGCCGCGAAAACCACGGTGTTCACCATCCAAGTGCCGCCGAACAGGAGAGCCATTTCCACGATGGCCTTGGTTTCGACAAGCATGAAACCTGCGCCGAGGAAGAAACTCCGGAGCATCAAACCCCACTCTGGAACTGCCCCGCTGCCACTTCCGAGTGATTTGTGGCCCAAGAAGGCGAACCACACCACAACTGATAACACCAGAGTGAGCACGACCCCGCGGAGCGTCAGCCCGGGAATGGTTGCTTCACGGGCGTAAAGGAACGGCCAATCGTCCGTTGCTTGTCGCAACCCCTTCGGTTCTTCAACGCTCGCAATTTCCAATCCCATCCACCTCGGCTCGACGATGTTGCCAGCGTAATCCTTGAACTCCCGAGCTCCTGGCGGGGGCAGCGGCGCTTGCGCAGGCTTCGT
Organism: Planctomycetaceae bacterium; assembly: GCA_013823135.1. Classification (GTDB taxonomy): domain Bacteria; phylum Planctomycetota; class Planctomycetia; order Gemmatales; family Gemmataceae; genus Gemmata. The sequence continues at coordinate 42,745 of PNLP01000020.1, forward strand.
CGGCGAGAACCTCGCGGTGGTGTCGGCGCGGACACCGACAAGCCAGGGATACCAGTATTTCCCCTCTTTCGTAAACGCTGACCGGAGCGGGTTGAGAACCTCGGGGCTGCCCGAAAAGAACATCGTGAAGCCTTCATGGTCGAAGGTTTCCATTTGCAACGGGATGGAAGCCCGTGGCGGGAACGTCATGACCACGGGGTCGGACCCGTTGAACGCGGTTCGCAACTGGTCGCGAATGCGGCAGGCGAGCCACCCTTGGCGGAAGAAGTTGTAAACCGCGTACACCCCCGTGGGTTTCAGCACTCGCCGGACATCCTTGAAGGATTCCAATGTGAAGAGATAACTTTCGAGTCGGAGGTTCGAGTAGCCGGATTGCAGGACGAGTGAGTCGATCAGGGCAAAGATCACAAGATCATAGGTCTCGTTCGGTGACTTGCGGAGGAAGTTTCGGCCGTCGTTCAGGTACACGGTGACTCGGGGATCTTGGAACGGCTTGTCCGGGTGCTGTGAAGAACCAATGCTCTGGATGACCGGATCGATCTCAACCGCGTCGATCAACGCATCCTTTGGAAGCCAGTGCAAAGCGCGGGCGACATCGTTGCCGCTACCGGCACCAATGATCAGCACCTTCTTGAACGGAGCCCATGCCTGCTTGCCGTCCGCGTCCTTCACATCCTTTTGGAACAGGTACGGAAGCGCATAGGGTGCCACCGTCGCGTCGTCGAGTGGTTCCATCAGTTGGTGGCCGATCAGGTTCGTCTTGATGCCGCGATTTTGCGGGATGTAGTCGATGCGGTAGTACGGCGACCATGTCGTGAGTTGACCGGAACCGCTGGGGAACAACCCGGAGGTAAACGCGGTCATCGCGATGGTCATCGCCAGCCAGATCAGGGGAGTAGCTGGGCTCGTTTTCGTGGTGGTGGTTGCGGATTCCGGAGAATCGGGGCGCAGGAGGAAGTAGCCGAGCACGCAAATAGAGAGTGCAAACCAGACAATCGGCGGTAGCCTCAAATACGAACACGCGGCAAACATGCCGATCCCCACGAGACTGCCGAGCAGGTTCGCGGTGTAGGCTTTGGTCCGGTCCGTCACCCGGTTAAAAGCACGCCCCATCTCTTGCCCGGGTCCCACCATCGCGGCTGCAATTAGAAGGAAGAACAACCCTCCCACCACTTCGATCGGGATCGTGAACGAAGGGCCTTGAACGGCGGCATGCTCGGTGCCGAAGAATATGACATCTGGATCCGCCTGATTCCCAACTTTGAAGATCGGCAGTAGGTCATCGGAGTAGGCGTTTACGATCACACCAAACCCGATCGCGATAGCGAGGAGCAGCGGCGTTTGGTTGAGGAGTCTCGTCGGTCGGCGCGCCACCAGACATCCCACAGACATGCCCACGAAGCAGGCAAGGAGGACGGTATTGGTGAAGAACGTCAGGAAGAGAACGTGTGACGGAAACCAACGAATGAAGGCGAGTTCGAGAAACAAAACCAGCCAGGAGACGAGGAAGAGGTCGAACGCCGGGCGGTCTCGCATGGTGCGGGCTCTTGAGTGGTTGGCATGATGTCGCTTTGGCGATTCGGACTATGTACGGAAACTCACTCGTTTGGAAACCCGACCGTCGTCCGCGTACGGGCCACTTCTGGCGACGATCGATCGGGGTTGCAACCGCGATTGTGTTCCGTCTAGCATAGATCACGAATATCTATCACCTGCTTGCAGTGCGGTCAAAACGGCCGCGAGCGCAGGTAAGTTCCCGCATGGAAGCGGACTCGTGGCAGACAAGATCACCCAGCAACTCCTCGAAGCACTTACGAAGGCTGCCGCCAATCCGGGTGGTCTAGGGCTCTACGCCACCAAGACCGACCCAGGGCTCTTCCCGAATACTTCGGCCGCAAAATCGGCTGCGCACAAGTGCCTCATCGACGGATTCGTCCGAACGCTGAACGCCGAGCAAACGAAGGGCAAGTCCGCACGAGAACTGTACGGATTGACCGACTTAGGATGGGACTATCTGCTCGCTCAGGTAAACCCCAAACAGGTGCTCGAAGACTTCGTTCGCGTTTTGGAAGATCGGCGGGGAGAGGTCGGCGAACTCCTCGCCACAGCACGTCAGATGGCAGACAGTCTGCAAGGGTTGAAGGAGGCTGTTGCTCGGGTGCTGCCCGTGGTTAGCGCTGCCCGAATTGTTCAGCCACTGCTCCGGAATTCTGAAGCGAACGCCATTGCGAGCACGCTCCCTTCCGGGTCGCGGATCAACGAGGTGACCGAACTCGAATCGGTGCCGTCTGCTGTTGTGGTTATGGATCCTTCTCCCAAGGTCGATCTCGCCCACTCCATTCTGGCGAAACTCGCGGACTGGTCCGAGGCAACTGACTGCACACTACCTGAGTTGTACCGTTCACTCTCCTTGCTTGAGTCGCCCCCGACGATTGGTCAGTTCCACGACTGCCTGCGCAGGCTCTATGCGGAGGGGACCGTGTCACTGCCCGCGTGGACTGGCCCGCTCTACGCAATGCCTGAACCAGCTTACGCTGTGATGATTGGCCACGGGATCGCTTACTACGCTTCGCTTCGCGGTTGAACACGGAGGTTCGACAATGACTGCAACTACGACTGAACCAACCCTGAACGGTCGCACCCGCGATGTGCTCAAGCGAGCCGGGAATCCGTTCCGAAACTACTTCGCCCGAAATCCCGACGACGAGGTCTGCGCACGCTACCACGTCCCGGAGCTTTTTTCGGCCGAACGCGATCTTCTCCACGCGATTATCGACTTGTATCGCTACGATCCGATGACGCACAGCGAAGTGCTGCCGGTCCTGGGCAACAAGGGTGCGGGAAAGACGCACCTCTTGCACTCGATCAAGCACGGGACTGGAGGTCAGTGGCAGTTGCTCGTCACACCTGGTGTGTACCAAAAGGACAGTGATTTCCTCGAATACCTGCTGTTCCAGATCATCGACACGCTCCTCGGTGGCGGAAAGCAGAAGGGCGTGCGGCCGCTTGAATACGTGAGCGATCAACTCGTCCGCCGTGTACTGGGTGTAGCGTTGCGTGAGTTGACGCCGAGCGAGAAAGTGGAACTATTCCCACCGCCCGGTCTCGGTCGCTGGGCACGTCGGCTTGGACTTGGCACGCAGCAAGCACAGGAACGGGTCGAGTGGCTGGCCGAGAATCTTTCGGGTTACTCCAACTTCGCAAGAATGCCCACGCCGCTCAACCGGGCACTCGAAGAAGCTGGGCTCACGCCGCAAAAAGCATTCGACCTGCTCTCCGCGCACGTGCAAAAGACTGAAGCCCACAACACCGCTGGCTTGATGCGCCGGCACATTTATCAGGGGTTCGCACGTGCTGCACTCCTGCGAGATGAAGCGGACCTCGCTGGCTTCCTGACCTATGGATTTGCGGAACTGGAATTCCACGTTCGCCCGACACGGCAGGATCTCGTCCTGGCACTGTTCAAGGTGCTGATGGAAGTGTTCCGCAGCCTGAAGACGCCGGTCGTGGTTGCCTTCGACCAGCTTGAAGACCTGCTGCTCGCACGTCGCAGCGACGACGCCCACCGAACTGCCGAATCGTTCTTCGCCGGCATCGTTCAGGTGATGCACCAGATCGACGGGCTGTGCTTCCTGATCTTCGCTGAACGCGGATTGTGGAACCGCTTCGTGCCGAGCCTCGACGGGTATATTCAGGACCGATTGAACAACCCCGTACACGTTCCGAAACAGGGGACAGTTAAGGCGATTCGGCTCGAAGCTCCTTCAGCCGACCTATTCCGCCGCGTGTGTGAAGCACGCCTGCGACCGTGCCTCGATGAACTCCCTACTGGTGACCCCGTACCGGAAATCTTCCCGTTCGCGGACGAGCAAGTGCTGCGGATTGCTAAGACTGAGCCGACGCTTCGTGACATGCTCCAGCAGTGCCGTCACCTGTTCGACCACCTCGTCTACAGCCCCGACGATGCGGTCGCAGGGCGAGGTGCCGAAGTGAGCACTTTGGTGGACGAGACCGCGGTTGTGAGTCGCGAGCCGGAGAAGCTGGAATCGCGCGTCACTGCGTTGATCCCAGAGTCCACTCCTGAAGCGGTTCCCCTCGTGAGCGAAACTGTCAGTCGCGTATCTGCGTTGCTCGAAGACGAAGCACCCGCAACTGCCTCCGTACCGCCTGATGAGATCACGTTCAAGCGGGTCGATATCGTCGAGACTCCGGCATCGGAGGACGAGCCGCTCCCAACTGCAACGGCTGTTGAGGAGGTAGAGACTCCGACCTCAAAGATCGCAGTCCAGACCGCACAACCGGTCCTCGAAGAACCGGCCGTGTCTGTCGCTGAGGTGGCGCCCCTCGCCGCGGTCGCGGAGGTGCCGCCTCCGTTGCCCTTTCCGGCTCCGGTGGTCGCACAAGAACCGCCCCCCGCTGTGGTAACTCCGGTTGAAGTGCCTATCAGCAATCGCACGGTGCCAGCACCGGGTGAGTTGTGGGATCAGGAGCAGCGAGCCGCACGCCGGAAGCTCGAACCTGAAGGGGCGCTCACGGGTGCGACCCGCGAACTTCAAGCGGGGCTCGGGGCGTTTCTGAGCATCTGTCACGAACACGGCGTGAAGGTCGGTCCGTGGCGGCTACAGCACGTGGTGCCGGAATTCACCTTCGGCGAACACCCGACTTACGGCGCCGTGACCATCGCACACTGGGCGTGCAAGGATGGCCAGCCGTGGAAGGTCGGGATCGGTTTGTTCCTGGCCCGCGGTGCCGGTAAGCCGAAGGATCTGGAAGTGAAGCTCGGCGTCATGGAGACGGAACCGGTCGTGGTCGATCTGCTGATTCTGTTGCGACCCGAAGACGACCTTACGATGGCTGGCAAGAGCAAGACCTTGTGGCAAGATGCCGAACGTCGCGGCCGGAACGCCAGACTCGAACCTGCTTCGATTGATGGCTTTGCGCAACTTTACAGCTTCCCACGCTGGTTAGCTGCTGTCCGTGAATCGTTGCCCGAGGGTACGCCGCTACCGAACCTCGCTGACCTGATTCAGGAGAAAGCCGAGAAGTTGCTGGAGCAAGTCTGCATGCCCGTTCAGGGGTAGTAGTCAGTGTTCAGTAGTCAGTGGTCAGTAAGACCCAGGAGAGCGGCAAAACTGTCGCTCTCGCTTCGTTTCTGTGCCCAAGTCGGTCACTGCATTCGTAGAACATCTCCGCTTCTGGCTGACAACTGACAACTGACAACTGACAACTCCATGACCTACGACGAAGCCCTGAGCTTCTGGTACGGCCGCATCAATTACGAGGTGCGGTCGGCCCAGCCGGGCGATTTGAAACTGGAGCGGATGAGGGCGCTGCTTGGGCTGCTCGCTGATCCGCACGAGCGTGTCCGAGTCGTTCATGTCACGGGCACGAAGGGCAAAGGTTCGACCTGTGCGATGCTCGCGCAGATTCTTCGCTGCGCCGGTTACCGTGTCGGATTATTCACCTCGCCACACCTCGAACATGTCGAGGAACGCATTCAAGTTGATGGCGTCCCCATTACCCACGCCGAACTGGCAGCAAGAATCGAGGAAGTCGCGAAGGCCGTGCGGCAATTGGAAAGCGACGGCACGCCAATCACTTTCTTCGAGATCGGAACGGCACTTGGCTTCCTACATTTCTGTTACCGCCGGTGCGACGTTGCGGTCGTCGAAGTCGGACTGGGTGGGCGATTTGATAGCACGAACGTGTGCAACCCGTTGGTGTCTGTCATCACCAATGTCGGTCTCGATCACACAGCCCAGCTTGGCAATTCACTCGAAGAGATTGCGTTTCAAAAGGCGGGAATCATCAAGCGGCGTGTTCCCGTCGTGAGCGGAGTCACCCAACCTGGACCGCGTGATGTCGTGCGGAAGGTGGCGACAGAGTTGAACTCGCCGCTCTGGGAGGTTGATGACCACGCACTCAGAGAAAGCCAAGCCCTCTCGCGGTCAGTGGTCTTACTCGGCGATCACCAACTGGTGAATGCGGTTGGCGCTATTGCCACAATTCAGCGTCTCCGCGAGTCTGGGTTGTCCATTTCCGATACCGCTGTTGTCCGTGGTTTGAAAACCGTTCATTGGCCCGCACGGGTCGAAGTGATCTCAACGCGGCCCACCATTATCCTCGACACCGCCCACAACGAGCCGAGTGCAGAGGCGTTGGTGGCCACTCTCCGAACGAATTTTCCCACCGCTGGTCACAAGTCAGTTGTGTTTGCTGTGTCGGCGGATAAGCAGTACGTCGAGATTTTGCGTATCTTGGCCGGGTACTTCGACCGATTCTACCTGACGAAATACGGCAACCCGCGAGCGGTGCCGCCGGAGAGGCTGGCTGCCGCCCTGACAGAGGTGTCGCCCGGAAAGCCATTCGCAATCCATCTGAAATCTGGCGAGGCTTTGGCTGCGGTCCGTGCGGCCAGTGGCCCTGACGACCTGTTGTGCATCACGGGGAGCGTGTTCCTCGCCGGGGAGTTGCGAGCGTTGCTCTCACGCTTTGATTCATGACGGAGCCTCGGATTTCTCGACTGCCCAAGAGGTTCCGCAGGGTTACTTCGTGCGAACGGGTGCGATGATTCGTGTGGCGTGCTTCTTGTCGAGGTACAAGGTGTTCTTGGCCATCACGGTTGTTTCTGGTGGTTCGACCGTCAGCGGTTCGCCGGTGTTCGGGTTCGGTTCGTAGAAGGGGGCTCCGGTACTGGCCACGGTGATACGGATTCGGTGACCTTTATTGAAGATCAGGCTTGTCCACCCGACATCGAAGGCCACGGGGTAGACGGTTCCCGGTTCCATCATCACTTCCTTCTCGTACCCTTCCCGATACCGTGCACGGCGAATGTAGTCGATCACGAGCATGGATCGACCGTCTGGATACACATCACTGACCCGGACGATGAAATCGGTGTCCTTCGCGGTCGATGATACCCAGAGTTCCGCTTGCACCTTCCCGGTCCATTCAACTGGATCTGACAGCACCTCGGATGTGAATGTTCGAACCTCGGTCTGCTTCTCGAAATCGCGTGCATCCTTCGCACCTGGGAAACCACGGCCCAGAATCGTCGCGGGCTTGATCGGATCGGCGACAAAGGTGGTCGAAGCTTTCTCCTCGGACGGTGGCTGGAGCGATAAGGAACCGCCCTCTCGCAGGTAGTACGGGGTCGACAGAGCCTTGACAGGCCAGTCGTCTGCTGTCCGCCAAGCGTTCCCTGGCGCATCCTTTTCGCCAACAGCCCCCATGACGTAGTACCGCACGGTGGGGTCTTTCATCACGCCGTTGTCTTTGCCTTTCAGGTGATGGTCGAACCAGCGAAGCATGTGCGATTCCGTGTCGAATTTCGCGTTCTCGGCATACTCGAGTTCATTGGTTTTGCTCGTGTTCTTGAACCTGCCATGGAGCCAGGGGCCGATAAGTAATTGCTGCTGACCCCGCGAGTTCGGACCTCCCTTGTGTTGCCTGCCGACGTAGCTGTCGATGCTGCCCACACACATGAAGTCGTACCAACTGCCCACGGTGAAACAGGGGACATCCATTTTGTCGAAGTGCTTCGTGCAGTCCTCGGCAGCCCAGTAGGCATCGAAGTTTGGGTGCGAGAACCACTCCTTGAGCAGTTTGCGGTTGTCGTCTGGGTTCCGGCAAACTGAGTCCATCTGCTTGAATCGCTCGGGCCGGGTTGTGCCACCGATGCGGTATCCTTCGTGGAAGAGACTCAACCCGGTGTCGATCATGTATTGAGCTTTGAGGGATGGTGGCTGAGTGATCGCCAGGAAGTTCTGTGCGAACCCGGCTTGTGAACTGCCAAATGTGCCAACCTTTCCGGTACTCCACGATTGCTTCGCGAGCCACTCGACCGTGTCGTAACCGTCCTTCATCTCGCCCCAGCCGAGTGCTCGATAGCCGACCCACGCTCCCTCAGACTTCCCCGCGCCACGAAAATTCTGGGCCGCCACGACGTAACCACCTTCCGCAAGTTTCGCAAAACCCTTACGGGTGGCGGGCGATGTTAGGTCTGCATATCGCTGTTCGAGCAGTACGGGCCATGGCCCTTTCCCTGGAGGGAAGTACAGGTACACGGATAGTTTGGTACCGTCCCGCATCGGAACCATAGCGTGCTTCTCGGTCACGGTTCCGAGATCGATCGGTTTCTCGTCTCCCGCCACGGTTGACCACGAGCTGAGAAGGGTGAGGAGAGTTGCAATTCGGAGGATCATGGACGTGGCTCCAGACTCGAATCAGTTCGTCGCCAGGAGGCGACTCGCTGCGGTAAACCCCAAGCTGACAACTTGCTGCGGTTTCGCTCTCCACAATTCCGGGTTCATCAGTTCGAGCGACACCGCACCATCGTAATCGATCTGCCTGAGTCGGCGAATGATGGGTTCCAATCGGAAGTCACCTTCGCCTGGCATCACACGATCGGCGTCGGTCATCACTTCTCGTGGCACACCAGCCACATCGCTCAGTTGAACGTGGAACAGGTTCGCCGCTGTGAGTCGATCCAGGTCTTCTGACTTGCTCGGTCCCTTGTAGAAGTGGAAAGTGTCGAGACACACGCCCACATTTGGCTCGCGACACTGCTCGACGAGAGTTAACGCCGTATCGAGGCACGAGCAGAATGCATCCCCACCACGGAATTCGAGGGCGAGTCGGACGCCAAAAGCTGCTGCCCACTGGCCTGCCTGAGCGAGGGAGACAACGGCACGGCCGAGGTCTTGCGTGTCGGGCTTTTGTGCGAAGTCGGCAGCCAGGATCAACGTGCTGATGCCAAATACCTGACAGAGATCGAGGCGGCGTTTGAAGTGGTCGAAGTGTGCCTTGCGTTGTTCGCCCTGCGACAACAACAGACCACCCTGATACGCTGCGGCGATAAGTGTGATGCCACGTTGCGAAAGGGCTGCGAGTGTATTCGCAGCAGAGATGTCTTCCAGGTGCTTTTCGAGTTTGGTCAGCCAGACCTCAATGGTCCGGCAGCCAGCAGCGTGGTAGTTCTCGGCGTCTTCGGCGAACGAACTCGTGAGTGTCGTCGCTTGGGAAATACACGGGATCATCGCGGTCAAGCCTTCTTCTTGGGCTTCCCGCCGTCTGGTGCTTTCTTGGTGGGCTTGGTCGGCTCGGGTTCAGGATCGGAGCTGCCATCAAACACCCCTGTTAGCCACAGGACGAGCATGGTGACAGCAGTGATATGCAACATTCCGCCAAGAAGGAGCAGCATCTTGCTGCGGCCTTTTTCCTCAGCGGACATCACTCGAACTTTTCGCGGTTCGGCGGGGCCAGATTGTGCCTGCTCGAATTCGTTTGGGCTGACACCCCACTCATCACTGTGTTCCGTGGCAACCTCGTCCATCGGAACTGCGACCAGTTCGGGATGGCCGTTTGCGGCCGCGGGGTTGCTGTATCCGACAACCGAAGCCGGTGACGCCAGAGGGGCCATCTTCGGGCTCGATGGAGCAGTCACCTGACGGCAGAACTTGTTCAGCGCGATTTCGACTTCATGAGCACTCTGTGGACGTTTTGCCGGATCTTTCTCGAGCAACTTACTGATCAGCGCGACGAAGTCGGGCGGCAGATCGGGCCGGAGCGTCGCCAGGGGTGGTGGGCTGTTCGATCGGATCTTGTTGACAAGTTCCTGGTCCTCACCAGTGAACGGGGGCCGGCCGGTAAGGAGGAAGTAGAGCGATCCCCCCAAACTGTAGAGGTCGCCGCGGGCATCCTGCGTGGGCGAATCGAGCCGCTCGGGTGGGAGATACGGCGAGACCCCAGTTGGGTAGGCCGATGCAGGAGGCCGCATCGGAACCAAACCCAGTTCGGCGAGGCGAACCACTGCATCGGGTGCTGGCCGCCGGCGTTGCTTGCCTTGAGCGTTTGTCTTGACGTTCAGCGGGCCGATCACAAGGTTCGACGGGCGGATGTCGCCGTGCGTTCCGCCGTGCTCGTGAGCCGGTCGGAGTGCCGACGCGATGGACCGACCATACTCTGCTGCCAGGAACCCTGGCATCGCGCCGCCGATTTCCTTCGACAGCGTCTCGAGATCGGCCGAGTCTGGTGCCGGATCAATCACGAGATACAACTGATCGCCCTGCATTCCGGCATCGAGCAGCGGAACGAGGTTCGGATGTGAAAGCATCCCGAATGCGCGGGCACGAGCCAGGTAATTTGTCGGGTTATCAATCGGGGAGAACCAGTCGCCCCGGAGTCGTCGGAGAACGATCGGCGTCCGCAGCGAGGGGTGGAGGGCACGATAGGCTGTGCCCCCGGGACACGGACCAATCTCGTCGATGATGGGGTAACCGCCGTAGCTCAGTTCGTGGCCTCGATGTTCCCGCAACGCCGACGCCTGAAACTGCGTCAAAACCCCCCGCGATTGGAGGTATTCGCAGAAGACATTCAAATCGGACTCGGGAAAGTCCGGCTGCGTGATGAGTTGCTGCACCTGTTCCGGGAACAGCACGCGACTGGCCTGAGCGCGGTCGAGGAAACCCGCGACGGATTCAGAAGGCATGTCAAAACGTCTCGAAGGAAGTACGGCGAGGGTGCTGGGAAGATTGTAGCGTATTCGGGAACCAATAGCGACGTTCAAGCGGTGGTTTCGCGAGGTTCCCCGCCGGGGACTCTGGAATATGTTGGTTGCAGAATGTGTCGATGATTTGACTGATTTCATCTGAAGCGTGCGGACACAGTGCTGACGCTCTGTGGAACGAAGTCGCTGCGGTGCCGTTCTGGACCGATTGGATCCAAACGAAACCCGCTGAGATTGCTCAACCGATAAGTCGGAATCGCAGGGATTGTTCTTCGCCTCACTCCCGTGGTGGCGTGGTTCCGGCGTGGCGGATGGAGTTTCCCGGGCGGGTCCGGCTGACTCCGGTGAAACCGGGTGGTCGCCTCGACCAGTTGTCGGCTGGCTCGGGTCGTGAGGCGTTCGTGGTACGGGATTGCCTCCCGCATCACCATTTCCCTGATCCTTCTCGCGATTCTTTTGCTTCTCGCGCTCGATGATGGCATCGACTTCTTCCTGTGGGAAACGCTTGGCTCGCGCTTCCAGGTCCGCGTCGGATTGTTCTGTCAGCCACAGCAAGAACTCGACATCCTCGTCTTTCATCTTGGCGAGTCGAGGGTCGATTTCCTGAGGCTTCTTCGCGGTCGACTTTGCACGACGACGGTGGCGGATCATTGTCATGCTGATGCGAGCCAGGCTGTCGGCTGCGTGACGGATCTCGCGATTGTCGCCGACTCGGAGAAGCCTGCGCATCTGGAACATGGACTCGGCGAGCCCCTCGCGGATCACCTGCCGCTGGGCTTTGGAGTACATGCGGTCGTACAGCTTGCCGGCCTCCTTGCAAAGTTGTTTCAGGTCGTCCGCGGCATAGTCGAGTTCATCGGCACTGGCAGGCCAGCCCGACCCCTCAGCGCGGAGTTCCGCAGCGCGGGAAAGCACGGCCTCCACTTCGGGGGTCATTGTGAACATGGCAACACCAGGGGAAAGTGGCGACGCGATCTATCCGAGCCCGAGCGCCAAGCGAGGATCCACGCTGATTCTCGCTTGGCGCTCGGGCTCGGACATTCAGTCGGGACAATACGTTCCGCGAAGAAGTGTCTATCTGTACATGCTGGATGAGTGAGGCGAAGTCAAATCGAATTTCCGATTCATCCCGGGGCGTACCTCGCTATTTTTTGGCCTCGAAGACGCCACCGTTCCACTCGATTCGGCAACGCGGCAAAGTCGTCGCGAGTTGCTTCACGCCGTCCTCGGTGACTAGCGTGTCCTTCAATCCGAGTTGCTCAAGAGCGGTCAGTTGTTTCAGGTTCACCAATCCGGCATCACTCACCCGTGTTTGGCTCAGACTGAGGGTCTTCAGGTTCTTGCAATCCTTGAAGTTCACCAGCCCCGCATCCGTCGTGTTCGTGACGTGCAGGCTTAGCGTCGTGAGGTTGTTGCAACCCGCGAAGGTCTTCAACCCCTTGTCGCTCAACTCCGTGTTGTTGAGCCAGAGCGATTCCAGTTGCTTGCAATCCTTGAAGTTCGCGAGGCCGATGTCGGTGACCGGTGTGCAGTCGAGGCCGAGGACTCGCAGGTTTGGGCAGTCCTTGAAGTAGCCGAGGCCCACATCCGTCACCCGCGTATTGCCGATATTGAGCAGGACGATTCCTTTGCAGTCCTTGAAGTTGATCAGGCCCGCATCGCTCACTTGTGGGCACGGGTTCATGTGCAGGAACGCCAGGCTTTTGCAGTCCTTGAAGTGAGCGAGGTCCGCGTCGTTCGTTTGCGGATTCTTGAACAATAGTCCCGTCACCGCAAACGGAACCTTGGGTAGGTCAGCAACACGACCAACCTCCGGCCCGTTGTTCACCCACAGCGTACAGCCCAGCCCCAGCGCGAACTCGGCAGCAACGCGATCATCTACAGGTTTGACTGGTTCCTTCACCACACCAGGAACGACTGCGGCAACATCTTTCGTCGTCGGTTTCACCAGCACCGGGATGGCATCGCTGTTCTTGGTTTTCATGATGTCGGCGACGACCACCGCCAACGCTGCCAACACCAATAGCGAACCCACCAGCGCCAGCGGCCAAATCGCGAAACGCCTGGGTGGGGCCGGCGTGACTGATGTGGTCACGGGGTTCGCGTCCCACTCCGTATCGGACACCGTTTCCCAGGGGTCGGGGTTTCCTGCGGTCGAGTTCGCCAGGGCACCCACCGATGGCGCGTTACGCGTGACTTTCACCTCTCGCAGCGCATCCACCACGGCCTGAGCACTTGTGGGGCGGTCGGTACTCGACTTCGCCATGAGCCGCATGATGAGTTCGGAGAGCACGCCGGGAACGGCCGGGTTCTTCCCAATCGGAGGTGGCGGGTTGTGATTGGCGAGTGAATTGAGGATCGCGCCCGTAGTTGGGCCGCGGAACGGTAATTCACCGGTCGTCATCTGATACAGCATGACGCCGAGACTCCACAGGTCCGTGCGGGGATCGACGCCCAACCCGCATGCTTGTTCCGGACTCATGTAAGCGGGCGTGCCGACGACCGAACCTTCCGGCATCAACTCTTCCGTGGCATCGCCGTCGGCATCCCCCTGAGCGAGCCCAAAGTCGAGGATCTTCACGCGCCGCCCGCGACCTTCGAGCCAGACATTTGCCGGCTTGATGTCGCGGTGAACGAGGCTTTGCGCATGAGCCGCTGCGAGCCCCACAGCCACCTCTCGCGCAATCCGGACGACCTCGCTGATCGGCACCGCCGGGTTCGCTTTGAGTGCGTCGGCGAGCGTCTGCCCCTTCAAGAGCGGCATTGCGATGAACGGAACACTGCCTTCTTCACCGACCTGATAAATGGCGATGATGTGGTCGTGCTCGACTGCGGCCTGCGCGCGAGCCTCGCGGAGAAATCTCGCCTTTGCCGTTACGTTGGACGCGAAATGAGGGAGCATCACCTTCAGGGCGATATGCCGACGAAGCGCGGGGTCTTCCGCACGAAAGACCGCGCCCATTCCCCCCGCCCCGAGCTTTCCCAGCACGCGATATGGCCCAAGGCGGCCAAGTTCCTCGGGCTGTTGGGGTGGGGCAAGAAACGTGAATTCCGTGGATCGTGGTGGGCCAGGCGGTGCGGCGAGAGTCTCACTTCCATCGGTGGATTCGCTCGTCGAGTCTGCACCGAAGCCGACCGAGACGATTTCCAGGATCGCCACGGTTTGTTCCGTGAGATCCGTGTTGTCCGACTCATCGCACGGATCGAGCGGCACTCGTCCGTCGCACCTGGGACAGCTTGCGCCGGTCACGCCCGCTGGCGAGGACTTCACCTTGAGTAAGACTTTGCACGCCGGGCAGGTGACAGTCGGAGCGTGCATCGGGTAACCGTTGGGTAACGACGGGACCATAACATTTTGCCAGCGACCGATCGTCGCGGCAATGGCCGGTGTAACCTCACGTGGACCCTCAGGCGTCGTCACGCTGGCGGTTTGGCCCCAACGTTCCAGCGTTGGCCCCACTCGTCCCACGAAACGCGGCGCGGCAGGTCCGCGAGGTCTGTTGTGGGTGTGGCATCGTCTGAGCGGTCGTTCCCATTCACGCGGTCCGTCGCCCCCATGTCGAGCATCCCTCGAAGTGACGCCACGAAGGCTGCCCGCTGTGGCTCGGTCAGTTTGTCTACCCAACCGATCTGGTCGATGTGTGCTTCGATTGTCCCGCACACGTTCTCGAAGCCGAGGATGAACGAATCTCTCCCCAGCGAGGAGGCCAGCAGTTCCACTGTTACCCGCTGACAGCCGAACCGAACCGCACCGACCTGTAAGGGAATTCCGCCCCACGCGGGGGCATGGGAAAGCAAGTGGACCAGTTCGCGCTCCACGAACCAATGCACCCCTTCTGCTGCGTGGTCCAGATCGTGGTGCAACCGCCCAGATTTTTCGATGTGGGAATGTCGGAGCTTTCGGAACAGCTTCGGGATCGTCCCCGAGTGGAACCCCGGGCGGAGCAATCCCCGCATCGACTCGCCGTGTGAACCCAGGGTTACGGGCTTGAGCTTGTCCGGGCGGTTTGCCGCGTACAACCGCCAGTTCGCAAGGAGTTCCCAGGCGATGAAGCCGAAAATGCCCGGTACGCACGCGATCAGCGAGAATGCCCAGACGTTTGCCTCGGCAATGCCCCAGCCGGTCATCTTGGCCAGAAGTTCTCCGAAACTCGGGACCAGTGGCAACAGGAGTTTGTGCGACACCGTGACGACAGGGAAGTGCTTCACCGGGTTAATCTGCGGTTCGAGCAGCAGGTTAAATGCGAACCGAAAAACGTATGCGATGGGGAACCAGAACAGACCCAGAAGCGCCTTCGAGACGAACGAACCTTGCGAATCGCCGCCACGGAATCGAAGGCGTTCGTCCACGGCATACAGGCAGCGTTCGACCCAGTTCCCGAGCCTGCGAAACCAGTCCATGATCGTGGCGAGGATGCCCGGAATCAGGTTCACGCGCACGACTCGCCACCAGTCGGACACAGCTTCGGCGATGTGATCTTGGAGCACCCAGCCCCAGGGTGTGTTGTACGCGAGCGTGAGCCCGGCCCAGAATGCCCATCCCCAGCGGGCGAGGAACTTCGGATTCGTGCCGAAGAGAAACATCGCTCCAAACAGAATCAACGTGATGAGCAGAGGGCTCCAGAAATAGCGGCGTAGGAGGCGGACCGGGCGACTGAGGCGAACGTCCCGCACGACACGCGAACGCCACACTCGCATGGGAATGCCCCACAGAATCTCTCGTGTGGCCCACCAGAGGTAGCTCACGGCCGAACCGACCGCACGGCGGAACGGCGGCGCGTGGATCACCAGGAACAGGAACACGGACAGGCCACCGACCCAGTCCCACGGCACATGGAAGTGCCCATGACTCCCTTCCTTTGTCAGGCTCACCTGCGACGGAATCAATACGTTTCGCACCAGGTTGGCGGGGTGTGGGGCGTCTTCCCAGATGTAGTCGCCTGTTACTTCGTCAACCTCCACTTCGTCGGATGTCGCCTTCCCGTCGGGCGGCAAGACCACAGGTATAACCACATCGGTGGCCACCGGTGCGGGCGGCGGCGGCGCGGTGGGTGCAGGTGCGGCGCTCGGCTTGCCCGCGACGAGTTTCGCGGCGAAGGAGTAGATCTTCTCGCCGATGTGCGACATTTCTTGCGCGCCGACGACGGCCATGAACGCCCCGGCGAAGGGCAGGATCAGGAACAGGAACAGCGCTCGCCCAACCGGGTTCGCGAAGAACAACGAACTCGCACGTTGCAGCCAGCGGAGGTAGAACTCGCCCTTACGGTAGATGCCGTCGAGGGAATACGCGAGGTTGAGGTCGGCCTTCAGCAGCGGGTCGCCGGTGAGGAACTCGCCTGCGCTGTGGAGGTCGGGCATCTTCAGGCGATTCCGGGCAATCGCGTCTCGCAGGTCGCCGATTCGCAGATACCCCCGCGAACAGACGCGGTCGATCAACTCGGCGATGAGCTTGTCGCGGGCGACTTCCTCGACCGTGTTGGTTGCGATGAACCCAGCATCCACCAGTGCTGTGGCGATGATCGGCGTGAAGTCGTGGCGGATCTTGTGTTCGAGGTCGTGAAGTTGGTGATGGAACAACCGATCAATGCGGAGCAGGGCGGGCGGCGCTAGCGCGACCCGGATCAGTTGAGTGTGCGCTCGCCGTAGACCCATCAGGATGAGAACGGGTTTGGCCCGCGGGAGCGACCGCTTCACGGGCCTCTTGCCGAATGTGCGGATCGTTTCCGCGAGGTCCACGGCGTAGACTTCGCGCGAGAGTTCCACCGGGAGTTTCTGGAGTTCGTAAAGGCATCGCAGGGCACGCGGCCAGACGCCCGACCTTGCTGAATCGAGCACGGGTGCCAGCGCCTGCCGCCATTCCTGTCGTGTGTCGTCGTCCCACGCGAACATATCGCCAAGGGAATCGACGAGTTTGCCGAGCGAAGAACGGGCGCCGGCGAGTGCGAGTTCCTTCTGCTCACCGGTCGCGGTCGCGGCGAACTCCGCACGTAGGATCGCAGCGCGGACGTTGTTCCCTTTTTGCTCCGCAGCCAGAGCACGACCGAGCACCCCGCCGGATTCTCCAGTCGGTACCGCAACCGCCGCTGACGACGCGATTCCCGCAGAGACTTCGCTGGGTGCGCCGATCTTCGGTGCAGGCTTCGATTCGGCCCCAGGTGGCTGAAAACCCTTCTCGCGGAACCAACGGAGGAAATCCGCGAGCGTCTGGCTGGAGTCGGCCAATGGTGCGATCAATCCCGCTGGCGCTGCACCTGCCCAGACCTCGTCAGGTTGCGGTTCTCGCGGCGGCAGTGAAGTACCTGCGGGGCAAGTGCGTTCGAGAAGTTCGACCGCGTTCACGTTTTCCGTCAGCATCCGACCGACCGTCGGGCGTTGTGGCAGACTCGGAAAGAAGGCTTCGAGACGCTCGTGGTCGAATGCGGCCATTGAGAGGTAGGTTGCCGCGAACGCACGATACAACGCCGCGTCGTCGCTTTCCGGGGCGACAAGGTGTTCGGATTCCAGCACGTACCGAATCTCGCGTCCCACGGCTGGTCCGAACCGATTGAGCCTCGCGGTGCAGTCCGCGAGCGTGAGGCTACCGCTCTGGAGGTTGTGATCGACCTTTTGGAGGATGGCGGCCTGGAACAACACTTCCCAGTACACACGGAGTTGGTCGGGTCGCGGTCGCCGCTGGATCATCCGGTCGTTGGGGTCGGTTATGAGCAGCAGGACAGGCTCGGTCCCGGCCATCACATGAGCGGGCAATGCGTCGGCGGCCAGGAGGTCGGCCCGCGACACCCACAAGGGGAGATTGGTGTTCGTCGGGACCGGTGTGCCCCAGTCGATGAGGTGGTGAAGCACTTGCCGGAGGTGCCGTTCCGTGACCAAACGAGCCGCTGGTTCAACGGCTCGCAGGAAAGGTTCCAGGCTGCAATCGTGTGCCACAGCGGCTCCCGGAAATTACTGCGTCCAGCATTGGTAAAGTTCCAGCTCGGGAGGGCGAGGCTCCTGCCGAGCCATTGCCTGCGGCTCGGCAGGAGCCTCGCCCTCCCACATGGGTGCATTTGCTACGCTGGAACCAGTAGCAACTCAAGCGATCCGCAATATCATTCCGTGCCGCCACAATCGCGGAGGATTTTGCGGAAGGCCTCGACCGCGTAGGGGAACAGGTCCGGCCCGGTGACGCCACCCGTTGGGCCACCGCCACGCAGGTGTGGCTCCATCGTGGCGAAGCCCTTGTAACCGCGTTTCACGGCATCCTTGATGCTGTAGGCGATGTTCCCGTCACCGGTCCCCGCGATCATACCGTGTTCGTGCCCCGCTGCGTGCCCACCCTTCTTCCAGTCCTTGATGTGGAAGTGCGACGTGAACTCCTTGGTCTTCTCCCAGCCCTCGACCGGATCGTAGTCGCCGAAGGCGTAGTTCCCGGCGTCGTAAGCCGCACGCAGGGCCGGGCTATTCACCGAAACCAGGATGTCACGCACGCGGTCCGGTGAGTCGCCGAAGATACGGTGTTCGTTCTCGTGGAACAGTACGATCTTGTTCGCGACAGCGATCTCGGCCTTTACGCGCATTCGCCGAATCACTTCATCCCGCGAGGCTGACCAGTTCTTCAGGTCGAAGTTCGGGTCGTTGCCGGGGGGGTAATAGCTGAAGATGCGGATATTCGGTGTGCCGAACATGCCAGCCACTTCGATGGCCCGCTTGTACTTGTCTAGGTGGGGCTCGAACGGTGCATCGATGGCGATCTTGCCGATGGGCGAGCCAATCGCGGACAGCTTGAACCCTTCGCCGTCGAGGAGTTTCTTGAACTCCTTGAGTTGTTCTTCCGAGAGAGCCAGGACGTTCGTTTTGTAGATCGAGCGGAATTCGATGTGCTTGATGTTGCACGCTTTCAGAACGGCTATTTGCTCGCGGGGATCTGGTGAGATCTCGTCGGCGAACGCACTGAGAATAAACATGGAGAGCCTCGTGAATGGTAGAAGGATTGCAGACAGATTAGGCTTGATGTGAGAAATGGCGAGCCGCTGTTCCGTCAGTGCGTGCCTTTGGTTTTTGGCGAGCGGGGGACGTGAGTCCCCTGATCCTTCGTAACAATCAGGAGACTCACGTCCCCCGCTCGCCTGAACACTTCCAACCTGGCCGGCAACTTTCACGCATGTGGTGGGTGCAGAACCCAGCCCGGCGTCAGCTCCAGCTCTTCCTCGAACTCCTCTTCCAACTCCGGTTCCGGCTCCCAGTTCGCGACCCGCAACTCGGCGCAATGGCGCGCGATGATGAGGAAGCCGCCGTACCAGAGCCAGGTGAATCGGAACAGGTTGTGCCCGCCCATCCCCAGGAATATCAACAGGAACACACTCACGCCAATCGCCGGCGGCAACGTGAATACCAGATCGTTCCGCCATTCCGGGTAGTGGTTTCGCAGGCGTTTCATGGTTCGCAGGTTCAGCCAGTAGCAGACCAGCAACGACCCGAACGACATCACACCAAGCCCGCCCAGTTCGCCCACGAGTTGGCCGATCAGGTTGTGCGATTCGATGGGCTGACGGGTTGCCGGACGCCACGCGCCGGGGCCGACACCACTTAACGGATTGGCGGCCCACAGTTCGAAGCCCATGTAGAAGCCCTGGATTCGCCCTTCGCCAGATTCCTGTGCGTTCTTCGGCCCCGCCTCCGGATTCACAATCGTCTCGAAACGATTCTGGAGCGAATCAGGCAAGGCCACGAACGCGAGTGGCGCAGCCACCACAAACCCAGCCAGTGCTTTGAAGCGATACTGCGTGCCCCAGATGATGATGCCGAACCACACCATCAGAGCGATTAGCGACCCTCGCGAACCGGTCAGCAGAATGCATAAGCAGGACAGCCCGACATAGCCTGCCATCACAATTCGTCCTGTGCGGCCGCCAATTCCCGTGAACCACACAGCCGCCACGATTGGAAGCGCGAAGATAATGCTTGCCCCAAAGCTATTCGGGTCGCCGAGTGTGCTATCAACGCCCATCATGCGGCTGATGCCCATGCGGTACGTGTACCGCCCGCCCATGTACTCACGGAGCGAGTGCAGCAGGTACAACCCCATGACCGAGAGAAAGCCGATCACGATGTGTCGCAACCCTTCCTCGTCGTGAATGGTGGTCACCAGCAGGAAGTAGAAGACGACGATCTTGAACCAGTCCTCAACGATGGGTTGGCCCTTGTTACTCCATGGGCTCATGAGCCAGCACAAGAGCACAGCTGTCGCGAACGCGATGTAGGCACCGTGCTGAATGTTCGGCAGCCAGCGCTTGTTCGGGTACGCGGCCCATGCGCCCATCGTGAACAGCATGTACACGCGCTCGACGTGCAAATCGCCGAGCCACGTCCAGACCTCGAAAGGCCGGTCGATGAACAGGAACATGTAGCCAATGAGCAGCCACCGCATCGTGGCACCATCCGTGACAGAACGATTGGGTTGGGCGATGTTAACCCGATCGGGATTTGTGTGGGAAGCCCAACTCGGAGTCGCGTTTGCCTTGAGTTTTTGCCGAGGGGGTGACCTGAGCACCATCATCATTCGCAAACATCAGAGGACTTACGTCCCCGCTCGCCATGAGTGCCAACATTTCGCGGCGAACTGTGTAAACGGAGCTTCACGAACTCCTCTTCCACAATCCGCGCCAGAAGGGTTACACTCCCTGCCACTTCAAGGCAGGAGGACCGCAAATGTGTGGAATCGTCGGGTTCACAGGACGACGTGAGGCTTCACCGATTCTCATGGCTGGCCTACGCCGGCTGGAGTATCGCGGATACGACAGCGCCGGAATGATCACTGGCACCGGCAACGAACTCCACCTTCGGAAGAAGGCCGGCCGACTTGCGGAACTCGGCAAGGTTGTGGCCGCGCACCCCGCCCCGGGATGCTATGGCATCAGCCACACCCGCTGGGCCACACACGGCGGCGCGACCGACCGCAACGCCCACCCCCATTTGGACGCAAAAGGAAACATCGCCGTCGTTCACAACGGCGTGATCGAGAACTTCGCCCAACTCAAGCAGCAGCTCCAGTCGCAGGGCGTGAAGTTCCGGTCGGACACCGACACGGAAGTTCTCGCGCACCTGATTGGGCACTACTACCACGGCGACCTCGCCGGGGCCGTTCGCCAGGCGCTTTCACTGGTGAAAGGGGCGTACGGCATTGCGGTGATGGCTAAGCAGGAGCCCGGCGTTCTCGTCGGTGCCCGGCTCGGAAGCCCGCTGGTTATCGGCGTCGGCGGCGACGGCACTTTCCTGGCGTCCGATGCCAACGCACTTGCCGGGTACGCGGACAAAGTCGTCTACCTCAATGACCGCCAGATTTGCACGCTCTCGGGCGAAGAGTGGGATGTCCGCGATCAGGATTTCTCGCCCGTGTCGGCTTCTGTTCACGACATCTCGCAGTTCCTCGGTGATGGCGACGCCGAGATCGGCGATTACCCGCACTACATGCTGAAGGAAATCTACGAGCAACCCGATACGGTCGCGAATGCGATGCGGGGCCGGCTCGCGGATGGCGACTCGACGGCTCACTTTGGTGGCCTGAACCTGTCGGCTCAGCAACTGCGGCAGATCGACCGCATCATCATCACCGGGTGCGGCACGAGCTACCACGCGGGGCTCGTGGGCGAGTATCTGTTCGAGGAACTCGCTCGCCTGCCGGTTGAGGTCGAGTACGCCAGCGAGTTCCGCTACCGCAACCCGCCGATCGATCGCAACACGGTCGTCCTGGCGATCACTCAATCGGGCGAAACGGCCGACACTCTCGCCGCATTGCGTGAATCGAAGCGAATGGGGCACACGACGCTCGCAATCTGCAACACCGTCGGCAGCAGTATTGCCCGCGAAGCGTGTGGCGGTGTGTACCTTCACGCCGGTCCCGAGATTGGTGTCGCCAGCACGAAGGCGTTCACGTCGCAGTGTACGGTGCTGGCGATGCTCGCGCTGTACATCGGCCGCACGCGGCACCTGTCGAGCATTCAGGGTCAGCGGATCATCGACGAATTGCGGGCGCTTCCCGATGCGATTCGTCAGGCGCTGACGTGCCACGACCATGTGAAGCGGGTGGCGGAGAAGTACGCCGAGGCGAACAACTTCCTGTACCTCGGGCGGCAATTCCTCTACCCGGCCGCGCTCGAAGGAGCATTGAAGCTCAAGGAAATCAGCTATATCCACGCCGAAGGTTACGCGGCTGCCGAGATGAAGCACGGCCCGATCGCGCTGGTGGACGAGCGAACGCCGAGCGTGTTCCTGGTTCCACGCGGCAACGTGTTCGACAAGGTGATGTCGAACATGCAGGAAATCAAGGCTCGCCGCGGTCCGGTGATTGCCGTGTGCAGCCCGGGCGACCGCGAGGTGGCCGCCGTGGCCGACGATGTGATCCCGGTGCCGGATGTGCCCGAGTATTTGCAGCCGATCGTTGCCGCGATCCCGCTGCAACTGCTGGCCTACGAGATCGCGGTGCTGCGTGGCTGCGATGTGGACAAGCCACGAAACCTGGCCAAGAGCGTCACGGTGGAGTGATGTGCTTTACCGGTTGCCCCGTTGGGGCAACGCGGACCGCCCCATTGGGGCGGCCGCTAAACAGCGCTGGATGGAGAAAGCAGCGCTTCGATGTGCCGTTTCAGCTTCTCGGGCTTGGTGAACGCGCTGTAACGTGCCACGACATTGCCGAGTCGGTCCACGAGGAATTTCGTGAAGTTCCACTTGATCGACTTGGTCCACAACATGCCACGTCGTTCGGCCTTGAGATACTGGTACAGGATGTGGGCGTTCCGTCCGTTCACGTCGATCTTCGCGAACATCGGGAACGTCACGTTGTACTTCAGCGAGCAGAACTGCTTGATCTCGGCATCCGACCCAGGTTCCTGGTTCATAAACTGGTTGCACGGGAAGCCGAGCACCACGAGCCCACGATCCTTGTATTCCTGGTAGAGAGACTCCAACCCCGCGTACTGCGAGGTGAAGCCGCACTTACCCGCGACGTTCACGATCAGCATCACCCGGCCGCGATATGGGCCGAGCGTCTGAGGTGTGCCGTCGATGGCTGTCACGGGAATGTCGTAGAGCTTCACGCGATTCCTCTGCCCCCGGGATCCCTTACTACTTCCCTTCCTTCGCCGCCCGCTTCAGGTACTTCCCGTCTTCCGTCTGGATGACGATCAGTTCATTCACAGCGATGAACGAGGGAACCTGAACCACAAGGCCCGTTTCGAGGGTTGCGGCTTTCGTCTGGGCGGCGGCTGTCGCGCCTTTGATACCGGGTTCCGTCTCGATCACCTTGAGTGTGACCGTCTGCGGCAGTTCCATGGACAGCGCCTTGCCGTCGTAGAACGTGATCTTGCAGGTGTCGTTCTCGCGGAGGTACTGCATCATGCTGCCGACCATTTCCGCGTTCAGCGTGACCGGCTCGAACGTCTCGGCATCGACGAACACGAAGTCGTCGCCGTCCTTGTACGAGTAGTTGAAGTCCTTCGTGTCGAGGTAAACCACATCGACCTTGTCGTCCGGGTGGACGCGTTCGTCGGTGATGCTGCCCGTGGTGAGGTTCTTCAGCTTCAAATAGAGAATCGCGCGCCAGTTCCCGGGGGTGTTCAGGTCGCGGTCCAGGCAGTACCACAGTGCCCCGTTCATGTTGAGCACCATCCCCCGCCGGATGTCGATCATCTTCGTTGACGCCACTGGCCGCCTCCTGATTGGCGGGCACCGCGATTCGATGTCCCGCACAGTGATTGAGTTACCTATTAGGTTTATCAGATCGCCGACAATCCGAGTAGGGTCGTGCCCGCGCTCCTCTTCGAGTCGCGGCTAAACGAATGACTGGTTCCTTCGCGTTCGGTCGTTTACACTTCCAATGACCATGACCCCCAGAGGAACCCCGATGTTCGCGCGCTGCCTCGCTCTCCCACTTTTCGCCGCCCTGGTTGGGCTGGCTGGTCTGCCCGGTTCCCGTGCCGACGGCCCCGGCGACAACCTCCCCGACAACGTTCGCCCCGTTCCGCCCAAGGGCACCGAACTCTCCGACGCCACGAAGGAAGAACTCCGCAAGGGGCTCGCTGAACTGCAAGGGCTCATCAAGGACATCGGTAAACACGATCTTCTGCCCGACGTGCAAATCTACGAGAAGGCCGTGCGCTACGCACTCGATCACAACGAGGTGTACGACCCGGCCCCGCCCAAGGACAAGAACGCGAAAGCACCGACTCCCGCGGGCACCGTGAAGAAAGTGCTGGCCGCGGGTCTTGAGCGTGCGAAGGCGATGAAGGACGGCAAGACGCCGTGGACCACGCAGACCGGCGGCGTGCTCCGGGGCTACCTCTCGAAGATCGACGGCAGCGTGCAGCCGTACTGGCTCGTGATCCCGACCGACTACGACTTCAAGGGCGACAAGAAGCACCGGCTCGATTTCTGGTGGCACGGTCGGTACGAGAACACCGTCGAGGCGGGGTTCATGGCGAACAGCCCAGGCAGCGGCGGCGGCATCATCCCGGCCCCCGGCGCGCTGATCCTGCACCCCTTCGGCCGGTTCAGCAATGCGAACAAGTTCGCGGGTGAAATCGACACCTTCGAGTGCCTCGAGCACGCCAAGAAGCACTACCGGATCGACGAGAATCGTCTCGTGGCCCGGGGCTTCAGCATGGGTGGTGCGGCGTGCTGGCAGTTCGCGGTTCACTACCCGACGCTGTGGGCGGCGAACGCTCCCGGTGCCGGCTTCAGCGAGACCCCCGAGTTCCTGAACGTGTTCCAGAACGAGAAGGCCGATCCACCTTGGTACGAAAAGAAGCTGTGGCGTATGTACAACGCCAGCGACTACGCCTTGAACATCTTCAACGTGCCGACGGTCGCGTACAGCGGCGCGGACGACAGGCAGAAGCAGGCCGCCGACGTGATGGCTCGTGAGATGAAGAAGGAAGGGCTGGAACTCAACCACATCATCGGGCCGAAGACCGGCCACAGCTACGAGAAGGCCGCCAAGGAAGAACTCAATAAGCAGATCGACGCGATCGTCGCGAAGGGCAAGCCGGCGATGCCGAAGGAGATCAAGTTCGTCACATACACGCTGCGATACAACTGGTGCGGTTGGCTGACGATTCACGGACTGACGAAGCACTGGGAGAAGGCTGTTGTCACCGGGAAACTGGCCGTGGGCAAGGATGGGCAGCATTCGTTCGACCTGACCACGAGCGGGGTGACATCGCTCGTCCTGTGGGCACCGGAAGGCCCCTTCATCAAGGCGACCATCGACGGCCAAGTTGTGACTGGCACGTACTCGGTTGGCAAGGGACAGCAGATTGTGATGATCGAACGTTCGCCCAAGACGGGCGGCAAATGGGTCTTCGCCAAAGGGGCTGACACGCCACCCAGCACGGGGCCGAGCACGACGGAACTGGCCAAAGTGCCTGGGTTGCAAGGCCCCATCGACGACGCATTCATGGATTCGTTCGTGATGGTGTCGCCGTCGGGCAAGCCGCTGAACGAGGCGGTCGGCAAGTGGGCCGAGAAGGAGATGTCGCACGCCATTAAGCACTGGCGGCAGCAGTACCGCGGCGATGCCCCGGTGAAGAAGGATACCGAGATTACCGAGGACTACATCAAGAACAACAACCTCGTGCTGTGGGGCGACCCATCTAGCAACGCGGTGCTGGCCAAGATCGCCGATAAGCTCCCGATCAAGTGGACCGACAAGGGCGTGGTCGTGGGCGATAAGACCTACGAAGCCGGCACGCACGTTCCGGTGCTGGTGTTCCCGAATCCGCTGAACGTCCAGAAGTATGTCGTGCTGAACAGCGGCTTCACGTTCCGCGAATACGACTACCTGAACAACGCCCGGCAGGTGTCGAAGATGCCCGACTACGCGATCATCGACATCACCACCCCGGTGAACTCACGGTACCCAGGCAAGGTGGTTCGCGGTGGCTTCTTTGGCGAGAAGTGGGAACTTCTACCTGAAGATGGGAAGTGAGTATGTCGTGAGCCACGGGGGCTCATCCCCGTGGCTCGCCCTCCCGTTACAACCCGCATCACCCGCAGTCGGCGCGACTCTGCCAAGCAGTTTGCGTCGGGTCGTCTGACGCTCGCAACTCGATCGGTCGATGGAGTCAAGGAACTCCCTCCTCGGGTCGGGTTGCCTCATGCACTTGATTGCCCCCGACATTCTCGCGGAAGCACGCGGGCTCACCCAGGCCATGTCCGGAACGCTATACGTTCTGGGCGTGGCCTTGTGGCTTTTCGGCTGGCGCTGGCATCGGTTCTGGATCGTCGCGGGGGTCACGCTTGGGGCTGGGCTTTGTGGATTGCACGCCGGTCGGTCCGCGGGCGGCGCACAGATCCTCGCCGTGGGTGTTCTGCTGTCCGTTGCCGCGGGGATGATGGCACTGGAACTGGCACGCATCTTCGCGTTCGTGGCAGGTGGATGTACCGCATGGCTCGCGGCGCTCTGGGTCTTCCCGCAGGCGCAGGAACTGTGGGCCGTGTTCCTCTCGGGCGGGCTGTTCGGCCTGATCCTCTACCGCGTCTGGACGATGCTCCTCACCAGTATTGGGGGCGTGCTGCTCGCCGGGCATGCCGGGCTGCTACTCCTGGAGCCGCTCGCCAAGTTTGACGCCGTGACCTGGGTCACAGTGAATCAGGCCGCGGTGAATGGCGGCGTGATCGGACTCGCTGTGCTGGGGATCGTGCTTCAGGCACTGATGACACGCGGGCGCGGCGAGGGGATCGGAAAGGCCGAGAAGCCCAAGGATAAGGCCGAACCGAAAGAGAAGGCTGAGCCGAAGCCGGAACCGAAAGCACCGCCGGCGCCGAAACCTGCACCCACGACGAACTGGTGGGAGAAACTAGTTCATCACCGAAAGGCCGGGTAGAAGGCTCATCTCGTGCGTGGTCGCGAGAGCCGCCAGCCAACCGCAAACAAACCCGCGCCAGCAAGAGCAGGGGTGAGGTGCCAGAGATCGTCGTAACCGATTGCGGGATGCACCAACACCGCCGTGCTAAACCCGGCTGCTCCTGCAACGGCAAGCGCCTGAAGGGTCGCCCGATCGAACCGGGCACGCCACACTACTCCAGCCAGCAGCACACCACAACAACACACGGCACCGCCAAATCCTGCTCGATCGTGCGCGATCAACGGCACGAGCCGCGGGTTGATGGCATCCAGATCTTTTGGAACAACTTCCAGGAAAGCGAGATCTTCTGGCACGAAAACACTCGTCACCCCCACGAGCATGATGGTTAGACCGCCAACAAACATCCCGCTTGCCACGAACAACAACAACCACCGTCCGAGGCATTCACGATCCCGCCAACTTATCATCCACGCAGGGCGTGACGACCATCCCCGCTGTTCTGCGACCCAATTGATTCGTAAATGCGATCCGAGGAGCCCGAGCACAAACAGCGGCGCGATCAATCCCGTGGCGGCACCGTGCCAGGTATCGAGATAGCCGTAACCGAGGTAGGCGAGGAAGCTGCCGAACCCGACGACACCACTGGCGGCCAGTAAGTCCCACGCCCACCTCTCGCCTCGTTTCATCGGCCCCGCCACGAGCCAGAGATACACGACTCCAATGGCGACGAGCGCACCGCCAAATGCAACACGATCGTGGATCATGAAGTGAACGATCCGACAGCCGTGGACTGCGCAGAGTTCTTGCGGCGTCATCCCCAGGAACGCCAGATCGTGTGGGAGGAATTCCTTCCGAGCAGCGATGAACACTGCGAATATCCCCGCGAAAACCAGCACGAGCCCACAGACCGAGATGAGCGGGAGTCCGTCGCCCACGAGGAGTCGGAGGAGGCTCTCATCGTCACCGTGTGCATGGTTAGACATGTGTCACCCGGTTCTGATTCCGATCGTGATTGCCGGAACACCCGCGAGATCGAGATACGGATCGAGCCGGGTCGCGAGTTCAGGCCATCGATGGTGTGGCACAGCGGGAAACAAGTGATGCTCCAGATGGTAGAGGTGATCGAACGCGATCAACCGTAAAACCATCCCACGAAATCGTCGCGTTTCACCCAGGGGAGTCTCACCCTCTGGCAGATGCGGGATGTAGGCAGTGACGAGGGGGACGACCCAGGTGCCGAGGTACGCGAGACCTGCGTACAGAAGCGGGACCAAAGACCAGCCGACGATCGCAACGCCGACCGCTGCGATCGCGAGCAGAACCACGACTGAGGCTTCAGCGATTAAACGAGGTCGATGGCTTGGGTATTTCCGCACAGCCCACCACCAAAGGCGAAGGAAAAACAACGGTCCACTTCGAATTGCTTGCCAGAAAGTTCCGTACGCGGCGATGGCTTCCGGGTCATCATCTCGGCTTGGATAGCGAGCATGGTGGTTGAGATGGGCGAGGCGGTATGCCCGGCCGCTCCTGAGCATCAGGAGTTCGATCGCCGTCAAGAACCAGTCGTTGAGATCGCGACGCAAACCCCAAGAGCGATGCACGAGGTCGTGCGAGATTGAACCGTAGGTCACGAAACTGAGCGCGACCACGCACAACACCGCTGGCACCCAAAGTTCTGCGAATGCAAAACCGACGTAGGACAGCGCGAGAACGAACGGCATCAACAGTGAGATGACGATCCTGCCGGGGTGAACACGCAACAAATCGCGACCGAGTTCGTCGAGCGTGGGTACAGCAGCCGTCATGCGATGCTCCGGATTGTCAGAGGACCGACATCCGGTTACCCGTAAAGCCATACGGATCTTAACACTGGTTAATGGAAAAACGTCCGGACAGGGATGAGTCACAAGCCGCCGTCGATCATCCTGGGAGTCCACCAATTCAGTCCCCGATCAACCACCGACCGGGGATCGCGCGACAGTTCCTTACACCAAGATGCCGACGTCCTTGTTCTCGAATGTGCCCTTCATGACCTTGCGGTAGATGTGGCCGTCGCCGTTCACGATTCCCTGCGTGTCCTTCACCTTCACGATCGTGTCCGCAAGGCCGGGCGATTCTTCCCAGCCGCTCGGTGCTTCAGCGACCTGGCAGAACAGCGAGTGGTCGAACTTCGCTTTCACGGGCACGGAGCCATCGTGGATGTGCAGCGTCGGGAAGAAAACGATCTTCTTGTCGTCGCGTGGGAAGTCGAACGCCATGGGGTGGACCTTCTGTTCACCCTTCTCAGGCTTCTTGAGCTTGAAGACTGCGAAGCCAAAATCCTTGTATTGCGGGAGCTTGTCCCACACCGCTTCGGGGAGGCGGAATTGCTTGTCCAGCCGGGCGAAGTCCTTGATCGCGGGCACGAACGACGCCACGAACTTCCCGACCTCGATAACCGCGAGGTTCTTCTCGACGCCCCCGCCTTTCGGACCGCGGCCATCTGACTCAGGCTTCGGGAAACCCTTGTTCATGTCGTCGAAGAAGGCTTCGTACTTTTCGAGGTTGATGAACTTGACCGCATCCTCGGCCGAGTCTTTCGGCGTCGGGATGGGGAGGATCATGGCGAGATCTTCACCCGCCTTGAACCGCATGCTATAGACCAGGAACTGGCGACCGTCCTTGGTGCCACGGGCGAAGATATTGGTGTCCGCGACGACATCGACTTTGCCGGAGAAACAACACATGAGCGAAACCTCCTGACCTGAAGTGAAGTAACACGGAGATTATCGCCAGTCGCGTTGTGGAGTCAAACGGCCGTTACGGGATGAGGTCGGCAACGGGAATTGTGCCGACGATGATGCCATCAAGAACGATGGGAACGGCGTCGGCGATGCCGTAGTCGGTTCGTGTGGTGTACGCCGGTGGGATCGCGGTAGAGTTAGGATTCGTGTAGACCTCGATTTGCCGCTCGGGGATGTTGATGATCCAGTAAACCGGGATGCCGACGCGAGCATAAATTCGACCCTTGTCACTTCGGTCGAATGCCAACGAAGAGTCGGATACCTCAAGAACAATGGCAATATCGCCTCCGGTTGGAAGGCGGCCGTCACAAGTTGTTTCATTGCCACGGAGCACCACACCATCGGGTTCGGGTTCACTGTCCCCTGTGGCAATCGCTCCCTGGATTTGGAGAAACCAACCCGCTGGCATCTGACGCGGAAAACGCGCGGTCAGTCGGCGAAGCGACATCTCATGGGGAGGGTTCCTCATGCTTTTCTCCACCAGATAGCCTTCCAATAACTCGATCGGCTCTCCTTCCAAAATGACGCCGTGGTCGATCAACTTGTGGTACTGCGCGGGGGTGAATTTCCGGAACCCTGCTACCGATAGCAGTGGGGTTGGCGATGTTGCTTGTGTTGGTGCCATGCGATACCTCCAATCGCATTAGACCACAGCTTGCGCGCATGAGAAAGCCCACCCGATGTCGGATGGGCTTTCGGCTGATAGAGGCCCACCCATTGCTAATGGGTGGGCTTGTGTTGGCGAACTTACTTGTCGCGGGCGGTGTCGCCGAGGGCGGCCTGGGCGGCTGCGAGGCGGGCGATGGGCACCCGGAACGGCGAGCAGCTCACGTAGTCCATGCCCACCTTGTGACAGAACATCACGCTGTCTGGGTCGCCGCCGTGCTCGCCACAGATGCCCACCTTCAGGTGAGTGCTGTGCTTCGCCTTGCGCGATTCGCGGCCTTCCTTTACGGCGATCTCGATCAACCGACCAACGCCCTTCGTGTCGAGCGACTGGAACGGGTCGATCGCCAGAATCTTCTCCTTCAGGTACGTCGGCATGAAGCCCTTGATGTCGTCACGGCTGAAGCCGAACGTCATCTGCGTCAGGTCGTTCGTGCCGAAACTGAAGAACTCGGCATCAACGGCGATATCCGCCGCCATGAGCGCCGCACGTGGCAACTCGATCATGGTGCCGATCTGGTACTCGACCTTTGCGCCGGCCTTCTTGAAGCACTCGTCGATCGTCGCGATGGCCCGCTTCTTGAGCAGCACGAGTTCCTCGGACGTGCCGATCAGCGGGATCATGATCTCGGGCAACACGCTCTTGCCCTTCTTCTTCACCTCAAGCGCGGCCTCGATGATCGCACGCACCTGCATGTCGCCGATCTCGGGGAACACGATCGGAAGACGGCAGCCACGGAAACCCATCATCGGGTTCATTTCGTGGAGTTCATCGACACGTTCGAAGATCTTCTCGACGGTTGTGCCAATCTGCTTGGCGACGGACTCGGCCCCGGCCCGGTTGTCCTTCTGCGGGAGGAACTCGTGGAGCGGCGGGTCGAGCAGGCGGATGGTGACGGGCAGGCCGTCCATCGCCTCGAAGATGCCCACGAAGTCAGCCTTCTGGAACGGCTCGATCTTGGCGAGTGCCTTCTTGCGGCCTTCCTCGGTGTGGGCGAGGATCATCTCGCGGACCGCAGCGATGCGGTCCTCGCCGAAGAACATGTGCTCGGTGCGGCACAGGCCGATCCCTTCCGCACCGAACTCGCGAGCCTTGATCGAGTCGGCAGGGGTGTCGGCGTTCGTGCGGATCTTGAGCTTGCGGTGCTGGTCGGCCCACTTCATGAGCGAAGCGAAATCGCCCGTCATCGTCGGGGCGATCGTCTCGACCTTGCCGATCATCACGTCGCCGGTCGTGCCGTTGATCGTGATGAAGTCGTGCGCCTTGATGGTCTGGCCGGCGATGGTGATCGTCTGGTTCTTCTCGTCGATCTTTACCGCCTCGCACCCGACGACGCAGGGCTTGCCCCACCCGCGGGCGACGACGGCCGCGTGGCTCGCCTTGCCGCCGGTGCTGGTGAGAATCCCCTTCGCCAGGTGCATACCCGCAACGTCTTCCGGGCTGGTTTCCTTGCGAACCAACATGATTGGGTCGTTCGGATACTTCTCGGCGTGCGCGACCGCCGCTTCGGCCGACAGAATCACCTTGCCCGACGCGCCGCCGGGGCTGGCTGCGATCCCCTGAGCGACCGGCTTCACCTTCGACTTCGGATCAAGTTGCGGTTGCAGCAGGTGG
Source organism: Planctomycetaceae bacterium (assembly GCA_013823135.1). Taxonomy (GTDB): domain Bacteria; phylum Planctomycetota; class Planctomycetia; order Gemmatales; family Gemmataceae; genus Gemmata. The sequence continues at coordinate 74,155 of PNLP01000020.1, forward strand.
TTGAGCGAGTCCGGAGCGACGCGCTTCACAGCGGTCTTCTCGTCGATCTTCCCTTCCTTCACCATTTCGACCGCGATGCGGACGGCCGCGCTGCCGGTCCGCTTGCCGGTGCGGGTCTGCAGCATGTACAGGACGCCGTCCTGCACGGTGAACTCGATGTCCTGCATTTCCTTGTAGTGCTGCTCGAGCGCCTCGCGGATCTCGCAGAGTTGCTTGTACACCTTCGGCATCTCGTCGTTGAGCTTCGAGATCGGCTCTGGCGTGCGGATGCCGGCCACCACGTCTTCGCCCTGGGCGTTGATGAGGTAGTCGCCGTAGAAGACGTTCTCGCCGGTGTTCGGGTCGCGGGTGAACGCGACGCCCGTGCCCGAGCCGGTCCCCATGTTGCCGAAGACCATCGCCTGTACGTTGACCGCCGTCCCCTTCAGTCCGGTGATTCGTTCGATGCGGCGGTACTCGATCGCCTTGTTGCCGTTCCACGAGTTGAACACGGCGTTGATGGCGAGATAGAGTTGCTTCTTCGGGTCTTGCGGGAAGTCGTCGCCGACGTGCTTCTTGTAAACGGCCTTGTACCGCTTGACGAGTTCCTTCAGGTCGTCGGCCGACAGATCGGTGTCGAGAGCGGCCTTCTTCTCGTGCTTCAGCGAGTGAATCTCGTGCTCGAACGCTTCGTGCTCAACGCCCATCGCGGTGCTGCCGAACATGTCGATGAGGCGGCGGTAACTGTCGTAGGCGAACCGTGGGTTACCGGTCTTCTTGGCGAGCCCTTCGACGCTGGCGTCACTGAGGCCGAGGTTCAGGATGGTGTTCATCATCCCGGGCATGGACAGCGCTGCACCCGATCGCACCGAGACGAGGAGCGGGTCGGTGGTGTCGCCGAACTTCTTGCCAAAGGTGGTCTCAACCTTCGCCAGGGCGGCGTCGATCTCGGGAATGGCTGCTTCGGGGATCTTCTTCCCGTGCTCGTAGTAGGCGGCGCACACTTCGGTGGTGATGGTGAACCCGGGAGGGACCGGGATGCCGATCTTGCACATCTCAGCGAGGTTGGCCCCCTTGCCGCCGAGGAGTTCCTTTTGCTTGCCGTCGCCGTCGGCTGTCTTGCCGCCAAAGAAGTAGACGTGCTTCGCGCTCATGTTCACCCATCGTGGAAAGGAGTGTGGCCGCGCTATCGCGGCAGCATTTCGAGGTACGTTTTACGGATGTTGGCCAAATGCGGCAAAGGCGGGTGTGTGGTAGAAGTGTTGGGACTGGAATTGAGGCGAGTCAGGATCGAAACGAACGTCCTCGGCCACAATCACTCTGAGGGGGCTCTCAGACTCGAATAAACAACACTTCCCATTTCATTTCTTGGATCCGGATATCAGCGACTCCCACTGCCGTTGATTCGTGGCCGCGAGCTTGACGGTTCGTATGCGGGTTGCGGGGTCGTTTGGCTGAAGCATCTCGGCGATCACCGGCACGACAAACGGGGCCACTGCGTTCTTGCTCAGGTCGATTTCCCCGACGAGTCGATAGAGCGGCAGCAACTTTGGCAGCAGCGGTGGTTGCTTGAGCGCTTCGACCCAGCCCTCGTGGAACAACCGGACGAAACGGGCGGGAAGTCCTTCGGCTTCCCGTGAGACGGCAGACTTCACCGTGAGTCGCAGAAAGCCGCGTTTGAAGCCACCCTCGAAGTTCGCGGGGAGTTTGCCGATTTGCTCCCACACCGCAGCCAGCGCCTCGGCTTCTCGTGCAGCGGTTGCTTCCCGGTTGGGATCATCTTTGGCAAGGTGAGCCAGTTCACACTGAACGCGAATCAATGCGGCTCGCGCGGGTTGGTCGTTCTCCTCCAGGTAGTCCGCGAATACCAACCGGGGCGTGTCATCTTCCGGCGTCGTGAAGACGGCTCGTAGCAACGACTCCAGATCTCGCGGTGGCGCAGACGGAGCATTGTCCTCGGGGCGTGCTTCGGGGTGCTCCGCGAGGTAGAGCAGCAACGCGAGCGCGTGCTTGCAAGGCTTCTTGTAGCTCGGACAGGTGCAACTCGAATGTAGCCCGCCGCGTGGCCCGCGTCGGACGGACACCTCGTAGGTGCCGGTCATCCCTTTGCAGGTGGTACACCACCCTTTGCCATCAGCGCGTGCTTCGACCTTGCCGAAATCGCCCTTCCCAAGGAGTTTCCGCGCTTCCGCCACAGACTTCGCGTCTGGAGCCTTGGCTTCGATTTGCTCCACATTCCACGGTTCGACTGGCACGATGTTGTCCTCGCACCCGGAATTGCACAGAGGTTACCACTTCACACAGCGTACCACCGGCGTGAGATGCATGGTATCTCCGCAGTCGCGAAGTTCACTGCGCATCACCTGTCGGAGAACTGCCCGTGCGAGCTCTTCGTCGCCTGGCTTGGCCCTCAGAAAAAGTACCTTGACCGTCTTTTCTCAGCCAGAAGAACCGAACATGAAACGGCTTCGAGTCTCTCACGCCCACGTCGGGAAGATTGTGTTGCGGTGTCGGCGCAGTGTTTGCAATCCCAGGGTTTGAAACACCTTATCCGCTTTGGAATAAGGACGCGGGTTGCGGTTCGTGCGGCAGCAATATGGCCCTCGGACCGGGCAATGCCAAGACACCAGGAAGGACGCCAATCATGCGTAATGTTACTCTCGCTCTCGTCGTGTTCAGTATCGTGGGGATCTTCGCCGAATCAGCGGATGCGGGGCTGTTCCGCAAACGGAATCGTGGACGAAATGACTGCAATACCTGTGCAACACCGGCCGCTGCCGCTCCGGTCGGTTCGGGGTGTTGTGGTGGAGCCGTTGCTGCTGGCTATTCAAGCTACTATTTGCCAGATGGCACTCAGGCGTACTACCAACCGAATGGCGTGTTACCAGCAGGATACATCCCTCCGACTGCGATGCCGACCATCCTCCCTGCCGGAGCCGCGGAAGTGAAAATCCGGCTCAGCGACAATAGCGCGAATCCTGCGACTCTCACCATCCAACCGGGGACAACCGTTCGCTGGTCGAATGACGGAAAGAACTCGCGAATGGTGTCATCCGTGAAGGGCGACTGGAAGTCTGATGAACTTGCACCGGGCCAGGAATTCACCGCGACGTTCACGCAAACTGGGACGTTCGAGTACTTCTGCGGAAGTTCCCGTGATGTCAAAGAGATGAAGGGCACGATAGTTGTGAAGTGATTCGGGGATCTTGAAACAGCCACCGTCGTTCATGAACGACGGTGACTTTTTGCGGTTCGTCAGTCGTCCGTGGCCTTGGCGTTGTCGCCATGCTGGACGAGGAAGGCAAGTTGTTCCAGTTGAATCGCCAGATCGACCGTGACGAGTCGCACCGTTGGTGGCAATCGCAGCACAATCGGGGCGAAGTTGAGGATGCCCCGCACTCCTGCAGTTGCGAGCACGTCGGCAACACCCTGGGCAACCTCCCCCGGAACGGTGAGGACTCCGAGTTCCGCACCAAGTTCAACCGCTCGCTCGCCCAACTTGGCCGAAGATTCTACGGTCAGGTGCTCGACGACCTGCCCGACCTTTCCGGGGTCCGTGTCGAACAGGCCGACGATCTCAAAGCCCTGCGTACGGAAGCCCTGGTAGCGGAGAAGTGCGCGGGCGAGGTTACCGACACCGATGAGAACCGCACGCCACGTTCGGTTGATGCCGAGGGCGGCCCGAATCGCGGTGGCGAGTTCCTTGGCCTCGTACCCGATCCCGCGCTGCCCAAGGTGGCCCAGTGCAGCCAGGTCTCGGCGCACCTGGGCGTCGCTAACGCCAACTGCCGCAGCGATCCGCCCACTGGAGACTTTTCCGCCATCCGCGGGCCAACTCGCCACGCATCGCAGATAGAGGCTCAAGCGGTGGGCTGCCGCTCGCGATAGACGCTGTTCCGAGTTGGCAGACTGCTCACCCAACGGAAAACTCCCTGATCCTGATTCGAAGGCCAATCAAATCGAAAGTCATTCAGCCCAGCACTCTTGTTTACGACTAGAGGACTTTCGACGCCAAGACCCTGTACTGCTGCGTGACAAACTGTTTCCATTTTACAGTCTCGCCACGTTCAATCATCCTCACTTTTTCACGCCAGTCCATCCGACGGGGATCACAACTTCAGTTCCACCGGCTTCTGCCAGCTTCACTCGCACCTTGCACGAACCCGCCTGAGCCGCTGCCGTCTCGGTAACGGTGACCCGCACGACGGCCACGGCTCCCACCCCGGGCGACCATTTCACGGTCACACTTGGGTGGTCGGACTCGGCTGCCACGATGCCCACAGGCTTTCCATCTGCCGCTCGAAGTTGCACGAGTGTGGAGACCTCACTCTGACCTGCGGCGAATCGCACGGCAACCGTATCCGGTGTGGCAGTTACGGCCCCTGCCGCTCGCTTCAACACGCGCACGGGCACCCGCAACTCGGGATACGCCGGATCGTCGGTCAGCAGGGTGACGATCTCATCGGAATGCCCGGCAGGGGCGTCAGCGTTCAGTTTCACGGTGACAGTTTGCCCTTTGCCAGCCTCACGCTGTCCCACTTCCACCGCCAAGTGCGGGCTGGATGCCCCGGCCTTGGTGACCGTCAGTGGTTTGGCTCGCGTGTCCGTCACCGTCAACGCATGAGACGCCACACCCGAGGTCGAGAACCCGAGTTGTGGCGGATTCACCGTCACCTCGCGGCTCAGGTTGGCCGTGATTTGCAGAAGTTGCTCACCGGTTTGAAGAGGAACACCGGGTGCTTCGGTCTGATACCCCACGACAATCTGCCAGCGGTTCGGGCCGTCAGGCTGCGTGAGTGTATTGACTTCGATGGTGAGCTTGGCCGCTTCACCCTGCTGGAGAACCTTGGCAGTCAGCACTTGCCGGAGGCAGCCACAACCGGCTTCCACTTTGGTAATGCGCAGGGTGCCCGGCCCACTGTTGACCAGATCGAAGGTGTGGATCAGCGGCGGCCCACCCTTGATGTCGCCCTTGGCCGCGGTGGGTGTCGCGCATTGAAGCGGGGTCGGAACCGGTTGTGTCCCAACTCCTGTCGCGAGTAGCAGGATGAGAGTATTCATGGCCCCGCTCGATAGCGGGGATGTGAAACGGAATCAACTCGACTTTTTGGCGACCGATGACGAGCGGCGACCGTGAGGTCGCCGCTCGTTCAATCGGGTTACTTCTCACGCCGTGCAGGCAGCGGGTACTCCAGAATTTCCTGCAACAGTTCCAGCTTACTCGGGCGAGCGAGCAGCGGTACCAAGTTCGGCAGAGCGTAGTAGTCCCCGCTGAACTGGTACGCGTCCGTGACGATACCTGCCGCCTTGCACTCGTCTTCGAGTTGCGTGGTTGCCCCCGTAACCTTGACGAAGCACACGGCCGGGTCGGCCTTCATCTCGGCCCGGTACTTCAGCAGCGTTGGCACGAACTTGGGGTCCGCGTTCTCGCCCTCATCAGTGACGATGACCAACTGCTCGACGTACTGCTTCTTCCGCCGCAGTTGCTCGACGCCGACACCAACCGAGGTGTTACCCCCGGCGGTGATCCCCGTGAGAGCCTTCTCCCACGAAGCGAGATCCGCGCCAGCCGCTTCGACGGGGTACGCGATCGAATCGAAGGCGTACACGAACAAATCCTTGTCCGCGACGGCCGCGAGCAGCGACCCCAGCCGCTTGCCAATCTCAATGGCTTGCGACATCGAGCCCGACTTGTCGATCAGGAGTGCCGTCGGCCGTGCGATTCGCCCGCGTGCCTTCACCTGCGTGTCGGCAATCGCGTCGAGTTTCGTCTTCACTTCCGAGGGCAGTGCCACTGCGTCGCGGGCTGTTTCGGCCTTGAACGCGCTGACCCGCGTTGCCGTCTTGGCGGTCTCCAGCTTCGCCTCGATCATCGCCTTCACATCCTCAACCTCAAACGCGCCGCGCTTCCGCAGCATGTCCAGGTTGTTGATGATCTCCTGCGGCGACATCCGCCCGACAAGCGCCTTCAGCACGGCTGGCGTAACCTGCTTCACGAGCCCGATGGCGACGCGGAACGGCACGTCGTGTTCGATCAACAACTTGGCCTGGAGGTCAGGGTCATCGGTGCCGGCGAGTGCCTTCAAACCGGCGAGCTTCGACCCCTCGGGCGGACGTTCGTCGAACAACACAGCCTGAGCACGCGGCCCCGGCTTGACGTGGAGCAGGGCGTACAGCCGCTTCAGCGTCTTGCGAGCTTGGAGTGCGGTCGCGTCGAACCACTTGTCGTCGGCTTCCCGCTCGCGCAGGTACCGCGTGACCTCGGTCTTCACCGACCGCGGAACGTTCCGCCCGATTCCCTCGGTGGCGGTGACTTTGACTCGTTCGGCCTTCGCTCCCTTCACGTTCTTATCGGCCTCGACCTTTACCATCACCTCGTCGGTAACCCCGTGAATGAAATCGATGACACGCCCGACCTGATACGGCGGCAGTTCGCGCAGCATGGCGAGCCCGACATCGCGGTGGCCGGGGAAATCGCTCGTCGCCAGCGTGACGACGAACATCTCCTTGTGGTCGCGCACGTCGCCGTGGTCGGCGTACCATGCCGCGAGCCGGACGTAGAAGCGTGGGTCGGACTTCACGAGTTCGGCGTGCAGCGGGTGAACGAGCCCGAGCTTCCGGTGTGGGCACGTGAGCAGCGAGTTGAGCATCCCCAACCGCAAATCTGCCTCCGGGCTCTTCGTGAGAGTCATGACCAAACCTCCTTACAGTCGCGAACTACCAATGAAAACGGCCGCAAGTGCGGCCGTGAAAGTCGAAAGAAACCCGTACAAGTTCCGCCGGCGTGTCCTCTCGCGAGGACACTTGTCCCCTTTCGGGGAGGTGCCTTAGACCACTCGGCCACTCCGCCGGTTGAAAGGCGGAGGTGGGATTCGAACCCACGGATCGGTTACCCGATCACCGGTTTTGGAGACCGGAAAGTGTGTACGCCGTTGATGTCGGATACGGGTTGGCTTCAGTGTTCGATTAAAGGCCGTACAAGTTCGGGAAGCGGTTGAACTTTTTTCGTTGCTCTACCGTTGAGCTAACCCACTCTCTTGCGAGCGTGGGTTCAGGAGTTGAACCTGAAACCTACGAAGTAACATGGTTTGTACGCTTCCGCCGTGGGGTACGGTCAGTACAGATATGACCCAGCGATCGGCCACCGGGTTCGCGAAGGGCTGCGATTTTCTCAACTCAGGCTCGACACCTCGACGGTGCCGACCTTGAAGGATTCCAGTCGGTTGACGCCGAACGCAGTGGTGAGTGCCACGTCTGCGGCATCACGTCCGTGAGCCAGCAAGATCCGACCTGTTCGCGGTGTGTTGTGCCGGGCATCGGCCGCGTACCAATGACCGCCAAGATACACTTCAAACCACGCGCTGAAATCCATCGGGGCCGGATCGGGCCGCACACCGATGTCGCCCAGATATCCCGTGCAATACCGAGACGGGACGTTCAAGCAACGCAACAATGTGATCGCCAGATGGGTGAAATCTCGGCAGACGCCGACTCGCTCGCGGTAAACCTCGAGCGCGCTTCTGTTCGCACGGGCCAGCATGTAGTCGAAACGGACGTGATTGTGGACGAAGTTACACACGGCGTGGACCAGTGGCCATCCAGCCGCGTGGTGCCCGAACTTGCCCCACGCCCATTCCTTCAACTCGCTGTCTACCTCGCAGTATCGACTTGGTAAGAGAAAGAGGATGGCATCGTTCGGCAATTCCTGCACAGGATGGTGATGGACTCCCCACGGCTGAGGGTCTGGATGCCCATGGTCTTCCACGATGGCGGAATTGCGGAGCGTTAAGCGGCCCGCGGGAACGAAGGCTCGACCACAACGATTCCCGTAGACATCGTTGAACTCCGAAACCGGGATCGCCGGTTCCACCTGGAATTGCTCGTGAACCCTCACCGACGGCCAGACTGATGGATGCAAATAAAGCATCCAGATGACTGCGGCGGGGTTAGGGAAGCTGAGTCCGATTTCACACTCGACTTTGATCAGCATTGTAACCTCAGTAAACGTCACACCCTCGGAGACCCGATCGCGAGATCACACGGCGATGACAGGCACAATGGCCGCTGGTGGGTCGTAAGTTTCCTTCACGAGTTGGAGGACGAAAGTCCCCTTCTTCAGTTCTTGCATCTCGACCAGTTTCGAGTTGGCTGCCGCTCGGTCCGCGTAGTCAAACATCGCCACGCGTTTCAACCCACCGTCGCAGACCGCCCACCGAGCGATCATGCGGGGCGGCACCTTCGCCTTCCGCGTCCGAACGCGAGGCTTCGCTGCGGCCTTTTCCTTGGCGGGCTTGTCCGTGGCGGTCTTTCGAGTGCGTGTCTTCTTGATCTTCACTTCCGGAGTGGGGGACTCTTCTGGTTCTTCAGTTTCCTGTTCCACTTCTTCAGCGCGGTCGTTTCGTGCTCGCAGCGCGCGGTGGTTGAGCGTTCGCGAAGCCATGGGAGATTCCGTGGTGTGAAGGGAACACGGAGAGATGTTTTGGGCGGAGCCGGAGGGCAACATCTCAGCGTTGGCGGGGTGAGGGACGCCCGCTCTGCACGCTTGATGTCACCCACGTCCAGAAGGAGAGTTGGATAACGCGGGAAGCACCAGGAATGTAGAACAAATTTATACTATCAAATGGGCGACTTGTCGTCCAGTCTTGTTGCCTTGATCACACAATGAGATGAACAGGGTGTGGCAAAACTTTCTGGTAGTTGAGTTACGTTTGGGGACTTCGCGTTGTGGTTGTTGACCAGACCAGGGTATCTGAAGCCGAAGAGTGAACGACAAACTGCGGTGTGACGATGCCTGCGATGTGCGGGATCGGAAATCCGTGTGCGAGTCCGGCATACTCAAGTCACTCACAGGCCGACAAGTCAGGAGGTCGAAGGGAGAATCTGGTTCGAGATTCCTCGTCGACCCCAGGCAATCAGGCACACCTGACCCAGCCCGCACCACAGCCAGAAGAGCGTATTCGCGACTGCGGCAGCGTAGACCCGGACGACGATCTTGTCCCGATACTCGGCTGTCCGCTGGCGGACGACTGCGATTTCCCGGCGTGCATCGGCGAGACCCTCGGCGAGCAGCTCGGAACCGGCGACTGCCTCCCTCGCCAGATTCACAAGTTTGCGAGTCCACTGGACCGCCGCTGCCGATTTTACGGCATCGACTTTGCTTTGAGGGTACTCTAGAGCTTCGGCAGCGCGATCGATCGCACCTGCTGCGTGCCGGACACGGAGGGTTGCCTCAGGATCGTCGATGAGTTGATCCACGATGTCGGCTCCGGCCCGGAGGCCCCCGGCCACAGAACTAAGCGAATCCGCAGTCGCGTCCAGCCTGTCGAGAGCCGGAACCAGCCGGCTAAAGAGACGATCGATCTCCGCCCGAACTCGCGGCAGTTCCGGGTTCTCAGAGATGATGGCCTCCGCACCTCCGCGGATCTCGTTAATTTCCGCGCGAACCGTGCTCACTCGCGATTCAACACGGGCCAATCGCAGGTCAGTCTCGAATAGACCGTTGTCCAAACGGGCAGCGATGCGGTCAATTCGATCGACGGTTCTTGCCGCGGTCCACCAGCCAAGCCCGATTGCCGCGGCGCACAGCATCACGCTGACTGCCCCAAGTACAACAGCACCGACACCGAGAATTTTTCGCATGAGTCCACCCGGAAACAAACCACTGGAGCCTCATCGACAGGCTCTGGTTGTACCAGAGCCACGGCGTTCTACTATGCAAATGCGTTGTGTATCATTCAAAGCGGTACGGGTCGGTGACACAAGCCCCATAGCATCACGTAGGGCACTCTTCCGGGTGTTGCTAGAATCTCGTGGGTGGTTGCATTCAGCGACCATTTCCCACAGCGTGGGAAAGAAGGAGCGGCACGATGGCAGAGAGTTCAACGGGGATTGGTGCGGCAGAACCTCGCCGGGTTCCGACACCCCCCCGGGTCGTCGCCGTCAGCGGGATGATCTTCTCGGCGCTTTTTACCGCCACCTTGGTTCTGCTACGGATCGCCGTCCCTACGGACCCGGCCGATTCTGGCGACTGGCTTGCCGACCCGGACCTCCGGAACTCGGTTCGCACCGCGCTGAGCTTGGTTCCGTTCACCGGGATCGCGTTCTTGTGGTACATGGGGGTGTTGCGGAACCGCATTGGCGAACTCGAAGACCGGTTCTTCGCGACAGTGTTCCTGGGTAGCGGACTACTGTTCGTCGCAATGCTGTTCACCGGCACCGCCGTGACCCAAGGGTTGCTCGATACCTTCGTCACCGATGCCCGCCTTCCTGCTCAGAGCGAAACGTATGCTGTCGGCCGCCGAACGGTGTACGCGCTGATGACCACCTTCGGGCTGAAGATGGCCGCGGTGTTTATGTTCGTCACGTCGATGATTGGATTCCGCACCGGAGCCCTCTCGCGCTGGGTCACGCTCGTCGGTTTCTCCTTCGCCCTGGTGTTTCTTCTGGCCGCTGCCAGTTTTCCCTGGCTCGCACTGCTGTTCCCGTGCTGGGTCATGCTGGTGAGTACGTGGATCCTCATCGTGGACGTTCGACAGGGACTTTGAAGGCACAGTCGGGACACTCAACACCTGGGCATCGGCTCCGATTTCACCTGGTGGGTTAACATCTCAACGTGGCACCTGCGGAGAGTTCTTCTGCGGCCATGGTCTTGGCGAGTAATCACTGGCCCGGCCCCTTGGTCGAGCTCATCGCAGAGCATTCACATGCCAAGGTCACCATTGAGATAGCTGCGAGTGAGGACGATACTCAGCCGTCTCGCTCTTGCCTAACGCACAACCACCATGAAATATCCGGGCTAGAATGAGGCCGGCATTGGTTGCCTTACATCCCTTCGACCCCGAGATGACAGGAACCCCCCGATGACGCCGACCGGTCCATCTCCCGCGTTGTTATTTGATACGCTTAATGCCTTCCAACGCACCGAGGCGCTGCGGGCGGCGATCGAACTCGACCTGTTCACGCTTCTGGCGGCTGGAGTCTCGACCCCGGAGCAACTCGCCAGTGCATGCAAGGCATCTCCGCGAGGGGTTCGCATCCTGGCCGACTACCTGACGATTCTCGGGTTCCTCCGCAAGCAAGGAGACCAGTATGCCCTCACGCAAGATTCCGCGGTCTTCCTGAACCGACAGTCGCCCGCTTATGTTGGCGGTGTGCTGGAGTTCATGTTGACGCCCCAGTTACGAGAGTGCTTCGAGAATCTGACTGCTGCGGTACGCAAGGGCGGCACAGCCACGTCGGCCGAGGGGACGGTTTCGCACGACAACCCGATCTGGGTCGCGTTCGCACGGGCCATGGGGCCGATGATGCAACTCCCCGCGAAACTCCTGGTCAATCTGGTGGGAGGTGATGCCCAGCAACCGTTGCGGGTTCTTGATGTCGCTGCGGGGCACGGCCTGTTTGGCCTTGCGATCGCGGAGCATTATCCCGAAGCCCGGATCACTGCGCTGGACTGGCCCAACGTGCTTGCAGTGGCAACCGAGAACGCCCAGCGGGCCGGTGTTGCCGAACGGTACGCTCTGCTTCCGGGCAGTGCATTCGAGGTGGACTGGGGCGGACCCTACGATGTGGTGCTACTCACGAACATTCTTCACCACTTCGATCTCCCGACTTGCCGTCAATTGGCCGCGAAGGCCCATGCCGCGCTCGCCCCGGGTGGGCGTGCGATCACGCTGGAGTTCATCCCGGAGTCCGACCGTGTCAGCCCACCTCCCACGGCCTCGTTTGCGTTGACCATGCTCGCGACCACGGCCCACGGCGATGCGTACACCTTCGCGGAGTACGACCAGATCTTCCGGCAGGCAGGGTTCAGCCGTAACGAGTTCCACGCACTCCCGCCGACAACCCAACAGGCGGTTGTGTCGTACCGGTCCTGATATATTTCCCATCGGAGCCTCGACTGGATGGGATTGGGAATGCGTAAAGGAAGCGATGACACGCAGATGAAGAGGATGAAAGACAGGATCAGAGAAGAGACTTAACCACAGAGCCACAGCGAGCACAGAGAGACAACCCAACACCGAGACAATGCAGGGTTTTGAACACAACTCTTCTCTCGGCTTTTCTGTCTTGTCTCTGTGCTCTCTGTGACTCTGTGGTTAATCCGGGTTTTGCTTGATCCTCTTCATCCGGGTGTACCCCGCGAGATCTGCGTGCCATTGCTTGGGTTTACAGCTACCAAATGCCACACCCAGTCGAGCAGCGGTCCTGACTTCGCCCCCAAAAATCGGCACACGCAAGGTCACCCGATGTCCATTCCGTCTGACTCCGCGCAGATCGAATCCTTGCCTCCAGCTGTTCGCACCGTTCCGCGATGGCGTGATCCGACTACGACAACCGCTGTCGCGACTGTCGCGCACGTACTGCTTGCTGCGGCTGCGGGCTGGTTTCTCATGCAGCAACTCGCCCCGGTCGTACGACCGCTGCTGGTGGCGGTGTTCCTGGCGTACATCCTGCTCCCGTATCACAGCAGGCTGCAAACACACATCGGTGCCCCCGCGTCGATCGGAGTTCTGGCTGGAGCAACGGCAGGTGTTCTGGTAACTCTCGCGCTCATCACTTACACGAGCCTGCTGGGTTTAAGCGAGGACATCCCGCGACTCCACGCCAGGGCAGGGGAACTTCTCCGATCCACTGAGGTTGCATTCGGACAAATGCCGCGCTGGGCGTCCAATCTGAAGCCGAGCACTCCAACCGAATCGAAGATCGGGGAACAGCTTTCGAGAGCCACGGGACCGGTGCTGAGCATGGCGGCCGATGTGCTTCTGGAGACGATTGTCGTTGCGATGTACCTGCTGTTTCTTCTGCTGGAAGGGTCGCGTTTCCCTCACCGAGTGCGTCGAGCGTATCCACCCGATCGTGCTGCGGAGATTCTTCAGATCGCGGGGCAGGTGAGTTCCGCGATCGTGGGATATCTGCGAGTGAAAGTGAAGGCGAGTCTGGTCCTCGCGGTGCCAATTGGGTTGATCCTCTGGGCCTGTGGGGTCAAGTTCGCCGTCTTGTGGGCCTTGCTCACGTTCATGTGCAACTTCATTCCTTACATTGGGCCAGTCGTGGCATACAGCCTTCCCGTCGGGTTTGGGTTTCTCTGGTTCGGGGCGAGTTGGGAACCCGTGACCGTCGCGGTGTTGCTGATGCTCTGCCATGCCACGTCGGCGGCGCTCGTGGAGCCGACAATGATCGGCAACGCGGTGGGTCTGAGCCCGTTGGTGCTGTTGGCAGCGCTGGCGTTTTGGGGATTGCTCTGGGGAATTCCCGGAATGTTCCTGGCTGTCCCGCTCACGGTTGTGGGTGTGATCGTGATGAACCACTTCGAAAGCACCCGATCCGTGGCAGGCTTGCTCCGCGGGGTGTAGTGCGGTCGCGCACGTGACAGGGCGGTTACAGGAAAGATGTAGGTGAATACGGGAGGGCGAGGCTCCTGCCGAGCCACAGCTTCGGCTCGGCAGGAGCCTCGCCCTCCCAAAACCAAACGCTACACATTACCTTAAAGAGCTCTAACGCTCGTCGCCCACTGGTTTCCCAGTGGGCGACGGGTTGATTTCGGTGGGACCAGGGGCTGTGTAAACGCTGCTCGCCCGTTCACAGCGACTCGACGTTCTCCTTCGCGGCCCACTCGCGGAGTTGCTTCATCCCGCGGACGTTGATCTGCCGCACTCGCTCCTTCGTGATGCCGAAGTGCTGGCCGATCTGTTCCAGCGTCATCTCCTGCGAGCCGTCCAGGCCCGTTCGCATCCGGATCACTTCACGCGTTCGTGCGTCGAGGTGTTCCAGCAACCGTGCGACTCGCGACTTCGCCGCGTCGGCGGTGGCGAGCACTTCCTGCTCGTCCGTTCGCACGTCAGCCTTGGCCTCGAACAGTTCGTCGTGCCCCGTCATGTAACGCTGCTTGTGCGTCTTCGAGTCCGGGATCGACCGGGCGAAGTTCTTCATGATCGCCCACGTGGCGTAGGTGCTGAACTTGAACCCACGGCCGTAGTCGAACTTCTCAACCGCACGCATCAGCGACAGGTTGCCATCGCTGACCAGGTCGTCGATGCTCTCGCCGCTGGCGAGTTTCATCTTGGCCTGGGCGTACACCAGTCGCTGGTTGCAACTGATGAGCAGGTCGCGGCACTGCTTCACGTCTTCCTTCAGGTTTTCCACCTGAACCAGATCCTGCACCCGTGCCTTGGCCGGGTCGAGCGATTCTTGCAGCTTGTGCAGCTTGTGCTTCAGGAAGTTCATCTTCCGGAACACGTGCTGCTCCTGCTCCTTCGAGAGGAGAGGCCATTCGTACAGGTGCATCATCTGCGGAGGCACGTCTTTCGGGGGAGTCTTCCCAACTCGTTTGGCCTCGAACTCGGCGCGACCAGGCATTTCGGCGACGATTTCCGCTTCCTTGGAGGGATCGTCGAATTCGGCGTTATAGATGTAATCCAGATTGGTTCGGACAAGAACCTTCGCACGCACCTCGTTCACGACGCGGTACATACTGGATCGGGTCCGGCCAAATTGTTTGGCGATCGTTGTCACTGTATCCTCCACGGTATCTCCCGTGAGTTTGGCTTTTTGCTTGGCATTCATGGCGATCACGATCTGCTCCTTGGCTGTGGCTGAGAGCGGACCAACAACGGCTGGGAACAATGCGTTGTCCGGGTGGACTCGATCAAAGTTCTTGATCGTGTAACGGATCGCCTCGGGGCTGCGGCCTAACTTCGCCGCAACCTTCTTGCTCACTTCCGTGAGCGTCATGCCGGTATCCCGCAACTCGCGTGCCTGTTGCAGAATCCCGTCTTTTTCGACTTCACTCAGGTGGCTGAACTTCGCGCCCTTGGCCACGAGCGTGGGATGTTCGTTGATGAACTTCTCCACCGCCACACGGGGGAACCCGAGTTGGCTGCGGCCGTTCACCTTCACACGGCGCGAGGTCAGACCTTTCACCCGCCACCGCGAAATCGTCTTCGTGGAGACGTTGAACTGCTTGCTGACCTCTTCAAGCGTGAGCATCGGCTCAACGGCCTGCTCAATCGGCAGCGGCGGGACCGACTTCTCAACCCGCCGGACGAACAACTCCAGGTCGTGCCGGAGTGCGTCGCCGGGAATCAAAAGATCCGGGTACGCGTCGGAGCGAAAGTCAGTCAGGCGGTAGCAGACGTACTGATACGGGTACTGCTTGCCCGATTCGATTTCCCCGAGCAACTTCATCGCGGCGACGACCTGCGTCTGCCGGCGAGCGGGTGGGGTGAACCGAGTTTGTTGCTCGGCCAACGCTCTCAGTGCTGTGGTTCGAAAATCAGTCACCGGCTCCTCCCGGCCGCGGACTTGCGTCCGCAATTTGGCACTCGTTAACCGGGAACGGATCCCGGTGATGGTTGTGGTCGTGAAGTCCTACTTGTTGTTCGCTCTGACCCCGGTGGGTTTTCGCTACTCTTGAATACTCCCTCGATCACTTTTTCTTTCCCAAATCGCCAGAACTCCACCAGATGGTAAAATTCGGGCTTGCAAGGCACACCAAACTTAGATACATGGCTCGCCCATTGGGTTCGCCATCTTGCCGAACCCTCACGACTATCTCAACCCGTCCCATTCATAGGACGGTGCCCTCCGGTCTTCTCGGAAATGGCGTGGTTTACGATCGGGAAGTCTCAGTGCTCTCTGCGATCCGCGAGGTCGAGAGATACCTCTGCATTTCACTTGCCAAACCGGGAATGTGGTTGTGTTCGGTCAAGATTCGAGTGCCGTTCTTGTTTCTGGAAATGCTTTTACGGCAATTGTGAATATAATTTTTTGAATCGACCGAACAATTTTCCGACTTGCTTCCAGCTGGACTACTGGTCGCTTTTACACGTCTCCTGTTCGTTGTTGCAATCGGTGTGTTCATTCCTTCCGTGACGCGGAACAAACCGCAAAAGCCTTGCAAATTAACTATCCCATACAGGTTCTGAGAATCCGGGGATGATCTGCATTTTGGCTCGAGTTTCTGGCCGAATCTGCCGGGATCGGCGCTATATTACCTGAAGTTTGTGATTCGGTCGGAATGAATGGCTTTGCGTTGGCTGGTTCCTTCACACCCACCTCCAATTCCCCTTATCCACCATGCGTGTCACTGCGAACTTCAGCCGGGTAGCTTTGCCGCTGTTGGCGATCTGGGCAGCCGCTGGAGCGGCGAGTGCCCAGGATGCGGTCGCATTGCAGGAGAAGTTTGATCCTGGTCACACTTCGCGAGTTGAAGTCGTTGTCAAACTCACCGGGAAACTGTCGGTCCCTCTTCAGAAAGGGAAGGCACCCGAACTGGTGACGATCGCTGGGATTAGCCGTGTGTCGTACGAAGAACGCGTGCTGCCTCCCGACGACGTAGGAACACTGAAGGCGGTTCGGGCCTACCGCGATGTGCAGTTTGAACGCACGCTGGGCACTAACACACAAGACGCCGGAATCCGCCCTTCGGTTCGCAGAATGGTCATAATCAAGTCGGAAAACCGCCGGGCTCCTTTCTCCCCCGATGGACCGCTCACCTGGGGCGAGATCGACGTTGTCCGCACCGACGTGTTCAACCCCGCAGTCATCCCTGGGTTACTACCAACGATTCCCGTGAAGAAGGGGCAGACCTGGAAGGTCTCCGCGGTCGCGGTCGCCGAGTTGACCGACATGGAGAAGGTTGAAGAAGGCGAAATCACGGCTGAGCTCGTGGGCGTCACGGAAATCGGGAAACAACGTGTGGCCCGGCTACGGATCTCGGGGACGGTTCGCGGCGTGAACCAGGATGGTCCGAGCCGGCAGAAGATTGAAGCGACGGCGTACTTCGACCTCGACGCGGGAATCCTGACGTACCTGTCCCTGAAGGGGACACACGAACTGCTCGACGGCAGCGGTCAGACGGTTGGGCGGATTGAAGGGCAGTTCACGATGGCTCGGTCGCGGGTGGAACAACTACCACCAGATTTGTCGGACGCCTCGCTGCGCGGTCTGGACCTGCGCCCGACAACCGAGAACACACTTCTCCTCCACGACGACCCTCGACTCGGAGTTCGGTTCCTGTATCCTCGCGGCTGGCGGGTCGGGGCGGTGCAAGGGAAGCAGGTGACACTCGACCACGCTCGCGGGGCTGGCATACTCATCACGGTCGAGCCCTCGTCGAAAGTGCCCACTGCCGAGGATTACGCAAAGGAAATCACGGCTTTCCTGCAAAAGCAGAAAGCCACGGTTACGGGTGACGAGAAGCCAAGACGTGTGCGTGCCGAGCCCGTGCAACTCGACCGCTTCGCCTTCGACGCGACATTTGGGACGGACAAGGCCCGGCTCGAATACGCCGTGCTGACGCAGTCCGATGGTGGTGTCACCGTGGCGGGGCGAATCCCGGCCGTTGAGGTGGAGTTGCTCAAGCCAGAAGTGGAACGCGTGATCCGGAGTCTGTCGCTGACGAAGAAGATCGAAGAAACGAAGTGATCTTGGCGAGCGGGGTGGCGTAAGCCCCCGAGGTTATCCAAAGTGGAAACTCGGGGGCTTACGCCACCCCGCTCGCCAAGAGGTCGCATTCATCACGCGGGAAGTGCGATCTTCAACTCCCCGGCCGTTTTCGTGATGAGCTCCCACGTGCCGTCCGGAACCGGGATGCCATCAACCAGCCGTTTCACCTTGGTGTTCCGCTCGGGGTCGCCCGGCAAAGTGATCGCACCCATCCCTGCTGCGGTCGGGCACGAGCGCACGTAGGTCGTGAGCCCGTCCGTTTCCTTCAAGAAATGCTCGGTTCCGCCGAAGAGTGCGGGGTTGAACAGCACAAACACGGCCGCGTTCCCGGCTCCGGGGAGCGGGAACGCCGGGTTGCTGCACGACCCGCCCGAGAGGCCACCGCAGAGCAGATCGAGGAGCAGGCCCAGGCCGAACCCCTTGTACGCTTGCGAGCCACCGAACGGGACGAGGCTACCACGCGGCTCGTTGTAAAGAACGCTGGGGTCCGTGGTCGGGTTCCCGGTGTGGTCGATCAGCCAACCGTCGGGGCAGGGCTGCTTCTTTTGGAACTGTGCCCGCACCTTCCCCTCGGCCGCGGCGCTGGTGCCGAAATCGAGCACAACCGGGTCCGTTGTCGTCGGCGCTCCGAAGCAGATGGGATTGGTGCTGATACGCCCTTCGGTGCCTCCGGGTGGTGCAACACGCCGACCGGAACCGTGGGAGTTTACCGCGGCGAACAGTGCCATCTTTTCCTTCGCCGCGAACTCGGCGTATTCCCCAAGCCGGCCAACGTGCCCGCACTGTCGCAATGAACCGGCGGCGATCCCGAGCGCTTTCGCCTTCGGCATCAGCCGATCCAGCAGGCGGTATGTCTGCACTTGCCCGAGCCCCCAGTTGGCGTCAGCCGCAAGTACCGCTGGCGTTTCGTTGAGAACTGTGAGCGGAACTCCCGGTTTGAAGGTGCCTTTTCGCAAGAAATCCACATACTGCGGTATCCGCATCACGCCGTGCGAGTCGTGCCCGCAAAGGTTGGCGTCGATGAGGCTGTGTGCCACAATGGCCGCGTCTGCGGCGGGGACGCTGACCGCTTCAAACAGCGATTGCGCGAGTGTTGTCAGGGTTGCAGCGGGGAATGTCGGCATGAGAGAACGCCGTGGGGTGAGTGAACTGGTTGGTCATTGGCGACACGCAGTAAGGCTCACCCTACAATCACCGGCACGAATCGTCAGCCACACCGAGGCCCGTCATGGCTTTTCAAATCCACATCTCGCAGAAGCAAGCAGGTGATCGGACCGGAGACGTTTATGAACTCACGGATTCCAACAGCACGGTTCGTGCGGAAGTGTGGCCGCAGTGCGGGTTCAACTGCCTTCGCTGGCAGATCCGGCAGGACGATGGCCGCTGGGCCGACATCCTCTTCACCATGCCCGATTGGGAAACCAATCCCGTTCCAACCCGAAGCGGGCACCCGATTCTGTTCCCGTTTCCGGGGCGCCTCCGGAATGGCAATTTGAAATTCGAGGGGCAGGAATACCAACTCCCCTTCAACGACTCCACGAAGCAGCACGCGATCCACGGATTCACTCCCCGCAATCCGTGGCGAGTCACGGAGTGGAACAGCGACGAGGATTCCGCGTTTGTCACGGGCGAGTTCTGTCTCGCGAAAGACCTCCCCGAGGCGTTGCCGACGTGGCCGAGCGACTTCACTCTGAGCATCACTTACCGGCTGTTCAAGAATCGCCTCCGCGTTGAAGCCAGGGTAACGAACCTGGGGACTCGGCCGCTTCCGTTCGGTCTCGGTTACCACCCGTACTTCCGCTTACCAGGCGTGAACGACCCCGATGTCGGCGGGCACGTCTTGCGGGCGAACATGAGCGAACTCTGGGAGGCTGAAAACAACCTTCCAACCGGGAAAACGGTTCCGCTCCCCGCTGCACTCGACTTCCGTGAAGCAAAACCGGTCGGGTCAACGGAACTGGATCACGTCTTCACGAGCAACCCGGCGATCACGGCTCGCGTCGGTGGTCTGAGCGAACTCGCCGTGTTGTCTCACCCACAAGCGATGGGGAGCGTTCAATTTCTGGTCAGCGACGTGTTCAAGAATCTGGTCTTATTCACACCGGCGCACCGACACGCCATCGCAATCGAGCCTTATACCTGCTCAGCAGATGCGTCAAATCTGGCCGCACGAGGAATCGATTCCAACTGGCAGGTTATCCCCGTTGGAGGAACGCGGGATGAATCTGTCGAATACCGGTGGGTCATAACGGAATTGTGACCCCGCCCGAACATTCCGACATGTTTGCCAGAGCCGAAAACTCGCACTACAGTTGCGAGTCCAGCGGGAGATGCCCCCGCAACGTGAGGGTTTGCGTATGCAGGGGAAAATCGCCCTTGGGAAATATCGCCTGCTCAAGACGCTCGGTCGAGGGAGCAACGGCGAAGTTTACCTGGCTGAACCGCTCTCAAGCCCCAATTTGCGGGTGGTTGTCAAGCGCGTCCATCCGCACGTTACCGAGCACCCCAAGTTCGAGCAACTCTGGGACGCAGAAATCAAGTCGATGGCGAAGTTCTCGCACCCCTACGCGGTGCAGTTCATCGAAGCCTCGCGGAAAGACCCACTCGGCCCGTGCCTCGTGATGGAGTACGTTCCGGGGGTGACGCTTGAGGAAGTGCTGGAGCCGAATCGCGTTCTCGATGTGTACCGAACAGGTCAACTCCTCGGCTACTTCTGCCACGCGCTCCAGACCGCACATGAAGCCGGCATCATCCACCGCGATTTGAAGCCGGCGAACCTCATGGTTGTCGATGCTGGGACCCCGGACGAGTCCATCAAGGTCATGGACTTTGGATTTGCGGGGTTCGCTGCAAAGCCCCACCTACAACTCGCCGCACTCACGGGGGAAGGTCCCATCTACGCGATTGGCACCCCAGCATATGTCAGCCCCGAAATGATCCGTGGCGACACCGTGGACTGGCGAAGTGACCTGTACTCTGTTGGTGTGATTCTTTACGAGATGCTGACGGGCCGCTTGCCGTTCATGGACGACTTGCAGGATGACCTTTTGGCCGCTCACGTGAACAGCCCGCCACCCAAGTTCGCCAAAGTCGGTGCGGGCCACATTCCACCGGAAATTGAAGCGACCGTTCAGATGGCGCTGTCAAAGTTTCCGAACGAACGCCCCCAGTCGCCGCGTGAACTCGCGACAATGTATGGCCGGGCGCTGAGCGTGGATCTCTGGGGATTGACGGCACCCGTTGGATGGGAACCAATGCCGATTGCGGTGGAGGTGACGCCGCAACCCCGGAACGCACCGAACTTGCCTCAAAACCCCTACCAAATCACGGAGGAGTTCGAGGTTCTGATGCCCGAACGTATGGCGGCCGCGAAGATCAAGGGGTTCGTCGATGACCTCAGCGGGTTCGTCGTCGCCAGTGAACCTGGTGTCATCCGCTTGCACATCGGTTTTCCGGGCGGGAAGCCCAAGGGGATGCCCGACAACGTAGCGAGTGGCAGCGGGAGCGGGATACTGAGCTGGTTCCGAGTGTCGCGCAAACCGACGTTTCCGCCTGGCCAGGAACCAATCGAAGTTGAGTTGCACCTCGACAAACCGGACCCTTCCCAGGTGCGGATGAACCTCAGCGTGGTGTTCAAACCAGTAGAGGGCTACCAACCCACGAATCCCCGCATCTGGCGCACCCGCTGCGAGACCCTTTTCGCAACGCTGCGCAGGTACTTGTAGACGGTTTCTCGTTTCGCCAATTGCACGAGATTCTTCATCGACCCAATCTCTCGCCCTCCCTTCCTCGTCGCCCTCGAAATCGTGCGGCGTCCGCTGGCGTTTGTCCTCTTGACCAAGACAGGAGTGGAGCCCAGATCAACCCTGGGTTGGTCGTGAGAAGACTTTTCCAACAAGGTTCATTCCATTCGGCACGTTCGGTGCATCACTCACAATCCGCACCTGGCTTGAGCACATCGCTCGGCTCTGTGCCATCCATGTCCACATCACGGAGTGAACCATGACTCGAATCTTGCTTGCCTTGTTTGCGATTGGCTTCGCCACGACCCTCACATCACTGGCGGCCGACCCAGTGAGACTGCCGAAAGAGAGTTGCGAAAAGCCCTGCCTGGAGTGTGCGAATGAATGCCTGGCGTGCATGAGGCACTGTCAGGAAAACAAGATGGAAGACACTGCCCGCCAGTGCGAAATTTGCCA
The DNA here is from genome assembly GCA_013823135.1 of Planctomycetaceae bacterium. Taxonomy (GTDB): domain Bacteria; phylum Planctomycetota; class Planctomycetia; order Gemmatales; family Gemmataceae; genus Gemmata. The sequence continues at coordinate 95,778 of PNLP01000020.1, forward strand.
CCACACCTGTCTCGCGTGCGCCCTTGCCGTGGGGAGCAAGAACCCACAAGCGTGGCAGCTTTGCGAATCGTGCGAAAAGATGTGCAACGACACTGCGATCGTGTGCGACAAGGGTACCAGTGATCATATGAAGCGATGTGCCGCAGCGTGTCGCGCGTGCGCGAAGGCGTGCGCGGATGCCAGGAAGTAAGCTGCCCAACTGGACGTGAATGCCAACTCGGAGGCAAAAGCCTCCGAGTTTTTGCTTTTCACCTGGTTATCGACTTCCGACCGCCGTGGATGCCGCCGGCGTGAGTGTCACGCTCTTCGTCTCCCCGGCTCGTACGATCACCCGTTCCGTAACTCGCTCGGCTTTCCCACCACGCATCACCTCAGCCGTCAATTCGTAGGCGTAATCGACACCGGATTGCAAAGCGGGAGTCTTGAACGTCCGAACGCCACCGGTTCCGTTCGCGACCGTGCCATTGAACAGCAACTTCGCATCTGCAGGCAGGTTGATGGTCATCGTACACGTCCCAGACGTGGTTGGGGGTGCCATCACGGGGTAGGTCATCGGGTAGTAGCCAACGTTGCCGTAGTAGGCGTAGCCGCCCCCCGACATCCAGTTCGCATACGGCCCGTGACTGTAGTTGTAATAAGCGAACCAAGGATACTGCCAGGCATAGTAGTAAGCGTTCCTGTACCACCCTGGTGGGTTCATGGTTGGGAAGGCCACTGTTTGAGGCCACGGGCCGCTGTGGCCTGAGTGCCAGGCCGAGGCACTCTGAGTCGGCACGGTCATGCCGATGAGCAACAACATTCCGAAAAGCAGCTTCCGCACGGCAATTCCTCCAGGGACGTGATGGAACCCTCACATCCGAATCTAGCTGCCCAGAGGACGGATGGAACTCAAATAACCCAGATTGCCCCATTTACTAATGCGGGTTGAACAGGTTAACCGGTCAGGAAGGGTTATGCGGATGTGCGGGAACAACACGGCCCGTTGAGGTTTGTGGATCGCTCCGCAAACCTCAACGGGCCGCTGAATCAGGATCTACCGGCTCGGCGATCTCAGGTCGATGCGGGGGGATCACCAGCCGGCTTGGTGTCTTCACCCTTGGCCTCAGTCTCGGGGGGCTTCGGAGCCTCCGGTGGCTTGGGCTCTTCCTTCTTGAAGAATGCCGCCAGCTCGGCGAAGGTGTTCAGCGCCGCCTTGCCCGACTTCTTCTCGGCAGTCAAGTTGGGGAGTGGCTTCGGCTTGCCCGCGGGTTTCGGCTTCAACGGTTGCACTGGCTGTTGAGCATCGGTCGGGGCTCCTCCCGCGGGTGGAGTTCCTCCCGCGGGTTGTTGCATCCCCGGTTGGGCACCTGCCCCCTGGCGTGGTGGGCCGCCCTGCCCGCGATTGCCGAACCGTTGGCCGCCCGGCTGACCCCCACGAGCTTGCTGGAAGCCGCCACCGGCGGGTCGAGGCTGGAACCCGGGTCGTTCGCCGCGTCCCTGGAACCCGCCCGGCCGGTCGCCCGCCGGTTGAGGTTGTTGTTGCGGCGGCGGCGGCTGACCGCCCTGCCCCTGACCGCGGTCGCCACGGTCGTTGCGTTCCCGATCGCCGCGATCATTACGCTCGCCACGTTCGCCACGCTGCGGTGGTCCGCCTTGCTGGCCCGCAGGGAATCGGCCGCCCCCACCGCCCCCACCCGGCCGACGCTCCTGCCCAGGGGTAATCATCGAGAGCGAAATCTTCTTCTCGCCTGGCTTCACTTCCATGACCCAGACCGTGATGACGTCGCCAACGGCGACCACATCGTACGGGCTCTTGATGTAGCGGTTCGCCATCTGGCTGATGTGAACAAGACCGCTTTCCTTGAGGCCGATGTCCACGAACGCCCCGAACGGCACGACATTGAGCACCGTCCCCTTGAGTTCCATTCCCGCGCTGATGTCTTCGAGTTTCAGCACGCCCTTCTTGAAGATCGGCGGCGGCAGGTCTTCGCGTGGGTCGCGACCCGGCCGGGCCAGTGCGTCGAAGATGTCTCGCAGGGTCGGCTCGCCCGCGTTGAGGCGAGCGGCCATCTCGGTGATGTTCACTTCATTGAACTTCGCCCGAAGCTCATCGAGCTTGGCCTTGTCGCGGAGGTCCGCCGATGTGAACCCGAGATCAGCGAGAACCTGCCGGGCAACGGCGTAACTCTCGGGGTGAATCCACGTGGCATCAAGCGGATCTGCCGCGTCCGAGATCTTGAGGAAGCCCGCGGATTGCGTGAACCGCTTCTCCCCCAGCCCCGAGATTTCCTGCAACTGCGCCCGCGACGTGAACCGACCGTTCTTCTCGCGGAAGTTAACCAACTCGCGGGCCACCAACTGGTTCAGCCCCGACACGTGACGGAGCAGTGGAACGCTCGCGGTGTTGAGATCGACACCGACGGTGTTCACGCTCGACCCAATCACCACCTCCAGGGATTCCTTGAGGTGCTTTTGCTTCACGTCGTGCTGATACAACCCCACGCCAATGTGTTGCGGGTCGATCTTCACCAGTTCGGCGAGCGGGTCTTGCAACCGGCGACCGATGCTGATGGTGCCACGTGTGGTGGCGTCGAGGTCCGGGAACTCCTCGCGGGCCACGGCACTGGCCGAGTAGTCGCTCGCGCCGGCCTCGATGACGATGACATACGCGAGATCGGTCGGCGCTTCTGGCAACCCTTCCAGGCTGATCGGCGGTTGCTGGGGAGCTTGCGGAGCTGGAGTCGGAGCGGGTGCGGGGGCGGCGGGGTTAATCGTATGCTCGCTTGTTGCCGCGGCCCCTTCTGCGGGTGCGCCGGTGGTCACCGATTCGCCCGTGTGAACCGTGACGCCAGTCGTCTCGACCGACGGCGACGTGATGACGACTGTCGAGCTAATTGAGTCTCCACCCGCGGGCAAGCCAGCAGGCGACGAGACGATACTCTCGGTCTGCGCGGCAGTCGTTGGCGTGACGGGCACGGCCGCCACCGAATCCGTCGACGCGGGGAGGCTCGCTTCACTCGTCGTCGCGGGTACCACAGGCGGCGGGTTCAACCGCCGGTGCTCCAGATCACCAATGAGGTCCGCGACAAGTTGTTCCGTCTCGCGGCAACCCGTACCGTTCCCGATCGCGATGACGGAGAGTTGATGCTTGCGCACCAGTTGTTCCATCTTGCGCTTCGCGTCGGACTGGCCCTTCTTCTGCCCGTGCGGGTAGACGACCGCGTCTTCGAGGAGCTTGCCGGTCTCGTCGAGTACCGCCAGTTTGCACCCGGTGCGGATGCCAGGGTCCACGGCGAGAACCTTCTTGCCGCGCAGTGGCGGTTGCAGCAGGAGGCTCTTGAGGTTCCGGGCGAACACGAGAACCGCGTGGTCTTGCGCCCGCTCTGTCAGTTCGCGGCGAACTTCACGCTCAAGGCCAGGAAGCACGAGCCGTTCAAGCGCGTCCTTGATCACATCGAGGAACAGCGCACGGTGCGGGTGGTCGCCCGCGTTCAGGTGATACTGAGCAATCTCGTTCGCCATCACCACGTCGGTCTCGACTCGCACCCGCAGCACGTTCGCCTTTTCGCCGCGGTTGATCGCCAACACCCTGTGAGGCGGGATTTCCTTCACCAATTCACGGAAGTTGAAGTACGGCTCGTACTCTTTCCCTTTCCCCTCGGGAAGCGTCTCGATCCGCACCGCGACGATGGCTCCGGTATCCCAGGTGAACGCACGCAATGGTCCGCGAACATCGGCCGCGTCGGAAACCATGTCGGCCAGGATGTTCCGAACTCCGGCCATCACGTCGTCGGTGTTCAGAAGCCACTTGTCGGGATCGACCAGGCCCGGAAGCACCTCTTCGAGGTTGGCGACGGCGGGGTCGCGGTTCCAGATCGCTTCCGCCAACGGCCCGAGCCCCTTCTCGCGTGCCTCGGTTGCGAGCGACTTTTTCTTCGGCTTGAATGGCAAGTACAAGTCTTCGAGCCGTTTCGGGGACTCCGCCGCGAGTATGGCCTGCGTGAGACCATCGTTCAGCCGCCCCTGGTTGGCGATGCTCTTGAGGATGGTCTGCTTGCGGCTGGCAAGGTCGCGGAGGTTCTGGACACGCTCCTGAATTCGGCCGATCGCTTCCTCGTTCAGACCGCCGGTCCGTTCTTTGCGATACCGCGTGATGAACGGGACCGTGTTCTCCTCATCGAGCAGTTGCACGACCGCTTCGACCTGCGCCTTGCGAATCTGCAAGTCTTGCGCGATCCGAGAGAGATCGTGCGGTTGCGGTGAAGGTGGAACCACGGGCACCGGCTGCGCAGGGAGCGCTGGCAGTGCCAACACCCGACGGTCGGACGACGACCCAGACGACGGCTGTGCTCCGGCCGGTGCTGCCCCGGTTGCCTCTGGAGCAGGCACACTACCCGACTCGACTGCGGGAGTCGCAGGGGTCTCTGGTGGTGTGGTGGGCGGCGTTTCAGGCGTTGGTGAGGCAGCGGCGTCGGCGGGGAGATCAGGTGTCGAGTCGGACGAAGTCATGGTCAGCGTCCTTGTTTGGCTGCGGGGGTCGGCTCCGGGACCAACCAGAGTCGAGACAGTCAGGGGGCCGGGTGGGGTTCGCGCCACAGGTCCGCGTGCGCCCGGCAAGCAAAGGAATGGTTATGATTAGGGCAGATTCAAGATGTGTCAACCGCCGTCTCGCCCAGACCGCGAACTCGAGGTCTTCATGTTGCGTCCGCTCGCGCTCGATCTTGCGGCATTCCTGTTACCGGGGATCGTCTGCGTTCTGCTGTTCTTGTTGGGTCGCCGTTTCCCCGGTTGGTCGAAATTCGCACGGGGTGTGGCTCTGGGGGCCGCGCTCGTCGTGCTCACACTCGGCTTGTCGTCGCTCGCCCGGCTACTCCCCGCGAACGTCGAGCGAATCGGGTTTCAACTGGGCGGCATGACGACCTTGCTTTGCTGGGTCGCGACATTCCTTCTCGGGGTTGTTTGGAGCGTCCCAGGGAGGAGCATGAGTTCCTCGTTCATCGGTTCGCTGGCAATGATCGCGGTTGTTCTGGTCGGGATCGAGTCGAGCGGCCGTCTGTGGTGGCGTTTCGCCGCACCCGCCAGTTGGAAGCGGACGACAAACGAGATGGGATTGCTGCAACAATCCAGCAGCGTGACCTGCTCGCCGACCGCCGGGGTCATGCTCCTGCGCCTCGCGGATATTTCTGCGAGCGAGGGCGAAATGGCTTACCTTTCGGGCACGTCGGTGCTCGGTACGGACGCACAGGGGATGAGCCTGGCCCTGGAAGCAATGGCCGCGGCACACGGCTGGCGGGTCGAATCGGGCCCGACAACCTACGACGAGTGTGTGCGGCACGGGGGACCGTTTCTGGCGCACGTGAAGGGCCAGTACCTTGGCCACGCGGTAACCGTGGTTGGTGCGACGCCGGAAGGGGTGTTGCTTCTCGACCCCGCGGACGGGAAACCGCACACGATGAGCCGAAAGGATTTCGAAGGCGAGTGGGACAGAATGGCCATTCGACTGGTTCGATGATCTGGCCAGGCCTTTGGGAAAATCTTTCCTCATGACGACCAACTCCGGGTATGTTCAGCTCGTCGATCTATTGTAACGAGTCCCTCATCGGAGCTGGTCATGAAGCGAATGTTGGCAATGTTTGTTATTGTGACGGCAAGCGTGGGAGTTGCTCGTGCGGACATCGGTCCGCCCGCGGGTTTCAAACGCTTGGCGATCGAGCACAAGATCACAACCGAGAAAGCCTACCCCGAGTATCAGTTCTACTCGGTCTGTGGTGACAAGGTTCTGCATGTGAAACTCGACCCGAAGTCGCCTGCGACGATTGCCCCCGTTGGTGGAGGTGTTCGATATCGGACAGCCACACTCGTCGCTGTTCCGATCGGCGCGGGGAAGAAGTTTGCAAACGACTTGGATTTCCACGCTGCGATTGGAAGTGGGAAGGTGGAGGGGCTGGTTCATTCCAAGATCAGTTTTAGCGCATTCACGGAAGTCAAAGCGAACGACGACCGGAAAGTGATCTCTTTGGAGTACAAGCTCGAGAAGATTGACCCGAAGGATGGAATTGTGCTCATCAGTGGTAAAGAGTTCCCGAAACTGCCTGTGCGTCCGGGCGTGGGAAAAGACGGGGAAGAGGAGTCGGAAGACTCCGATGAAGGCACGGCAAGTGGATATGCTCACAGGAGCGGAGCGTGGGTTGCCGGGCTGGCGGGAACCTTTGCTGTTGTCCTGGGCGGGTTGTGGATCACCCGCCGTGGTCGCCGCGATCTGGCCTGAGAAACTGAACGGTCACAGCTTCGCGAGTTCCTCGTCCAGCAAACGCTGGACGAGGTCGTTTGCGACACCCTTGTTGGCCTTCATCACCTCGCCCTTGATCTTGTTCGCGGCCGCGGTCTTCCCGCTCTTGAAGTCGGCGACGCTCTTTGGGTTCGCTGCGATCGCTGTGAGCACCGCAGCCCGCAATGCTGTCTCGTCCATTTCCTTGATGCCGGCCTTTGCCTTCGCCTCATCAACACTGATGCCCGTTTCGAGCACGATCTTGAACACGTCGCGGCGGTCTTGTGAGTTGGTTGGCGCTTTCTGGAGGAACTCGGCGAACGCCGTGGCGCTGATCGGGAACGCCTCGATCTCTTCCTTCCGCTCGGTGAGTGCGGGGTAGATCAGATCGCTCATGCGGTTCGATGCTGCCTTGCCATCGTTGAGAGCTTTTGCGACCGCCTCGAAGTACGCCACCGTCTTGCGGCCCTTCGCGGTCAGCACCTGAGCGTCGTAAGCGGTGAGCCCGTACTGCGACTGCAAGCGGGTTCGGGCCACCGAGGGCAACTCGCCGGTCTCGGCCTTCACCTGTTCGATGAGTTCGGCAGTGACCACGACCGGCACGAGGTCCGGTTCCGGGAAGTAGCGGTAGTCGGCCGCTTCTTCCTTGTGCCGCTGCACAACGGTGATCCCCTTCGCGTCGTCCCACCCGGCGGTCGTCTTGAGCATCTTGCCGAAGCGGAACGTCCCCTTTGTGTCGGCCTTGTACTCGTCGTAGTGCCGCTTGGCTTCATACGCGATGGCGCGACCCACGCCGCGGAAACTGTTCAGGTTCTTCACCTCGACGAGTGGCGTGGCGACGTACCCCTTCGGCTCGTCGGCGCTCGGAATGTGAATGTTCACGTTCGCGTCGCAACGCAGTGAGCCTTCCTGCATCTCGCAGTCGGAGACTCCGATCTCGCGCAGCAGCAATCGAATTTCATCGAGGTAGGCGATGGCTTCTTCGGGAGTGTTCATGTCGGGGTGCGACACGATTTCCAGCAACGGCGTGCCGGTGCGGTTCAGGTCCACGAGCGTGTCCTGACCCTTGCCCGATTCGTCGTGGAGGTTCTTCCCCGCGTCCTCTTCGAGGTGCGCACGAATGATGCCGATTCGCTTCGCGGTGTAGTCCTTCTTGGGATCTTTGGCGACGTTGATGTCGAGGAACCCATCGTGACTGAACGGCAAGTCGTACTGCGAAATCTGGAAGTTCTTCGGCAGGTCGGGGTAGTAGTAGTTCTTGCGGTCCCACTTCGTGAAGCCGGGCGTTTGGCCGGGGTGCGAGGCGATCTGGCAATTCAACGCGAGTGCGGCTCGGAGCGCGAGTCGGAAGGCGTGCTCGTTCATCACCGGCAGCGCACCGGGCAAGCCGAGGCAAACGGGGCACGTGGCTGAATTCGGCGGAAGCCCGAACTTGTTGAGGCACCCGCAGAACAGTTTCGTCTTGGTGAGCAACTGAACGTGAACTTCCAGCCCGACGACGATCTTGTACGGCTCAGCCATCGCGTTACCCCACTCCCAGCTTCACAAGAGGATCAGCAGCAATTGTAGTGGCTTTCCGCCGAGCCGGGAGCATTCACGACCCTGAGCTTCATTTACGTTACTCTGGTCGCGGACGCACCCAGTTTGTCCAAAGCGATTCGCTTGTCCGGTCGGTAAACACTTCAAAGCAGGTGTTATCGTCCAGGCTTTGCCAGGACGATTCCGGATATGGTTCTATTTCTTGTGATAGAAGAATTCGTCGCAAGTGCAGGATTAAGCAGTTCTTGATAACGATCTAATAATCTTTCTTCCGGACAGGTCTACGCTTCCAGAACGGTTCCAGGCATGGGTGGGCAAATCGTCTGGAACCGAGTGTGCAGGCGGTTGAACCTCTCGCTGCGTGCATCCACAACACCACGGATCACTCCGAAGCACCACCGCAAGGCGCAGCCGATACCCGATCAGATTCAAGGTTTTGGTGGAGAACGGTCGATGGAGGATTCGACACGGACCGTCACCGCCACCGGGATTGGGCATGCTCGCGACCAACCAACCCGTTCACCAACTCGGTCGATTGCTCACGCAGGGGGCGAGCACGCCTCCGGCGTTGCATCAGTGGTGTACGCGGTTCTTTTGGGCGTGGCTGGTTGTCCGCACCGTGGCGTGGTTCTGCCTGGCCACCGCGACTCTCGCGAACCCGCCGCTCGATCTCATCGAGTGGCTATCGTGGGGGCATTCCATTCAGTGGGGTTACCCCAAACACCCTCCCTTGCCCGCGTGGCTCGCTGCGGGGTTTGCACGGCTCTCCCCTGGTGATGTGTGGGGCGTGTACCTGCTGGCGTACCTCACGGCTGCGGCGTGCATCTGGTCGGCGTGGCGGCTTGCTCTGGAATACTTGCCCCCACCCCAGGCACTCCTCGCGGCGCTCTGTCTGGAAGGCTCGCTCTACCTCACGAACGATCCGTCCGAGTGGAGCAACAACGTCGCGCTCGACCTCGGCTGGGCATGCATCGTGCTGTTCGGGTACCACGCGGTTCGCAGCGGTTCCACGCGGTGGTGGGCTGCTGTCGGCCTCGCCACCGGGCTCACTCTGCTCTGCAAGTACACCGTCGGTATCTTGCTGTTGCCGTTGGCCGCGTACCTTGTGTTCGACCCCGTTGCCCGGCGCAACCTGCGTCGCCCGGGGCCGTATGTCGCTGCCGTGCTGGCCGCCGTCGTGTTCGCCCCGCACCTCGCCTGGCTGGTGCAGAACGACTTCATCACGCTGACGTATGCTTCCGACCGTGCTGTCGATACGCGGTGGTATCGTCGTGTGTGGAACCCGATGCAGTTCGTGGTGAGCCAGTCGTATCACGTGCTCCCGATGCTCGTGATCCTGTTTATCGGAATGGGGAAGCGAGTCAGCCGCGAGACCCCAGACGACGTTTCACGAGTCCGCTATCTCCACGCTGCCGTGTTTGGTCCAGTGGCCATTCTTTTCGCGCTGTCGATCACAACGGGTTGCCTGTTGCGGGAAATCTGGGGCTCGCCACTGTGGACGTTCCTGGGTGTGTGGGTGCTTGTCAACTTCTCAGGTCAGTCGAGCACACTGACACCTCAACGGATCATTCGCCGCGTGCTCGTGGTGGCTCTGGTGATGATGGTCGTGGCTGTGCTGAAGGTGGAACTGCGGCCGTACATCGACAAGGTTCCGAGCCGTCAGCAGTACCCTGGAAAGTTGCTCACCGCTGAAGTGAATCGCCGCTGGAGCGAACAGTTCGACCGCCCTTTCCCCATCGTGGCAGGCGAGGCGTGGGCGGCCGGGAACATTTGCTGCTTCTCGGCTCACCGGCCGGTTCTTTACAGCAGTGGCGCGATGGGATATCTCGTCTTCGAGGCGAAGGCAACGCCGTGGACGAATGACGACGACCTGAACACTCGCGGTGGCGTTGTGGTGTGGGACGCGGACCAACTCGGCGACGACCTGCCCGCGGTGTTGCGTCAACGCCTTCCGCGTGCGGTTGGGCAACCGCCGGTGGTCTTCCCGTACCACACCGTGGCGAAGATGCCACCCGCACGAACGGGGGTTGCGTTCGTTCCGCCGAAACAACCGTGAACATTGGCTCGACCTGCGGGCAATTCTCGGGTATAGTGCTTCCACGAGCCTCGCGCCGGCACTGGATAGGCTCGTGAAGCAGAACAAAATCACCGGCGCACGTCTACCATGTCCGACGCCAAGTTGCGTCACGCGATTGCCTTCGAAGCCGCCCGCCTGATGTACGAACGGACCGAGTCCGAGTACTTCACCGCCAAACGCAAAGCGGCCGCCCGACTTTGTCGCGGGTCAGTCAAACCCAGCGACCTCCCCAGCAACGCCGAGATCCGTGAGCAAGTTCAGGTGTTCGCCCGCATCCACGAGGGCGAGCAACGCACCGCGAACTTGCGCGACATGCGGCTCTCCGCACTCTGGCTCATGCGAATCCTGTGTCGCTTCCGACCCAGGCTCATCGGCAGCGTCATGACCGGGCACGTCCGCAAGGGCTCGGACATCGACCTGCACCTTTTCAGTGACCACGTGGAACCGATCACCGGGGTACTCGAAGAGGAAGGCTTGCAGTACGACGTGGAACGCAAACACCTCGAAAAGCACGGCGAATCGCGTGTCTTCACGCACATTCACGTCTACGACACGTTCCAGTTTGAACTGACGGTGTACGCCGAGGACATGGCCCATTACGTCTTCAAAAGTTCAATCACCGGCAAAGCGATTGAGCGTGCCAGCACTCGCGAACTGGAAGAACTGATTGCCCGCGAACACCCCGAGGTGAACCTCGAAGACGCCATGCAGGAACGCGAGGAAGCGATCGACCCGTACCAACTTTACCGGATGCTACTGTTGCCGCTGGAGAACGTGAAGCAGAACCCCAAGTGGCACCCGGAGGGCGACGTGCTCTACCACTCGCTTCAAGTGTTCGACCTGGCCCGAGACGCGCAACCGTGGGATGAGGAGTTCATTCTGGCCGCGTTGCTCCACGACGTGGGGAAGGGGATCGACCCTTACGACCACGTCGGCGCTGCACTGCAAGCGCTCGACGGACTCATCACGCCGCGCACGGCATGGTTGATCGAGCACCACATGCAGGCGCAGGAATACAAGGCCGGCACGCTCGGCGCTCGCGCCCGCAAACGGCTGGAAGAGAACGACGACTTCGACGACCTGATGCTGCTCCGCGAGGTGGACAACGCCGGCCGCGTGTCCGGCGCAACCGTCTGCACCGTGGACGAAGCACTGGCGTTTCTCAAGCAACTCGAACGCGACAACAAGGGGAAGTGACGAACGAAGCCCGGTCCCGTGCGGTTCAATGGCTTTTTGAGAGTTGCAAGGGATCGGGTAACAACGCACTCCGAGGAAGACAGCATGTTGCGGAATGTTCTCTCATGCAGTCCCTGGCGGCACTTACACGTCCGGTTCTGGCTCACTGTCGGCATGATTGTCGCTCTATACTCGATCCCGTACTCACGGCGAATCTTGATCTGTGAACCAATCGGTCACTTGCGGGGAATACGGTACTTGCAGAAAGACTGTGGTGTGGTGGAGATGTTGATTGAGATCGGGATTCGCAGAGGAGACTTCGGCTTCGATCCGGATCGAGACTGGAAGAAAGAAGATGTCCTGAATGCCCGCGTCATGCGCCTTCGCATCGTCGATTTTAGCAACAGGAAGAAGTAGTGCGGGTTGAGATGTCGTTACGAGGACGGTTAACCCAGTGGGCTCTACAAAGCGATTATGACGCATCCCGATCTGGCACTGTTTCCTGTGGTGGTTGAACTCGACGTGGCGTGGGGCGAGATGGACGCCTACGACCACGTCAACAACGTCGTGTACTTCCGGTACTTCGAGAACGCACGCATCGCCTACCTCGACCGGATCGGTTGGATGGCCGCGAAGGTAGAGTCGGGCCTCGGGCCGATCATCGCCAGCACCTCCGCACGCTACCGCAAGCCGGTGAGTTACCCGGATCGGTTGCTCGTAGGCGCGCGGATCAGCGACATCCAGACGGACCGCGTGACGTTCGATTACCGATTGGTGAGCACCAAGTTGAACGCCGTGGCCAGTGAAGGGCAGGCACTCGTGGTGAGCTATGATTACCGTGCGGGGAAGAAGGTGCCGATTCCCGATGCGGTGCGACTGGCGATTGAAGAATTGGAACGGCAGAAGTGAAACGAGCCCACCTGTCGAGACAGTGGGCTCGCTTGCGTTCGGATCAACTCACTTGTTCACGTCCATCATGAAATAGTCACGCGGGCTGCGAACGAAAGAATGGTTCGGGAACACAAGCGTCCCCTGCATCGGGCCAGCCGGTGCCTGGCTGTAGGCAGGGGCGGAGCCACAGTTCCCACAGTTGTTTTTGCCGCCGAAGTGAAACATCCTCTTAAAGATCGGGTTGAAGCCGTAGCGGTCAGGTGCGCGGCCCGATGGTTCGCCGGCACCCAGAAGCGTACCCGGTCCACCAATCGGACCGAAGCCGGCCCCAGCGGGAGCGCCACCAGCCGGCTGCTGAGGTGGGGCGTAGCCTCCGTGGTCGGCCGAAGCGTGAGCGGCGAACACACTCAGTACCGCCGCGGTGGCGAACGCGATCAGTGTCTTGTTCATATCCGGTCCCTCTCCGTGGTCGGGAGTGTCGAGTTTGGGTCGATAGTCACACAGTGCAGTGGGCAGCGCGGAGTTTCGCTGCGCCGTTGTGTATCGAATTGATCGGTCTGTTGGGTGGGTAATCTGGAGGGATATTCACCGCGGCGCGAAGAAAGCGACTTTCGTTACTTGAGGGAGAATACGTAGACCAGCATAAGTGCGAGACTTCCCGCCGCCCAAAAAACCGCACCGCCAGCGAACGCCATGAGCCACGCCCCGGCCGGATTCTCTTCGGGCGCCAGACTTCTAACAGACTCACGCAGCAAACGATCGACTTCGTGGGAAAGGTGGCGATCGTCGGAGATCCATCGAAGCGTGATCGTTCGCCCGCCCTCGAAATGATCCAGTTCAAACAGAGGTGATCCGCCACTCAACCACAACTTCCCCCGACGCTCGATCGGGCGACCCAATTGCTCGAACAACTCGGCGAGCACAGCCTCGAACTCAGCCGAATCGATGTTGTACACGACCAACGAGCGTCGCCGTGAGGCCATGGTCACGGCGATTGCCGTGAGCACACTCAAACCGTAGATCGCGGAAAGCAGCATCCAGGTTGTCTTGTCCGAATTCCACGCCGCCCGGAAGTTTTCAAGGTTCCCGCGCATCCAGGATCGGAAGTTCGATTGGAACAGGTGTAGAACCAGACCGCCGCCGAAGATCAGAAACCCCGAGAGGCCCGCCGCGAGCCCGGCAAAATCCCAGGCTCCATGGGTGATGGTTGGCCGGTTCCTACGTGCGAGGACCGCGAGGTAGAAGAGGTAGGCGGAAAGAGGCCCGAGGCAGAAGATGTTGACGAGGCAAATGACGAGAATGAACGGTGCGTTCACGGGGCATCTCGTCGCGGTATCGGTCAAAACCAGGAACATCGCTCATGATAGGTTGAGGTGCCGGGGCGGTCAATTCGTGGCATCCTTGCGAGAAGTGAATAACGGCCCTTTTCGTTGGGCCACCGCGTTGCTATAGTAACCTCACAAGACGCGGCGTGGAGCAGTCCGGTTAGCTCGCCAGGCTCATAACCTGGAGGTCGTAGGTTCAAATCCTACCGCCGCAACTGTCTGACACCTATCATAATGATAGTCGGAACCCCTGGTTATGCCAGGGGTTCTGTTCCTCCGGGCGTGTTGCCCACGAGTGCGAAAATCCCCTGGAATGGCACGGTATGGCAGTCTTCGGCAGGAGGCCGATCAATGCCCCGTTCCCCCAGTGCGTGGTATCGTACGAGCCGCGGTATGTGGGTAGGACTCATCGCAGGTAAACTGCAATCCCTCGGAATTACAGATCCAAACGCCAAAGAAGCCGCTGAAGCGGTTTTCCTGCAACTTCTTGCTGCCCTCAGCACCACGACACTCAAACCGGCAGCCTTCGGCAGTCTTCCCGCCCCGGCAGTGATCCAGCCTACCACCCCCATTTCAGCCCCCCGGACCGTGTCCGAGGCTGCACTGGAGTTCCTCGAAAAGCGGAAACCGAAGATCAGCCCGGAGTGCTGGCGGCAGTACGACATCACCCTTCGCGTTCACTTCCTTCCTGTGTTCGGCTCCCGGCTGATCTCGTCGCTCACGGCCGAGGAGATCGAGGACTGGGCCGACCGGCGAACTTGGTCGAGTTCGACTCAGAACAACAACATCGGGACAGTGCAAACGTTCTTGAGGTGGGCGAAGAATCCGCTCTCGGTCAACCGCCCGCCAAAAGAATCCCGTGGCGCTGAGTCGGTGCTCTCGGATGAGCAATTCGCGAAAGTGGTCGAAGCCGCGAGTCGAGGCGATTACGGAAGCGACCTGGTCGCGTTCCTGAAACTTCTCCGGGAGACCGGCGCGAGACCTCAGGAGATCGCAAGGCTGACTGTCGAGAGCACGGATTGGGTGAACTCCTGTTTGCGGACGAAAGTCCACAAGGGGCGTAGGCACGGCAGTGAGCGGGTGGTTCACTTCAACACGGCCGCGATGGAGATCCTGACCACACAGCGCGAGAAGTACGGTGCAGGGCACCTGTTCCGCACCTGTCGAGGGAACCCTTGGCGAGGCCCCGCGATCGTGAAACGGATGATTCAGGTCTCGAAGCGGGCCGGTGTTCATGCGACCGCATACATGGGGCGGCACTCGTTCGCCACCGCGGCCCTGGTCGCGGGCATCCCCGATGCAGTCGTGGCCGAGCTGCTCGGCCACCGCGGCACTGCGATGGTGGCGAAGCACTACGGGCACATCGCCGGGCAGAGCAGGGTGCTGAAAGATGCTGTCGAGAAAGTGAATAAGCCCAAGGCTGGGTAGGTGGACTAATTCCGCGAGCTCGCCTCCGAACTAGCCTACTGAACAGAAAGCCACTCAATCGGGTGGCTTTCTCCATTTTCCGGTTTGACGCCACTTGCTCGACAGACATGTTTGGGTACTACTCAACGTCAAAGTAGAACTCACGTGGCGAATGAATTTTTCGGCCGGAGTCGGATCTTCCCACAGCAACATCTCAACAGATCCATCAGAGAACGAGATTCATGATCGAGAACTGTTCCGGCTTGGGAAGGAGATGCTAACCTCACGGGAAGGAAGTGCGAGTCTCGCGAGTTCGATCATACTACAAAACACCTGTCACAATTACCAATTTCTTGAAACAGCGAGATGGTATGTAGTGAACCACTAATTGGCGACTACGCTGCGGACTGCATTCCTATTCAAAATTGTCGTGGGTCGATAGAAATTGCGCCGGCCAAGCGAGTAGAGTTCCACCATGGCAAAGCCGCTGCTCTACGTTCTTATTGTTGAAGGCAGCCCGACAGACGCCGATGTCCTCGTTCGGGATCTGTGCCAAGCCGGGTACGAACCGGACGTTGTGCGAGTGAGGACTGAAGAGGACTACCTCGCCCACTTGGACCCCGCCCCCGACGTCATCCTCTGCGACACCAATTCGCCAAATCTGAATGCCATGCAGGCACTCAATCTTCTCCAGGAGCGGCGGCCCGGGCTCCCTTTCCTGATTGTTTCAGACTCAATTGGGGAATGGTCAGTTGTTGAGGCGATCAAGTGGGGCGCGACTGACTACCTCCACCGGGACCGCTTGGGGCGGCTCAGTTCGTCCGTCGAACACGCCCTCCATGAGCGGAGACTCCGCGAGGCTGAACGGAATGCCCGAGTGGCTCTTCGAATGAGTGAAGAGCGGTATCAGGCACTGGCAGAGGGTATCCCGCACATCGTCTGGAGCGCCCGCCCGAATGGCGAGATCGAGTACGTCAACCAACGAACCGTGAGGTACACTGGGCGAGCGGCAGCCGATTTGGTCGGCTCGGGGTGGGAGGCATCCATTCACCCGGACGACCTCGCTCGGACGCTGCAACTGTGGGCCGAGGCGGTCCAGTCAGGGAACCCGCGGGAAAACGAATTTCGCCTGCGTCGGGCCGATGGTGAGTACCGGTGGCATCTAACACGCCAATTCGTCACTCGAGACGACACCGGGGGAGTTGCACGGTGGGTCGGCACCTGCACCGACATTGAAGACCGCCGCAGTGTTGAGCGTGAATTGAGAGAGAGTGAGGCGTTTGTGCGGGCGGTATTGGACTCGATCGACGCCCACATCGCGGTCCTCGACGTAAATGGTACAATTACAGCCACGAACGTAGCATGGCAGACATTCGAGTCGGAATCTTGGGGCGTCGATTCCCTCGAGCGGAGAGTGGGGGTAGGGGCGAACTACCTCACAGTTTGTGACGCCAGCGCAGTCGCGGGTTGCGGAGACGCCGAGGCCGCAGCAAGTGGGATCCGAAAAATCATCGCGGGCGAGTCACCTCGCTTCACTCTTGAGTACCCATGCCACTCCCCTCGTCAGCGAAGATGGTTTATGCTGAGCGTGACTCCTCTCAAGGGCACGGGCTGCGTCGTGTCGCACATTGACATCACCGAGCGGAAGGAAGCCGAGGAGGCGTTTCAGCGAACTCAAGAGCGACTTCAACACGTCGTCACATCGAGTCCCTCCGTCCTATTTAAACTCGCTGTCGATGCCGACCACATCAGAGGTGTGAACTGGGTGAGTGAGAACGTGGAGGCAGTCCTGGGCTACCCGCTTGGCGCAGCCCTGGCTGGGGACTGGTGGGGAACAAACGTCCACCCTGAAGACCGAGACCGAGTTGTTGCCGAGAGGGAACAAGGTCTGATTGGAACAGGACGAGTTGCTACCGAGTACCGATTCCGGCATCGGAATGGCCAGTTTCGATGGATCAGGAGCGAGATCCGACTCGTTCTGGACGCTACTGGAGAATCCATCGAAGCGATCGGTTCCTGGTCCGATGTGACTGAACGCAGGCAGATTGAGGATCAGTATCGCCAGGCTCAGAAGATGGAAGCCTTCGGACAACTCGCTGCCGGTGTTGCACACGACTTCAACAATCTCTTGACCATCATCAACGGCTACAGCGACATGTTGTCGGAGGAATTGCTACCGACTGATGCACGCCATGTTATGTCAGTCGAGATACGCGAGGCTGGAAGGCGCGCAGCCGCACTAACCGCCCAGTTGCTAGCGTTCAGCCGAAAGACAATCATCGAGCCGAAAATTCTCAATTTGAACGAACTGGTGGAGCAGACTGGCAAGATGCTGAACCGATTGATCGGCGAAGACATCACACTCACGCTGATCATGACGCCGACGCTGCACCGGGTGAGGGCGGACCAGAGCCAGATTGA
>PNLP01000021.1 GCA_013823135.1 Planctomycetaceae bacterium
AGGCGATTTCGGTTGGTCGTTCGGACATCCTGGCACCGTTGGTGCGACAGTCACAAGAATGTGATCCGTTTTCTGTCTTATCCGTGTTTCATCCGTGTTCATCCGTGGCTCCCTCTTTTGGATCACCCCAATGCTCCGCTTTCTCTCCGCGTTCGCACTCACGCTCGCGCTCACACTCCCCGCGACGGCCGCGCCGCCGAACGTGGTGCTCATCGTCGGCGACGATCAGGGCTGGGGCGATTATGGCTTCATGGGCCACCAGCACATCAAGACGCCACACCTCGACAAATTCGCGTCGGAATCGCTGCTCTTCAAACGCGGCTATGTCCCCACAAGCCTGTGCCGGGCCAGCCTCGCCACGATGATTACCGGGTTGTACGCGCACCAGCACAAGATCACGTCGAACGATCCACCGATTCCGAAGGGGCTCACCGCGGGGCAAGCCAACAAGGACGCTGGCTACTTGAAGCAGCGGCAAGAAATGATCGCGCTCTTCGAAAAATCGCCGACCCTCCCAAAGTTGCTAGAGAAGGAAGGCTACTTCAGCTATCAGGCCGGGAAGTGGTGGGAAGGGAACAGTTGTCGCTGCGGCGGCTTCTCCGAAGGGATGACGCACGGCGACCCCAGCAAGGGCGGTCGCCACGGCGACGAGGGGCTCAAGATCGGCCGCGAAGGGTTGCGGCCCGTGTTCGAGTTCCTCGACAAAGCGAAGAAGGACAGCAAGCCGTTCTTCGTGTGGTACGCACCGATGATGCCGCACCAACCGCACAACCCGCCGGAGCGCCTGCTGAACAAGTACAAGGACAAGACCAAGTCGATCCACGTCGCCAAGTACTGGGCCATGTGCGAGTGGTTCGACGAGACCGTTGGTGAACTGCTGGCGCAGCTGGCAAAGAACGGTCAGAGCGAGAACACAATCGTGATCTACCTCCACGACAACGGCTGGATTCAAGACCCGGATTCTGCGAGCTTCGCGCCGAGGTCGAAGAAGTCGCAATACGACGGCGGCCTTCGAACCCCGATCATCGTCAAGTGGCCGGGGCACGTCAAACCCGGCACCAGCGAGAACCTCGCGAGTTCGATCGACCTGGCCCCAACGATCCTCGCCGCGGTCGGAGCCAAGCCGACGAAGGACATGAGCGGCATCAACCTGCTCGACCCGCAACTGGTCGCGAGCCGATCCGCGTTGTTCGGCGAGGTGTTCGAACACAACGCGGTGGATATCGCGAACCCGGCAGCCAACCTGCGACATCGCTGGATGGTCGACGGGAACTGGAAGCTCATCGTGCCGCACGACGCGAACGTGAAAGGCGGCAAGCCCGAACTGTACGACCTCGCGAAAGACCCCGACGAACTTACCGATCTCGCGGCGAAGAACCCGGAGAAGCTGGCGGAGTTGACCAAGAAGCTCGACGCATGGTGGAAGCCCGCGAAGGAGTGACGACTCGTGTTCGCCCGAGTTGGGCTTGACGCACGTTCGAGGAACAGGCTCTACTCTGGCGGGAAATTGCGCACCACGGGATTTCGCACATGGCCACGGACACGGCCGCCCGCCCTGAGGCAACCAAATACCGACCCGACCCCACGCGGAACATCTGGCAAGTGCCGACGTTCCTCCTAGGGGTTGCGGTCTTCGTTGGGGCTTGGCAGGGATGGTTGCCGCTCGGCACCCCTGACCCCGCCGCCGACTTCACACGCGACCTCGTCGCCCTCCGCGCGGCCTACGAGAAGGTCACGCCCGACCGCGACGAACTGAAGGACCTCCTGTCGAAGGTCGCGACCAGTAGTGAATCGTTCCCCGAACTCGCAACCACCGCACACTTCACACTCGGAAGTGGCTACGTTCGCCTCGCGGAACTGACCTCAGCGCTCGCGGAAGCCCGCACGAACTGGACGCTCGCGAAGCAGCACTTCGAGTTGATCTCCGCGGAGCAAATGCACGATCCGGCCGACATCCCACGACTCGCGTTCCGTTCGGCCAAGGCACGAGCTGGCGTTGGGCTCCCTCCGACCACGACCCCTGCCGACATCAAATTGCACATCAACCTGCTTGCGAACGCGCCGGCAGGCGAAGATCCTGGCGACTCACATCGCCTATCGGCTGATCTGTCGCTTCGCTTGTCGCCCCCGGATCTCCAGGCCGCCAAGGACTCACTCACCCGGTATCTGACGTCCGCCGGGATCGCGACTCCCGCAGCATCGCTGGCCCGGGCCAGGTTGCAACTCGCGGACGTTCACGTTCGTCGCAAGGAAAGCGACCTTGCACGGAAGTGGCTCGAACAAATTGGGAGCGACGCGCCGCCCGAGGTCATCGCACCCGCGAAGTCGCTGCTGGCCCGCGTCCGCATGGCCGACGAAGACTGGCTCGGTGCCGCCCGCGACTGGGAAGCCGTGCGGGCCACACCAGGACTCGCAAAAGAGAAGCGTGCGGCTGCCGCGTACTTCCTGGGCGTGTGTCGCCTGAACACGAAAGAGTACCCGACCGCTGCGAAGTTGTTCGAAGAGGCAGCGAAGGGCGACAGCGACGAGGCACGCGCCGCCGCGGTTCGGCTTGCCGAATATCACTTGAAGGGAACCGAAGCCGCCAAGCGACTCGTCGTCCCCGACCTCCTTGCCGCGTCCATCAAGGGCGTGACGAACCGCAAGGACTACACCAACGCACTCATCTCGCTGAACGACCTGCAACCGGTCTTCGAACTCGCCGTAACGGTTTTGAACTCGGACGGAGCCTACGAACCGGCGGTGAAGGTGGTCGATCTGTACACAGTGATCTCCGATTCTCGGGCGAGGGAGAAGCGAGCCGAGACGCTGGCCGCGTGGGCCACGGCTCTCCAGAGGGACTCAGGTGACTTCAAACCCAAGGCTCTGGCTGCAGCCACGGAGTACGAAGCCCTCGCTGGTTCTCAGCCCGCCGCGACCGCGAAGGCCGATACCCTTCGCCGTGCTGCAGGGATGTACAAACTCGCGGGCGAGCCAACCCGCACTGTGAACGTGCTCACGACCGCATCTCAGTTGCCGTCGCTGCCCGATGCGACAATCAGCGTTGTGTGGGTGGAGTTGGCCGAATCGCTGATCGTCGCCAAGCGACCGGATGACGCCTGGAAAGCGTTCAATCAAGCAATGGCCACTGCCAGCCCCGTATCAACGGCACTCCGTTATCGACTGGCGCGTCAGTTCATCGACAGCCACAAACCCGAGCTTGCCGGGCTCGGCCGCAGCTTATTCGAGCAGATCGCCAAGCAAGAAACCGTCAGCCCCGGGGAACAAGAGCACCACGAATTGGCCCTGGTCGGGTTGGGCTACGAGGTCATGCGAACGAACAATTACCCCGAGGCAGAGGTCTGGCTGCGTAAGCAGATCGCCCTTTACCCGAACGGCCCGGAGTCCTGGCTCGGCCGGTTGTTCCTGGGCATTTGCATATTGCAACGTGCAGCGGTATCAGGCTCAGCAGCGCCCGACCCTGCGAACGTTACTCGCATGAGGGAAGAAGCGATCAAGTTGTTCAAGCAAGTGGTAGCCGACGCCGACGCGAAACAGAAGAAGGACGGGAAACTGAACGACCGCGACACGTGGGTCCGCGTTCAGGCCGGGCTGCGGATTCTTCAGACTTATCAACAGATGCAAAAGCCCAACGACCTGCTGGCCGAAGCACCCGCAATGCTCGACCGGCACCGCGGCAGCGTGGACGAACTCATCATCCTGAGCCTCGTCTACCACGCCTTCAAGCAGAAAAACGAGAGCGGCCGGGCGTTGCAGACGCGGGACCAGATGAAAGAATTGTTCGACCGCCTTCCGCCGCGTGCGTTCCCCGCCGCGAAGGGCGAGTATAGCCGCGAGTATTGGGAGAAGGTGTGGTTCGCGCCAGAACCCAAGTAGGATTGGTTGGCGAACGTGCGATTGCTCACGCCGTTTCGCCATCAAACGAGTCTTTTATTGCGCGATTATCCACCGAATGGGGTGTCGAGCTTTTTTCCCAGGGTGTGGAGCGTATAATTCGGGTGTACCGGGGGCGATCTGGCATCGACCGGGCTTCGGAAGTGTTTGGTTGCGTGTCGTGGTTGATCGGCTGGCCACGTAAAAAGTCGATCAAAAAGTAACTGCTGAACCGCAGTACTCCCTCGCAGTTTGACTGTGAGCCGTTCCGGCAGCTTCGCCCAAGAGGGGCCGGTTCGGACGCAATTTGGGCTCGTGGGAACCTGAGCGTTGGGGACACCACCCAACCCGCCTCGGCGGCCGTTCCTGCTAAAAAAATCTGGCCGATAGTTGTCCCGGGATCCTGCTTGTCGGAATCCGGAATAACGAACACGGGATGATCGAAAGATGCATCGCGAGAATTGACAGGCTACACACGTAGACGCCTTCATGGATGGGCCACGGGACCGGGGTTCGATTCCCCGCGCCTCCACTAAAATGGGTTGCAGCGAAAGCTGCAACCCATTTGCCATTTCCGACGCCTGTCCGTGTGATCCAGGACCAACTCACGTTCACCGACCGTTGAGCACCCGGCGAAGCCAGGATTCCAGGGTGATCAACAGCCAGATCTTCGCACCATGACGTGGTCGCAGGCCGCCAAGTTTTCCGGCGAGTAATCGTTCAAGGTAATCACGCTGGAAGAGGCCATACGGTCGCAGCCCATCCAGCACTCGCTCCCGGGCCGCTGGCAACAGCGGGCCACGGAACCACCCCTCAACCGGTACGAGCATGCCGCTCTTGGGTCGTTCCAACACGGCTTGCGGCAGAAGCTCCGCGACCGCACACTTCAGGAGGTATTTCTCGACGGTGCCACGCAGCTTGAGGCCGGCCGGGATCGCAAGTGATTGCTCCACGACCGTCTGATCGAACAGTGGCGACCGCGGCAGCACACCAAACGGGAAGCTCAACGCGTCGATCTTGGGCAAGATGTGGTGACCGCCCTTGAGCCGAATGTTGATCGCCTGAAGTCGCGAGATGAAGTCGGGCCAGCGAGGGTCGGCGAGAGGTGCGGTCAGGTCGGCTACAAGCGGCCGAGCGGCAATCGCATCGCGAACGGGATCGGCAAGCAGTTCCGGCAGATCGTCGTAGCACTTCAGGTGCGACCGCAGGTAACTCGCCTCTCGGCTCTGCTCGACGGCATGGCCGGGGTAAAGCGCCCACAGCACCATCGGCAGATTCTTCGGCCCACCAAAGCACGGGTCGCCGCCTTCACCATTCAGAACCACGCCAACGTGTTCACCAGCGGTGCGGAACAGCAGCGAGTTGGGAACTGTGAGCGGGTCGCCGATGGGGTCGCCCAGTTGACCAACCGAGTCGTCGATGTAACGAAGCACCGCAGCCGGGGAGAGTTCGACAATGCGGTGATCCGTGCCGCAGTGGTCCGCAACGAGCGAACTGAATGGCAGCTCGTTCGCATAGCCAGGCCCGAACGACACCGAGTACGTGTACACTCGGCCCGTATGCAATCGACGCACCAGAGCGACGACGAGACTCGAATCGACCCCGCCCGAGAGCGTCACGCCGACGGGTTCATCGGGTTGCGGCAACCGCTCGCGCACTGCCGTTTCGAGCACGCTCCGGAGTTGGCATGTCTGCTCTTCCTCGGATGCCGAGCTCGGTGCGGGTGTGGGGAGTTCCCAGAATTGTTCGCGTTGCAATCCCCTGGAACCGAAGGTCACCCGCTCGCCGGGGAGTACCTCGTACACGCCCTCCACGAGCGTTTCGCGACCGGGGAGGTACGCATAGCAGAGGTAAGCCGCGACCGCTCGCAGGTTCAGCGTGCGAGGCACGATTCCGGTTGCCAGCAATGCCTGGACCGACGAGGCGAAAACCAGCTCGCTTGGCGTGACCGCGTAGAAAAGTGTTCGTTCGCCGATGGGGTCGCGGGCCAGGTTCACCACGCCATCGGAGTCGTGCCACGCGACGGCGAACGCTCCACGAACTGCCGCGAGCCGTCCATTCACAACCGCTCGCCAGTCTTCGACACTGCTCAGCACGCGGCCATCGAGCCGACAGCCGTCGTGATCCGCGACCAACTGCGAACCGGCGTGCGACAGGATTTGTGAACCGCGGCCCAGTGCGGCACTGAGTCGCGAGCCAATGGCGGGATCGCCCGCATGGCTCACGCCACCGATCCGGCCCACGGGGCGTGATCGCGTGACGCCTTCACCAAGCGAAGGGCCGACTCCGACGTGAACAATGGGGTGCGGTCGCGAAGTCATGGTTCACCCGAAGGCGTCGCCCCCGCCTTCGCCGCCACCGTCGCCATCACCGTAGCCGCCTGAGTCGAACGCTCCGCACGTGGTCACTGCGCCGCTGGTGTCGCCCGTGCGCGGGTCGTCGGCCGCGTGAGCCATCAGCCCGGCGAACAGCCGCTTCAAGATTTGCTCGGGCCGGGCCGCGGCCAGTTCCAACCGATACTTCGAGAGCCACATCGCCTCACCGAAGGAGATCCCTTCCTCCTCGTTCGGCTGGATGCTCGGCCCCTCCAGTAGCAACCCGTGGAACGGGTCGGCGTGTCGGGGCCGCAACCCGAGGTCGATCACGCGAAGCCCAGCGCCGCCGAACCACTGCGGATCTTTGATGAGTTGATGCGCAAGGCGACAGCCAGGGATCGTTGCGTCGTGAAGCACGAACACTTGGAGCTTTGGGTTCCGCCTCAGCATCGCCATGATGACCTTGAACGGCCCCTTCGGATAGCCATCGACCGAGAGGACAGCGCAGTTGTTCTCGAAGTGGAAGTTGTTGGCGACCAGCAGATCGACTGTGCGGGCGCGATCACAGATCACGGCCCGGTCGAAGGAGTAGTCGCCGATGTCCGCTTCGAGATCCTTGGGGAATTCGGGGAGTGGCGCTCGTTCGATCAGCCCCTTGGGAATGCCATGCACCTCGCGCCAGCGATCCCAGAGGCGGTTGAACGTCGCGAGGTCCATCCGCACCAGCGGCCGGCTAATTCGGCTCATGGCAGCAATGCCCGTGACGAGCAACGCGGCGGCACCAAATATGTAATAGTTGTTCACGTGCCTGGGCTTGGCGATCACGGCGTACCCGAAAATCGCAACTGCCGCGAACAGGAAGAACGCGATGCACCCGAGGGGCGCACGCTGCCGCTTCCAGCGTCGGTTCACCTCGTAGTACAGGTTCTCGACGCCGAACTTGATGTGCCCGTCGCCCGATACGCCGTTAATCGCGTTGAGAAACAGCATGTCCGTGATCGGGTCGCCGCCGCGTGGCTCGAACGCAAACTTATGCTTGCAATTCGGGCAGGTGCGATCGCTTCGATCCTTGTAGTTGCTGTCCTTCATGCAGCGGATGCACTTCATGCCATGCTCCCCGGCTGTTGGCCTTTCCCGTCGATGAACACCCGCATCCATGCTTCCAGCACGGCCAGCGTCCAGAGCCGTTCACCAATCCGCCGGCGACGAATCTCATTCGCGTGATCGTGACCCGCCCGGAGTTCGGCGACGTACTCCGGGCGAAACAGACCGCGCCGTGCAAGCGACGCGGGACCGAGCAGGTCTTCGAGTGGACCCGCAAGTGGCCCGAGTACCCAGTCCGTGATCGGCACACTCATCCCGAACTTCCGCCGCCAGACAATCTCTCGCGGAAGGAACTTCTGGAGCGACAGTTTCAGCACGTACTTCTCGCAGGCACCGTGCAACTTCATCTGCGGTGGCAGCGTGAACGACGCCTCGGCGAGTGCCCGATCGAACAGCGGAGCCCGCACGTCGAGCCCCCAGCACTGGTTTGTGCGGTCCATTCGCGGAAGGATGTTCTGCGATCCCTTCAGCGAGATGTCGGCGAGGCGGATGCGGTTGAGGAAACTGCTGGCGTTTTCACTATGCAGGTACGGAGCGAGCAGCGCACGTCGTGGTCCCGGTGGCCCGATCTGTGCGAGGAACGCCGGCGTGTAGAGGTCGTCTTCCAGTCCGTAGAAGCGGTGATACGAGCGAAGGTATAACTGCTCGCGACTGTCTTCGCCGTAGAGCCCCGCGTAAAGCTGCGCCGAGATCATCGGTTTGCTCGTCCACCCGCCGAAGAGTTGGTCGCCCCCCTCGCCGTTGAAGACCGCGCTGAGGCCGGCCTGTCGTGCGGCGCGGGCCATGAGGTATTGCGGACCGGTGACCGCGTCGCCGAACGGGAGGTCGAGCTTCCACACGAGATCCATCAGGATCGAAGCGAGATCCTCGCCGCCAACTTTCACATAGCTCAGGTCGATGCCGAGTTTGTCCGCAACGGTCTTGGCCTGTTCGCGTTCCACGCTCTGGTTGCCGAAGTCGAGGCTGAACGCCCGCACGTTCACGCCGGCTTGCTTCAACCAAACGGCGACGCCCGAGGAATCGAGGCCACCCGAGAGGAACAGCCCCACCTCCGACTCGCCGTTGAGCCGCTTCTTCACGGCCTCGCGGCCGAGGCGACGCACCAACTTCACGGCGGTCTTGCGGTCCGCGAGTGCGGGGTCAATCTTCTCGCGAAGCGTGAAGTACGGGGTGATCGTGAGCTTGCCATCCTGCCACACCGCGACGCGGCCCGGCAGCAGCCGCTTGATCCCCTTGATCGGCACCGCCTCGCCCGGCACGAACGAGAACGTGAGGTACTTGTGGATGGCGACTGGGTCGGCCTCGATGGGCAACCCGGGAATCGCAAGGAGTTGCTTCAACTCGCTGGCGAAGTAGAAGACCCCCGCGTGTTCGACGTAGTAAAGCGTGCGGACGCCGAACGGGTCGCGGAGGAACGACAGTTTGCGGCGCTCGCCGTCCCACCACGCAGCCGCGAAGTTCCCGTCGAGTCGATCGAGGCGTGCCGTGTCACCCAGAATCGCCGGCAGCACGCTTGCGGGCGAATCGACTCGAGGCGCGAACGAGCCGGACACCGCCGCGAGCGTATTCCCCGCGTGATGAACGCCCGACGATTTGCCGGGCCTGTCCGACCACATGCGGTAGCCGATCCCCGCTCCGGGAACCTGGGCGATGTCGCTGCGGTCACCGCGATACGACACCGCCGCAAGCATCCGTTCGAGCACACCCGGATCGGCGTTCCCGACATACCCGGCGATTGCACTCACGGGCGGATCTCCGGTGGAAGGATGGTGCGATTCACCATCGGATGACAGGCATCGGTCGGGCCGAAATCGCTGTCCGGGTGATAGGCGATCACCAGCAGTGACTCGCGGTCGGTGTGGAAGCTGTGCATCTGCTCGGCGGCAATGACGAAGGCCAGACCGGGTCGCAGTGAGTAACGGCGTTCCGGGGTCACGCACTCACCCGAGCCGCCGACGATGAGCCCGACGCGGATGGAGGGGTGCGTGTGAGCGGATTGCCGCGTGCCCGGTGGGATGTGGAGCAAGTTGAGGCACGGATCGCCGAGCTTCACGGGGGCGATCAGCAGCGAGTCGGTGCAACCGTCGATGTAACGCAGGCGGCCGGTTTCCTCGATGGGGCCACCAAGCTGGAAGAAGCCGTGGTAGCCCTCGCGGGTGATCGCCAACCCCGTGCCACCGCGAATCGTGGCCGTGCCCGGAACCGCGAAATACATTCCGCTTCGTAAGGTGAATCGACCCGACGCACACGCGAGTTCAGCCGCCCCGGACTGAACGAACCCGAAGTGCGTTCCGCTCGCGGGGAGTTCCACGCTTTCGGCAGCCCATGTGGTAATGGTGGTTGGGAATTGGTCCGAACGGAGATCGACTCGCCCCTTGGCGGTTAGCTCGAATGGGTGAAAGGTAGTCACGGCAACATCCCTGGGTCGTTCGCCACGGACGCTACTCTACCACGATGCATCTCATCGGCCAAAGAATCCAGATCGCGAAGTGGGCGAGCCACACCAGTTGGCAGACAACGCTCGCTCGAATTGGGTTGCGAACGAACGAATTCCCGCGTAGCATCCGTTTCTCCCGCGTTTCGTCCCCACCTCACTGGGACATATCATGCATCGCCATCCCTCCCGAACCGCCTTCACACTCATCGAACTGCTCGTCGTCATCGCTATCATCGCGATCCTGATCGGGCTGCTATTGCCGGCGGTGCAAAAGGTCCGCGAGGCCGCCGCACGCCTTCGGTGTCAGAACAACCTGAAGCAAATCGGCATCGGGCTCCACAACGCTCACGCCTCGGAAGGGATGTTCCCGGCTGGTTCCTGGGCCGATTTGCCCAATTCACGCGCGACCTACGGACCGAACTGCACAAGCTGGGCAGTGAAGCTGTTCCCTTACATGGAACTCGGCAACGTATCCGACATGATGCCGCCCAAGGCCGTGTTCCGTGGTCGTGATCCTGCCACGAACCGCATGTTCTACGACATCAGCCGCGCCGCGTGGGAAATGCGGGTTCCGATATCACAATGCCCCTCCGACCAGCCAAGCACCTACTGGGCAGCCGGCGAGCAGTGGCTCGCACCCATCAGCCGCACGAACTACGTTGCCTGCCAGGGGAGCGATCAATCGATCATCGAGAAGGGCGTCCCCTTCACCGACCCATATGGTGCGGGCTGTGAGATGAACGTCGCCAACAACCCCGGCACGAAGAAGGCGTTGTTCAACTGGAATGTCCGCCGCAAAATCGGCGACGTGACCGACGGCACATCGAACACCGTCGCGTTCTCCGAGGTTATCCAGGGGACCAGCGGCAGCAACGATCTGCGTGGAATGTGGATGGGCGATCTTTCGGCTGCCTATACGCACATGCGGGGTCCGAACTCGCCCGTTCCCGATCGCTTACTCTCGGGTGGCTACTGCACTTCCACCAAGCCGCAAACGCCTTGCAACGGTTCCTCGCCATGCTGGTCCACTCTGATTGTCAGTGCCCGGAGTTACCACACGAGTGGCGTGAATGTCTGCCTCGTTGATGGCAGCGTCAAGTTCGTGTCAAACTCCATCGACGGCACCCTGTGGCAGGATGTCGCCAGCATCGACTGTGGCGAGGTCGCGACGGGTTCCTGGTGAGGAGTTCGAACGATGAGGCGATGGTTCGGAGTGGCGTTGCTACTCGTGGCGCTGACGGGTTGTGGCAACAGCGCCGCGACGCCGATGCGTGTCTGGGGCACTGTCACCTTTGCGGGCGAACCGGTGTCCGATGGCACGATCGCGTTTGTGCCGATTGCTCCGCACACCGGTCCGACCACCGGCGGCCAAATTCTGAAGGGTCAGTACGACGTGCCGGCAGTGGTTGGCCCATTGTCCGGTGGGCAGTACCGTGTGGAGATCACCGCAACGCGACTCTCCGGGCGGCAGGTGCCGAACACCATCGGCTTCGGCGGGGGCATGTTGAACGTGCCCGAGATGTACATTCCCACGGCGTACAACGCCGCTTCCAAACTCCAGGTCACCATCTCCCCACAAGCGGCCGAGAACCAGTTTGACTTCCCTTTGATCGCGTCACCCTGACATCAATCACAGATATTCGTGGTCACGGTCGGGCGGTTGCAAACGCCCGACCGTGAACCTACCGGTCACTTCCCTTCGGGATCGCTCCGGAACGGCACAGCGGGGAGGCCATCCTTGTTGAACAGGTTCGCCCAGGTGTGTTTCGATGCGAAGGCATACCGGACCGCGACCGGCTTCGGCACGGCAGAGTTCGACACCACCACCGTGTCGCCGTCGATCACCGCGTCGGCCCATTGGAAGACGCCATCAGCCCCGGCGACCGCGAAGCCTTGCAGCTTGTCGCCGTGCCGGAACGCGAGCCCCGCACCGACATGGTCGAAGCTCACCCGCACCTTGTCGCCATCGACCTTGTGCGACTTGTAAACCGGGCCGTAGATCTCGACTTTCTTCGCGTACACGCCACCGAGCGCGACCTGCGCCGCACGCACACCATAGCCCGATTTGTTCGTCGGGTGGATCCCCGGTCCAAGGTCGCTGCTGATCGCCATGAACGTGTTCGGATGCTTCATGATCCGGACGTGCAGTTCGCGGTACAGCCCGTCACCGGTCGCGGGGACGGCCTTCGGGAGCGGTGCGAACTTCTCGCCCTGGTTGGTCACGGGATCCATGGGATCCCAGGCACAGCCGCCACCACTGGGCTTCTGGATGTAGATGAATGGGAAGTCGCCTTGTGCCCACTCCGAACGCCAGCCGCGGATGAGTGCCCCCATCAGCGTGTACTGATCGACGCCGTTGATCGCCGTGCCGCTCTCGCCCTGATCCCAGAGCACGCCGCGAATGGCGAACGGCATCATCGGCCGGATGTGGGCCTCGTACAGGTTTCCGATCTTGCCTGCCGACTCCCCCGGAGCCACCGGCATCTGTGGCTTGGCGGGCGGGTTCTTCCCGTCCTTCTTGGCTTGCTCTGCGAGCTTCTCCCACGCGACCAACTTCTCGGCGTAATCCGCCTTGGCTTTTTCCAGATCGAACTTCTCCGCGAACTTCTTCACGACGGTCTTGCACTCCTCGTCGGAGCGGTACGCCTTGTCGCTGAGCCAGTAGCCAGAGGGTGTGCCGCCGACAGCACCCACCATCAGCCCGACGGGCACGTCGAGTTCCTTCTGGAGCCGCACGCCGAACGCGAACAGGATCGCCGAGTGGCTGTTGACGGTCTTCTCGTCCGTCGCTTGCCACTTTCCGCCGCTCTTGTTGAGGCGGATCTTCGGGTATGAACCCGCTGCGAGCTTCGCCAGAACCTCGTCGCCCTTCGCGTAGCCGCCCACGTTCCCCGCCATGTTCGACTGACCCGACCCGACCCAAACCTCGCCAACGAGCACGTCTTCGAGGCTGACGGAGTTAGTGCCCGTTACCGTGAGCATGTCCGGGCCGCCGGCC
Source organism: Planctomycetaceae bacterium (assembly GCA_013823135.1). Taxonomy (GTDB): domain Bacteria; phylum Planctomycetota; class Planctomycetia; order Gemmatales; family Gemmataceae; genus Gemmata. Next base: position 12,728 of record PNLP01000021.1, read on the forward strand.
TTGAGTGCGTCGAGCTTCACGGCCCATTTGCCATCCTTGTCGGCGGTCGCGATCTTCTCCTGATCGCGGAACTTGACGGTGACTTTCTCGCCGGCCGCAGCAGTGCCCCACACGGGGACAGCGACATCCCGTTGAAGGACCATGTGACTACTCAACACGGCAGGCAACTTTACCTCCGCCGTGGCGCGGGCGGGTAGGAACGTGAGTGTGAGCGCAGCGACGATCGCGCTGGCAGTTCGCGACGGGTGCATGTTGTCGACCATGGGTTGTGGGAGGGTTCATGTCTGGCAGGCAGCGACATTATCCACGGTCGTCGGGGCGGAAGCCAGCCTTCGCTTTGAAAGCTTTTCACTTCCCATTGTCGCGTATTCCTGTCATCCTAGATTCACCTCTGCCTGCCCCAACCCGGCCCCTGCCGCGGTCCCGCCCGGAGTCCCCGATGCTGCCGAACTGGTTTACCCAACGCACCGCGAGTGCCGTATCACGCCGTGAGGTGCTGAAACTGGGTGCGGCCAGCGTGCTAGGAATGTCGCTGCCCGAGTGCATCGCGGCGGCGGCCGGGAAAACCAAAGCAGCCGCGAAGAACGTCCTCGTGATCTACGAGCAGGGCGGGTTGTCCCACATGGACACCTGGGATCCGAAGCCCGAAGCGTACATCGACAATCGCACACCGTTCAAGCCGATCGCTACCCGCGTGCCCGGCATGCAGTTCAGCGAACTCATGCCCAAGACCGCCATGATCGCGGACAAACTCGCCGTGGTCCGGAGTATGCATCACGCTCGCGGCGGGGCCGACGCTCACCCCAATGGAACCCAGTACGCCCTTTCCGGTGCCCACCCGGCCGCTGGGGCACTCACAATGCCCGACATCGGCTCGATCGTGTCTCACGTCATCGGCACCGAGTGCAAGTATCTCCCGCCGTACGTCATGGTTCCCGGCAATCACGAGCAGGCCGCCGAGACCCGCACAGGCTTCCTTCCTGCCAGCACAAAGGTATTCAAGACCGGCGGCCGGAACGTGGCCGACCCGACGTGGAAGCTCGACGGCTTGATCCCCCGCAGCGAAAACCAGGGCGACCGTTTCGGCGACCGGCACGGATTGCGTGATGCACTTGACCGCCAGCAAACCAACAGCAGCACGTCGCTCTCCGACGTGCAAGGAATGGACCGGTTCTACGACCAGGCGTTCGACATGTTGATGAGCCCGAAGGTTTCCGAAGCCTTCGACCTGAAGAGAGAATCGCAGAAGGTGCGCGACGCTTACGGGGCCGGGCACCGCGGCGCGTGCTACCTTGTGGGTCGGAAGTTGATCGAGGCTGGCGTCCGGTTCGTCACCGTGGACACACGCTGGCCCCTGCTCAACGACACTCCGAAGGGTGGCAACCTGAACTGGGACCACCACGACCACATCTACGCCAAGGGAACGTGCGAACTGCCCGGTGCAACGGGTGCCGGCGCGGGCCGCTACGGCATCGGCCACTGGGTCATGATGGGGAGCGTCGATCACGCCTTCGCGGCACTCATCAACGACCTCGACCAGCGTGGCCTGCTGGCGGAAACGCTCGTCTGTTTCGTCTCCGAATTCGGCCGCACGCCCAAGATCAACAAAGCGCAGGGCCGCGACCACTGGACCCACGCGTATTCGATTGCGTTCGCGGGTGCGGGAGTTCGTGGCGGCCAGGTGATTGGCCGCACGGACCGCGAGGGTGGCTACGTTCTCGACACGCCTTACACGCCCGAGGACTACGCCAGCACGATCTACGAGAAGTTGGGAATCGACCGCGCCAAGCCGATTTACACGTCGAGCAACCGACCCGTGTTCTTCGGCCACCTCGGCGAACCAATTCCCGGCGTGATGTGAAATTCCCAGCAGTGTTCACAGGACGTGAAGCAGTTGCCCCTGCGGGGCAACTGCTCGACCAACTCAGGAAGCTTTCAACCTCACGGCAGATTCACGGTCTCGCCACCTGCGATCGTACCAATTCCGAATCGCACCGAATCCGGGGTCGCGTTCGTGAGGAAGCGAACGCTTCCGTCGAGGAACACCAGGTTCACCCCGCCGGTGTGACGGCTGCTAAAAGCCAACGCCGTCTTGCTGAATTCCGTTGAGTTCGTTGTGGACCCGAGGGACTGGTTGTAGTTGAAGGGAACGCCGATGGATGCCGTGACGATTTGCGTCGCGTTGTTCAGGTTGTTCGTCCCCATCGCCCAGGTGCCGTGCGTGCCTGGACCTGCCGAGGAAGTGTAGCCGTCAACTGTGCTCTCCATAACCCGGTAGCGTTCGCCAATGGCGACCGTGTTGCTGGTCCCATCGCTCACCCCCGTGAGGGTGATCTTCGTGTTGTATCCCATTGCACCATCGTACCGGTACAGTTGGGTTGTGGGGTAAGTGTCGAATCCAGACCCTGCCCACGCAGTGCAGTCGTCCATGTGCGCGGCCCACTCACCACTACCACTCGCGGCAGGGTTACCAATGCTGCCGGTCTGGCATGCTGCGTAGCTGATCGCGAAACGTGCAGGGATACCCTGGCTGCTATATGTCATCAGGTCGGTCGTTGAGGCGCAGCGGAGGATCGAGATTTGTGCCTGGGCAGCGATCAGGTATCCACCCGTGGTCCAGTCTGGCGCTTGCACGAGCGGCGCTCCCACGTAGATGTTGTTCTGCTCGATGTACGGGAGGATGAAGTAGGTCCAGAACGTCGCCGGGGAGACGCTTTCTTGCTTGACCGCTCGGAGATAACCGGGCGGCAGTTTCGAGTTCACATCGTGGTAAGCGTGGACGGCGATGCCGAGTTGCTTCATGTTGTTCTGGCACTTCATGCGTGCCGCGGACTCACGCACCTTCTGCACGGCTGGCAGAAGAAGGCCGATCAAGATCGCAATGATCGCAATCACAACAAGTAACTCGATGAGCGTGAACCCACGACTCTGACGGCGTCTTTCGAGCACGACACACCTCCGGAGAATGAAGAAACACTTCCTCGTCGGGCAGCAACGGGGCTCACTTGCTCCGATTGCCCAACGCAATGATGAACTCGTTGTCGCCCGCCTTAACGTCGCGTTCAAGCGGTGCGAGATCGCAGGGGTACTCCTGCCCGGGCTTCGCGGGATAAACGATGTCTGATGGACTCACGACGATGCGGTGTTTACCGATCGTCTTCAGTTGCGCGGTGAAACCGCCGTCTTCGCCAAGGGTCACGTTCACGGCTTCGCCGGTGTTTTCTGGGCCTTCCCCGAACGGGCTGATGAGGACGACGCCCTTGACGGGCTTACCACCACAGGTGATGCGGCCCGAGACCTTGGCCGAGGGCGCACTTCCGCAACCACATAGCGTGAAGACGCACAAACAGAGTGCCACACAGAACACGCGAATCATGGGTATCCACAGAGCAAAGGACTGCAAGAACTGCAAGGTCGTTACTGCAAGACAGTGATATTGAGATTGTCATCCGAAACAGCCACGGAGTCAAGTTTGATCCGTTGTCCTTTCTCCATCAACATTTATCAGCCAATCATCGGGTGTGAGAATCGATTCCGGGCGATTGGGGGACACCACCTCCGGAATGACAATTACAGCCCCGGAACCGTTCCATTCGTCCGGAAGAAAGTTCATCAGATCAGTTTCAATCCCCGCAGTACCTGATTAAGTGATTCGCCAGCAGTCGGTTGGGCGATCGGAATGCAGTCATGGAAGGCAGTTCATCTCCGAGTCCACGTCAGAATCATGCCAGACATGAACAGACGCGACGTGACCGCCTTCACCCCATTCAAGTTGCCCTGTCATCAAAGCCGATACAACCGGACAGACCGGCATTCTCGGTTTCGGGGGGCGTGATATGCGTCGGCGGCTTCTTCTCGCCAAGTGGGGTTTTCTACTCAGCACGGGAACCGTCGCCGCCCAGCTTCCGCCAGCCTCTCAGGCTCCGCCACTGCCACGCTTTCCGGGGTCGAGTTCGCCGGGCACAATGCCACCGCAGGTCTATCCTGGGGCAACCCCCCCTGGTTCACCGTTGCCGCCGAACACGCTCCCGCCAGTGCGTCCCACGATACCACTGCAACCGAACGGTCTGCCCACTCCGGCGAATCCGAACGTCATCACCCCAGGTCAAGCGAATCCGTATCCACTTCCACTTCAGAACCCGATCGCGCAGCCCCAGGAAGTGCCGTTGCCGCAGCCCGAGAACAAGTTCTCGCTGAATGCCCGCGATGTCACACTGAAACGTGTTTCCGGAGGCTGGCAAATCTGGGGTGGGTTCAAGCTCCTGCGCGACTTCGGCGACCGCGAGAACGACGCCCGTAACGCACTCCGGGTGTACAAGGATTTGCGGCCGACGGAATGGGTGACCATCGGCAGCCCGAAGCCCATCGTCGAGTACGGCCTGATCGACGGCCGACCGCCAACGACACTGATGCCCACGAAGGAAGACCCGAACAACCCGAACGTGGTTCCCACGGGTGGGAACTCCACTGGTCCGGTCGTGACCGGTGCGGGAGCGTCTTTGGTTATCCCGATCGACTTGCGGACCGTGCGAGTCGAGGCCGTTCGCGGCGTGTGGTGCCTCAGGGACGATGAGAACATTCACTTCAATTTCGGCCCCGTGAAGGCAGACGCGGAACAGGCTCTCGCCGTCATCCGCCGCTACGGGTTCAACAGAATCGGGGTTGTTGGGCAACCCACGCCCGTGATGTCGTACTTCTTCGTCAGCTCAGATGAATTGTTGCCTGCGAAGGTCGACAAGGGGCCGTTTGCCCGGGCCGCGCTTCAGGCGCAGATCGATGGCTTGACCCGCGTGGGCATTCCGATTGCTGGTGTGGGGTTCGTCGGCGAGATGGTGCGTATCGACCCGAGGAAACTGGACGTGCGCAAGGATGGTGGCGACTGGGTTGTCGCGTCCGGCGCTGACGTGCTGGGTCGCTTTGGGCCGAGCGAGTGGATTGCTCGGGATGCCGCTCGGACGCTGAGCGACGGTCGCTTCACCGAGTTCTGCAAGGTTGGCTCGGCTGGCCTGACCTTCTTCCTCGTGAACGGAAAGGCTCCGACCCGCGTTCCGTTCACCGTGCAAGGCCGCCGATTTGACCCGACGGCGATGAAAGTTCAGCAGTTTGGCGGCCACTGGGCCGTGACCGACAACGGCCGTCACCTGTTCGATTGCGTGAGCGCCGAGGAAGGCGAAACGCTCATCCGGGTGGTGAAGAACTTTGGCTTCGACCAGCTTTGCCACCTCGGACCAAGTTCGAAGGTCGGCGTCTCGTTCCTGGCAAAGGGACAGTGACGGTTCGGTTCGGAAGAGTGGGAGAGTGGGAGACACTGAGATGGGGAGAACCGATAGTTTTCTCTCCCGCTCTCCGTGTCTCCCACTCTCCCACTCTTTCCAATCAGCGTGCTCACCAACCCAGAACTAATCGAAGTTGCTCCAACCCACCGGCCAAAGCGGCCTCTGGCGTGGGGTATGTGGACTTCGCGTCGTCGAGGCGTTTGCCGTTCACGGTGTTCGAGACGGCACACGCGAACGTCCCGGTTGTCGGGCGCACTTCGAGTTTGTACAGCGGTTGCCCGCTGAGCATCACGAATGTGGTTTCGGTACGCACGCCGGGTTTCAGAGACCCTTCTCGCAATTTCAGCCAATCAGGAACCGTATATGTAGCAGACGTAGTCAAGTTGAGAATCTCCTGTCTGAAAAACGGTGGCGTAACGGATGAGATTGACTGAGGGTTTGGTGAAGGTAACTCCCCCCTCACCCGGCTCGCAAAGCCTCCCCGACCTCTCCCCCCGAAACCGGGGGCGAGGTGGGGACGCAGCGTCTTCTCACCAGCCTCCTCAAATCTATTGCTTTCAGAAGAAACCAATCACCCCCACCTCGCCCCCGGTTTCGGGGGGAGAGGTCGCGACGAGTCTTCGAGTCGCGGGTGAGGGGGCACAACGTTAACCACCAGCCGCAACGATTCCGATCATCACGCCACCGACACACTTACTCAGGAAGCGGCTTGCCCTTGGTTTCGGGCAAGAACGGCAACACCAGCAGGCCCAGAATAAAGATGCTGCACATGGTGAGCCCGGCGTAGCGAAGCGGTTCCGGAGCGGGCAGGTCGGCGTAGACCACGCTGGCGAGTTTCCCGAGAGCAAACGGCCCGACTGCGGCGATCAACCGGCCGACGTTGTAGCAGAACGATGTGCCCGTGCTGCGGAGCCGCGTCGGGAACAGTTCGGGGAAGTAAATCGCGTACCCGCCGAACAGCGCCAGCTGGAAGAAGCCCATCATGGGGACCATCCAGAAGATGTCGGACCACGAGTTCAGATACATAAAGACCATCGCCGTCGAGGCAGCGGCGAGGATCAGGAACATCGCGAACGTCCACCGACGGCCAATGTACGCGGTGATGATGCTGAACGCGAAGATGCCGAAGAACGCACCGGTGTTCTGAACCAGCGACGTGATCCCCGACCAGTAGGCCTTCTGACCGACGACGTACTTATCGGCCTGCGAATCCTTGGGGAATGGTTTCTCGGCCGACACTTCCGACCCTTCCAGTTTCAGGTCGCGTGCCTGTTGCTTGTATGTTGGCTCAGCGACATAGCTCTGGAGATCTGGGGAGAAGAACGCGATCCCCCACAGGCCGATGACTCCGGACAGTGCCAGCACCAACCCACAGAGCGCACGGGTTCGCCACTTCGGGTCGCCGAGCAGTTCGCCGTAGGAACCGGCCTTCTTCACGCCACCCGCCGCCATCGCCTTTGTCCAGATCTCGGGTTCCTTCAACTTGAACTGAATCAGCACGACGAGGAACCCAGGGATGATGCCGACCAGGAACATCACCCGCCACGGCGTGAGCGGGTACCCCAGCACGCTGTGACCGGTGAACGCCCCCTGTTCCTGCAACGACCCGAACCACATGGAGAGCAACGCCGCGGTGATGTTCCCCAGCACCGACGACGCCTGGAAGAGCCCCAGCACGTAGGGGCGAGCGTTCGAGGGCATCGTGTCCGCAAGGAGCGTGACCGCGGCCGCGAACACACCACCGACACCGAGGCCGGTGAGGAACCGGTAGATGTGGAATTCCATTGTGTTGTTCGAGATCGCACTGAGCCCGGTGAACAGCGAGTACAGCAAGATGGTCAACATCAGCGTTTTCACGCGACCGTAGCGGTCGCCGAGGATGCCGAACCCGATGCCGCCGACTGCCCAGCCGAGCATGAAGAACGAGGTTGCGTAAGTGCTGGCGTCCGCGATGTCGGCGTTTTGGAGTGCTGTTCGTGCCGCCTGATCCGATGGCGTGGGCTTGCCGTCGGCCGCGGCTTTCTCCGCCAGCTTCTTGGTGAACTCCGGCAACCGTGTGTCTTCAGGGGTGACCTTGGCGACGAGTTCGGTCATCGCGGGCCGCCGGGCCAGCACGAACAACTGCTGGTCGAGACAATCCATGTCCCAGGCCAGACAGCACACGATGAACACAAACCACTGGTAGCCAGTCAAGTCTTTGAGACTGGCCCAGCCCGTGCGGGGAGCGAGGTCGGGTGCGGCAGCAGACATGGCGAATCCTGGCGGCTAATGCGGGCGAACCCAGGGCGATCAAACCCCAGGTTCAGGGAGCGTTCCCGCAACATTAGCCGCCCGACCCGAGATAGGCCACCATTTCCCGTCCTTCGGGTGAGCTATTCCGATGTGCCTGTACAATTCTGAGGCAATCGCCACGTCACGGTGCTTTGGGCGGGTTCGTGGCCGTAACGGCCTTGTGACGCAGTTTGTACACTTCGACGGCAGGTTCGTCGGGTGATGCATTCTCGGGCCAGCGGTAGACCGGGGTTTGTCCCGTCACGCGTTGTTTCGCATCGTCCCACTGCGGCAAGCGCGAATGCGGGCTACTCTTTCCCTTCTCGATGACGATCCAGATGTATTCCGGTTCGCCGGGGTAACTGACGGTCTTGTAGAGCGTTCGCCCCGCGTAAAACTCGGCCCACGCGAGCGGGTCTTGCAGCCAGTCCTTGTCGCTGATCTGCCCGGCAAGCCAGCGACCGGCGTGTTTGTGCCCTTCCCGGTGCGGGTGCATGGGCTTCAAGGTGTACGGCAACGCGGAGCAGACGATGGCCAGGAATAACACTGCGGGTGCCGCGGCAGGCCAGATGATAAGTCGGCCAAGCACCGGGATTTTGGCGAACGCATCGGTCAGGGGCTGAATTGCCGAGGCTCCGAGGATGCAGCACAGCATCACGAGCAAGACCGTGTGCCGCTCCGAGACGTAGCCCACTCGGGCCGCGAGAAAGAGCAAGAGTAGGAGCATGATGCCGCTGAGCGTGATCGGAACCCACAAACCCCAGTCGCCATAGAACAGCCGGCGACGGTGGACGAAAAGCGCAAACAGCGTGAGCGCACCCACGACGTAGTGAAGCGCCTTGATCATCTCGCTCCAGACCGCCCTGGCGGCCCACAGAATTCGGCTCTTCCCCTCGTCGACCTTGGGATCCCACCAGGCCGCGAACAGCGGCGTTGCGGGTTTCGGAGCACACACACCCGGTTGCCCGGTCCAGATCGGCCGCCCCGGTTGGTCGTCCCACGGGTTCCTGAGAATCGTGTCGGAGGTTGGCTTGTTTGTGATCTTCCCGATCAGCACCATATAGGGAACTGCGACGAGAGCCACGCCAACGCACAGGGCCGTCAGACGACCCAACGCGGCATCGCGAGGCCAACTGCGTGTCAGCCCAGCCGCGACGACCACCATGCCCACCGCTGCTCCGATGAGGAGCCCTTCGGGGCGGACAAGATAACTGCACCCCACGGCGAGCCCGCACAGCAGAAAGCCGCCGATCCCCGGTAATCGCGATGCCCGAACGCCCAGCATCACAGCCGTGGCCGCGGCCGCGAGGTAAATGCCTTCCGACAAAGCGTCGCTTGTCACTCGGGCCGGAACGGGCAGAACCTGGAACAGCATCGCGCCCGCAAAACCGACGTTTCGCCCGAACAACATTCGGCCGATAAGGTACATGGGAACGACGAGCAGAACCGCACCCATCGCGTTGGCGATCTGCGAAGCGAGCAAACTTCGGTCCGGGGTGGGAAGGTCGCAGACACGCCGAAGCACGATTTCGGTCACCCAGATTGCGAACGGGTAACCGGGCGGTTGTTCGGCGGAGCGGATCACTTCGATCCGCTGCCGGGGAACCGTGGAATCCGACCCGGCATTTGGGTCGGAGAAACTCAGTGCGAAGCGAGCAAACGTGAGGCCATCCCGCGCGGGAACCGCGGTGTGCGAGATCAGCCATCCGTGAATACCAACGGCAACCAGCACGAGGACGGCCAATCGTGCGTAGTCTGGCCCAAAGAGCGACCGTGGGGCCGTCACCACCTCAAGTTGCCCACCGACCTCTGCCGACATGGCCTGCTCCGTGTCCTGATCCACTTGGGATTGGTACATGGTTTGCGAGGTTACGGTAAACTTGTCCGAGGCGTCAACCCGACTCCTGACGGGGGTGCAGCTTGATTATTTGGTGAGCGGCGCACCGTAAGGTCGCCGGTGGTTGGTAATGCCTTTGAAAACCACCGGCGACCTTACGGTGCGCCGCTCACCAAAAATTCCTGGGAACCCCGCGACGAGTTGCAGTGTCCATCCCCAGCCAAGTAATCGACCCGAATCGCCGAGGTGCGAAGATGTTGGAGGTCACCGAACTGATCCGGATTCCCGAGGAGGAACTGGAGTGGTCCTACGCGCGGTCTGGCGGGCCTGGCGGCCAGAACGTGAACAAGGTCGCCTCGAAAGCGGTTCTGCGCTGGAAAGCGGCCCTCACGGTCGCGGCTATCCCGGAGCCGGCCCGTGTTCGGATGCGCACTCGCTTCCCGTCGCGGTTCACCACGGAGGGCGACGCCGTCATCCAGTCCCAGAAGTACCGGGACCAGGAGCGGAACCGGCTCGACTGCATCGAGAAGCTCACCGAAATGATTCGCGTCTCGCTCGTGGAGCCGACCGTGCGGAAGGTGACCAAGCCGACCAAAGGGGCCAAACGCCGTCGCGTCGCCGACAAGCGCCGCCTCTCGCAAAAGAAGCAAGGCCGCCGGCATTCTGGGGGCGACGAGTAAGCCGGAACAGTCAACAAGACACCCGACGTGAACCTTCAGACTATCTCTTGCGTCTTGAAGCGGAGCAGGGATAATACGAACAACTCCGATAGACCTTTTACTCTTCACGGAAGCCCCGTGCTGAAACGCATCCTCCTCGACCCTGAAGAACTCGGTGGTCGCATCACTCCCGTCGCGGGGGCGCTGGATCCGTCATTCAGCAGCGACGGGTTGATCCTGCAGGATGTCGCGGGTTACACGCTGAGCGGTGCCGAAGCCGTTCTGGTTCAGCCCGATGGCAAGGTGGTGGTCGCCGGTGTCGCGCAACTCGAAAACACCAACGTCCCGGCCATTTTCCGTTACAACGCGAACGGCACACCCGACGGCACCTTCAGCCTCGGCGGCTTCGGCCTCTTCAACGTTTCGGGCGGAAGCGGGCAACTCTACTCCGTCGCGATTCAGCCCGACGGCAAGATCGTCGCCAGCGGCACAGCCAACATCGCGGGCAACTATCAGGTACTCCTGCTGCGGCTGAACAGCGACGGAACTCCGGACGCGACGTTCGGCACGGCCGGGGTTGTCCTGACCGATCTCACATCGGGGAACGACAACGGGTTCGCCGTCGCGATTCAATCAGACGGCAAGATCGTGGTCGGCGGCGCGGCACAGACCGATCCCGGGTCGAGTACGGCGCGGATGCTGGCGCTGCGGTTCACGGCCGACGGAACGCTCGACACCACGTTCAGCGGCGACGGAATCGTGCAACTGGATTTCGGCCCCACAGACGCGGCCGCCAAGGCGGTACTGGTTCAACCAGACGGGAAGATCGTCCTCGCGGGCCTGAGTTCCTCCTCGGGCGGGAATTTCGGCTTCGCCCTGGCCCGTCTGAACGCGAATGGTTCACTCGACACCACGTTCGACGGCGACGGGTTGGTCAAGACCGCGCCCGGCAACATCGCTTTCCAGGACATCCGGGACGCTGTCCTGCTGCCGGACGGAAAGATCATCGCGGTCGGAACGGCGGCCGTCGGCCAGTATTACAAGCCCACGCCCGTTCTCCTCCGGTACACGGCGACCGGTGCTCTGGATAACTCGTTCGACACCGACGGCATCGTACTGGCAGACCTGCCCCACAACGGGGGAGAAGGAAACGCCGTCGCGGTTCAAAGCGATGGAAAGATTCTGCTGGCAGGTGCCATCAGCATCCCAGGCGGCTCCCAGTCGATCCTCGGCCGATACACGACCAGCGGGCAGCTCGACACAACCTTCGGGCCGGCCGATCAGACTTTGGTTCCCGGGATCGTCGTGACTGATCTCGTGGCGGGCGACAACGACGGCTACCGTGCCGTGGCGGTCGCCCCAGATGGCAGAATCGTCGCCGCTGGTGTTGCGGGTGGCGGTTCGGTTCAGCAACTGGCGGTTGCTCGGTACGATCACATCGACCTCCCAGCGGTGACGGTGGCCGACGCCTACCTGGCTGACAAGGACACCGTTCTCACCGTTGATGGCCCAGGGATCCTCGCAAACGATAGCGTGCCCGGCGGCGCTCCGATCAGCATTGTTGTGACTCAGCAACCCACCCACGGCACACTGGAACTGAATCAGGCAGGCGGGTTCACCTACACCCCCGACCCGGATTTCATTGGTGCCGACGGGTTCGAGTACCGGATCGACAACGGATTGCAAAGCGAAGTGGCGACCGTTGTCATCGTCGTCAGACCAGCGGCCGATCCACCAACACCACAGACCACCTCGGCATCAACCGGCGGTGACCTGGCCACGTCAGATCCGAAGCTCCTGCTGGAAAGCGGCGTCACGACCGCGACCCGGTCCGTCGACGGCAGCGGGGCCACGGTCCTCACGTTGACCTACACGTTTGCGGCCAACGAAGGCGAAACTGTCGATTTCACCTTGGGGCTGAACGGCGAAACGATCTGGGGCCAATCGAACGGCGATGATGTCATCCCGGCCGCACCGGGGACGGTGAGTTCCCTCGATACCGCAATGGGGGTCGTGGTCGAATCGCCGACCGTGTCAGTGTCCAGCATTCCAGCCGAGGGTGATTCTCGGGCCATTCTTTACACGGTGACCGTGACCGTTCGAGTCCCAAGTCCGGTTACCTTCGATGTGTCTGTGAATGACGCCGCCATCGATGTTGCCGATGAAGCCCACACTGGCGCGAGTTCCGGGCCGAGCACACTCAACGAGGGCGGTTCGGCCGCGACTGAGGGTACCGCTGCGGTTGCGAGCAGCGGCGTGGAGTATGAGCAGAGTTTGGTGCTCACCATCGCTGTCATCTCCAGCCAGGTTGATCCCGGCCTCCGCAGGGATCCTCAGAGTTTGGCCCGGATAGTCGTGCTGCTGAATCTTCTGACCGAATCGTAAGCTGCAAGTCGGTGTCAGTCTTCTCACATTTCAGGGCCGTTCCGTTATTCACAGTGTGGTTTAGGCTGACCCCTCGCTAGCGCTTGTTGTGTATTGGTTTTCAGCCCCGGATGGCGCGTCGGAGTGTAGCCAGGGGTGAAGAGAGCGAAGCGAACGAAACCCCTGGTCCGCAGCGATATGTGAAATGCAGCCCCGGATGGGGCGACGGACACCACGCACTGGTTTCTTCTGCCGCCCTTACAGGGCTTGGGCATTTGTTTTGTCATCGCTGACCAGGGGTTTGTTCGCTTCGCTCACTGCACCCCTGGCTACACTCCGTCGCCGCATCCGCGGCTGCAAAACAATATCGCAACTTCAGAATGCACCAGCGAGGGGGGTGGCTCAACAGTACAAACCACCAAACGTGAAACGCGGAACGGCCCTGTCTCACATTTCTCATCCCATCGCTTTCTCTCAAGTTCCTTCTATCGGTTGCCGACAAGAGGCCCAAAAGGGCCGATTTTCGCAGTCGTATAGGGGAAGTTCTCACCAACCGCCGATGAATCTGGGACGACGGAACGCCATGTGCAGAACATGGCACCATCGTTGATTGGGTCATCGGCGAGTCCGCGAAGGGAACGACATGATTTCGGCACGACGATTTGGGCAGTGGTCCCTCTACGGCATCGGTGGCCTTCTCGCGTGCGTCGTACTGCTTCGGGTTGCTCTCGGAATCTACCTCGGCACAACTGCCGGCAGGGCCATGGTCGCCCGACAAATCGGGCAGCAGATCGGGATGCCAGTGGAAGTGACCGAACTCCGCCTCGGCTTTGCCACATCCAGCATCGGGATGAAGGTATTCGACCCCGCTGCGCCCAAACCCAGCACCGCGGAAGTGCTCGCAGTTGGGAAGGCGAAAGCCGACGTGTCGCTGATCGGAATCGCCCTCGGTCGCGTCGAACCGGAGTGGGTCACGCTCGACGGCGTGACCTTGACAATCCACGTCGCGGCCGACGGCACAGTCACCACCACGCTCCCCCGCACAGGTGGCGGGAGCGGCGGCGGTGGCTACTTCCCCAGCATCCAGGTCACCGGCGGCAAACTCACGGTCCGCCAGGAAGGGCGACCCGAGTTCTCGTTCCAGAACCTCGAACTCGCCGTCACCCCGGCGGGGAATGCGGTCAAACTCGCGGGCGGAATCGACGACCCGGCGTGGTCGAAGTGGGCGATCACGGGCGAGATCGACAGCGTGGCCAAGTCGGGCTGGGTCGAGATCGCGACCCCCGACGGACCGCTCACGATGGACCGCCTCAGCTCGGTCCCGTTCGTGCCTCCGGCAGTGTGGGAGCGGGTTCGTGCGGACGGTCGCGGGGGAATCGCGGTGCGGTTGTGGGCCGCTGCCGGCACGGGGGTGGAATACTCCGTCGAGATCAAGCCCGCGGCCGCGGCGCTGACGCTCCCCGATGCAAGCCTGACGCTCACTCGCGTTGAGGGGCTGATTCGGATTTCCGGTGCCAAGGTCACGCTCGCCGGAACCCACGGCGAAGTGGCCGGCGGAACGATCGCGGTCGATGGAACACTCGACTTCGGTTCTGAACCCGCCACGGTGGCGCTCAAGGTTTCGGGCCAGGAACTCGACATCCGGCGTCTTCCAGCCGACTGGGAACTCCCCAAAGACTTCGAGGGGAAGCTCAAGGGGAGTGCGGACATCTCACTGCGAATTCACCCGGACGGTCGCGTCGAACCCGAAGGGAACGGCGAGGGACTTATCACCGGCGTGAAGGTGCTCGGGTTCCCCGGCGACGACATCCCGATCAACCTGCGGAAACGCGGCAACCGTCTCGAATTTCGACAGCCCAAAAAGGACGACTCACGCGGGGCTCGCACGCTCACACGCACGATCGTGCAGTGCGCCGCGCCCCGGCAGGAGAAGAAGCCCGCGGACCCGTCGAAGAAGGACGACGACCCCGTGACGCTCGACGCTAACATTCGCCTGCGCGATGTAGAAATCTCCGAGTTGCTGGAGAAGGTGAACGTCAAACTGGACTACCGCATCAGTGGGAAGATCACCGTCGAAGCGGCGATTGCCGTACCCGCGGCCAGAGCGGCGACCACGGCAGCGTACCAGTTCACCGGCAAGGTCTCGTCGGCGGCACTCAAACTTGAGGGGCTCACAGTCCGCGATCTCTCGGCGAAAATGGTTTACCAGGACGGCAAGTTCACCCTCACCGACCTCAGCGGAAAGATCGACCAGCCGGGGAAGTCGTCCGCACCACCCGGGACGTTCCGCGGCACGGCTTCCGCTGCGATCTCGCCTCCGGGAGATGCCACCGCGACGTTCTCGTTCGAGGCGATCTCACTCGAACAACTCGTGAAGGCCGTTCCCGATTTCAACCTCGACGTGCGCGGCAGCCTCTCGGGGAAAACCAGCGTGAAGACCAGTTACGAGAAGCTCCGCGACCCGACCGCGTGGAGCGGTTCGGCCGAGTTGAACGCGAGCACCATCATCGTCGAGGGGCGAACGGCGAAGGATGTGCGGTTCTCAGGCGAACTGGCGAAGGGCGTGCTCACGGTCAAGGAAGCTCGCGCGACAATCGAGGGGATCCCGGTCACCGGTGAGGCCACGCTTGGCGTCGCGGGCGAGTACCCGTTCACGGCAGTCGTGAGGACCGTCGGCACCGAGATCACCGACTTGCGAAAGCTCGTTCCCGAGGTCGAACTTCCTGGGCTCGTCGAAGGCGTGTTGGAAACCGAGTCGAAGGTCGTGGGCACATTGTCCCCGCTCACGTTCACGGCTACGGGCACGGTCAAGGCCACGAAGCTCACGCTGGGGCGTTCGAACACCAACCAGATCGAAGCGAAGTGGGGACTGACCCGCGACCGGCTCACACTGTCCAACCTCAAGGCGGACGTGTTCGGCGGCACCATCACCGGTTCGGCGGATGTGCCATTCGACAACACGAAGGCCGGTAAGTTCGAGGTCGCTTTCAAGGATCTCGACGTGGCAAGGGCCACGGAACTGATCCCGGACTTCCCCATTCGCCTTGCGGGGATGGTGACCGGGAACATCGGCGGGACGATCCCTGTAACAAAGCTGGGCGAGTCACGCGTCGGAAACATCGACCTCGACATCACGGCTCCCAAGCTCACCGTGCAGGGAATCCCGGCGGAACGACTTGTGGGCAAGGCGGCACTTAAAGGGCGATCGCTGGAGTATCAACTGGAGGGGAAGACGCTCGGCGGTTCGTTCGAGATCAAGGGCCGCTATCCGGGACAGAAGAAGCCGAAGGCACCAGGCGAGGGTGCGGGGGAACGTGGCTCGTTGAAGCTATCCGGCGTGGACCTTTCTCGCATCGCAACGGACGCAGGGATTCGCTCGCTCGCTCTCCTCCGGGGTCGGATCGACGCGCGATTCGACTTCGACAATGACCTCTCGGCGGGCTCCGGGCGGGCGAACCTGACCAATCTCGCATGGGGCAACACGCCCATGGCTCGCGAGATTTCGGGGATCATCTTGTTGCGGGACGGTGCTTTAGAACTGACCGATTTGGCTGGCCGGGTGGCCGGCGGTGAACTCCGCGTCCGTGCCCGAGTCCTACTCAACGACACCAGCCGAAACTACTTCAATCTGACGCTCAGCCGGGCGGACGGCAAACGGCTCCTCGCCCCATTCGTGGAAGACGACGAGTTGCTCCACGGGCCGGTTTCGCTGGTCGTCCGTGGCCGGCTCGGGCGGGAGACTCGGGCGTCCGGCACCATCAGCATGGGGCGGGGAAGTGTCTCGGGGATTGAGGTCAGCGAACTCCGAATTCCGTTCGAGGCGATCACTTCGCCAAGCGGATACGGGCGACTGACTGTTCACGAGGCAAACGTCACTGCGGAGTCTGGCCGTGCCCGTGCCAACTTCACGGTTGATTGGGGGTTCGAAACCCGCATGCAGGGTCAGGTCCAGTTCCTCGACGTACCACTGCGGGCCGTTGCCCCCGGACTCGGCGACAAGGCTCTGTTCGGAAACGGCCGAGTCACTGGTCGCTTTGACTTCACCGGGCAGCACGTCAAGTCGCTGGACGACCTCAACGGCACGTTAATCGCGACGCTTAGCAACACCTCCGTACGGGAGTTGCCCCTCCTCAGGTTTGTCACTCCGTTCCTGAACGCGTCGGGGTTGGTGAAGCCATTCCAGTCGGGCGACATTCGCGGCACGCTCAGCAAGGGCGTCTTCCGCGTTCAGCGGTTCGCACTCGCCAACCCCGCTGCTCAACTCTTTGCAGACGGCACGGTCACAACCAGTGGCCGAGTGGATTTGAACGTGGTCGCGCACGTTGGCACCATCGGCCCGGATGTGCGTGGCCTGCGATTACTCGGCCTGCGACTGCCAACGATCGGCCCGGTTCCGGTGGGTCTGATTCGGGATGTGAGCGACTTCCTCACGAACCAGACGATCCGCCTGTCCGTCACGGGGACGACCAGCAACCCCGTTGTGAGGTTGAACGTCGGTGCCCTACTTCAGGACCAAGCGGTGCGGTTCTTCCTGAGTCGCTACGTTGCCCCTGCCGAGGCGGCCGCAATCATGGGGCTAGGATCGATGACCAACAAGTGAGGATCGCACGATTGTACCGGAAGAATGGGAAGTGCAGGATAGTGCGGCGGAATCGAGTAAAGCGGTGGGCGAGGCAGATCCGATAACACTGACGAACCGGGTTATTCCGGGAAGGGAGTCAGTGTTATGGGTCAGCAACTGCGTGTCGCCGCGATCTTCGGTCTGTGGATCCTCGGCGTGTGCGGATGCTCCACGCTCGGCGACACGCTGGGGTTGAGCGCGCCGCCCAATTCGCTATCCGACACAGCCAAGGCGATCCGCGACTCGGCACCCGTTCCCGCTCCGGGTGGGCGAGAACTGGCGCTGGACTTGCTCCCGGCACACGTTGTCGAAGCCGGTGACACGCTCCTCGTGCAACCGGTGGAACTCGACGCTCCCGTCCATCTGCCGCCCGACCAGCACGTTCAACCCGACGGAACAATTGACCTCGGTCATTACGGCCGCCCCGTAGTTGCCGGGAAGACGCTCCCGCAGATCGAGGAACTTGTGCGGACCCTGATCCTTGCGAAGCAGAAAGACCCCGTCGCGATCACGATCCGACTGCTAGCACGCCCTGGCAAGGTCTTCTACGTGCTCGGCGAGGTGAACGCTCCGGGCGCGTTCCCCGTGACCGGTCACGACACGGTGCTCTCGGCAATCATTCAAGCTGGCGGTCTGACACGCAAAGCCTCCGAGCAGAACATCGTGGTATCGCGCCCGACGAGCCCGGATGGCTGCCGCGTCGTCTACCCGGTTTGCTACACGAACATCGTGCAACTCGGCGACACGACGACGAACTACCAACTGCTGCCCGGAGATCGCGTGTTCGTCTCGGGTAAGGGTTCGCTGGAAGGCCTGTTACCGGCGAAGTTCATGAAGGGGAATACGGCGTGTTGCCGGCCGCAGGTATCGTGCTTCGGCGGCGGGTGCGCCACGGGTTGCGCGAAGGTGACGATCCCGATAGCCGTTCCCACACCGTAAGAGCTGCCCGATTCGCCGCGACAGGTGGTATCATCCCATCATGGATACCCCACTGTCGCGGTGCTCGACATGACTCCATTCGCTGAACCAACGGCCGAACAGATCGCACTGGCGAACGCCACGCGAGCATTGCGGCTCGTGGCTGCCAACCTGCCACACCTTTCGGGGCTCTGTCACTCCGTCCGGATCAAGGTGACCGCCAAGTACCCCGTCGCAGCGATTGGGGCCAGCGGGCTCATGCTCGTGAATCCGCGAGTCTTTTCGGAAACGCCGCTGCCCGACCTGGTGTTCGTGGTCGCGCACGAACTCCTGCACCTCGCGCTCGACACGTTCGGTCGCGGAAGCGGTTCAAACCCGTACCTCGTCAATGTGGCGCACGACTACGTTATCAACGACATCCTCTCTGTCGAACTCGGGCGGCCCGTGCCGCTGGGTGGGCTCGTTCGCCACGGTGCCCGGCAGCAATCACTCGAAGCACTCGTGACCGAACTGGCCCGCAACGGCAAAGCCGGCAACCCGGGTGCGTGCTGGTCTGTCGGGCAGAAGAAGAAGCCCAAAAGGGCCAAAGGTCCGAAGTCCGCGATGACCGAGGCTCTGGAGAAAGCCGGGTTGCTTCCCCCGGAACCGGACGAACCCGACGACGAGGACGAAGGCGATTCCGCGACTGGCGACACGCTCTCGAACGAGGAAGAGGCGCAACTCGAACCGCACATGGGGCCGAAGGAACGCGGTGCGGTGCGGGAACGAGTTCGCCGAGAGGCCGTGCGAGCCGTGAGCCTGAAGGAACTGCGCGATCAGATCGAGAAGCACAGCGGCCAGGGAGTTGGGCAGGGAAGCGACGGCGGAGCAAGCCAGACGCTCATGGAGGCGGTCGCCAGCGCGTACCAACCTCCGTGGCAACTGGCATTGCAGCACTGGCTCGATGCCGTCACGCCGGGGCCACGGAGCTACGCACGTCCGAGCCGCCGGGGTGCTGATCGCAGCGATGGCGTCATCCTCGCGGGCCGCAAACGCGAGGGCTGGGCACTACACGTCGTGATGGACACCTCGGGCTCGATGGTGAGCACGTTGCCGCACGTCCTGGGGTTGCTCGCGTCGTTCTGCGAGGGAGCGGGTGTGAATCAGGTTCACATCCTGCAATGCGATGTGGGTGTGACCGCCGACGAATGGCTCGACCCGGCGGAACTGGCGACGTACAAGATCACCGGATTTGGTGGCAGCGACATGAGCCCCGCGATGGAAGCCCTCGCCGAAGACCCCGAAGTCAATGCCGTGCTCGTGCTTACCGACGGCTACATTTCCTACCCCGCCGAGGAACCGCCCTACTCCGTCTTGTGGGGGATCGTAGACGGTTACTCGAGCTACCACCCGCCATACGGAACCGTGGTCCACGTCAAGACGTGATCGGGATCAGGGCTTGGTGCGTGGTGGCGGAGCGGCGTCGGGAAGTTCGCCGATCTTCTCGGCCATTGCAGCGAGGTAGCGACACCCTTCGCGCATATCGGAAAGGTTCTGGGTCGCTTCCGGCCCGAGGATGCTGGCCTCCGCGGACCACTCGACGGCGTGGGTTCGTGCGACTCCGAATGCGCGGTCGTATGCTCCGGATTCGATGAACGCCCAAACTTCTGCTCGCGTCCTCGCCAGTGCGGTATCGAAGAGCTTCTGCCGGGCGGCTTGAAAGGGCACTCTGTCGGCCGACGCCTTGCTGATGACCTGGATTTCCTTGGCGGTCGTGACTAATTCGTCGCGTGCCCTGGCCGGCATGAACTTGCGAAGGTGCTCGTACCGTTCAATCGCGGTGTTAACGGAGTGATCGACCCAATCAACCTCAGCTTTGGCGAGGATGTCGGCGTTTGGCAGGATTGCCGTGACAGCATTGCAGCGAGCGATCCAGGCGAGAAATGCTCCAAAGTTCCCGGATGCCACACTGTTCAACTCGTTGGCCCAGAACCGGGCACTCCGGTCCGAGAACGCACGCTCGGCCGTGGCGACGGTTTCGCGTGTCTGCGGCATGTATTTCGTGAGAAGGTACGCCTTCGAAGATATTTCTGTCACGCTGTTCGCGTTGTCGGGTCGGACCGACTGATACTGCTCCACGACTCGCTCGGCAGCGGCGTTCGCCCACGCGTCCACCGAGGGTTGAAGGCGGGCAGCGAGACTCGGAAAGCTCGCGGTGAGTGCGGGAGGAACAGCCACCTCCTCAGCCCTGGCCACATTGTCGAGGGTCGGTGCGTTCGCGGACTGAGCCTTGATGTTATCGGCCTGCGTTGCGGCCTGTGCGAGCGACATCCCTTTGAGTTCGCAGGGCGTGAACACCCACGCGGCAGCCGAGCACAGGACCGCGACGAACAGCACACCGACTCGCATCGCCACGGATCGCCGCGGCCCGAAGGCGACCACGCCGCCAAGGAACAGCGGTAACGCGAGGGCGATCACCCGCAACAAATGCATGTCTTTGCCGTAGCCCAGGAGGTTGGTCACGCCCACCGCAACGAAGAACCCGGCCAGTGCGAGGCCGACCGCAGCCAACAATGGCATTGGGTTCGACCCGTGAGTTCGTGCAGTGGCGGCGAGCATGGTGACCCCTCGGATTCGGGAACGCAATCACTCGGGCTTCTTCCCGACGAGTGGCTCGAACGAGCGAATCCAGATGTTACGGAACTTCACCGGGTTACCGTGGAATTGAAGGTTCAACGGCAGCTTCTCCGCGTGCTTCTGGTAGACCGGAGCGCGATCGTAGAACGTGCCGCCGATCAGTTCGAAGTGGTTGTGAACCACGACGCCGTTGTGAATGACCGTGACGTACGCGGGCTTCGTAACCTTGCCGTCTTCACCGAACTTCGGCGCATTGAAGATGATGTCGTAGGTCTGCCATTCTCCTGGCTTGCGGCAGGCGTTCACCATCGGCGGCGTCTGCTTGTAGATGCTGGCGCACTGCCCATCGAAGTAGGTTGGATTGTCGATCGAGTCGAGGATTTGCACCTCGTACCTGCCCATGAGGTACACGCCGCTGTTGCCGCGACCCTGGCCCTTCCCCTCGATCTTCTCGGGCGTCGCGAACTCGATGTGCAACTGGCAATCGCCGAATGCTTCCTTCGTGCTGATCCCGCTCTTCTTCGACGTGGCAACGCCGTCCTTGATTTCCCAGTTGTCGCCGTTGTTCCACTTCGAGAGGTCTTTGCCGTCGAACAGCACGGTGGCGTCAGCCGGCGGTTCGGCGTTGGTCTTGCCCGGCGTGACCATCTTGGGTTCGGGCCACACAATGCCGCTCTTGAACTCGACCTGACGGCCCGCGTAGGCGTTCATCGAGAACGCGACGGCTCCGCCGGTGACAGCCCACAGTATCGCACGCTGGGAAAGCATTCTTCGCTCCGGATTCGGGACAGGCATGACTCCTTCGAATTGTCGAACCGGACGTGCGTGAAGGCAACGGGAAACCGCGAGGGACTTGGCGAAGGTCGTTCGCATTGATTCTTCAGTCCCGGAGGGACGGCGGATGGTAGCCAGGGGTGAGCGAGCGAAGCGAGCGGAACCCCTGGAAACGGAATCCCACCAACCGCAAAGCCCCGAAGGGGCGACAGGGCACGACGCACGCCCTCATTCTGTCGCCCCGGAGGGGCTTCCGGTGTTTTCCCAATCGCTTACCAGGGGTTACGCTCGCGTTGCTCGCTTCACCCCTGGCTACACTCGGTCGCCGCATCCGCGGCTAAAACCGGATTACATCTTCCCCAGCAACAGATCGACGACCCAACAACCGCGGGCGTGAATCCTCTCGGCACGACAATGGTTCAGTACGTCGTCGTTGTCGCAGCCAGCATCTTGGAGGGCATCGGCGAGGATCGGCATTCGGTCGAAGGCGCGATCTTCGTAGATGCCGCGAGCGAGTGCTACGACATCGGACGTGAGCCAGGAGGGGTCAACTGACAAAGGGTGGAAAGGATTGCCCAGAAGGCATTTGAGCAACGCCGTTTGGATGCTCCGATCTCCCGTGCCAAACCTGCGGCTCACTGCGTCGGCAGCAGCCTCAGATGCCGCACGGTGACCACCGCTGTCGAGGTACCTGGAATTGGCAGCTAGAACCGCGAGGTGGGCGGCACGGGCAGCGTCCGACGCAGAGCGGGCGGTACGAACAGCCGCACATGCGTTGGCGACGGCGACGGCGTTCGATACAGCGTATCCAGCCTCTTCCTCGGACTGAGCGGTCTCAAGTGGATCACACTTGTCGGCGAAATTCTCTACAAATTGCAGTATCGCCGTTTCCCTCTCTGAGAAGGCGTGACTGACTTGCTGGCAGCAACCTAAAGAAACAAGACGCAACTTCCGGTCGCTTACCTTGCCCGTCAGGAACTCAAGCATCGGAGTTGGGTCCGCACATTCCAGCCATTCTTGCTCGGTCATCGGCCGCACCCTCATGCGCGTGGGTGGCGCGCTCCTCTCCGAAGACTCCGAGTCGCGGCTAAACGTGGCGCGGGGTCAGTCCGCGGCGCGGGGGAGCGTCACACGGAATGTTGTGCCCTTGCCCAGCGTGCTCGACGCGCGAACCTGGCCCTTCATCGCCTGCACCAGGTGCTTCACTATTGCGAGCCCCAGACCGGTGCCGCCAATCGTGCGGCTACGAGCCTTGTCCGCACGGTAGAATCGCTCGAAGACACGTTGCAGGTCGTCCGCGTGGATGCCGACCCCTGTGTCCTCCACCTCGAAGCTCACCGTGTCGGTCGAGCGTGTCCAGCGAACCGTGATCCGCCCGCCGTTCGGCGTGTACTTGATCGCGTTATCGACGAGGTTATCCATCACCTGCCGCAGCGCGTCGGGGTCGGCCCACGCAAAGATTTCGCCACGTACGTCGGATGGCGGCTTCTCCACCATCGTCAGCGTCTTCACCTCGGCACGCCCCTGGTGCCGTTCCATGCAATCGGTGATCGCCTGCCCCAGCGCCAGCGTCATCGGTTCGAGCCCGAGGTTCCCCGACTCGATGCGGGCGAGGCTCAACAAGTCTTGAATCAGTTCTTCAAGCCGATCCGCCTCGCGGGTGATTTGCGTGAGGAACATCTCGCGGCTTTCGGGGTCTTCCGCAGCGCCGTCGATCAGCGTCTCGGTGCTCGACTTGATGACTGCCAGCGGCGTCTTGAGCTCGTGGGACACATTCGCCACGAAGTCTTGCCGCAACTTCTCGACCTGCCGCAGTTCGCTCGTGTCGTGGACGACGATCACGGCTCCCGGCATGCCGTGCCCCGGGAAGCGGGAAATGTAGATCGCGAGATTGCGGACCGGCGGCCCCTTCCATTCCAGCTCTTCGCGGTGCGGCTCGCTCGCGGCCAATCCCTTCTCCACAATCTCGCGAAACGGTTGCTCGGGGATCGCTTCGCAGATGAGTTGCTTCACGGCCTGGTCGGGCACGAAGCCGAGCAACTTGCCGGCGCGATCGTTGGCGAACAAGACTCGCCGCCCCTCGTCGATCGCGATGACGCCTTCGACCATACCGGAAAGGATGGCGCGGAGTTGTTCCTTGTCGTGTTCGAGCAGGTCGAACATCGCCTCCAGGCGACCGCTCATGCCGTTGATCGTGTGGGCAAGTGTTGCAACCTCATGGTGCCCGGTCACCTCGATGCGGTAACCGAGGTCGCCCTCGGCGAGCCGGCGAGCACCTTCGTTCAGTTCCGCGAGGGGTTGGGAGAACCGGCGGGCGAGAACGCCTGCGGCAACGGCCGCGCTCAGAATGACCACGACGACCGCGACCGCGATGTCGTTGGATAATTCCCAGAAGAGGCTTTCGGCGCGGCCGTAGATGACCACGCCGACAAGCCCAACGGCCGCCACGACGAGCAGGAGATACGTGAGGAAGAGACGCCAGAACATTCGGAGTGTGAGTGGTTAGTGCGAGTGTGAGTGAATGCCGAAGGAGTTAGAGTATGAATACAACAAGTGTGATTGGTAGTGCCATGATGAGTATCGTGTGAAGGGGATTGTGTTCAACCCGAATGGGCCGAGTTGGAGCGGAACGTCGGGAGGAGCGACTGGCGGCCCCGACACCGCCCGCCCCGGATACAACGACCCCATGAACGCACTGCCGCGAATCGCTTCCGCTTAACTCACAGTCGCCCTCGCTGCGGCCGCCGGGGCCGGGGCATGGTGGTTTGTCACGAACAGGCCCGCCGCGAAACCCGCTGATACGCCGCCTTCGCAGCGAATGTCAGCAAGGTGGTGAAGGCAGACGATCTCAACGTGGTGACTTGAGACGATCCACGTGCCGTGTCGCGTGGAGTGGCCCCTCGGTAATTCGCGTTGAAACACGGTTGTTCTGCGACTTCGAGCGGGTTGTGTTGAAAAGCTGATCCGAGCCGGAACCACATGGGCGATGCCCTGTGGTTCCGGCTCGGATCAAGACGAGGCCGGATATTCAACCGTGCGGCATCTCGCGCACGCTGACTTACTTGGATGGAGCCGGGGTTGGCGCGGGTGGTTGCGGTACTGGTTCCTTGACGGGCTCCTTCACCGGTTCCTTGAAACTCTGCTTGAGCCTCCAGAACCCATATTTGACGAGCGCGCCTGCACGGGCGTCTTCCGATGGGAACGCGTAGTTCCCGTAGCCGATGCTCTGCGGATTCGGCTCCGGCTGGTTGTTCGGGAACACGTAGCCGTACTCCTTCATCTTCTGCCCGCTCTGGGTGACGAGCATCGCCAGTGCCACGTCGCGAAGGAGGCACTGGTACTGTTGCGGCTGCATGTTCTTCGGGTTGATGTTGTTCCCGAACCAAACGGTCGTCACGAGCGTGTCGTTGTTCAGCAACGTCGTGAGGAATCCGTGTTCTTCCTTGCCCCGTTGCTGGATGAGGAACATGAGTGCCTGCCCCTTGGCGTACCCGTGAACCCCCTCGGTGGTCACGATACGCCGCAAGAGCGGGAGGCTCTGCTGGAAACCACGCAGTTGCTGGCCAATCAAATGCGCGAGTTGATTCAAATCCTGAGCATCATCCCGCGTTTCCAGCCATTGCCCGATGATTCGGCGATACGCTTCAGCGTGCGGGGCACCCGTGTTGTTGAGGGTGTTCATCGAAGCGGGTTGTTGCAGGAACGTCGCCCCGGTGATGTGGTTCCACATGCCGCTGCGGGGGATGTCCTTGCTGGGGGTCACCGCCTCGGCGAACAGGAGGCAGGCGAGATCCGCGAGCGATGCCTGCTGGGGTGGGGAAACCCGGCCGCCAATGTTTCGGTGCTGCATCTGGCTGAACAGCAGCGTCCGGCGATCCGAGATGGCACGGCCACCTTCGGTCGTCCCACGGTCGAGTGCCTGGAGCATTTCCACGTTGTAGGGCGACTTCACAATCTCGACGAAGAGCGACCGAGCCTTCTCGTCGGCCCCAAGAACCTTGCGGTATTGTTTCAGACCAGGGAGTTCGTGATCGTACTTGCCATCTTTGTCGGCGAGGAACGTCTCGAGACGTGCGGCAAGTTCGTCGGCACCGGCTTTGGGAAGCAGGCGTGACGAGCGGAAGCGGACCTCGGGGTCGGCGTCGGAACTGGCGGCTTCCAACAGGACGGGTCGGGCGAGGCGGCCCATCTTCATGAGTTCGGCGTAGGCTTCCTCGCGTTCCCGGTAGAACTCGCTGCCGAGCTTGCGAACGAGTTCCCGCGCCTTGGACAGTTCTTGAGCCGGGATGGCCAGATCCTTCGGGTCGGGGGTCGCCCCGAACCCCGTTGCCGCAAACAACCCGCCTGCCAGCAAAGCCACAACGAGCCGGGTCATAACATCCTCGGGATCAACAACGGGCCTTGTGATTCATCCAGCATGTTCCAGACGAGGGGCAGCGCCAATCGGATTTTCTCAGTTCGTTACTTGTCGGGTACGAATCCCGAACGGGTCACGGGTTCTTCGCCCGCCATTCTTTCCACTTGGTCATCGCGGCATCTCGCTGGCCTTCAGGCACATAATACCGCGTGTAGTTGTAATTCGTGACGGGCGAACCGTTTCCCTTGTACTGATCGACAAATCCGTAGTCTTCAGGTTTCTGCCCGGAAATGAGAAGCGAGACAACCACCGCGATGTCGCGAAGTTGGATATCGTGGGCCTCAACTTCGCCGGGTTTACCCGCCACCGCCTTGCGAGCGGTGAACACCACGGTGTTATCGGTCATCATCTTTTCGAGCAGAGGAACGTGAGATTTGTTGCCGACGCGGACCAACGTCGTCGCGGCCATCCCCCGATACGAGGCGACTGCGGCCTTGCTCTGGAGGAGGCGGATCGCAAGCTGGGAACCCTGGTCGGGCAACCCCATGTTGCTGGCGAGGTTCATGGCGTAATACATGTCGAGCGGGTCGTGGCGGGTGTCGAACCACGCACTCGCAACGGATTGAATCACCTTGCCCCGGTCGTTCCCCGCGGTGGCAGCCTGGTAGAACCCGGACGCCTGGAAGAGGATGCTAATCGGTGCCGAACGCGGCGGGATGAAACTCGTGCCAGCCTGCGTTTCGGCCAGCAGCAGCGTGATGATGTCGGCCTGCGTGGGATCACGCTGGACGTTGGGCCGGCGACCCACACCCCCAACAACAACTACTCGCGGGTATTTCTGGGAGTAGAGATCCTGGCGACGGGCGGCTGCGAGTGAGCCGATTTCCGATTGCTGACCACCGATGGCAAACAGAATGTGGCGGTTGGCCGGTGTGGAGATCAGTTCAGCGAACACCATGCGGGCTTCCTTGTCGAGCGAGCGATCCGACCAGATGTGGTGCCCGAGAAGCGTCCATTCCTTGCGGACGATAGACCGGAACTGATTCCACCCCGCGAGGTCGTGCTCGAACTTACCGTCGGCGTCGGCCAGGAACACTTCCAGCCGGGCTTTCATCTCAAGGGTCGTAGCCTTGGGGAGCAATCCCTGGCAGCGGCTTCGCACTTCGGCGTTCGCGTCGTTATTCGCACCGTCGAGCAGGGCAACTCGGGCGAGCCGGCCCATGTTCGCAAGCGACAACTCCGCTTCTTCCCGCTCCGCGTACTGCTCACTTCCCAGTTTTTGAACGAGATCGCGTGCTTTTGCCAGTTCCGTTTCGGTAACGATGAGCGACTTGGGGTCGGGCGACGGCGACGGTGCAACGGCCGGGGCCGGAGTTGCGAGCCCAATCAACGCGACGAATAGTAACGATTTTCGCAGCATGAACAACCCTCGGCAGTGGGAGACGAGCGCCAGGGACTCGGGTTGAGGAGGGCAGCACGACACCAGACTCGATAGTATATCGGAGAAACGTAGACGAGTCGATCACGTATCTGACGCTATCCGTTATGTGAGTCCGCGGTGCCGCTTGCGGCTTCGCGGACTCACATAGTGCGTGCCTAATGTGCCTCAATCGCCACTTCCGCAACCTGCAACTTGGCTGAGAACTCGTAGGAGGCGATAAACACCAGTGAGACTTCGCCGTCATCTGGTGGCTGGGGATAATTCGAGATCAGCGGATGGAATTCCGCCAGAGGAAGAGCAACTTTGCGCCAGCCACCCGGGAGTTGTTCACCCCGTTTGGTAGACACGGACGTTTCAAAGTTACCACCAAAAGCACCTCCGGGTTGTTGAACGCTGAGCATGATCCGGAGGGGCACGGGCGATTCGGTACGGATAATCAACGAGACGACACTATCGGGCCGCAGGGTCACAAGGTTCTGGCGGTTCTGCCCACGGACTGTCATCGCATGATGAATGACCGGGGTGCCATCTGGTCGTCGGCCAGCGATACACGGCACGGCCAGGACACGAAAAGGGTCGTTGCCCGCGGCTGACAGACGCTCACCTTTCCAGTCCGGCGGCGAGGGTTCGGTGAAATGGACACGAACACTTGCTGGTGGAGCCTGTGGTGTCTTGGGCTTGAAGTCAGCACTGCAATCCAGCGAGGCAAACGATGATTCATTGCCCGAAACATCAATGGATTGGCCGTCGGCCAGTCTCCGCATCTTGACACGCCCTTCCTGAACGTTGAGTTGCGTACCGGCTGCTTCTACTGACAATCCGAATGCCTTCCCGTCCACTTCGACTTCGGCCGTGGGTGTCCGGATAATCATCGGTCGCCCGACGGGTTGGGGTGCCATGTTGAGCGACACCGCTCCGCGTTTGATTGTCACGCGCTTTTGTTTCTCGTCGCCCAGGATGTCAAGTTCCACATCGCGAACCGCCGTCAGCACCGTTCCGTCGTGAAATCGGATCTGGGCAGAAGCGGATTCTCCTTCCAGGGTCAATGTGCCTGCGGGCAACTGTCCACCCAGCGTCAGATCGGAACGTGGGAGTCCGTTTGCCGTCCATGTCACCGCACCGCTGAGTGATTCGACCTGTGCGATTGGTGAAGCGTCCTTGAACGCGGGACCGCCCGAGAACCAGTAGGCTGCCATTCCGAGAATCATCACCGAAGCTGCGACTATCGCCACAGAGTAGGCCTTACGCCGTTTGATGCGAGGCTTCTGTTGAGCCGCTTCCGTTTCGGGGACCGCGACCGTGGCGGGTTCCCAGTGCAACTCCGCGTGGAGGTCCATGAACTCGCGGTAAACCGTGATCGCTTCGGGATGGTGGCGAAGAATGTCCGCAAGACGACATTCATCGCTTTCCGAGATTTGTTCATCGACGAGCGCATTTACGAGTTGTTCAAGATCTCGCCGGGTCTGATCCGTCATTGGTGCGCCCCTCGCAAAAGCGTTGCTCGCATCTGACCAGGAATAGCCGTGACGCAGGAATTCCCACGAGCATTCCCCCAGGTTGGCTCCCGGCTCGACTGAACCGATCTGATCGATCTGTTGTGAAAAAGCTCAATATTGATCCGCGAAAGATCAATGACGCCAACCGGGGGAGAGACTTACGATTCAAAGGACGAGATACCCGCCCCGCTCCCACCTCCCGAGGTTTGCGATGAAGCCCGCGACGCTGGCCGCACCCATCACAATCCTGCTGGTGTTCCTCGTCTCGCCAACGCCCGTGTTCGGTGCCGCAGACCCCGCCTCGGACGAATTCTTCGAGACTCGTGTCCGCCCGGTTCTTGTTCGCCAGTGCTTCTCGTGCCACTCCGGGGAGAAACGCAAGGGTGGCCTCTCCGTCGAGAGTCGTGAGGCGCTTCTCGCGGGTGGCGACAGCGGCACGGCCATCGTGGCGGGGAAGCCGGACGAGAGTCGGCTCATCACCGCTGTGCGCTACAAAGATGTCGATTTCCAGATGCCGCCGAAGGGGAAACTCGCCGAATCCGAGATTGCAGACCTGACGGCATGGGTCAAGGCCGGCGCAGCCTGGCCGAAGGGCGGTGCCAAGGCGGCGGCCGTCCGTGGCGGGGAAATCTCCATCGCCAAGCGAAAGCAGGAGCACTGGGCCTGGCAGTCGGTCCGGCCCGCGGCTCCGCCCGCCGTGCGCGATCGTGCGTGGGTAAGCGACGCGGCCGACGCCTTCATCCTCGCGGGGTTGGAAACACGCGGCCTGAAGCCGGCGTCGCCAGCAGATGCCGCGACGTGGCTCCGCCGCGTGACGTTCGACCTGACGGGCCTACCGCCCTCCCCCGAAGATGTTGAGCGTTTCCTTGCGGACTCCGGCCCTGCCGCCCGCGCCGCGGTTGTGGACCGCTTGCTCGCGTCGCCAGCGTTTGGCGTTCGCTGGGGCCGGCACTGGCTGGACCTCGTCCGCTACGCCGAGAGCCGCGGGCACGAATTCGACTTCAACATTCCGAACGCGTACCAGTACCGCGATTACGTTGTCCGGGCGATCAACGCGGATGTGCCTTACGATCGGTTCATCCGTGAACAGATTGCCGGTGATCTGATCACTCCTCTGCGGACCGATCCTGCCACGGGAGCGAACGAATCAGTGCTCGGAACGGGATTCTGGTTCCTCGGGGAAGAGATCCACTCGCCTGTGGACGTGCGGCAAGATCAGGCGGACCGTTTTGATAACCGGATCGACGTGTTCTCCAAGGCAACCATCGGGTTGACGGTGTCATGTGCCCGCTGCCACGATCACAAGTTCGATGCGATCACGCAGAAGGATTACACCGCGCTCTATGGCTTCCTCTCCAGCAGTAGTTACCGCCAGGTTCGGTTCGATGCGCCAGGTCGGAACGAGGAGATCGCAGCCGAGTTGGCCGCACGACGAGCCAAGGCGGCACCGGTCGTCGGACGAATCCTGGCCGACGCTGCAACCGACCGCCGGGTCGCGGACTACCTCCTGGCCGCCCGCGCCGTGATCCTGGCGAGCCCGGCCGATGAGCCGATTCGGCTCATCGCGATGGCGAAAGAGCGGGGCCTCGAAGCACCAGTGCTGACCGCTTGGGTTCGGGCGATTCGCGATGCGGTTCGCAATCCTACCGACCCGCTACACCTCTGGGGGGAGGTGTGCGACCCGGCCTTGAAGACGCCGCAGCAGTTCGCCGCAGCCGTGCAGTCCATCAAACCTTCCGATCGAATGGGGGCCGCCAGCGGAGTCGTCTTCGACTTGGGAAAGCTCAACTCGGGCGACTGGATGCCAGACGGCCCGGCCTTCGGAGCCCGCCCCCGGCAACGGGGCGAGTTCAGTCTCGGAGGCACGCCGGAACGGCCGATCGTGGAGTACAGCGAGCGTGCTGCCGCGACCTATGATCGCACGTGGGATGTCCTCCGCGGCACGACCGGGACGCAACTCGAACCGGGTGCGTTGGGCCGCATCACGGAGCGGTCAGGCCGGACGCTTCGCACTCCATCCTTCAAACTCAATGGCGGGGTGCTGTATTACCTCATTCGCGGTAAAGGAACCGTCTACGCTCCGGTCGCCTCGCACGTCATGATCGCGGGACCGCTGCACGGCAAACTCGTGACCGAGATCAAGGCTTCGGCTCCAGGGTTCCACTGGCACCGGCACGACCTCTCCGGCTATCGCGGGCTCACGACTCACCTCGAGTTCACTCCGGCCGTGGGTTCCGACTTCGCGGTGGCTGCCGTCGTGCAATCGGATCGCCCACCCGCCAACTACCCCGAGGTGTTCGTCCCGAGTGAGGCCGGGGAGACGCCAGACAAACTTGCAGCCGCCTACGCAAAGGCATTCGACGACGCAACACACCGGTTGCGTGAAGACACCCTCACAGCCGACGATGCACCATCCACAGCAGCCCGCATCGCGGCCTGGCTTGCCAGCCATCCCGAGGTGCTCGCCGACCAGGGCCGAGCGGTCGTGAAGACTGCGGCTGAATTCGTCGCCGAGCAGCAGAAACTCATCACGAGGATCAGGGCGGAGTCACGCCTCGCCCCGGCGATCCTCGACGGCAGCGGGGTGGACGAACCGTTGTTCATCCGCGGGCAAGCCAAGGCGGAAGGGGAGATCGTCCCGCGGCGTTTCCTGGAGGCACTGGACGGCAAACTCCCGGCACCGGCGCGAGGAAGCGGGCGACTTGAACTCGCCAGCGCCGTCACCAACCCGGAGCGAAACCCGCTGGTCGCCCGCGTCGCGGTCAACCGGGTTTGGCATCACCTGTTCGGCCGCGGCATCGTGGCGAGCGTGGATAACTTCAGTGTGCTGGGAGAACGGCCGACCCACCCGGAGTTGCTCGACCACCTCGCCGATCGGTTCGTCCGCGACGGCTGGAGCACAAAGCGCCTGATCCGTGCGCTGGTGTTGTCGAACACGTACGCGATGTCGTCCCGTCCTTCGGTAGAAGGCGATCGCCTGGACCCGGGGAACCTCACGCTTCACCGTGCCCGCCTACGCCGCCTCGATGCTGAGGCGGTCCGCGACGCGGTCCTGGCCGTTTCGGGTCGACTCGATCAAACCCTGGGTGGCCCGTCGGTGCCCACCTATCTCTCTGAGTTCGTGGAGGGGAAAGCTCGGCCTGCCAGCGGTCCGCTCGACGGGAACGGTCGCCGGACCCTCTACCTCTCGGTTCGCCGAAACTTCCTGTCGCCGATGTTGCTCGCATTCGACATGCCGGTGCCGTTCTCGACGGTCGGCAAGCGGTCCGTGTCCAATGTCGCGTCGCAATCCCTCATGATGATGAACGACCCGTTCATCCATC
The DNA here is from genome assembly GCA_013823135.1 of Planctomycetaceae bacterium. Taxonomy (GTDB): domain Bacteria; phylum Planctomycetota; class Planctomycetia; order Gemmatales; family Gemmataceae; genus Gemmata. Next base: position 44,681 of record PNLP01000021.1, read on the forward strand.
AGCAGGCGGAAGTCTGGGGCAAGCGAATCGCGGTTCGCCCCGGCACGACAGCCGAGCGAGTGCGGCGAATGTACCTGGAGGCGTTCGCCCGCGCCCCCACGGATGCGGAGGCGAAAGCCTGCCGGGACTATCTGGCACAACAGACTGCTCCGGGTCAGGAACCGGGTGCCGCTGCGTGGGCGGCGCTGGCCCATGTGCTGTTCAACATGAAAGAGTTCATCTTCCTCGGCTAACCCCGGAACGGAGCGACACGATGAGCCACCGACGCTATACCCCCGTCACGCGCCGCGAGATGCTGGACCGCTGTGCCAACGGCTTCGGAGCCGTCGCCCTCGCGGCAATGCTCGCCGAAGAGGGCCAGTCCGCGAGTCCACCCGACAAGACGACGACGCCACCGGTCAAGGCGAAGTCGGTCATCTTCCTGTACATGGATGGTGGCCCGTCGCAGGTCGATACGTTCGATTACAAGCCGCTCCTGCAAAAGCACCACGGGCAGGATCCACGCCAGGCGATGGGCAAACTGGAGCCAACGCAGTTCGCGAACTTCGGGAAGGTGATGGCGTCGCCCTGGAAGTTCACGAAACACGGGCAGTCCGGCCTCTGGATGAGCGAACTGTTCCCGCACCTCGCCCGGTGTGCGGACGACCTGGCGGTGGTCCGCTCGGTGGTCTCGAAATCCCCCGAGCACACCGCCGCGAATTACTTCCTCCACACCGGTAGCACGTTCCAGGGGCGGCCCAGTGCTGGGGCGTGGGTGAGTTACGGGCTGGGTAGCCTCAGCAAGAACCTGCCCGGTTTCATCGTGCTCAATGGAGGATTGATTCCGCCCGGTGGGCTCGACAACTTCAATAGCGGCTTCCTTCCTGCCGCGTTCCAGGGGACACTGTTCCGCCCGGGCAAGTCCCCGATGGCGAACATCTCGCCCCGTGAATCGACCGACGCCGCACAACGCGAGAAACTCGCCCTCATGGCCCGACTCGATGCGGCAACCGTCGAACGGCTCGGGGCTCACGATGCGCTCGAATCCGCAATCGCCAACTACGAGACCGCGTACCGCATGCAAACGGCCGTTCCCGAGATTACCGACATCTCGAAGGAATCGGACAAGACGCAGGCTCTCTACGGGCTCGATTCACTTTACGCGCCGACCCGCACCTTTGGCTCGCAGTGTCTCGTCGCGCGACGCCTGGTCGAACGCGGGGCTCGGTTCATCGAACTTACCTGCCCGAACACCGGGCATGATCGCTGGGATCAGCACGGGAACCTGAAGAAGGGGCACGAGGACAACGCCCGGGCCGTGGATCGACCCATCGCGGGGTTGCTCAGGGATCTGAAGGCACGCGGCCTGCTCGATTCCACATTGATCGTATGGGCTGGCGAGTTTGGCCGCACGCCGTTCGCACAGGGGGCGGACGGTCGCGACCACAACCCGTTCGGGTTCACCGTCTGGATGGCGGGCGGCGGCGTGAAGGGCGGCGTGACCCACGGCGCGACCGACGAGTGGGGGTACAAGGCCGTTCAAGATAAGGTTGAGATTCACGACTTGCATGCGACAATGTTGCACCTGCTCGGGGTAGATCACACGAAGTTGACGTTCCACTTCGGTGGCCGCGACATGCGACTGACGGACGTACACGGTGAAGTCATCCACGGAATCCTGGCGTGAGGTTCCCGAGTAACCATCGGGAGACAGATCGTGCGTAAACGCATCCTTGGTCGAACGGGCATCGAGGTCAGCGAACTCGGTTTTGGCGGGTTGTTCGCGTCGCGGTTGGGGCCAGGGTTTGACGTGAGTCGCGAGACGGTGTTTCGCGCCGTCGAACTGGGCATCAACTTCTTCGACACCGCACCAGCGTACGCGGATAGCGAAGCGGTGCTCGGTCGGATCATTCGCGAGGTCGGCGGTCCGCTGATCGTCTCGACCAAGCTCGGTGGGCGACCTCAACCGTTCGATCCGCGAAACCAGCGTGCCCTCGTCCGTTCAGCGGAAGAGAGCCTGAAGGCGCTGGGCCGCGACGTCATTGATGTGATGTTCATCCACGAGCCCGATCGCCCGTTACAGATCGACTGGTGGTCCGACCCGGAGCAGGTGGAAGGACCGGTTCTGGACGCGCTCGACGAACTGAAGCGGCGCGGCCTGATCCGCTTCACGGGGCTCGCGGGGACGACGGTCACGGAAATGGCCCACCTGATTCGGGCGGGCGACTTCGACGTGGTACTGACCGCGTTCAACCACAGCCCACTGTTCCGGGAAGCCGATCGCGAGGTGCTCCCCGCAGCACGCGCGAAGCAGATGGGGGTCGTGCTCGGCTCCGTGCTCCACCAGGGAGCCTTCGGCCGAAGGTACGACGAAGTGGTTCGTCGCAAGCCGCTCTGGCTGTCAGCCGCCCGGCGCGAGCAACTCCTCGCCTTCTACACCTTCCTCGACGAACTCGGCATGCCGATCGTGGAACTGTGCCTGCGGTTCGCACTCTCGGGCGATACCGCCTCCACCGTGCTAATCGGCCCCAAGACGGTCCGCCAGGTGAAGGAATCGGTGGCGGCGGTTTCGAAGGGGCCATTGCCTGCCGACGTGCTTCGGAGGCTCGATGAACTCGCGGCGATGGTGCCGTTCCGGCCGTTCGAGGAGCCGATGATTCTCCCGCTCGACCGCCCAACAGCGTACACAGGCCCAGGGATGGCCAACCTCGCGGCCGGGGTGAAAGTGGGGTCACTCCACGCCGAGGGATCTGCGAATGAGGCTGAAGAACCCATCGTTCCCGTGCTCAGGTGAGCGGTTGTCGGCGTGTGGCCGTGCGGTACTCGCCGGGGGTTTGGCCCGTCTTGCTCTTGAACATCACATTGAGATACTCGGGGTGCTGGAACCCGGTCATGGTTGCGACCTGCGCCAGTGAAAGATCGGTTTCGGCCAGCAGTTGCTTGATCCGCCGCAATCGCACACGCGAGATTTCCTCCTTCGGGCTGTGGCCAAGGATCTGCGTGAAGCGGCGTTCGAGGATGCTACGTGAAACTGGCACCACGGCGAGCACGTCGTCGACCATGATCCCTTTACACGCGTGCTCGCGGATGTAGCGCACTGCGGCGGCCACGTCGCGATCCCCTACCGCGAGCACGTCCGACGATTGCCGTGTCACCACACCCAGCGGTTCGATCAGAATGGGTTCGGTGGGAGCGGGCTCACCGGCCATGATCCTGGTGAGCAGTTCCGCGGCCTCGTAGCCGATTCGCCTGGTGTTCGGGGCCACGCTCGAAAGCGGCGGCGCGGCCAGGTCGCACAGGATTTCGTCGTTATCCACACCGACAACGGCAACTTCGTCGGGCACCGCGATACCGGCTTCACGGCAGGTGTTGAGCACCTGTTGCCCACGGATGTCGTTGCAGGCCATCAACCCCACGGGGCGGGGCAGTGTCGATACCCAGCGGGCCACGTCGTCTTCGTGCATCCAGCCCTGTTGCTCCTGCCGTTCGGTCCCGGCCAGCCGAACTCGTGCGGGCGGCTGATAGATCAGTGGCGTCAGCCCCATCTCTTCCACTCGCTGGGTGAAGTAGCCGCTGCGGCGGTCCGAGTAATTGGTTCCCACGAACCCACAGTAGGCAAGGTGACGGAAGCCGCGTTCGAGTAGGTGCTCGATGGCGAGACGGGTCACGGCACGGTCGTCGGTGTCGATCAGCGGCATTCCGAGATCGGGGAGCAAACCATGCAGGTCGATGGCAGGGCAATCAAGATCGGAAATGGCCTTCGCGAGTGCCCGTGTCTCGATGCGGGCAATCACGCCCTGGCCTTTCCAGCCAACAAGCCAGTCCGGTGGCGGATCGCTCAGGTCGCGCTCCTCGAAGAAGACCGACCAGGGACCATGAACCCGCAGATAATCGGCGATCCCCTGCAACAAACCGCGTCCGTAGCCGCGAGACGACTCGACCAAGATCGCCACACGCGGTCGATTCGTCACGGTTCGATTCCTGAGCAGGAAAAGTTCAATCTTCGCCGTGCCAAATCATCGCGACGGCAACGGGCGGCATCATATCGGCCATTGAAAATGCAGCTTACCAAGGTTCCTCCCACGATGGAACGAGAAGAACCGGGGGCGCGAAAAACCACAAAACTAATCCGCAAAAGCTCAGTGACACGTTGATGCGATCATCGCTACAGTGGGACCTATTCTTGGGCAATTGCCCTCACATCAATGGAAACCGATCGTGAACTCTCCCTCTCTCCAGCGACGAGGTTTCACCCTCATCGAACTCCTGGTTGTCATCGCCATTATTGCAATCCTGATCGGGTTGTTGCTGCCCGCCGTGCAGAAGGTGCGTGAGGCGGCAGCCCGTATGAAGTGCCAGAACAACCTCAAACAGATTGGGTTGGCCCTGCACAACTTCCATGACGTGTCCGGGCGGTTCCCTTCCGGCCAAATCGCTTTGGACGACACCGACCAAAAGCTGTTCGGGTCGTGGGTCCTCCAGATCCTGCCGTACCTGGAACTGGGCAACGTGTACCAGCAGTTCAACGGCACGCAGAGTTGGTGGATGTCCGCCAACCAGACGGTCCGCGCGAATAAACTGGTCGCGTTTCTCTGCCCGTCCGATCTCGATGTCGCGACGTTTAACACCGCCCAGGACTTCGGGGCACGCGGGAACTACGCCGCGAACACGGGAATCGGGACATGGAACCGCACGGTCCCCACAACCTCCTCCGCGGGGGGTTACCAACCCGGCCTGACGGTCCGCGGGCCGTTCCTTCACGGTAGCTCCACGTCGATCGCGAAGCTCACGGACGGGACATCGAACACGGCCGGGGTATCGGAAATCCGCAAATCTCCGAACAACGATTCGCGTGGCGCGCTCTTCGCCGACACGGGGTGCGTCCAGTACACGCACGACTACCTGCCGAACGCCAACGTGAGCGACCGCACGGAGCGATGCAACGGCGACGCCAAAACGCCGTGCGTCACCACGGGAAACTTCGGCACCTATCAACTCACGGCCAAGAGCAACCACACGGGCGGCGTGGGGTTATTGATGATGGATGGATCGGTGCGGTTCGTGACGAACAACGTGGATGTCATCGCCTGGCAAGCGGCCGCCAGCCCCGCAGGCGGTGAAGTGGCACAGTTACCCTGACACACGCGATGCTTTCTCGTTGTCCGTGACTACCATGTGATCTTCGCGAACCCTCTTCCGAGTCGCATACATGACCCGCTTGGTGTTGCTCTCTCGATGCCCGGCCCGCTTCATGCGCGTGATCCTCTGCATCTGGCTATGTGCCGCAGTTTCAGGGTGTGGCAATGAGAGAGAAGGTGGTAACCCACCTCGCTCGCGAGTGACAGGACGTGTGATGCTCGATAACCAGCCAGCCCCAGCCGGAACGATCGTGTTCGTTCCACTCGCAGCCGGTCAGTTGCAGTCTCAAGGGATCATACAGGACGACGGAACCTTCGTGATTGAAGGCGAGAACGGCCCATCCGCTGGGGAATACAAGGTGGAAATCTTGTGTGCGAAGAAGACGGGTCGCCGGATTCAGAGCATGAGTAGTTCCGATGGAACCGGGATGATCGACGAGCGAGTACCTGTGATCCCGGCCAGGTACAACACGGCAACGACACTCCGGCAGACGATTACGAGCGGGGAGATTACGTTGCTGTATCAACTCCAATCCGCTCCATGATCGATCGAGTTGGGCGGAACAGTTGGGCTTGTTTGGCATATTCCCGGGAAGCCAAGCCCCGTCACCCAACGCCGTTAAGGACGTCTGGAGTGATTCAACCCTCCCATACCAGTTAATCCGCGAGGTTGTGGAAAACGAGTGAACCCGGCGAACCCGGGTGGTCGATACATCAGGTGTCGGGCGAGAGTAGGCAGGAGCCGATCCCCGCCTGATCGACGGTGGTTCACACGCCGCCGGGGCTCACCCCCCGATGTCCAACGAACCGCCGGTGCGTTTCACCCTCCCGCGCTGTCGCCGGGATACGCAGATCGCAAGTCGATGTGCGTCCCGGCGACGGCCACGGGATTCCCTCATTCCCAATCCACGGATGGTATCGGTCATGCGCCGCAAGCTCGCAATGATCGCCGTACTCGGTGGCCTTGCCGCCGGGCTTGGCTGCCAACACATTGGCGGCAAGAGCGATTGTGGATACAACCCAGCCGATTACCAAATCGCGCCGGTCACCACACCGTATCCGACGTTCCCGGTCATGGATTTGTCCCAGAAGCCCAAGGAAAAGGATAAGACTCCAGTCGATCCCAAGAAGACTGGGTCTGATACTGATCCGAAGGGCGCAGTAAAGGACAAGGACAAGGGTAACGACGGTAATAACTGATCCGGGAAGAGCAACGGCGTTCCGTGATGTGGACCACGTGTCCCTTCATTTAAATGTCCGTCCTCGACTCAGAAAAGCCCATCCGCATCTTGCGGATGGGCTTTTTTTCGTGGGTACCGCGTTCGATTGTGGCAGCCTTGACGAGCGGGGGGACGTCTGTCCCCTGATTGTGGCAAAGGAACAGCGGACTCGCGTCCCCAGGGCCGTTCCGTGCTTCACATTGAGTTGTGTTGGCATTCTGGTTTTGGCGAGCCGCCCCGTGACCGGGGCGGGTGTTTTGAGTTGAAACCCACCCCATAACCGGGGCGACTCGCCAAAATCTCAAAAGGCACACCGGTTTTCGTTCCGGGCTTGCCTCGTTTGCCGGATTGTGGCATTTACTCCCATCGCATGGAAGCACCCGACAAACCACCGATGCCCCGCACCGAACTAACACGCCGGTTCAGCCGCCGCACCCTGTTCCGGATTGCCGGAGCAGGAATCGTGCTCGGCGTGAATGCCGAGGCCGCGCGCGTGCTGTTTGGGAGCAACGAGCACACCGTCATTCCCGGCAAGGTGTATCGCTCGGCCCAACTTACTCAGCAGAAACTCGAACGGGTCATTGCCGAGAAAAAGATCCGGACGGTGCTGAATCTGCGCGGCTGTTGCCCGGAGATGGACTGGTATCGCTCCGATGCTAACGCCACACACGCGGCCGGTATCAGTCAGGAAGACCTGACCTTCTCCGCGAAACGCTACCCGCCAGCACCCGAAATCGCCCGTCTCGTGGAGGTCTTCGACCGAAGCGAGTACCCACTGATCATGCACTGCGCCCGCGGTGCCGACCGCACGGGGTTGGCGAGCGGAGTCGCCCTGCTCTTGCTCACGAACAACGACCTTGCAACGGCCATCGGGCAACTGAATCCCCGTTATGGGCACGTCGCTGATGTTGGCCGAACGGGTGTGCTCGATGAGTTCTTTGTTGCCTATCGGGCGAAGCTCGCTGCGAACGGTGAAACGCACTCACCGGACCGTTTCCGAAAGTGGGCCACGACCGAGTATTGCCCGGGGCCATTCCGCGCCATGCTGTCGCTCGTCTCGCCGAACCCGATGAAAGTGCCTGCCGGAGTGGGGTTCGCGGTGACCATCCGGGCGGTGAACACTTCGGACCAGCCCTGGCGGTTTACTCCTGGCGGCAGCGGTAGCATCCGGCTGAGTTACATGCTGCGTTCCTCAGCAGGCGCTCTGGCTTACCGCGGTGAAGCTGGGTTAATCAGTCGGGTCGTTAAACCGACGGAATCCATTGAGATCGTTGCGGGTTTCCCACCCGCGCAGTCGGGGCAGTACCATTTCCACGCCGACCTGATCGACGCCCAACCCATTAATTTGCTCGACACCGCCTTCTCGCAGTACGGCTCTGATCCGCTCATGTTCAACCTGAAAGTTGGGTGAGCATGCGGATTGCGGTTGCAACCCGAGGGCTTTCGAGGAACACCAATGAACTTGCTTTCCGTCGTGGTGCCGTTGAAAGATGAACGAGAGAACGTTCGGCCCCTCGTGGACCGGGTGCGCGATGCTCTCCGCGAGTCTGGCCCATGGGAACTGGTCCTCGTGGACGACGGCAGCACCGACGGGACTTTCGCGGAACTGGAGGCGGTCGCGGCCAGCGAATCTCGCGTGAAGGTCGTCCGATTGCGACGAAACTTCGGCCAGAGCGCTGCCACGCAGGCCGGGCTCGACGCGGCCGAGGGCGATGTGATCGTGACGATGGACGGCGACTTGCAGAACGATCCTGCCGACATCCCGCAGATGGTTGCAAAACTCGACGAGGGCTACGATGCGGTCCTGGGGCAACGGCTCAACCGGCAGGACAAATTCTTGCTGCGGAAAGTGCCGAGTCTGTGCGCGAACTGGCTGATTCGGAAGGTGTTGGCGGTACCTTTCAAGGATTTCGGTTGCACCCTCCGCGTCATGCGGCGGGATGTTGTTTCAGGACTGCTGCTTTACGGCGAGATGCACCGGTTCATCACCGCGCTGGTGATTCAGCAGGGCGGGAAGGTCACGCAGATGCCGGTGCGGCATCACCCGCGAACGGCCGGCAAATCGAAGTACAACCTGACCCGTACCGTGCGGGTGCTGCTCGACCTGATGACCGTGAAATTCCAGGGCAGTTACCAGACACGACCGATGCACCTGTTTGGCCTGTTTGGTTTAATCTGTTTGTTCTTTGGCTTCCTGAGCGTGTCCGCGTCGGTGGTGATGAAGTACACATCTGGCCCGGGGATGACGGCGAACCCGTTGTTCCTGCTCGGCTCGGTCGCCGGGTTGATTGGCGTGCAGTTCGTGTCGCTGGGGTTGATGGGCGAAGTGTTGACGCGAGTCTACTTCGAGAGTCAGGGGAAGCGGCCGTATGTCGTTCGAGAGGGCCGCAACCTGAACCGCTCCTCGGGGCCGCATCGCCTGCGGTTGGATGTACCACAGGAGAAGCGCACAGCGTGAGGGACGCGATTCGCGATGCGAGGCAACTGAACTTGTCCTCGCGGGAACCGTTTATGACCGGTGGAAGATTCCCGCTCAGTCGCCGACGCGGGTACTGCGACCGGCCTGCACACGCACGTTCTCGACCACCTTTTGCGGCTTCGCGCCATTGTCCGGCACGACCCACACAGCATACATCCCCGGCGGCACGGCCATCTCCACGCGGTAATCCTTCGCAACCTGGCGGGCAACGTGCCCCTTCTCGCCGGGGCCATCGTCTTTCACGTCGGTCAGTACGATCTTCGACGCTCGCGGGAAGTTGTCGCCAAACACCTCGACCGATCCCAGAAGGTCGCCGATCTTCAGTTCGTGAGTCTCGCCAGTTTTGAGCGTCAGTTTTTCGATGACTCGCTGGGGAACGCCGCCGTCTTTCGTCTTTACGATCACCTCGAACGGCCCTTCAGTGGGCAGTGCGATCGGCGCGTCAAATTTCTTCCACTCCTGGGTCTTCTTTTCCCTCTTATCGGTGATGTACGAGACACTCACAGACTCGATCGCGAACAGTTTCGTTGGCACCACGGAGAGCTTCCCGCCACCCCCTTCCGCACTTGCTACGGATGCTGAAATGAACACGCCCGCACAAATCGCCGCGAACCGGGTGGCCATGAGAAACCTCGTTGGAGAGTCCTGAGTCGTTCCGATATATCTGACGATTGTCACCCCCGCTCGGATGGTTCCGAACATAAACCGACTGGGCTGTCAAGCGATTCACACGCGACTCTGAGCCAGGAAGACAACGCATCTGAACATCAACCAGCCACGCATTGTGGAATCGCATCATCTTTCGCGACAGTATCTTGTGGCTCGTCCGGACGAAGAGATATTTTTCGCACCTCGGTCGTTACGGTCGGGGCGTTCGGACACACTCCAGCATGGCGGTCTGGACCGCGTCGGCACCCTCGGAACGCATGCGAGCGAGCCACGGCCAGTCTGCAAAGCCATCGAGCAGTTCGCGACGGCGAGCGGAGTCCGGCACCTCGGCGAGTACCACCGTTCGCATTTCCGTCAGCACTCGCAGCCAGTCCGCGAACGTGGCATCGAACTCGGCCTCGAACTTCTCGCGTAGGCGGCGAGCGAGTGCCGGGGCCGCGCCACCGGTGCTCACCGCCAGGGTAAGGTCGCCGGAACGGACCACGGAAGGCAGCGTGAAATCGCCAGTGATGGGGTCGGATGCTGAGTTCACCAGAATGCCGCGAGCCTGTGCGTCGGCAACAACCTGAGCGTTCACCGCTGGGGTTGCGCAGGCGAAAACGAGGAACGCGCCGTCGAGATGGTTGGAACGATAGGCTTCAGAAATTGGAATTTGGCGAGCGGGGGGCGTCAGCCCCCCGAGTGGTTGCGTTGGGTCCACGATTCGCACGGTCGCGCCGGCGGCAATCGCGGCAGCGGCCTTTCGTGTTCCGACGGCACCACCTCCGACCACAACAACCACGCGGCCGGCGAGGTTCAACACCACCGGAAACACGACCCTGCCCCTTTCAACTCGCGACGGCTTCGGTGGCAGGCGGTTCTTCCGCTGGCGGCACGGTCGAGGACGCATCGTCGAGCTTGTATTGCTCCCACTTCTTGTGCAGGGTGTTTCGGTTGATCCCCAGCCGGTCGGCTGCCTTTACCTGGGTTCGACCGCACTCGCGCATCACTTCTTCGATGAGCGCTCGCTCAAGACCGTCCACAAGGAACGGGTGCAGTTTGAGCCCGTCCGGACGCGGGGCGTGCATTCCGGCACGAACGAGTGCCCGGATCAGCGACGGGACATCCGTTCCGACGCCATTGCTACCCTGGGATTTCGACGACCGCAACGCATACTTCGGTCGAGTGAATCGCAACAATTCGGGCGTGATCGGGCCGCCATCGGCCAGCACGATGAGCCGCTCGAGTGCGTTTTCCAACTCGCGAACGTTTCCGGGCCATTCGTGCATCTTCAACCCCTCGATCACGGCGGGCGTGAGCTCAGGAACGATGCACTTATTCTGCTCGCTGTAACGGCGGAGGAAAAATTGAGCCAGCAGCGCGATATCCTCGCGGCGTTCCCGCAATGGCGGGAGCACAATGGGGATCACGTTCAGGCGGTAATAGAGGTCTTCGCGGAAATCGCCGGAGCCGATGAGTTCTTCAAGGGAGGCGTTGGTTGCTGCGATGACCCGCACATCGACGCGGATGGTACGGCTTTCGCCGACACGCTCGAACTCGCGTTCCTGGAGGACGCGGAGAAGTTTCACCTGAAGCTTGGGGGATGTGCTGTTGATTTCATCGAGGAAGATGGTGCCGCCGTGGGCAGCCTCGAAACGGCCGGTCTTGTTTTCGACGGCCCCGGTGAACGCACCCTTGATGTGCCCAAAAAGCTCGCTTTCGAGCAAGTTTTCGTGCAACGCACCGCAGTTCACCCGGATGAACGGCCCATCGGACCGCCGGCTGAGTTTATGCACCGCCTTGGCGATGATTTCTTTGCCGGTGCCGGTCTCGCCAATGAGCAGTACGTTCGCTGACCGCGGTGCGGCGAGCCGCACCATGCGATAGACGTCCTGCATGGCCGGAGCCGTGCCTACGATTTCGGGCAGGGGCGGCTCGACATGCTCAATTTTGGGCATCAACCAGTCGCTTCCGGGAGAGGAAGCCATGAATTCGGCCCATTCCGACGATGGACAGAGAAAGTATACCACAACGTGCCCGCGGTTTCCACATCACCGCCCGAAAATAGGGCACCTCTCTTGACCAGCCGGGAGCGTGAGCGACCGGAGTGGTTAGGTGGTTCCGGCCGCTTCCGCACCCGACTTGCCAAAAGTCGCAAGCCAGACGGTCCCCGCAAGCATCAAACTCGCGGCAGTCGCAAAACCGATCTCTGGTCCGAGTGCAAACAGCGAACCAACGCCGACGCTGGCCACGAAGTCGCCAATCCCATTGACTGAGGCCAGCAAGCCCATCGCGGTCCCCCGCACCGACTTGTCGGGTACGAGATCCGCAGCGATCGCCGGTTCGAGTGCTTCTTCGACCGCGATGTAAACTCCCCCGAGCGCGAAGAGCACCGCCAGCCAGGCCACGCTCCGCGTTTCAGTGACGAACAGCGTTCCGAAGCCAACCATCGTGAGAACACCGATCGCGTAGCCCGCGAGCAGCACCGGCAGGTGGCCCCATTTGTCGCCGAGCGCACCTGCCGGGAATGCGGCGAGTGCCCCCGCGGCGTTTTTCAACGCATACAGCGACACGGCAACCGCAGCGGCGTGTTGAGCACCGTACACGGGTGTGAGGAGTAGCGTGGCGGCGAGAACGAGCAAGGCGTGCGAGAAATCGCCCACGCCAAACACGAACACCGGACCGAGCCAGCGGCGGAACGCGGATGGCAACGCCTTCAGAGATGCGCCGAGCCGCAGTCCGGGTTTCGGCGTGAATCGCTGTTCGCGCACCAACAGAGCGAACGCGAGTGCAGCCCCAAGCCCCGGAATGAGCGTCACCAGAAACACGAATCGATATGGCCCGGGTTCCGTGTCGAACCACTCAGATGGTAGCCATGCGATGAGCGCGGCACCGATCAGCGGCCCGAGGATCGCGCCGAGCGTGTCGCCGGCCCGGTGGAAGCCGAATGCCTTGCCGTGGTTTTCGGGAGAGACCGAGTCCGCGAGGATCGCATTGCGAAGCGGTCCGCGAAGCCCCTTCCCGATCCACGCCAGCGACTTCGCGACCAGCACCAGCGGCCAGCTCACAGCGAGAGCACATAGCGCGAACGCCGAGCCGGTCAGAGCGTAGCCCCCGACGACGAACGCTTTACGCTTCCCGATGCGGTCGGAATACCAGCCAACGGTGAGTTTCACGGCGTTCGAGAGGAGATCGGCCGTGCCTTCGATAACGCCGAGAACGCGGCCCGCATCAGCGGGAGAAAGCCCGATGAGCAGCAGGAAGCCGGGGAGAATGGCGGTGGCCATTTCGTAGCCGACATCGGCAAGGAAGCTGGTCAGCCCCGCGCCGATGACCGTGCGGTTGAACCACGACCCGGACGGTTCGGCAGCGGTTTCGGTCATGGTTGCACTCGGATAGCGAGCGGGCTTACTTGGCCAGCGTTTCCTGGTAGAAGATGCTGACCCATTTCCCGCCGCGCCGCACGTACGTGCTCGACGACACCACAGTCACCTTCCTCGGCTTCTCATCCTTGACCGCGCTGGTGTAGGTGATGCGGTAGATGAGCGTCGCGACATCCGCTGTCGGCATGACGATATCGGGCTTTCCCTCGACGGTGAAGCTGTCGAGTTTGTAGTCGGGCATGAGCTTGAGCATCTCTGGCTTGTGCAGCCTAACCGCGTCGTAGAAGATCAGGACGACGTCGTCGGCAAGGTATTCCTTCATCGCCGCGACGTCCTTCTTCTTCATCATCACCCAGCTTTCGACCTCGCGTTCCATGAGGGTATCGCGAAGTTTTGCCCGATCCGCGGCATCGTCGGCCCGCACGGGCGCAACGCCGACCAATGCGAGCACAAAGCCGAGCAGGAACGTGTGTTTCGCGAACATGATTACTCCGTCGTGAATGTGAGTCGCTCCACTGGAGCATGACGCCGCCACAAACGCTAGACTCACGGTTACGCGTCAGTGGGCGAGCTGGCTACGTCTTGCAGATGAGGAACCGCAATGAACGAGCGAGAAGCGTTATTGCGTGCGGTGTGCGACAACCCCGACGAGGACACGCCACGCCTCGTCTTCTCCGACTGGCTTCAGGAGAACGGCGAGGAGGAACGCGCCGAGTTCATCCGTCTTCAGTGTCAAACTGCAAACCTGCCGGTAGCCTCGTCAGCTCGGCAGCACCGAGAGAACATTATCAACTCGCTGCTCCATATCCACGGGCAGACCTGGTATTGCGAGCTCCCGACGGGAGACGGCTACCGTTGGGGCGAAACCTTCATCCGCGGATTTGTTGCTGACCTGACGGTCTTGGAAGTGCTGCCGGAGCGATCACTAGAAAAGTTGCTCGATGCGAGCCCCGTCACTTCACTTATCGTGAATTGTGTGAGGCTGCAGTGGGAGGTCTTGTCTGAGTGTGGGTATCTGGATCGTCTCCGAGTAGTCACAATTGATTCAACCTGTGTTGACTCGCATGTCCATGCGGTCTGCAAAATTGGCCCCTGGCCACGACTTGAGAAGTTCGTCATTGCGGGCACTGTCACCGAAGACAGGCGATATCTGACCATCAGTCAATACGCGGCAGACTCGCTTCGGAATGCGTTTTGCGGCCGGCTTCGGTTGCCGCCAAGAGGCCACATGCTCTGATCTGTGATCGCTTATCACTCCCCCGCCCCGGTCTCGGGGGCGAATCCGCGGCGCATCTGGTTTTCGGTCACGGTGCGCGGCAACAGGAACTGCAACAGGTAGTCCGGGCCGCCGGCTTTCGAGCCGATGCCGCTGAGTTTGAAGCCGCCGAACGGTTGGCGATCCACGAGCGCTCCCGTGCACTTGCGGTTGATGTAGAGGTTCCCCACGCGGAACCGTCGCTTCACTTGTTCCAGGTGCGTCGGGCTGCGGCTGAACACGCCGCCCGTCAGCGCGTACTTCGTGCCGTTCGCGATGCGGATGGCGTCGTCCAAATCCTTCGCGCGAATCACCGACAGCACCGGGCCGAAGATTTCTTCCTGGGCGATACCGGCGTTCTCGGGCACGTCGGCGAAGATCGCTGGCCCCACGAAGTAGCCCTGCGACGCGAGAGCGCCGATGTCGGTGTGGTGAGCGAGCCGCGCTTGCGTCTTGCCCGCCTCGATCGTCTTCAGGATGCGGTCGCGGCTCTCGGCGTCGATCACGGGACCGAGCGAACAGCCGGGTTCGTCGGCAGCGCTCACGGTCAGGCTCTTGGTCGCTTCCACGAGGCGGTTCAGGAACTGATCGTAAATGCCATCGAGCACGATGGCACGCGAACCGGCCGAGCACTTCTGCCCACCGTAGCCGAACGCCGAATCGACCACGCCCTTCACGGCTTCATCGAGGTCCGCGTCGGAGTCCACGATCACGGCGTTCTTGCCGCCCATCTCGGCGATCACCTTCTTGACGAAGTTCTGCCCGCCGGGGGTCTTCGCGGCCTGCTCGTTAATCATGAGCGCGACCTTAAGCGACCCGGTGAACGCGATGAGCGCGACGTCCGGGTGCTGCACGAGCGTCGGCCCGATTTCCTCGCCGATGCCGGGGACGAAGTTCACGACTCCCGCGGGCACGCCTGCTGCGAGGAAACACTCCATGAGCTTCGCGCCGATCACACCCGACTGCTCAGCCGGCTTCAGGATCACGGTGTTCCCGGCGACGACAGCGGCCGCGGCCATGCCGGTGAGGATGGCGAGCGGGAAGTTCCACGGCGCGATGACGACCGACACGCCACGAGCGTCGTAGAAGTAGCGGTTGTCCTCGCCGGGTACATCGCGGTGCTGTGGGGCCGCGAGGCGTTCCATTTCGACGGCGTAATAGTCACAGAAGTCGATCGCTTCCGCGACGTCGGCGTCGGACTCACGCCACGGTTTGCCCGTCTCGAGCACGATCCACGCGGACAGCTCGAACCGCCGAGCACGGAACTGATCAGCCACGCGAAGCAATAACGCAGCCCGCTCTGCCACGGGTACATCTCGCCACGAATCGAACGCCTTCAGGCACGACGCGACCGCTGCGTTCGCCTGCTCCACACTCGCACACGCCACCTTGCCGATCACCTCGGATGTGCGCGACGGGTTCACGCTGTCGAGCGTTTTCGCGAGCGGTTGGGCCTTGTTGTCGATAACGACGGGGAACGTGCGACCGAACTCGGTCCGCACCTTTGCGAGCGCCGCAACCATCTTGTCGCGGTTCGCTGCCACGGAGAAGTCGGAAAGGGGTTCGTTGTGAAACGCAGAAGCCGCTTGCGGCTTCGTGGGCGTGATCGGCTGCGAAGCCGCAAGTGGCTTGGATTGGTGCAGTGTGGGATCCATAAGCAATATCTCCTCCGATAGCCCTTCCGCGAACCCTTGTCGCAAGAATGAATCGTTCGACGAGTTCTCCAGCAGGCGGCGCACGAGATACGCCATGCCGGGAAGAAGTTGCCCGTAGGGCGTGTAAATGCGGAGCCGGTAGCCCTGCGATTGAATCGCTTCCTTGATCGGGTCGGCCATCCCGTAGAGCATCTGGAACTCGAAGCGGCGCTGCGGCACCTTCAACTTCTCGGCCACAGCCATCGCGTGAGCAATGCTGCGGATGTTGTGCGAGCCGAATGCCGGAATGAGCCAATCCACGTTCGCCAAGAGGAACTCGGTGAGTTTCTCGAAGTTCGCGTCGGACTGCCACTTCTTCGTGAACACGGGCACGGGCCAGCCGTTCTGCGCCGCGATCACGGTTTCGTAGTCCCAGTACGCACCCTTCACGAGCCGCACCCACACGGGGCACTTGCGTTCGTTCTTCGCCCAGTCGAGGAGTTTGTGCAGGTCGGCTTCGGTGTCGGTGAGGTACGCCTGAATCGCGATGCCGACGTGTGGCCAGTTGCGGAACTCGGGCTCCGTCAGGATCGTGCGGAAGATGTGAAGCGTTGTGTCCTTGAAGCTGTGTTGCTCCATGTCGAAGTTCACGAACGCCCCGGTGCGTTTGGCGAGCGCGAGGATCGGCCGCAACCGCCGACAGACCGCCCGCGTCGTGCCTTCGGGGTCGATCGGGTCGAACTGGCTGAAGAGTGCCGAGAGCTTCACCGACACGTTCACGCGAGGGATCGGCCCCCGGTCGTCCCGATCGATGATCGGTTCCTCGGGCCACGCATTCACTTCGCGGGTCAGGCCCGCAAGCAGGTCAAGGTACTGCTTCTGAACGTGATCTGCTTCTGGCTCGGTGATCGTCGCTTCGCCGAGCAGGTCGATGGTGAACGCGAGCCGGCGGTTCCGCATGGCGTGGACTGCGTTCACGGCTTCGTTCACGTTCGAGCCGGCGATGAACTTGCGAGCCATCCGCTCGGCATTGCTGCGGGCCGCCCACGCCAGTGCGCTACCAAGCAAACCGCCGCTCGGGATGAACAGCGTGCCGAGCCGTGCCCACCACGGGAGTTCATCCTTTGCCTCGCCGAGGTACTCTTGCAAGTGGCGAGAAATCTCGGCGGGTTCCTTCAGATAGGGGAGCGTATCGACGAAGCGGAAGAGTTGCACCTTCAGGGCGGGGTCGTGCATCCCCAGACCCATGAGCTTATCTTCCAGCCACGGGCGAGTGAACAGAATCGGCCCCTGTCGGTCGAGCCGGGCGAAGATGTCGCGACCATATTCCTTCGTGCGGGCGTCCAGGTTCGGGTTCATGAGTATTCCGAGTTCTGCGTGCGTAAGACGTGAGTCTCATGATCTTGTTCAACATTTCAAGGGAGTTTCATCCTGGCCTCACCAAGTTATCACCAACCTTTGCCCACACCGACTCTTTTGGGTAACATGATAACCCAGGTCAGACCTCGGTGGTTTGTCGGAAGGCATACGATGGCGATCGCAAAAATTGGCAAATTCACCGTTCTCGACACACTCGGGAACGGAGCCCACAGCAGTATTTTACACATCCGCCGTGCCGAGGACGAAAAGGAGTATGCCCTCAAACTCGTCGACATTGAAGATGCAGATGACGTGAAATTCCTCGAACAAGCCAAGCACGAATTTCGCGTCGGTCAGATGTTCAACCACCCTAACCTCGTGAAAATTCATTGCCTTGAAACCGAAGGCGGCTGGTTTTCTGGGCCCAAGAAGGCGAAGTTGCTGATCGAGTATGTGCCCGGCAAAACGATGGACAAAATCCCGCTACTCCGGATGGCGAAACTGATCCGCGTCTTCGAGCGTATCGCCGACGCCTTGATGCACATGCACAAAAACGGCGTCTACCACGCCGACATGAAGCCGAACAACCTGATCTACGAACGCGGCATCAGGGTGAAGGTGCTGGACTATGGTCTGGCGTGGATCAAAGGTGAGCCGAAGAATCGCATCCAGGGGACGCCCGAATACATCGCACCGGAGACGGTCGAACACAAGCTCGTGAACGAACGCACCGACATCTACAACTTCGGTGCGACCATGTATCGACTCACGACACTGCAACTCCCGCCGTCATGGGGACCGAGCGAGGACAAGCTCACCATGACCTCGCAAGAATTCAAGAAGACCCTGAAGCCGGTCCGGTCGATCAACCCGGTCGTTCCCGAGGGGTTGGCTGAACTCATCCAGCAGTGTCTGCGGCCCAACGCGAACAAGCGACCGGAACGGATGAGCCACATTCAAGGCACGCTCGACCAACTCGCCGACGAGGCCGCCGCCAAGATCGATCCCGACGAACTGGAATCGTGACAACCCCGTGGCTTGCCTCACTTATTGAAGTGCCCGGTGAAGCCGCCGGGGTTCTCCACAAGTGGCCCGTACATCTCGGGTCGCCGCCAGTTCACGCGGTCGATCTCGTACTCACCCGCGCATGTCACCACGCGTTTCTGCCGGGCCGCCACGGGATCAACCTCGATGGCGAAGATCTCTTCCGCACCTTCACGGGCGAAGTGCAGAACATTCCCCATGTAATCCGCCGCCGAGCTCAACCCGATGTAGTGAAAGCCGCTCTCGTCGCCGACGCGGTTCACCGCGAGGTGATAGATGTGGTTCTCCCACGCTCGCGCTGCCGACACCAGTTCCGCCATCTTGCGGGCGTTCGTGGCCCAGTTCGTCGGCAACACTACGAGATCCGCACCTAGCAACGTGAGGACGCGAGCGGTCTCGGGGAAGCTACCGTCGAAGCAGATGCTCATGCCGAGCTTCAGGCCGCCGAGATCATGAACCGCGAACGGCCGGTCGCCGGGATCGGTGAAGCGATCCGCGCCCAGGCAGGGCAGGTGTAACTTGCGGTAACTGGCGACGTAGCCCGACGGACCAACCAGCGCCGTGGAGTTGAACAACTTGCCGTCCGCGGTCGCTTCGAGCAATCCGAACACGACCCACACACCGCGACGAGCACACTCCTTCGCGATCGCATCGGTGCTTGGGCCGGGCAGCGTATCGGCGGCGAGAAGGGCTTCCGCTCGGCTACCAAAGCCGTAGCCGGTGAGGATGCACTCGGGGAAGACGACGAGTTTCGCACCGCGATCCGCAGCTTCGTTCAGCTTGCGGACGATGGTCGCCACGTTGGCAGCCTTGTCCGCAAGAGTGCAGTCCATCTGCACGCCCGCGACGGTCCAGGTTTCGGGCATGGGGAGAACTCCGGTACAAGGTTTAGCCGCGACCAGGCGGGAGCGTCACTTCGCGGGTGCGGCTTTCTCGGCCTCGGCGATCAGTCGCAGGTAGAGTTCCGCGCTTCCGTTTCGGTACTCGGGGAGTCCCCAATCCTTGACGGCTGGCTGGCGAGTTTGCAGAAACCGTTTGCGAGCGGCCGGAATGTCGCCTTCGTACAGCGAGAGCAATCCCCGCTGGTAGAAGAACTCGGCATCCTGGCTGCGTCGATTCGCCAGTTCGTTCCGGAGTGGCAGGAAGCCGAGACTGTTTTCCTCGCCGCCCAGCGCTGCACCCGGACCACGAACCCGCGCGAGCAGGTCGAACGGAGTGGGTGCAAGCAAGCCTGCGAGCGGCGCGAACTCGGCCCAGAGTGTCAACTTCTCGCCGGTAACGACGAAGAACTTCGGGTCGAACTTGTCTCGCAACGGCTTCATGGGGTCGAGCCCGACGTTCTTCCCGTCCAGCGATTCGAGGATTGAACCGGCCTCGGCGTAGTTCCCCTCCAGAATGTACCGCTGGTACATCAGCAAACGGAAGACATCGCCCAGTTTGGCATCGTTGAGTGCCTTCTGTATCCCCGGATCGGTGGCGAGTTGATCCAGATCGGCCACGGCATCTTCAAGCCGCCCGATGGCCAGTTCCAGCGAGATGCGACACAGAAGAAAGTCCAGCAGAGCCGGACCGAACTCCTTACCCAGGTCCACATCCTTCGTGTTGAACAG
Organism: Planctomycetaceae bacterium; assembly: GCA_013823135.1. GTDB lineage: Bacteria > Planctomycetota > Planctomycetia > Gemmatales > Gemmataceae > Gemmata. The sequence goes on from PNLP01000021.1 coordinate 64,430, forward strand.
CCGTAACGCTTCGCCAGCAAGGTTGGCCTGGATCGCCATCTGAATCTGATCCGGAAGCCGTGGTTTCTGTGCGGCCCGCCTCGATTCGTAGGCGTTGTTGGCCTGCGCGAGTTCCGTCTCGAAGAGTTTCTGCACCTCCTTGAGTTTTGCCAGCGAACTGGCAGCAGCCTCGCTGCTCACCGCATCGACCACAACGTATTCTTGGGCCTTCAAAATGGCCTCGCGTGCCAGGTCGAGCGGCATCAAATACGGCCCCCCAATCGGTTGGACTTGCTGCCCCTGAAGGGCTGCCGCCGACTTCCGAACGACGCGGGTCCGCTCACCGACAAGATACCCCGTTGCCCCGAATCGAGCCGACAGGATCGCGAACGCTGGTGAGTTCACCGGGATGCCGGTATGCACGTTGCCATAATCAGCGCGGGGAGCGAGGTACATCCACGCCAGTCGGGCCGCAACATCGGAAGGCGTGGCCGCGTAGACACCCGGCCGGAACTCCTCGGGCGGCGGCATCCGCTCCAGGCATTGCCGCAGTGCGGTGACCTGGGCGATGGCACGATCAGGATCGGAGAACGGTAGTTCACGAGCATCCAGTGCCCGATAGAGCGCGAAGTACCCGTCAGGGTGATTGGGGTCGGTTGCGATTGCACGGCGTGCGGCCCGCAGCGAAAGGAACGCACTGGCCCGCAACCCCATGTCCGGAGGCGGAAGCGGAATCACACGCGACACCAACCCCACCCCGCCGACAAGTCGGTCGGTCAAGGCCGCGGTGAGCCGGATCGCGAATTCCTGTTGTTGTCGGAGTTGTTCGCCGATGTTCCGATATGCGTTCCAAATCATCGAATCATCAGCCCCGGGCGGCGGCAGATTGGGTGATCGGAGAAACCCTTCTTCCCACCCACCATACGGGCGCACGGGTTGCGTAGCCACGGCCGGTAACCGCTCAACCTTGTCGCCAAATGCCAGCGTGACCGCGGAAAACTTGAGTGCAGCGAAGGTGGGTTTTTCGGCTCCGGGCTTCGACCGCCACCCGCTGATCGAGGTCCGGCCGTCCATATACCACGGCGACCAGTGTTCCGGATCGAGCCATTGACCGATGGATGCAATCGAGGCCGCACCGCGAACCTGGAATGCATCGCCAATACCGGTCTGGATCGCGATATACGGCGAGCCGTCACCGGGGGCGGATTGCAGCACGACGTATTCGACGCCGCTCTTCTGGAGAGCCGCGTCCAAATCCTTGGGGTTTGGCCGCTCGCTCGATGCGACGAGTTGCAGCCCCTTGCGAACGGTCAGGTAGGTCGGGAGTTCGGGGCGATGGTGGTTGAATCGGCCGTTGGCATACACCTTCTCATCCGGGGCGAACCACGCACAGTAGTTCGCGAACTCCAGAGTCGTTTGGAACCCGTGAGCATCGGCGGGGAGTTGCCCGCTCTTTCGCCACGCCTGGAGTTGCTCGGCTCCACGTGCCATGCCGGGATCGGCCTCAACCCCCCACGCGACTCGCCGCACGAACGCGGGGTTACCCGTTGGCGGATGAATCCAGCCCGGCCACGCGAACACGCACGCGATCAGAATCCCGATGACCGATAACACCCGCCCGGCAGCGGATCCAAGCAGCAGGAACCGCGTCTTCGGGTCGCCCCACGTCTTCAAACTCACCCGACTCGATAGCGAATTCAACTGCCCCGCGATAATGGGGACCGCGACAATCGCGAGGTATGGTATGGCTTGAACTGTTCCAAGTACGATGAGCGCGAAGCCCACCCAGAGTGCAATGTGCGCGAACCGCACGCGACCCGCACCCAATCCCAGCGCCGTGCCGCCACCGACGAACAGCAACGCGAAGGCCAACCCGTTCTGGTTGTACCCGAGGTGGGCCTTGTCCGTGTAGTCGCGTTCCAGCGGAGTCACGAGGAGTTGCTTGAAGCGGATATCCTCCGTCATCTGCCGATCACCAACCAACTCGAACGGCAGTTGCCACACGCGGACGTGGTTCGGGTTCAACATGCACACGAGCACGCCTATGGCGAGCGCACGTGCCAGCGTCGAGACGGCCGGTGGCAAACCCACGGGATCTTCTTCAGGTGAGGGAACTGTCTGGCCATCCGTTGCGGGTTCTGGCTTTCGCATGGCTCGCTGAATCACTTCGCCAATCAACACGAGAGCCAGCGCCATTGGCCCGAGGAAGAACCACTCGTCCGTGTTCGACCACACCCAGAACGTGACGCCAATCGCGATTGGGAACCGCCACGAGCCGGGTTGGTGTGGCACGCGGAACAGCAGGAACAACGTGACGGCCAGCAGCAGGATCGAGCCTGCCGTCGGGCGAAGGTGGAGGTACGGGGCCGCCGCCACGACGCCAATAGCCGCGACGATTGCCCACGGCCACAGGGAGAACCCAGGGCGCCGAATCCCGATCACCAGCGCAAACGCGACGGCGATCGCGATCGCCTTGAGGACGCTCAGGGTTGCACCGTTGCCCGAGTACAGCAGGTACGCACCGACATCGAACAACAGGCTATGGTTCACCCAGGGGCGATCGGCCGCAGAGAAACTGAACGGGTCCGTGCCAGGGGTGTATGTGCCCGCAAGCAACCGTTGCCCGGTCGCGAGGTGCAGGAAGATATCCGAGTTTTTCGCCACAAATGACGCGGCGAGGAACGCGAGGACGACAGCAAACACGGCCAGCACGAAGTCGGCGCCCGAGAACCACACGGGCCACGTTGCCTGCTTCGACTCGATGGGCGGCACCGGCGGTGACGCTTCCGGCGTCTCGGGCGCGACCACGCCCGCGGGTTGTTCAGGGGCAGGAAGCCCGGGTTCATTCGGTTCCGGGGGCGGCGGGGGTGGCGCGGACAACTTCACGACGACCTCGGAATGTCGGACATGAACGCGAGATTGAGACACGCTAGGTGTCATGGGAGGTACGGTCAAGCACGGCAGCGAGTTCGATTAGACGAAATGCGGAGTTCGGATCTCCGCATTTCACCCGATCAATCTCCGCTGGGGCCAAGGGACCGTTCGAGTTGTTCGATCGTGTCGTGGAGGTGTTCCAGTGCGGGGTTAATGCTCACGGCGGTGCGGAAGGCACGGATCGCGCCGCGGGGCTTGCCGAGTTTCGCGAGACACTGCCCGAGACCGGCGGCAGCGCCGAAGTGAAACGGGTTCAACCGCAGGGTAGCCTCGCAATCGTCGATCGCTCGCGGCAATTCGCCGCGTTTGAAGAACCAGATCGCCCGCTGGTTGTACGCCTCGGCGAAGCCGGGAGCCTGGCGAATGAGTTCGTCGAGTTCTGCACGAGCTTTACTGGCATCCGGATTGCGGGTGGCTTCGCGAAGTCGCCAGTTCTGGTCGGGCGTGCCGCCACGGAACCACAATTCCCAGATTGCGTCGGCGGCGAATTTCTGGACGAGGAAATCGTGATCGGCGAGCGCCGCGGCAACCACCGGGTTGGATTCCATCGTTCCGACGAGGCCAAGCGCGAGGGCCGCGGCGCGGCGTGTCTTCACGTCCGGCGATGTGAGCATTCGCTGGAGTGTTCCCTCGGTGTATCGCTTGCGGACGGACGCACAGAATTCCCCCATGGCATCGCGAACGCCCGCGGCCCAGAGGTCTTCATCGTCGCCCGGTTGCAACTCCGGCAAACGGTCGAACATCTCTACCAAGAGTGAGGCGGACACGGCCGAGCTCCCCAACCGCGGGCGGGACCACTACCCACAATGTAGTTTACGCAACGGCGCACAGGCAACCGAATGAGAACGGTTTGACTCGTTACCCGGCAGCTGCGTCTGGTGGGAATTCACTGCAGTCATGATACCCGAACAACTCGATCTCTGCGGCGTGGTGCCGAGCCAACCGGCGAAGTTCGGACAGGCTCGCCTTACGTAGTGTGTCCGAGTCGGCTCGCACGGCCGCCAGTGCGGAAACGGGGTGATCGTCGGTCGAAAGTTCCACCCGCAAATAGTACGCATCACCGACGTGCAGTAGCCATCGCCCCTCATTCCGAACGGCCACGCCGCAGTGGCCGAGGGTGTGCCCGAACAGTGGGATCAGCCGAACGTCCGCGTCGGGGATAAGCAGTGGGCGGGATTCCAGCCCGAACCACATTTCACTCGAAGTGTGGTGCGTGGACCACTGCGGTCGGTGCGCGAACTGTGCGGGCGAATACCGCCAGTGCCCCTTCGTCAGTTGGGTGTGTTCCTCTGCCGAGATGTGCACGGCGGCACTCGGAAAATCGGCCAGGCCGCCAGCGTGATCCGGGTCGGCGTGGGTGAGGACAATATCACTCACGGCCGTGGTCGGGAACCCGAGCCGCTCGACCTGACGAGCCGCCGTGAGGGGTTCGTGGAATTGGAAACCCGCGGCGTCGATGGCCGGCTGGCCGATCCGTTCGAGCGGGCGGGCGATGTCTTCAAGGCCAATCCCCGTGTCGATCAGCACAAGACGGCCGTCGATATCGAGCAGGAGGCAGTGGCATGCGGCCTGCGGGTTTGGAGGCACGTGAAGGATGCCACAGTTCAGGTGATGGACTTTCATCCGTCGAACACCCTCTCGTGTCGAATGAACTCATCCGTATCACAGGTATTTGATGCAGAGCACACCGGCGACCACAAGCAAAGCACCGAGCAACCGGCCCAGGGTGACGGGTTGTTCCGACAACCCCAACAGGGCATGATGATCCAGAATGAGCGAGCAAAGAAGTTGCCCGCCCACGACCAATGCGATGAACAACGCCGCGCCCAGTTCGCGGGTCAGCGCCGCCCCCGCCAGCACGATCAACGCGCCGAGCGGGCCGCCGATCCAGTTCCACCACTGCGTGCCCCGCAACGCCTCGGCACTCGGCATCGGCGGACGGATGAGGACCATCACCGCGGTGGCGGTCACGATGGTGCCGATGATCGAGAAGTACATGGCCCACAGCGCGAACTGCGGGTGCTCGCCGAGGTTCTGGCGGAACTTCCCGTTGGCCGACGCTTGGAGTGCAATGCAGGCACCGGCACCCATTGCCAGCAGTGCGAACACGGAGGTATGCATCTGGGGATTGTAGGGACGATTGTGGCCGGCGTGGCCCACGGCCTTGTGGAGAGTGAAAGGATATTGCGAGCGTGATCCTGGTGGTGTGAAATGATCTCGTCGGGGAACAGGAGATCATCGAATCTCCATAACTGAGTAACAAGCCATGAACAGCGCCAATCACGATGAGCGAATTGCAGCAATGACATTCGCTTCGGTCTACCCACACTATGTTGCCAAAGTTGAGAAGAAGGGGCGATCTAAGGAAGAGCTACATCAGGTGATTGAGTGGCTGACGGGCTATGACGAACGGATGCTGCAACAACAGATCAACGACAAAGCGACTTTCGAACAGTTCTTTCAGCGTGCCAAGTTGCACCCGAACGCGCACCTCATTACCGGTGCGATCTGTGGCTACCGGATTGAAGAGATTGAGAACCCATTAACGCAGCGGGTAAGGTACCTGGACAAGTTGGTTGATGAACTGGCGAAAGGGCGAAAAATGGAGAAGATATTGCGTGCTGGATAATGTGCCGTTTGTTTCCGAAGTCCGCGAACCCGTAAGCGGCGGACGATCGCACATCGTTCTTCTTGACTCCGTTCATGCAATCCGCGACGATGATCTCACCTACCGCCGACGATCCGTCGGATTCGTATCCCCATCCGGGGCTTCCGCCCGGCCTGCCAGGGGTCTTCATCATGTTCTCCCGCCTTTTGGCCGCTACTGCCATTCTCACGCTGTTGATCTCGCACGCGACTGCTGCCGATGCACCCAGTTCGCCAAAACCGCCAGCGGGTTCGCCCAGGGAACTGGTCGTGTACCCAACGGCCGTGAAGCTGTCTGGCCCACGCGACGAGCAACGGCTTATCGTCCTCGGGGTCTGGGCCGATGGCCGGAAGTTCGACCTCACTCGCTCGGCGACCATCACGACCGGAAACGCAAAGGTCGCTGTCGCGGAGCGCGGCGTGGTTCGCGCGACTGGCAACGGGGAAGCCACGATTGCGGTTGAGGCCGCGGGCGTGAAGGCATCCGTACCCGTGACCGTGGAGAAAGCGACAACCGATGTTGCCGTGAGCTTCGCGGGTGAAATCGTTCCGATCCTCACCAAAACCGGGTGCAACTCGGGAGCGTGCCACGGGGCGGCTCTGGGTCGCGGTGGGTTTCGCCTGTCGCTATTCGGCTTCGACCCCGCCTTCGACCACGAGCAGATCGTGCGAAGCAACGAGGGGCGGCGTGTCGTGGTGAGCGACCCCGAACGGAGCATCCTGATCGCGAAGCCGGCCCTCGTCATGGAACACGGTGGTGGCGAGAAGTTGAAGCTCAATGGCCGGGATTACCTGCGAATGCGGCAATGGCTCGAAGACGGCGCGCCCGCACCCGACGCCAAGCGCGACGCGGAAGTCACGAAGATCGTCGTGTTCCCCGCGGGCCGCGTGATGGTTCCCGGCGAACAGCAGCAACTCGCGGTCACGGCCATCTGGTCCGACGGTCACCGCGAAGACGTGACCAGCACGGCACAGTTCGACGCGCTCAACGATTCCGTGGCGGGTGTTACGGCCGCGGGGTTGGTCACTGCCAAGAAGGCGGGCGAGACGCACGTCATGATTCGCTTCGGTGGCCAGGCCGAGATTGCACAGATCACCCTGCCGTTCGCGAAGATCGAGAAGTATCCCGATTACCCCGCGACCAACGACATCGACCGGAAACTTCTCGCCAAGTGGAAGGATCTCGGCCTCACGCCGTCACCGCTTTGCACCGACGACGAGTTCCTTCGCCGCCTGTACCTCGACGCAATCGGCACGCTCCCCACCCCCGACGAAGTGCGTGCGTTCCTCGCGGACAACGATCCGAAGAAGCGAGCCAAGGCAATCGACAAAGTACTGGATCGCGGCGAGTTCACCGACTGGTGGGCGCTCAAGTGGGGCGACCTGCTTCGCATCAACCGCACCGCCCTGCAAGAGAAGGGGATGTGGAGCTTCCACAACTGGGTGCGGGCACAGGTGCGGGATAACGTGCCGGCCGATGCGTTCGTCCGCGATATCGTTACCGCCGAGGGCAGCACGTTCATCGACGGCCCGGCGAACTACTTCCAGATCGGCCGCAGTGCCGACGACTGGGCCGAGACCACGGCACAGCTTTTCCTCGGCATCCGCATCGGCTGTGCGAAGTGTCATCACCACCCGTTCGAGAAGTGGAGCCAGGACGACTACTACGGCCTGACCGCGTTCTTCTCCCGGATGGGGACCAAGAACAGCCAGGAGTTCGGGCTGTTCGGTCGGGAGACGGTGATCTTCATCCGCCCGACCGGAGAGGCATCCCACCCGCGGAAAAGGATGGTGGTGAAACCGCTGCCACTTGACGGCGACAGCAAGCAATCGTGGGACGATCAGTTCGACCGCCGCAAGCGGCTCGCGGACTGGCTCACGGCCTCCGACAACAAGATGTTCGCCCGCAACCTCGCGAACCGCTTCTGGGGCTACACGATGGGCCACGGCCTCGTCGAACCGCTTGACGACATGCGAGCCACCAACCCAGCCAGCAACCCCGAACTCCTCGACGCACTCGCCGACGAGTTGGTGAAGGCCAAGTTCGATGTGAAGCACCTGCTCAAGACGATCTTCAACAGCCGGGCGTATCAGCTTTCGGCTCACACCACCGACGGCAACAAGATCGACGCCGCGAACACGCACTTCACGCACCGCACGGTTCGTCGCCTGAGTGCCGAGCAACTCGCGGACGCAGTGGACTTTGCCACGGGCACACGCGAGAAGTACGCCGGGCTACCGCTGGGCACGCGGGCGATTCAGCTTCCGGACAGCGAGGTGAAGTCGTACCTCATGGACACGTTCGGCCGGCCCGCACGTCAGGTGTTGTGCGAGTGCGAGCGAACCGCGGCCCCGAACATTGCCCAGGCGATGCACCTTCTCAACGGCGTGACGCTCAACGGCAAGATCGGGGACAAGGCCGGCCGCATCGAAAAGCTGATCGCGGACAAGGTGCCTGTGCCCAAGGCGATCGAGGAACTGTACCTGGCAACATGGTCGCGGTTGCCGTCGCCCGACGAGGTGAAGAAGGCTGAGGGTTGGGTGCGGTCGGCCCCGACGGTGAAGGATGGCCTGCAAGACCTGCTCTGGGTGCTAACCAACAGCCGCGAGTTCCTGTTCAACCGGTGACGTTGATGGTGTGCCAACGCAGACAACCCCCGCAGTGATGCGGGGGTTGTTCGTTGTGTGCCAAGCCCGTGTCCGAGCCCGAGCGCCGAGCGAGGTTGAACGCAAACCCTCGCTCGGCGCTCGGGCTCGGACACGACGCCGAAACGGCTCGTTTCCCACCGCGCCGATGACCGGAACCGTCCGCCCAAGCAAGGGCGCGATGATCCGCGGCATGCTCCGAAAGCTCCGAACACGTGGGTTTCAGAACACACGTTCAGCCCGGTGGTTTCTTCCCCGCGGCGGGAATGCCGAAATCCCTGGTCACGATCGAAGGAGGGAACTCGACGCTCTCGACGTGGGGGCTCGGGAGCAGCGGCTTGCCGTCGAGCGAGTCCGCGAACGGGGTGCCGCTCATCGGGATGATCCGGGCGATATACGGCCCGCCGACGAGCCCGAGGCCGGGTTCCGTCTGGTAACGCCCGTTCCGGATCCGGGCCACGCTCCCCGGACCGTTGTTTCCCTTTGATGCATCCGGTTCGAACGTGATTTCCCCGGCCGGAACCGGCTGTCCGCCGAGCGTGACCGCCCCGGACACCGAGTGCCGCTCCACGCCGCCGCCGCACCCGGGGAGGGACACGGCACCCAGGACCACGAGAGCGGCCCAGACGATCTGGCGCCCGCTCACGGCGCACCCCCGATCGGCAGGCCATCGTTGCGGACGGCAAGTTGTTGGTAGGTCGCCAGTGGGATCGTGTCGTTCACGAACCTGACCGAGCCGTCGGCCATGACGAAGTTGCACCCGCCAGTGTGAAAGCTGCCGAACAGCCGCGAGAAGTTGTTGAGTTGGTCGGCGTTACCGCCGTGCGTCGGGATGGAGTTGATCTGGAGGACGGCGGCCGCCACACCGTACGGGTTCCCGCTGATGTAGAGGTTGGTCCCCGACGACCAGCCGACGTGGAACCCGTCGCTGCGGCCGGTCGGGGTCGTGCAGTACTTCGTCTCTCCGACGAGGAAGGTGTTCGAGGTGCCGTCCGTGATGTCCTTGATGGCGGTCGTCGAGTTGATGAAAAGGACGCCGTTGCGGTAGAACACACGGGTGCCGCCGACCGTCGAGCAGAAGTCGGCCGTTGTGGCTGCGGGGGGCGTTCCGCCGCCCTGGACGCCGTGGTAGTTGGTGTTGTTGACGTTCGGCCCCGAGTTAGGGTCCGACGGGCACTGGAACTTGGCGTTCGGCAGGGCGAACGCCGCCTGGTTGGTCGTGTTCGTACTGGCGACGTTCGAACTCGTCGTGAACATTGCGGTGAGCGTAAACTTGCCAAACATCGCGTTGTCCTCGAGGTACGGCAGGACCATCACCGTCCAGGGGGCGCGCGATTTCGTGGCGTCGCCGGGGTTCAGGGCGTTCCCGCACCAGTCCGGGTCCGTCGCGAAGTTCGGGGTCAGGGCGTTGCTGACCCCGGACGGGAACTTGGTCGTCGTGTCGTGGTAGCTGTGCAGGGCGATCCCGATTTGCTTCATCTTGTTCTGGCACTTCAGGCGGGCGGCAGCCTCGCGCACTTTCTGAACCGCAGGGAGTAGTAGGCCAATGAGGATTGCGATGATTGCGATGACGACTAACAGTTCGATGAGCGTGAAACCAGCAAAATGTCGGCGCGGAAGGAGAGACATTCCGACCTCCAGGAGGGGCGAAGCGATAAAAAGACGCGAGGACGACAAATCTTGGACATAGAGCGATTGGGACACAGATTGGACAGGATTTATCGCTTTTAGCGGGGAAGTGAGTTCGAGAGGGCCGGGGTCACAGACCCCGGCTACATTTGCTGGTAGATCGCGTTTCCCATTCAGTTCGTCGGGAATGTTTCGGTGCGGGTGTTGTTCCCTTCGTTCTTCTCCAGCAGTTCGTTCCGGTTGTCGGCGAAGGCGATGGCCACCACCTGGAAGTTATCGTTGATCTGTTTCTTGAGGCGGAGCTTGACCCCCGCCGGCAGAAGGAGTTGGTCAATCGTGGCGAACAACTGGGCCTTGAAGGCATCGGCCTGGGCGGCGATCGCCGAGAAGTTCACGTTGAACTCCTTGGTCTTGTCGTTACCCCGACCGATGTCGCCAACTGATTTTTCCTGATCGAACAACACCTTTTCGTTGGGCTGGCCGTTGACCCGGGCGACGATCCGCAATCGCACGTGGCTGTCGTCGGCTCGCTTGTCGCCGACGTTCTGCAACCTCACCCTCACTTCATCGTCATTCGGATCGAACGTGATGTCCGTGACGATCAGGTCGGGCTTCTCCGTGGGCGTGGCCTGTGCAACCGGCTGGGCAGGGGGCTGGCCCTGACCGAGCCGTGCCTTGCCGAGTGCGGCTGTCTGGGCGGCGGCAGCAGTCAGTGCGACAACGGCGACAATCATGAGCGCGGCGAGGTGGCGGATCGTGAACATGGGTCGGTTTCCTTGTGCGGCGGGTGTTTCCCGCTGGTTTTGGGTTTTCGGCGGCTCGTATCGTCCGCCGTCGCACAGGTAAACGGACCACCCACCCCTTCTCCGAATTTGTTTCGGAATTTTTCGCGACGGTTACTTGAACACGACCGTCTTGGGCATGGCCTTCTTCATCTTCTCGACCCCATCCGGGCTGATCTTGGTCTCGCGGATCGTGATGTGTTCCAGGTGGCCGAACTTCACCAGGTCGTCCAGGCTCGCGTCAGTCACCTGCTTCATCCCGCGAAGACCGAGTTGCTTCAAGTTCGTCATCTTCTGAAGCGTTCCGCTTTGGATGCCCATGTCCGTCACGCCGCGGCAGTAGCTCAGCGCGAGGTTCTCGACCGTCGTCAACTGAGTCAGGTGGGGAAGGGTCTTGTCGCTGATGTTGTTGAACTCCAGGCCGAGTTTCTTCAGCTTCAACTTCGCGAGGTGTTCGATTCCCGGGCCGTCGATCTCGTTGCGTTGCAGGGCGAGGTAGCTTAGCTTCGCGGAGCCACGCAGGTGCTGGAGGCGGTCGTCCTTCAGGTGGCAGTCCATCAGGTATAGTTCTTCGAGCGTCCCCAGTTTCGAGAACGCCTGGAGCGCCTCGTCGGACAACTTGGCGTGAACCACGGTGAGCTTCCGGAGCGACTTCCAGTCAGCGAGAACCTCCAGTTCGGCCGCCGTGATCTCGCGGTAGCCCAGCGTCAGCGTTGCGAGTTTGGGGCATGCCTGAAGGTGCTTCACGGTCTCGGCGTCGATCGCGTTCGGCAGGCTGAGCGACGACAGCTTGGGCCACGCCGACAGCGCCGCGAGGTCGCTCGACGCGATCCGCGCATCGAGCAGGTCCAGGCTTTCGAGCGTCTTGATCGGGGCGAGGTCCGCGAGAACTTTCCCCGTGATGCGGGGGCGGTCGGCTCTCTGTGCCATGAAGGGGTACGACCACTGCGGCGGCCCGAACCCGGCCTTCTCGTAGCGGGTGATCGGCAGCACCGAGAACGTCCGCAACTTCTTGAGGCCGGCCAGCGCCGCCAACCCCTTGTCGTCGATGTTGGTTTCGTACACCGAGACGTGTTCCAGGTCCGGCAGGGCCGACACGAGGGCGAACACGTCGTTGGTGATCTTCGGCCCCCACAGGCCGAGGTGCGCGAGCAGCGGCGGCTTCGCGTCCGTCGCCCAGCGGAAGAAGGTGAGCGACCCCTTCCGCCCTTCAACGATCCCGGCCTCGTTCATGCGGGTGATCGCGTCGCGCATCTCCGGCGAGGTGATGCCTGCTTGGTTAATGCCGAACTGGTTGCCGCCCGGTGGCTCGGCCTTCGGCTTCGGGGCCGGCTGGTCCGCGCTCCGCACCGAAGCGGGGGCGAGGAACATGGTTAACGTGACTGCGATACGGGAGAGGCGCGTGAGCATGGTGGTATCCGGTGGTGTGCGTCGCTGATGTTACGCGATCACTTCTTTCAGCAGGCCGGTGCTGTCGCCGTGACGCTCGACCTTGGCCCCGACCCCGTGCAGCAGAGTCAGCCACAGGTTGCACAAAGGCGTGTTCTTGGGCGCGACGATGTGGTGACCGAGCTTGATCCCCGCGCCGCCGCCCGCGACCACCGTGGGGCAGTTGTCGAGCGAGTGGCCGGTGCGAAGGTTGCTGCCGTAGACGAGGCACGTGTGGTCGAACAGCCGCGAGCCGTCGGCTTCTTTGGTGGCCTTGAGCTTTCCGATCAACCCCGCGAGGAGTTCGCTCTGGGCGGCGTCGCGGCGCTGCGAGGCGTCGAGCTTCTCGCCCAGGACCGCGTGGTAGTGGCTCATGTCGTGCGGGTGAACCTTGACGTCGATGCTCGGCAGCAGCGACTTCACCGGCTGGCGGAACGTGAACACCCGCGTGCTGTCGGTCTGGAACGCGGCGACCATCAAGTCGTACATCAGCCGGATTTCCTCGCGGCCGACCATTCCCGGCTTGGGCTCGGGCATCGCCGTCTTCGGCTGCGGCACGCCGATCCAGCGCTCCTCCTTGCCCAGTCGCGTCTCGATGTCGCGAATCCCCTCGAAGTACTCGTTGAGCTTGTCGTTGTCCTTCTTGCTGAGTTGCTGCTGCATCTCGCGGGCGTTCTCGCGGACCGTGTCGAGGACGCTGCGGCGCTGGGCGAGCATGGCCTTCTGCTGCCCGATCGGAGTCTTGTCCGTCGAGAACAGCCGGTGGTACGCATCGACAGGCGTGTCGAATCCGCCAATGGGTTTGCCGCGCACGTCCCACGCGAGCGACAGCCCCGGGCCGTGCCCAGAGCCGCCCATCTCTGTGGCGGGGCCGCCGTTGAGCTGGATTGAAGGGAAGCGCGTCTCTTGCCCGAGGTGCCCCGCCGCGACCTGATCGGCCGAGATGCTGTTGTGGAAGCTCTGGCCAGGCTCGGCGTAGCGGTTCGCCCCGGTGAGCCATAGCGTGCTGCCCCAGTGCCCCTCGTTGGCGAACTTATTCGTGAGCCCCTGGATCACGGTGAAGTCGGCCTTGTGTTTCGCGAGCGGTTCGAGGCCCGGCGAGAGCTTGTAGTCCGGGCCGGTCTTCGTCACATCCGGGTACCAACTGGATTCCGTGACCCCGTAGCCGAAGCTCAGGAAGATCATGCGCTTCGGCGGGGTCGCGGCGGGCGCGGCCGAGGCGAAGCGGCGGAAGCCGAACGACTCGAGCGGCGGCAGCGCGATCATCGCGGTGCTGGATCGGAGGAACAGGCGGCGTGTCGGGTTAGCGTTCATGTGCGGGATTCCCGGGGAGGTTACTTGGTTTGGAATTCTTTGCTGCGTACCAGTGCGTGGATGAACTCACGCATCGCGAGGTCTTTTGCTTTCACCTGGCGCTGCATGTCGTCGAGCAGTGCCGCGTCGCGGAAGCCGACCGGGCGGCCGATGGCGTACTCCACGAGTGCCTCGCTGAACCCGCGGGCGAAGGCGTCCGACTTGCCAGCGATGATGTCTCGTAGCTCGAAGTAGCTCTTGAACGCCGGCCCCTTGTGCATCGCCCCCGACGGGTCGATTGTCCAGGTGAGTTTGGGAACGTCCCGCGCCGGCTTCCCAGAAGCGTCCATCACCTGATAGCTGTCCTGCGTTCGCCACTGGCCGACGGCGTCGAAGTTCTCCAGGCCGAAGCCGATGGGGTCGATCTTGCGGTGGCAACTCGCGCACTGCGGGGCGTCCTGGTGGGCCTGGAGCCGGTCGCGGGTGGTGAGCGCCTTCCCCGCGAGACGCGTGATCGCCGGGACGTTCGCCGGGGCGGGCGGCGGCGGGTCGTTGAGCAACTTTCGCAGCACCCACGCCCCGCGTTCGACCGGGCTGGTGCGCTCGCCGTTGCTGCCCATCAGGTTGATCGCCGCCATCCCCAGCAACCCGCCGCGCGGCGAGTCCTTCGGCACCGGCACCTTGCGGTACGCATCGCCGGTCACGCCCTTGATGCCGTAGTAGTTCGCGAGCACGCTGTTGATGATGACGTGGTCGGCCTTCAGCAAGTCGCGGATGCTGGTGTTCTCCCGCAAGCCATATGCGAACGTCTCGTAGACCTCGTTCCGGGCCGCGAGCTTCGTGGCGTTATCGAAGTTGGGGAACAGCCCGCGGTTGACCTCGAAGAAGTCGAGACGGTCCATCCCGAGCCACTGGTACACGAACCCGTTCACGAAGCCAGCCGATCGTGGGTCGTCGAGCAGTCGGGTGGTTTCGGCGGCGAGGACCGCGGGCTTCGACAGTTCGCCACGTGTTGCGAGGTCGCGGAGTGTGGTATCAGGCGGCGCGCCCCAGATGAAGTAGGAGAGCCGCGTTGCCAGTTCGAGGTCGGTCAGCGGGCGGCCCTTCTCGCTGGCAGGCTCGGCGAGGTACAAGAACATCGGCGACGCCAGCACGACCGCGAGCGATTCCTTGAGGGCCACGCTGTGCTTCGTGCCCGCGGTCCGGCGCGTGTCGTACAGCGACTGCAAGCGGTCGATGTAGCCCGCCGTCGGCTTCGCGCCCCGGAACGCTTCCTGGGCGAATCGCTCGAACGCGGCACGCACCTCGGCAGCCGTCGGCGGCTTGGACTTGTCGTCGAGCGGGATGCCGAGTGCCGCGAGACCGGGGGCGGTGGGCTTCGCACTCGCGGGCTTGTACTCGATCTCGAACCAGTCCACCCACAGCGCCACGGTCGGGCCGACGCCGTTCTGCTTCACCCCTTCCGCGAACTTCCGGCGGACCTGTTCGATGTGGTCGTTCGTCCCCTTCTCGCGGATGAACAGCGTGCGGTCGCTGCGGTCCGAGTGCTTGCGGGTAAGCGTCCACGGGATCTCGATGATCTGGGGCGCGGCCATCGTGCCGGTGATCTCGTGGGTCGCGTGGACTTGCCCGTGCCGGGGGTTGATGCCGAACTCCATGAACCGGCGCTGCGGGTCGGAGCCTTCGACCGCCGCGGCGCGATACCGGACGGTGTAGTTCCCGACCGGCCAGTCGAACGGCACCTGCAAGTTGAGCCAGGAGTTCACGCGATCCTGCTGGGCGAGCGTGAGGTACGCGCCCTGATCGAGTGCGGGGAGCTTGAGGTAGTACTGGTAGTAGGAGTGAATGCCGCCCATGTTCGCGGCGCGGTTGGCCTTGTCCGCGTTGTTCTCGCCCGTGTCGAAGCCGAACGATTCGGGCGACGGCGCCCCGGCGATCTTGGCCCACGAGCGGCGGAAGATCGCGTCGTCCTTCGCGGTCTTGCGGATCTCGGCGACGACCGCTTTGTTCTCCGGCTTTGCTGCGGCAGCCATCACCGCATCGACCCACTTCTTGCCGCGATCGTGGGCGTCCTTCTCGGTGTTCACGAACTTGGTGATCGGGGCGAGCGAGTCCTCGACTTCGAACCGCAACTTCTTCTGCACGCCTGCCGCCGTTTGCTTCTCGAACGCCTCGTCGAGCGCCTCGCGGCCGAGGGCGAGGTACTGCTCGAACTGGTTGCTCGACATGAACAGGTTCGACCCCACGGTGTCGAAGCCGCCGTTGCCGGAATCGCCGGGGAGTTCGCTCACGTTGATCTCGACGCCGAGCAACTCGCGGAGGGTGTTCCGGTACTCGCGGCGATTCAGCCGCCGCATGGTGACGACGCCCTTCTGGTCGCCGAGGCTCTTGCGAGCCGTCACCATCACGTTCGCGAGGTCGTCGAGGAAGTTGGCCTTGTCCGCGCACGGCGGTTGCTTCTGATCTTCCGGCGGCATCTCGCCGGCGTTCAGCGCGTTGAGCACCTTCTGCCAGCGCTCGGCCGTCTCGATGTTGGCGATTGCGAACGGAAGATCATCGACGCGGAACTTTCCCTTCTGTACCTTCGCGTCGTGGCACTTCTGGCAGTGGGCTTGCAGGAACGCACGCTGGCGTTCGGGCACGACCGCATGCGTGTCGTTCTCGGCCGCGACCGCCGACGGCGCGACGACCATGCCGAGCAGGAGGAGAGTGAAGCGGTTCAAGGAGAGTTCCTTTCAACCAGGTGTGTTGGCCTTCGTTTAGCCGCGACCCGGAGTCTTCGGAGGGGAGCGTGCTCGGTGTTCACGGCATCGGCGTACGGCGGCTGAGCACCATTCGCACGTCATCGAGGTAGTGACCGGGGAAGTCGCTGCGGCGCTGGGCCGCGGTCACGTGCGCCACGCCGATCCGCACCAGCACGAAGTCGGTGCCCGGCGGCAGCCGCAACTCGCCCGCCAACCGCTGCCACGTTTCGGGCTGCCGATCCAGCAACAGTCGGTTGGCACGCGAGAACGCCAGCGAGTCGTTTTGCAGCGTGTTGTCGAGTCGGGTCGAGCCGTTCGTCGCGGTCTCGGCGTCGAGCGCGTAGAGCGAGACGGAACTCTGGTACTTCTCATGCGCGGGGAACGAGGCTGCGTTGAACCCGGCAGAAAGCTGAACCAGTGCGCCGCCGTCGTCAAGTTCGGCACGGTACGGCCGCACGTCGAGCAGGTAGTAGGCGTCACTGACGTAACTGCCCACCGCGTTCGGCTTGTCCTGATAATCGCCACGGAGAAAGCGGAACATCCGCCGCCCGGTCGCGGGGCGGACCTGCTGGTTCTCACCAACGAGTTCGCTGAAGTCGCCAGCCCAGCGGTGCGGGTGCGTGGGAATACCAGTCGGCTCGGGGGCGGGGCTGGACTCGAACCCTTCGTCAAGCAGCACGACGTCTCCGGGCGGGGCCGGCTGGCGCGGCGTGGCGTACACCCACGCCGCCGACGTGACGAACACCCCGACCATGAGTCCGAACGCCAGCGCCGCAATCGTCCGCACCACGAACCGCCGGCGATCGATCGCAGGAACCGGGAGACGGTTCATGACCGTCTCCACGAACTCCTCGTCCCCGGCCGGCAACTGGGCCGCGACGGACCGGACGAACGCTTCCCCAGACTCGGCACCGTCCTGGTGGGCGAACCCGAGCAGCCGATGAAGCTGGAACAGGTCGACCGCCTGGGCACGGAGCGATTTATCGCCGTTCAGCAGAGCTAGCAGTTCGGCCCGGCCGGCCGCGTCGAGGTCGCCTTCGAGGTAGTCGCCCCAGAGTTCGGCAAAGCGGTCATTCGGTGTCATGTCAGCCCACCCTCGGCGGCCAGTTTCGCGTCGATGCAATCGCGGATCTTCAGTCGCAGCACCCAGAGCAACTTCTTCACGGCCGCCGTGGACCGACCAGAGCGAGCCGCCATCTCCTGCACCGGCACGTTCTCGCGGTAGCGCCAGTCGAGCACCTGCCGGTCCCGCTCGGGAACGCATTCGAGGCACGAGGCGAGGTGCCGGAGGCGGTCTTCAGTCAACTCGTCCGGCTGTTCGACGCGCCGTTCCAGTTCGCGCGAGATCAGGTCGCTCGCAAACCGCGAGTGGTAGTCGGCCTGCCGGCGCAGCGCCGTGACCTCGGTCATCAGTTGGAAGCGGGCGATGGTGAACACCCAGGCGTCGAAGTTCGTGCCGTCCTGGTACTCATCGAGCCGCGTGTAGACCGCAAGGAAGGTTCGCTGGGCCACCTCGTCCACGTCGCCGCCGGGAGGACAGTGGGTCGCGAGCCATGACCGGATCCGACGCTGATACCGCCGGACAATCTCCTCGAATGCCGACCGGTCACCCGTTCGGGCACGGGCAATGACGTGGTCGGGCAATCTGTCGTTGTGAACATCCGGCATCGAACCCTCACTCTCCGGTGAGCTTCCACCAAGTAATGGCAGGAACTTCGCTTCGGTTACTCAACCACCGATATTTTTCCAGCGCTCACCGCGATTTACTTGCAGCATTCAGCCCCAACGAGCCCAAATGAGTGAGTCCGTGACACCCGATGGTTGACGCCGGACCGTGGCAAACGGGTACACTGTGGTTGGAGGGTGAACCATGTTGACGATCGGCCAACTCGCGAAGCAGGCAGAGGTTGGGGTGGAGACGATTCGCTTCTATGAGCGGGAAGGACTGCTCGCGGAACCGGACCGAACGGCGTCTGGCTACCGCCAGTACCCACCTGAGGCCGTGGAGCGAGTGAAGTTCCTCCGCCGTGCCCAGTGGCTCGGGTTCACGCTTCGGGACGCGAAGGGTTTGCTGGAATTGCGAGATGACCCCGATGCCGACCGTGCCGACATTCACGCGAGAGCTACCGAGAAGTTGGCCGATATCGACGCTCGGATTGCAGACCTCCAGGCAATGCGGGCGGAACTCGCGAGGGTTCTCACATCCTGTGACGGGACCGGGCCTGCTGCGGGGTGCCCCATTCTCGCGGCCATCGGAACACGAGGCGAATCCACCTGACGGCGACCACGCAAGCCGTGCTCTTTTGGAGAAAACCGCCGCGATGGAGTTGACTCCGTACCGTGGTACAGGGTGTAGAGTGGACTGTCCGAACCCAGATCAGTCCTGAAACGGGAGGTGTCAGATGTCACCCGACCGCAATCCCTTCAATTTGACTGTCGTCGAACGGCCGGCATCGGCCATCGACCCGGTTTGCGGCATGACCGTGGACCCATCCACCGCCGCGGGATCGTTCAGCCATGCGGGGAAGCCCTACCACTTTTGCAGCAAGCACTGCCTGGTGAAATTCGAGGCTGACCCGACTCGATACCTGGCGACGAAGCCCGCCGCAACCGGCCACTCGTGCTGTCACGGGGGAAGCCCAGCCCCCACGGTTCAGGCGAGCAACGGAACCTACACCTGCCCCATGCACCCGGAGATTGTGCAGCAAGGGCCGGGAACGTGCCCAAAGTGTGGCATGGCGCTCGAACCGATGACACACCAGGCGGATGGAGTCGAAGACGATAGCGAGTTACGCGACATGACCCGTCGGTTGTGGATCGCGGCAGCCCTCACGCTTCCCGTGCTGGTTCTCGCGATGGGCTCGATGGTCGGGCTCACGCTCCCGGAATTGCTGGCACACGGGGGGAAGAACTGGGTCGAGTTGGCCCTGGCAACCCCCGTGGTGCTTTGGGCCGGGTGGCCGTTCTTCGTGCGAGCCGTGCAAGCCGCCCGACACAAGACTGCGAACATGTTCACCCTGATCGCCCTCGGCACCGGGGCGGCGTGGGGGTTCAGTCTGGTTGCGACCGTCGCACCGGAACTGTTCCCCGCGGGCTTCCGTGGCGAGCACGGCGTGCCGGTTTACTTCGAGGCCGCCGCAGCCATCATCACACTGGTGTTGCTCGGCCAGGTGCTCGAACTCCGTGCTCGCCGGCAGACCGGATCGGCGATTCGCGCACTCCTCGGGCTCAACCCGAAGACCGCGCGCCGCGTGCGACCCGACGGCACGGACGAGGACATCGCACTTGGCGACGTGCATGTGGGCGACCGGTTGCGAGTGCGGCCCGGTGAGAAGGTGCCAACCGATGGGACCGTGGCCGAGGGTGGCAGTTCCGTGGATGAGTCGATGGTCACGGGCGAGCCGATCCCCGTCGAGAAGAAGCCGGGCGATGCTGTGATCGGCGGGACCGTGAACACCACGGGCGGGTTCGTGATGACCGCCACGAAGGTGGGAAGCGAGACGCTCCTGGCCCGGATCGTGGCGCTGGTCGGGGAGGCGCAGCGGAGCCGGGCACCCGTGCAGCGACTGGCCGATCTCGTGGCCGCATGGTTTGTGCCCGCGGTCGTGCTGGTCGCGGTGGTCACGTTCATCGTGTGGGCGGCGTTCGGCCCAAGCCCGGCGCTGGCGTATGCCCTGATGAACGCGGTCGCGGTCCTCATCATCGCCTGCCCATGTGCCCTGGGGTTGGCCACGCCCATGTCGATCATGGTGGGGGTTGGCCGGGGGGCGCGTGAGGGTGTGCTGGTCAAGAACGCTGAGGCACTCGAACGAATGGAGAAGGTGGACACGGTCGTCGTGGACAAGACCGGCACGTTGACGGAAGGGAAGCCGAAGTTGGTGGCGGTGGAACCCGCGACGGGGGTCAGCGAGGCCGATCTCCTCCGGCTGGCGGCATCCCTGGAGCGAGGGAGCGAACACCCGCTCGCGGCTGCGATTCTCGCGGGGGCGAAGGATAGGGGAATCACGCCGGCCGATGTCGTGGGGTTCGAAACGGTTTCGGGGAAGGGCGTACGTGGCAGCGTGGGCGGACAGGTCGTCGTGCTCGGCAACCGGGCGATGATGCTCGATGCGAGTGTTCCCGGCGTTGATGCAATGAATGAGCGTGCCGACTCGCTGCGAGCCAAAGGTCAGACAATCCTGTTCCTCGCCGTGGATGGGAAAGCGGCAGGTTTGCTCGGTGTCGCGGACCCCATCAAGGCAACAACCCAGGAGGCTGTGACACGGCTTCACGCGGCCGGTCTGAAGGTCGTCATGCTGACGGGGGATAGCCGTGCGACGGCCGAAGCAGTGGCGAAGCAACTGGGGATCGATCAGGTGTTCGCCGAGGTGCTTCCCGAGCAGAAAGCCGAGACGGTTCAGCGACTGCGAGCCGAGGGCCGGGTGGTCGCGATGGCTGGAGATGGGATCAACGATGCCCCCGCACTCGCGGCAGCGGACGTGGGAATCGCGATGGGCACCGGCACCGACGTGGCGATGGAGTCGGCGGGGATCACACTGGTGAAGGGCGACCTGCGGGGGATTGTGCGAGCTCGCACCCTGAGCCAAGCAACCATGAGGAACATCCGCCAGAACCTGTTCTTCGCCTTCGCGTACAACGTGCTTGGCGTCCCCATCGCGGCCGGGGTGCTATATCCTTTCTTTGGGGTGCTCCTGAGTCCGATGATCGCGGCGGCGGCGATGAGCCTCAGTTCCGTGTCCGTGATCGCCAACGCCTTGCGTCTGCGCTACGCTGAGGTGTGAACACTCGGGGAGTTACGCAGTGAGTTTGGGTGTAACCAAGGGGCTACGCAGAGGATGAAGGAAAATGGTGCAGCTCGTCGCGGAGAGCGACTCGACCCACCCCCTACCAAACTTCAACCTCTGCGGAGCCCTGCCCCATCATCCCTTTGGCTTGAATAGCATGCTTTTGCGCAGGCCGAGGCGGTTGAGCCAGTATTGCCCCACGGTCTTCAGTGTCTGAAGGCCGTACTTCGTGCTGCGGCGGAAGTTGATCTGGCTCGCCTCGTCGAAGTAGCGCACCGGCACCGGCACGTCGCCGAGGCGGAAGCCGAAGTGGATCGCTTGCACCAGGAATTGCGTGTCGAAAACGAAGTCGTCCGAGTTACGCTCGAACGGTATCGTTTCGAGCACCTGGCGGCGGTAGACGCGGAAGCCGCTGTGGAACTCGCCGAGGTTCTGCCCGAGCATGAGGTTCTCGAACGCAGTGAGCCCGCGATTGCTGACGTACTTCCACCACGGCATACCGCACTTCATCGTCTCGGCCCGGCTCCGCACGCGGTTCCCGAGCACGACATCACAGATGCCCAACTCGATGATGCCGACCGCGTGGGGAATCACCCGCGAATCGTACTGGTAGTCGGGGTGGATCATCACCACCACGTCAGCCCCGTGGTCGAGGCAATACTTGTAGCACGTCTTCTGGTTGCCGCCGTAGCCCTTGTTTTTGTCGTGAACGATCACCGTGAGGCCCATGTCGCGGGCGAGCTGCACGGTGTTGTCCTTACTGCAATCGTCAACGAGCAGCACCTCATCCACGCAACCCGGTGGGAAGCCGGCGAGCGTGGCGGCGAGCGTTGTTGCGGCGTTGTAGGCCGGCAACACCGCGATAACCTTGTGGCTGCGTTTCGGAGGGGAATCTGTCGGTTTCAGAATGCGTTCGACCGGAAACGACTCGTGAATCGGGTTCAGCGGCGGTTCGGTCAGTAGCGAGGAAGGCATCGGGAACGGTCCGGGTTGTCGTGCGCGGTGTTGAAGCAAGTATACGGGTCGAATGCGCGACGTTTAGCGGCCGCCCCAGCGGGGCGGCATTTAGACACGGTTCCGCAATCGATGCGGCACTTCCAACCCGTGTTGCTCCATCAAGTCCGCGTTCGCGAGCAACTCGGCCGATGGGCCGTCGGCCGCAAGTTTGCCGCCATCCAGCACCAACACGCGCGGGCAGACATCCAGTACCAGATCGAGGTCGTGCGTGGCGATGAGCTTCGTGCCAGGAAGTTTGTGGATGAGTTCGATGAGGTCGCGGCGACCGCGTGGGTCGAGAAACGCGCTCGGTTCATCAAGAAGGAGAACCGACGGACGCATGGCGAGCACGCCGGCCAGCGCCGCACGGCGTTTATCGCCACCGGAGAGCTTAAACGGCACCCGCTCACCCGCTTCCGGCGACAAGCCCACGGCCGCGAGTGCCTCCGCGGCACGGCCCCGTGCTTCATCCACAGACAGGCCAAGATTCAGCGGGCCGAAGCACACGTCTTCCAACACAGTCGGGCTGAAGAGTTGGTCGTCCGAGTTCTGGAACACGATCCCGACCGTGGCAGGCAACTGCTTTCGATGTGTGGGGTCGGTGGGGTCGAGACCGCAGACGCTCGCCTCGCCAGATTTGCCCGCAAGCACGCCACACAGGCGCAGGAACAGGGTGGTTTTCCCGGCACCGTTTGGCCCAACCAGCGCCACGCACTCCCCCGCTCCGATGGTGAACGACACATCTTCGAGTGCGACTCGCCCATCCGCATAGCGGTGATTCATTGACGAGGTGCGGAGTGCGTCTTCGCTCCGAGTTCCGCGTTCCGCATTCCCCATTACCACCGGTCCCATGCGAGCAACGCAACCATAACGCCAACAATCGCCACGAAGGAGATGATATCGGCCGGGGTGGTACGAAACGCGGCCGTCGTGTGGAACCTCCCGTCGAACCCCCGGCACCGCATCGCCTCGGTGACGCGATCCGCGCGATCCGCACCCCGCACCAACACCGCACCCACAACGTGCCCGGTAGTCGTGTAGCCGTGCTGGTTCGGCTTCATCCGGAACCCGCGACAACGCAGCGATACCCGCACTCGTCGGAGTTCATCGCCCAGCAAGAATGCATAGCGATACGCCAACCCCGTGAGCAGCACGAGCAACCCAGGCACCTTCAGTTTGTTGGCGGCTGCAAGGGTGTGGTGGAGCGGGGCCGTTCCGATCAACACAAGCGCAAAGCACCCGATTGCGAGACAGCGTGCGAACACCGTCGTTCCCGAAACGATCCCGTGTTTCGACAGGCGAAGCGGGCCGAGATCCCAGCCGAGTCCAGTGGGGTCGAGCGTGAACGGCAGCACGACCAAGAATGGCATCGCTGCTATGGCGAACAGCATCAACCGACCGCGAACCCATTTGCCTGGCAACCTCGCCGCGAGCAAGAGCAGTAACCCGATGCCAAAAGCGACGGCGACTGTGGCGAGGTGTGTGAGGGCAGCCGTTCCGAACGCCGCGACTGTGAGCGCCGCCAGTTTCCAGCGAGCGTCCCAGCGCGAGACCGGCGAGTTCGGCACATCGGGGTGTTTGAACACGAGTGATCTCGGCAGGCGCGATACTCGACCGTTTCGTATGTTACGGGTATATCGAGTCTCGTTTAGCCGCGACCCAAACGGGAGCGCGAATTCACGCGAACGCCATATGTCCACCGAACCATTGCTGGAAAGTCAGGTGACCGGTTACCCGTGCCGTCGTGGCAAGGTCCGCGATGTGTACGACCTCGGCGACACGCTCGCCATCGTCGCCACGGATCGCATCAGTGCATTCGATTACATCCTCTCTCCGCCGATCCCTGACAAGGGCCGCATTCTCTCGGCGCTGAGCGTGTTCTGGTTTAGCTGGCTGAAGGTACCACACCACCTCATTAGCACCAACATCGCCGACCTGCCTCCGGCGTTCCAGCAACCGCAACTTGCCGGGCGAACGATGCTCGTGAAGAAGACGCAGGTCGTGCCGATCGAGTGCGTGGCACGCGGCTACCTCCTGGGTTCCGGCTGGAAAGAGTACAAGGCGAGCCGCACGGTTTGCGGCATACCGCTTCCCGAAGGTTTGCAGGAAGCGAGCAAGCTGCCGGAGCCGATCTTCACGCCCGCGACCAAGGCCGAGATGGGCGAGCACGACGAGAACATCAGCTTCGAGCGAACGGTCGAGCTCGTCGGCCTCGACACCGCGACCGAACTGCGTGACCGCACGCTCGACGTGTATCGCCGGGCCGCGGCACACGCGGAAGCACGCGGCATCATCCTTGCCGACACCAAGCTCGAATGGGGTCGATTGCCGTCGGGCGAACTCATCCTGATCGACGAAGTGCTGACGCCTGACAGTTCGCGGTTCTGGCCGAAGGAGACGTACAAGCCGGGTTCGTCGCCGCCGTCGTTCGACAAGCAGTTCGTCCGCGACTGGCTGGAAACGACCACGTGGGACAAATCCAGCCCGCCACCGCCGCTGCCACCCGAAGTGGTCGCGAAGACCGCCGCGAAGTACCGCGAAGCCTTGGAGAAACTGAGCAAATAAGGTGGCACAGGCGGAAGCACGGCGTCAGTTCACGCCGCTGACAAAGCAACCCGGGACGGCCTCGCGAAATTCGGTCACCGCTTTCTTCGTGACCGTTGTGCGGTACACGTTGACGGCGGTCAACTTCTTCAGGCCGTGAAGGTGCTTCAGGCCAGCGTCCGTGACGGCGGTGTCGTTCAGGTGAAGCGTGGTCAGGTTTTCGAACCCGGCAAGTTCCTTCAATCCAGCGTCCGTGATCTTCGTCTTGCTCAGGTCAAGCACGGTCAGTTTTTTCAGCCCGGCAAGCTCTTTTAGCCCGTCGTCCGTGATGCGGCCACCGAGCAGACGGAGGTCTGTGAGATCCTCCAACTTCGCAATTTCTTTCAGACCAGCGTTGGTCGTCGCCGTATCGAAGAGTGAGAGAGTCGTCAGTTGCTTGAGTGCCGATAGCCCCTTCAAGTCGGAGACTTTCGTACCCGTGAGTGACAGCGTCGTGAGCTTTTTCATCCCCGCCAAATCCTTCAGCCCGGCGTCGCTCACTTGTGTCAGGCTCAGGTCCAGGTCGGCCATCTGAGTGAGGCCAGCCAGATTCTTCAAACCGGCGTCCGTGATCGCAGTCTTGTACAGTTTGAGCTTCGTGAGTTGCTTCATACCCGCGAGTTCTTTCAACCCGACGTCACCAACGGCGGTGTCGCCGACGTCGAGCGTGCTGAGTTTCCCGAGGCCGGACAAGCCCTTCAGAGTGTTCACGGGACAGTGGTGGAGAGAGAGCGTCGTCAGTTGCTTTGCACCGGCGAGATTCTTCAACCCGGCATCAGTAACCGGAGTGTCCTGAATATCGAGGGTTTTCAGCGCAACAAGTCCGCCGACTTCTTTCATGGAAGCGTCCGTGACGGGGCAGTCCCTGAGGTTCAGACTGGCCAGTTGTTTAAAGCCGGACAAACCCTTCAGGGTCGAGAGCTTCGTCCGGTTTGCGCGGAGGACGGTGAGTTGCTTGAGAGCGAGAAGTTCCTTCAGGCCGGCGTCGGTGATCGGTGTCACGGGCACCGACAGAACGGTGAGTTGTTTCAGGCCCGCGATTTCCTTCATCCCGGCGTCCGTCACTCGCGTGCTGCTCAGCATGAGGGTCGTCAGGGTCTTTAACCCGCTGATGTCCTTCAGCTCGGCGTCGGTCGTCAAAGACCCGATGACGATACCGAACTTCTCGGTTGGTGCGACCGGGAGGAAATCCTTCTTCCAACTGACAACGAAGAACGCGGGGAGGTCGCCGGGTTTGCCGGTCTGTTCAGGCTGTGGGAACCCACGGTCGTCGGGCCTAATCCAGACGGGTTTCCCTCCAACTTTCCCCCACGCCTCGACGACATCGGCGGGGAGTTGGGGTGGGTCGTCGGCCGCCACGACTGCTGCGGAGGTGAGAACTACCGCCAGGATTCCACGCAGCACGTGTCGATTCATCTCTCAAACCTCTGCAGAACTCTCAGCCAGTGAACTCACTGGATGTTGAGCGACACGAATTCTGACGCTGAATGCTTTCGCAGTCAAGCGATCGGGTCCGCAACTTCAGGTAGGGCGGGCTTCGACTCAGATCCACTCCCGGCCATATACCAACCCCATGTCTGATCCTTTACTCCCCGCGTTTCTCGGCGGTTTGCCGGTGCGGCCGGAAGGGCCGCCCGCGTGGCCGTTCTCTGATGCCGACGTGCAGGCCGCGCTCGCGGCCGCTGTCGCCAGCGGCGCGTGGGGGCAGTACCACGGCGAACACGTCTGCGCTCTCGAAGCCGAACTTGCGGTATTCCACGATGTGCCACATGCCATCACTTGCGCGAGCGGTACGCTTGCTGTGGAAGCGGCATTGCGGGCGCTTCGCGTTGGTCCCGGCGACGAAGTGGTGATGGCCGCTTACGACTACGAGTCGAACTTCCTCACGGTCCACGCGATCGGCGCGAAGCCCGTCCTGATCGACATTCACCCCGACACCTGGCAACTCGATCCGTCGCAACTCGAAGCCGCGTTCACACTGCAAACCAAGGCCGTCATCTGTTCGCACCTCCACGGCGGGGTTGTTCCGATGCGACTCGTCATGGAGATTGCCCACCGGCACAACGTCGGTGTGGTCGAGGACGCGGCGCAAGCCCCCGGCGCCACGGTGGACGGGAAGCCCGCCGGAACGTGGGGCGATGTTGGCACGCTCAGCTTTGGCGGCTCGAAGCTGTTGACAGCGGGGCGTGGCGGCGCGTTGTTGTTCTCCGATCCGCAACTGCATCAGCGGGCGAAGTTGTGGTTGCACCGCGGGCTTCAGCAGTGGGCACCGCTGAGCGAACTGCAAGCCGCGGCGTTGCTGCCACAATTGCGGAACCTCCCGGCGATGACCGCGAAGCGTGCGGAGAACATGCGTGAACTCGCGGTCATGCGTAGCCGCGACCCGGAGGGGAGCGTGTGTGGCGCGCTCCCCTTCGGGTCGCGGCTACGCGATACAGTGGCGGCGTTCTACAAACTCGGGTTCCACTTCGACCCCACGGCGTTCGGCCTCACACGCGAACTGTTCGTCAAGGCGATGCGGGCGGAAGGGGTCGCTTTCGATGCTGGTTTCAAGGCACTTCACGTCGGTCGGTCGCCGTCGCGGTTCCGTGCCGTGGGCGATCTTCCGAACGCAACAGCGGCACACGAACGCTGCATAATCCTGCACCATCCCGTTCTCGCACTGTCACGGCCAGACGTTCAACAGGTGGCGGACGCCATCGCGAAGGTGTATCGTTACCGGGATATGTTCGCCGAACGCCCACCCTCGACTCGTGGATAACCGAGGCTCACATGCGTGCCGTTTCCGGGTTCGTGCTTCTGATGGCGCTCTCGATTCCCCTGGCATCGGGTGCCGACCCCGCGCCGCCGCCCAGTGGGAACTGGAAGCTGACCGTGCCGCTCGGCCGCGAGGGGGACCTCGTTCTCATGCTCGCCATGAACGAAGAGGATGGCAAATGGGTCGGCGATTACCTCACCGCATCAGCGGAGCTGCGTGCTCAGCCCAAGTTCAAGAAACTCTCTGTGAAGGGCGACAACGTCCAGTTCACGCTGGAGTTCTCAGGGCGTGAGTTCGTCAACTTCGATGGCGTGCTGTCGAAGGACAAGAAGAAGATCAGCGGCTCGGTTTCCGTGGGCGGCGGACCGCTCCAACTCACCGAACTCTACCCGACGAAGCTCAAGAAGCTCGACGACCCGTTCGAGGTGGCACGCGAGTCGCTGTCGCAAATCGAGGGCGGGCCGGGGCTGTTCGGTGCGGCTGGCGAAGTGCTCGCCAAGGCCGGTGCCAAGAAGGTTCCCGCCGACGAAGTTCGCGCCGTGCTCGAACGGGTGAACAAGGCCGCAGCTGGTTACGGCCCTCGCTGGGAACGCGAATCGACGCTCCAGTGTGCGAACCTGCTGGCCGGTCAGGCGGGTTTCGGTGATCTCGCGGTGGCTCAGGCCAAGCGAGCCGAGCGATTGCTTACCGATGACGACGATGCCGCCACCCGGATGAAGGTACTCGAAACCGTCGTGACTGCGTTGACCAAGGCCGGCAAAGCGGATGACGCGAAGCCTTACGCCACACAGATCGCCAAGCTCGAAACCCGCGACTACGCCGACTACGCGAAGACGTTGCCGTTTAAGACCGCAGCGTTCGCCGGTCGCAAGGGGAAGTCCGATCGCGGCGTGCTCGTGGAAGTGTTCACCGGTGCCGAGTGCCCGCCGTGTGTGGCGGTCGATCTCGCCTTCGACGGGCTGATGAAGACGTACAAGCCCGAGGACGTGATCATGCTTCAGTACCACATCCACGTTCCCGGCCCCGACCCGCTCACCAGCCCGGACTCGATGAAGCGCGTGGAACTATCCTATGCCGAGCAACTGCGTGGCGCACCCACGGTGTTCATCGACGGCAAGCTCGGGCCGGCGGGCGGTGGCCCAGCGACGGAATCGGGGAAGAAGTACGAGGCGCTCCGCGAACCGATCGAGGCCGCACTGGAGAAAGCCCCCGGCGCGAAGCTAGGCCTGACCATCGCGAAGGACGAGAAGGGCGGCTTTACCGCCAAGGCGACTGTGGCTGATCTCGAAACGCCGGGGGAGAAGACGTCGCTGCGGTTCGCACTGGCCGAGGAACGGATCCGCTACGCAGGCGGCAACGGCATCCGCTACCACCACATGGTCGTGCGGACGATGCCCGGCGGCGCGAAGGGCTTCCAGCTGCCCAAGAAGACGGCCGAGCAATCTGTGAGCTTCAACCCTGACGAGCTGCGAAAGGAACTGGCCAAGTACCTCGAGGACTTCGCCAAGGATGAGGGGCCGTTCCCGCACGCCGCCGGCCCGCTCGCACTGAAGAACCTGAAGTTGGTCGCGTTCATCCAGAACGACGCGA
Organism: Planctomycetaceae bacterium; assembly: GCA_013823135.1. Classification (GTDB taxonomy): domain Bacteria; phylum Planctomycetota; class Planctomycetia; order Gemmatales; family Gemmataceae; genus Gemmata. The sequence continues at coordinate 93,222 of PNLP01000021.1, forward strand.
CACGTGAAGTGCTCGCCGCCGTGCAGGTGGACGTTCCGTGAATTGGAAACGATGAACGATGAACGATGAATCGAAGACGGAAATTGTCTTCGATTCATCGTTCATCGTTCATCGTTCATCGTTTTCCACATACCCGACAGGAGTCGCACATGCGTTGGCTGTTTGGTTTCACCGCGATCGTGTTCGTGTTGTTCAGCGTGACGGCAGAGGAGAAGAAGTTGAAGTATCCCGAGACGAAGAAGGGCGACAAGATCGACGAGTACCACGGCACGAAGGTGCCAGACCCGTACCGCTGGCTTGAAGACGACGTTCGCACCTCGAAGGAAGTCGCTGAGTGGGTCGAGGCCGAGAACAAGGTCACGTTCGCGTACCTCGAAAGCATCCCCCAGCGCGAAGCGATCAAGAAACGCATCACCGAACTGTGGAACTACGAGAAGATCTCCGCGCCGTTCAAGGTGGGCGGCCGCTATTTTTTCTACAAGAACAACGGCCTCCAGAACCAGAGTGTGCTGTTCACGCAGGACACGCTGGATAGTGAGCCGAAGTTGCTCATGGACCCGAACACCTGGACCAAAGACGGCACGGTTGCACTGGCGGGCACAGCACTCAGCGACGACGCCAAGTATCTCGCTTATGGCACCGCCGAAGCGGGTTCCGACTGGAACACCTGGAAGGTGATGGATGTGCAGGCGGCCAAGCCACTGAGCGACGAGCTGAAGTGGGTGAAGTTCAGTTCCGCAAGCTGGACGCTCGACGGGAAAGGCTTTTTCTACAGCCGCTTCCCGGAGCCGAAGAAGGACGACACTTTCCAGAGCCTCAACGTCAACCAGAAGCTGTACTACCACCGCCTCGGCACGCCGCAGAGCGAGGACGTGCTGGTCTATCAGCGCCCCGAGAAGCCAGAGTGGACCATCGGCGGCGGCGTGAGCGAAGACGGCCGCTACCTCATCATTTCGGTTGGCGACGGCACCACGAGCCGCAAGGCCCGCGTCGTTTACAAGGATTTGGCCGAGCCATATGGCTTGCCTGTGGAACTCGTCGCGAACCACGACAACAAGTTCAACTTCCTCGGCAACGACGGCCCGGTGTTCTACTTCCAGACGGACTACAACGCCCCGAAGTACCAGATCATCGCGATCGACACCCGCAAGCCGGAGCCGAAGAACTGGAAGACGCTCGTACCTGAAGCGAAGGAGCCGCTCGAAAGCGTCGATCTCGTGGGGAACGTTTTCATCTGTAGCTACCTGCAAGACGCACGCACGCAGGTGAAGGTCTACGACATGGACGGCAAGTTCGTCCGCGACGTGGAACTCCCCGGCATCGGCACCGCGGGCGGCTTCGCCGGCAAGCGGACCGACACCGAGACGTTCTACACCTTCAGCAGCTTCGCCACGCCACCGAGCACCTATCGCTACGACATCCTCACCGGGCAGAGCAAGCTGATCCGCCAGGCGAACGTCAAGTTTGACCCATCTCAATACGAAGTGAAGCAGGTCTTCTACACGAGCAAGGACGGCACGAAAGTGCCCATGTTCATTTCGCACAAGAAGGGGCTGAAGCTCGACGGCACGAACCCGACGCTGCTCTACGGCTACGGCGGGTTCAACATCTCGCTAACGCCGGGGTTCTCGGTGTCGCGGCTGCAGTGGATGGAGATGGGCGGCGTGATGGTCGTGGCGAATCTTCGCGGCGGCGGCGAGTACGGCGACGCCTGGCATCGCGGCGGCACGAAGCTCCAGAAGCAGAACGTGTTCGACGACTTCATCGGCGCTGCCGAGTATCTCGTGAAGGAGAAGTACACCAGCCCCGCGAAGCTCGGCATCCAGGGTGGCAGCAACGGTGGGTTGCTCGTCGGCGCGTGCATGACGCAGCGGCCCGACCTGTTCGGCGCGTGCCTCCCTGCCGTGGGCGTCATGGACATGCTGCGATTCCAGAAGTTCACCGCCGGCCGTTTCTGGACGGACGATTACGGCTCATCGGACAACGCCGACGAGTTCGCGGCGCTGTACAAGTTCAGCCCGTATCACGTGCTGCTGAAGAACGGCCCGAAGAAGTACCCCGCCACGATGGTGACCACCGCCGACACCGACGACCGCGTGGTGCCGGGCCACAGCTTCAAGTTCGCGGCCGCACTTCAGGCGATGCAGACCGGCGACGCACCCGTGCTGATCCGCATCGAGACGAAAGCGGGCCACGGTGCGGGGAAGCCAACCGCGAAGGTGATCGAGGAGGTCGCCGACCAGTGGGCGTTCCTCGTGAAGACGCTGGACTTCAAGCCCGAGATTGGGAAGTGACGTGATTGTGGCGAGCGGCGCGGCGTAAGCCCGCCGGTGTTCTATTTCACAACACCGGCGGGCTTACGCCGCGCCGCTCGCCGTGTGATTGGTTGAGGTCAAGTGATGGAAGAATCTGAATGGCTGACGTCTTCAAACGCAACCGCGATGTTGGAAGACACCGAATTCAGAAGCGAAAGGAAGATACGGCTCTTTGCTGTTGCCTGTTGCAGACGGGTTTGGCAAGTCCTTCCAAAACCTACCGTGCGTGAGTTGGTTGAAGTCGCTGAACAGTTCGCCGAAGGTAGTGCCACATTCGGGCAACTGATTGATGCGGGAGTGAGTGCAGAACGTGCCGTACTGAACGACTGTGAGGTCTCCATTACACGGGATCTAGCGGCACGCAATGCGAATGCAACCTGGTGCGTCCTCGCCGCATCGGAGTTGTATGCCGATTCCGTAGCTTCTCGGGACCTCTCCTCTCTCGAAGAGTGGGACGAGGCCGATCACGCGGAGTCAGTTGCACAAAGCGATCTGCTCCGCGACATCTTCGGCAATCCGTTCCGGCCTGTTGCCTTCTCACCCGATTGGCGCAGTGACACCGCGGTGTCACTGGCGATGCACATCTACGAATCACGCGACTTCAGCGCGATGCCCATCCTCGCGGATGCGCTCCAGGATGCGGGCTGCGATAACGACGACGTGCTAAGCCACTGCCGCGATCCGCAGCAGGTTCACGTGCGCGGCTGCTGGGTCGTGGATCTGGTGTTGGGGAAGGCGTAGCGTTTGCGGGCCGAAGGCACACGCTCCCTCAGCCCCGGCCAACGGCCAATTCGCGTATCCACGCTTGTTTCGGGAAGGACAACTGCGCCGAAGTGAGGATGGGTAGGCAGCGTGGGAACTGGACTGCCGGCGAGACTGAACAAGGCACGTCGTACCATTCTCTTGGCCAGTCGTAGTCCCCCCGTCGGACTAAACGCCCGTCCTGGCGCACTTTGAAGCGCAATCAACCCGCCACGTGGCCGGGGTGGCTCGCCCAGATCCCAAGCAATATCGAAGCCGTCCGGACACATTTCGAAGCCTCAAAACCCAGCGGATTGGGCTTGATACACATCAGTTACCAACCCGTTACCCACCTTTGTCGTCTTGATGGGTAGAGTACATGCCGCGGGTGTGTGAGCCCGCTGGCCTTTCCCCTTCCTCCGGTTCCACGGAGTCACGATCATGAAGAAGCTGTTCCGCCCCCTGGCGATTGCCACCGCACTGGGTGTCACCGGCATCGCCGGCACCAACTACCTCCTCGCCCAGGAAAAGCCTGTTCCTCTCGCGCCGCCGGTCAAAGTGCTCCCCGACGATCTCCGTCGCATCCCCCGTGGCGGCTTTGAAGACGTGAAGCCGGCTCGCGGCCTCGACAAGGTGCCCGGCGTTCAGAACGGTGGCGCCGGCGCTGCGGACTCGAAGCCCGACACGAACATCGAAGCTGTGAAGGTCACCGACACAATTGTGAAGACCGAGTTCGCCGTGAAGCCGAAGGAACTCAGCTCGGCCGTCAAGAAGGGGCTGGAGTATCTGGTGAAGGGCCAACAGGACGACGGCGGCTGGAACCAGGGCGGCGGCTGGCGGAACGGGAATGGCGGTGGTCGCATCGAAGGGGCGAAGGTCGAAGATCCGTCCGACATCGGCAACAGTTGCTTCGTGCTCCTCGCACTGCTCCGGGCCGGCAGCACTGCCACCGAGGGCGAGTACAAGGACGCGGTCAAGAAGGGGCTGAAGTATGTGATCACCAAGGTCGAGAAGGCTGACAAGGATTCGCTGTACATCACTGACGTGCGAGGCACGCAGCTTCAGAGCAAGATCGGCAACTACGTCGATACCTTCCTCGTGAACCTCGTGCTGGCCGAGTTCCGCGGTAAGTCCGGCGACCAGGAAAAGCAACTCGTCGCGGCCCTCGAGAAGACCATGACGAAGATTGTTCGCCACCAGACGGCCGATGGCGGGTTCGCCGGGAACCAGGGCTGGGCAACAACGCTGTCGATGGGGATCTGCAACAAGAGCCTCGTTCGCGCAAAGGAACGCGGCGCGGTGGTCGATGACAAGGCACTGGCTCGGGCGATGGCCCAGGCCAAGGGTGCCGCAGACAACAAGGCTCCGGTCGCGGAACCCGGACCCGGTGGCGTCGCGGGCGTTGCCGCTGCTCCAGCCAAGGTCGCTGGTGCGGCCGGTGATGCAGGCGTAGCACTGTACCGACTCGGCCAGGGTGCGGGGAACACGCAGGACATCGTCAATAGCCTCCGCCTCGATGCCGAGAAGGCACGCAAGGTCATCGCCGACCCCAACGCCAAGAAGGACGAGCGTGACCGCGCCGAGCAGAAACTTCAGCAGGTGAAAGAAGCCGAAGTTACCAACGACAAGGTGCAGGCCGATCTCGCCAAGAACGTCAAGAACGATCAGTTCGTCGCGGGGTTCGGCAACAACGGCGGCGAGGAGTTCCTGAGCTTCATGAACATCAGCGAAACACTCGTGCTCATGGGCGGCAAGGACTGGGATGATTGGGACGCCAAGATGGTGAAGGGGTTGGAGAAGGCCCAGGACAAGGACGGTAGCTGGCAGGGCCACCATTGCATCACCGGCAAGACATTCTGCACCGCCGGTGCGCTTTTGGTTCTCATGGCCGACCGCACCCAGTTCCCGACGGAAGTCATCAAGGTGGCTCGCGAGAAGAAAGAGAACAAACCGGTTGACCCGAAGGCGAACGAGCCGAAGCCGGAACCGAAGCCCGAGAAGTGATTCTCACCGGCTCGTCTTCGCGAATACATTAACGGCCGGCGGAGTGTTCAACACGCCGCTGGCCGGTTCCGTTCACATCCCGGGGCTCAGGTCATGAAACGCGTTCTCTCCATCTGCGTCGTCCTCAGCTTCGCGGCCTGCAATCGCCAGGCTCCCGAAGCGGTGCCCGAGGTTGTGATCGTCGCCCCCATCGATGACGGCAGCATCCCACCGCCACGACCGAGCACTCGCCGACTCCCCACAAATGCCATCGCCGACGGCGTGAAATACCTGATTGCTCACCAGTCCGAAGATGGCGCGTGGCGATCCGACGTGTACGCCACGTTCAAGGATGGCACGGCCCTCACGCCGTTCGCCATCACGGCGTTACAGGATGCCTCCGATGCCGGACTACACAGCCCCGCAGCCGATGCCGCCATCAAGAAGGGAATCGCCTGGCTTGCGAAACTCTCCCGGAAAGACGGCACCATCGACCCCGGCCCCGACGGCCTCGACTATCCGCTTTACACGGCGACGCTCGCAATCAAGGTGTACTCACACGTCTCCGCCCACGACTTTCTCGTGGCTCGCGATGGCTGGGTGAAGTACCTGAAGGAGCGCCAACTTACCGAGAAACTCGGCTGGAAGCCCGGCGACAAGCAATTCGGCGGCTGGGGTTACTGCCGTGTGATTCCGAAGAAGCCGGAACCGAACGTGATCTCGCCGCCGTTGATCGAGTCGAACCTGTCGGCCACGCTGTTCGCTCTCGACGCTTTGAAGACCGCCGGTGAACTGGACGCCAGCACTGCGAAGGCGGCGGTGATTTTCGTCCGAAGTTGTCAGAATTGGCCGCGACCCGGCCCGCTTGAAGGGCCGACCGCCTCCGCGATTGTTCGGGATGGCGGGTTCCACTTTATCTACGCCGACCCTACTCGCAACAAGGCCGGAGTTGGTGCAAGTGAAACGCCCGAAATCCGATACTTTCACTCGTATGGTAGCACGACTTCTGACGGGTTCCGAGCACTCGCCTTGTGCTGCTTCCCGGAAGACGCGGATCGGCGCGACGATGCCAAGTATTGGCTGATCTCGCACTTCAACGCGGACACGCACCCTGGGAAGTACGTCCCCGCACACGAGCCGAACCGCGAGGCGGTGTACTACTACTACGCGGCCTCGGTAGCGAAGGCGTTCCGCGACCACATGGTGACCCTACCCGACGACCGCGACTGGGCCGACGAGCTTTCCCGCGAGTTGATTCGGCGACAGAAACCCGATGGAAGTTGGGTGAACCCAATCGAGTTGGTGCGTGAGAACGACCCGATCGTGGCGACGTGCAACGCGATCTCGGCGCTGGCAACGTGCAACTTGTCGCGACCGTAAGACACGTGCGCCTTGCCCACCGCAAGAATGCGGCAGGATCAATCAAGCGTGAAGGTGAGTTCGACCGGCCCCTTTTCGGGAACACTTGCCTTCAACCGCGACTTGCCGCGTCCCGAATAGTGCTCAGGGAATTTCTCGACCAGAGGTGGCGGCTGTTTGTCAGCCGGAACCATTCCACCTGTCTCCCCGACCTTATTTGCAAATGCGACCATGGCGTCGTACTGACTCTGCGTCATGCCAGGTGGGGGAACGTGCTTCGAGATGATGACTTCATAATCACCCGGGACCACGCCCTGGGCGCTGGTCTGGGGACCAAAGTGGGTGATCAACTCGAACCGTCCTTTCGCGTCGGTCTTGCCAATCGCGGTCTCACCCTCAGTAAGACCGCCACTCCCTCTTGTGAAGGTGACAGTCGCCCCCTCGACCGGAATCCCACCCTGAGTAACTTGCCCGGTAACAGGAACAGTCGCCGGGTACTTCGGTCCACAGCCCGCGATGACCATGAGGCTGAACAGCCAGCCGAATCTTCGGGCGGTGGTTCCGAGTGAGGAGCGTTGAAACATGGTGAAGGATTCCCGTGGGTGAGATTCGTCTGCCGCGATTTCTGTCAGTCGAGGCTGACAGCCTCACCCCCGCTAATGGTCCCCGCAGCGCCCCATACGCCGTAGGGGCTGGCACCGGTTGTGACTTCAGCAGTGCTCAGGCTACCCGTGCTGACGGCATCCGTGACGAACCGGACCGACCCATCTCCCAGGAGAACGTTCACCCCACCCGTGTGGTAACTACTCGCGCTGAACACTCCCCAGGAATCGCCCCAGTTATCGGCCGCGCAGGATGGACTGTTCGGCGGCAGGATTGTGGTAACACCCGTGAATGCGGGATAGCCCTCGAACCACTGAACTCCAACGGGGCGGTCTGTCATGACTGACTGGCTTGCGAGGTACTGACCATTGGCTGCCGTGCTCAAGCAACCAATGGGGGATGTGTTGAGGCCGGTGACATTGTTGGCGAAGTAGCCCTTGGTACTCCGGTTGTTCGATGATCCGAAGGCCCGCTCCGCCATGAAGATCGTGTTCGAGGTGCCATCCGTGATGGAGGCCATTTTCGACGCGGTCCGGCCGAAGACTCCGCGATTGGTCGCGTTTGAAAAGTTGCCGTTGATACTGTCGCCAACGCTCGCCGCGTAGCTCCGAACTCCCCAATCCGAACTACCCCAAATCGGGTTCGGATTCGGATTCGAGGGACAAACGAAGACGGGGATTTTTGCCAGATACGGCGGGTAGTACGTTCGATCGCGGACCGGCCCCCACGCTGTAATCGCGATGCCTCCATAGGTGCCAGGCTGGGACATCGTGGTGTAGACGTTACTCTGTTCGATGTAGGGGAGGATGTTCACCAGCCCGGTATTACGTCCCTCGTTTCCCTGGGGGTTCGTGCTTCGAGTAGCCGGGGAAGCAAGCCATTCGTTCAAGGTCGGGAACAGACCACTCTGGTCATGGTAGCTGTGGATCGCGATTCCCAGTTGCTTCATGTTGCTCTGGCACTTCATTCGAGCCGCTGCCTCTCGCACTTTCTGAACTGCGGGCAGCAGTAGACCAATGAGAATGGCGATGATCGCGATGACGACCAGAAGCTCAATGAGCGTAAACGCCACTCGATAGGTGGAATATCGACGCATGAATATTCCTCGGATGTGGGCGACTGGAAAGAATTAAAAAGTCGATAACAATGTCGCGATTGTGGTGTGTTTATCACAACACATCTAGGCGGCTGATTAGGACAGTACAACCAGGCAGTTTGGCTTGCAACAGTTCTCACGGAATCTTCAGCAGAAGGCTGCCGGGTTGGCGGGAGCAGTTCCCGCCAGCCACTAAAATTGCCAAACCAGGCTCAAACAGAGTGAACGCAATCGCAAGGCCGGAGATGCTCACCGAACTACACTGCGGCGTCGACGGTTCGGCAGCCGGGTTCGGGGTGTTCGGCCTCACGCACTCCCCTTCGCGCTGCGGCGACGCGGGGAAGTAGTTCGATTCCCGCGACCACCACAGCGAACGGAATCAATCCCGTCACGATCCCCACCGCGATGCCGAGCCACGTCGCATCAGCGGGCGTGACGAACCACCACACCATCGCCGGAACGCACGCCGCAAGCACCGGCTTCAGCCAACTCGTCAGCAGATATCTCGCTGTGCTCACTTCCAGCACGAAACAGGCGTAGCCGATCACGAACAGGCAGAACAGCACGTTCGGCACCGCGACCGCGATCGCCACGCCTTCGAGCCCGTATGGCCCCACCAGGAGCAAGCTCAGGCCAAGGTTCACCGCAGCTTCCATGAGTGCGAGCCGAGAGAAGAGTCGCAGCTTCCCCATACCGTAGAGGATTCGCGAGGCCACCGATTGAGCCACGCCAATGGTGAGCGTTGCCGAGAGAATTGCCACCGCCGGAAAGCAGAAGGCCGCGTACTCGGAACCGCCGATCCACCGGGTCAGAAAAGGTTTGCCAAAGAACAGCATTCCGAGATGGATTGGTAACACGAGGTACAGCACCCACCGCGTGCCGTCGAGCAGGACACTCCGCACGCCATCGAAGTCGCCGCGTGCCTCGCGTTCGCTTATGGCGGGAGTGAGGGTAGTCGTTGCGGAACGGAGCAGATTCTTCGCCAGTTCCACGAGTCGGGCCGCGATGGCGTAATGCGCTGCAGCCGCGACCGTGAGGAAACCACCCACGACAATCGCGCCCGTTTGAACCGTGACCCGCCCCGCGAGCATCGCGAGAAACGCATCGACGCTGTAACCCTTCACGCGATGCAGCGTCTCGCGGTCCACAATGCGCCGTGATAGGTGTAAGCCCGGCAGGAAGTGGAATGCCAGCAACGCCATGACCGCGTGTTCGAGCAGATTCGTGATGGTGAAGACAACCGCCAGCGACCACAGCCCCGGCGTTGTTTCGATCACGTACACGATGCCACTCACGCGAATGACAAGGAACACGAGTCGCACAGCACTCTTGATCGCGTATCGCTGTAAACCGTCGAGCATTGTGGGGAAAACGCTCAGCGGCAACGTGACCGCGAGGTTTGCGAGCATCAGGAACATGAATGGGGCGATGTCGCCGGGTTCGCCGAGCTTACGCTCCAATCCGGGAGCCACGAACGGCACCAGCGCCGAGCCCAGCAGCAACACGCCCACGGCTGCAATTGCGAAGATGACGAGACACGCCGAGACGAGCTTGTTCAGTTCGGTGCGTTCGTTCGTTGCGTGGAACTTGGCCACGAATCGGACAAGACACGCCGCGATGCCCAGATCGAAAAGGGTGAAGTACGCGAGGATGGACTCGACGACACACCAGACGCCGTAACGGGCATCACCAAGGTTTTGGATGAGGTACGGTGCGAGGAAGAAACTGACGACAAGTGTCGCAGCGAACGCCGCCCAGTTCGTGGCGGCACCCAGCAATAACGAACGCTTGGCAGACATGCGAACATCCTTGTTCGTTTTGGCGAGCCACGGGGTTCATCCCCGTGGCATTGGCACCGCAAACCCACGGGGATGAACCCCGTGGCTCGCCTCACTCTGCTTGCTTCTCGGCGGCGGCTTTGCCACGCTTCTTCTTCGGCTGTTCTTCTGGTGCCTCGCCAATGGCGGCCAGTTCTGCAGCAGCTTCCGCTTCGTCCTTCGCGGTGGCTTCCAACTCGGCTGCCTCCATCGGCTTCGGCTTGCGTTTCAGCATGATGGCCGCTGCGATCTCATCACGCACCGGCAGGTTCTCACGCAGGTAGGCAACGGTGTTCGCTTCGCCGTGCCCGATGCGCTGATCTTTGTAGATGAACTGCGCGCCGGCTTTCTTCTCGATGATCTCATCCTCGATGGCGAGTTTCAGCAGGTCGCCTTCGAAGTTGATGCCACGATCGTGCAGGATCTCGAACTCGGCATTGCGGAACGGCGGCGCGACCTTGTTCTTCACCACGCGAACCCGCGTCTCGGCACCGATCGTTTCGTCGCCATCCTTCACGTGCGTGACGCGTTTCACTTCCATTCGCACGCTGGCGTAGAACTTCAGTGCCAGCCCGCCCGTGGTTGTGTTCGGGTCACCGTACATCACGCCGATCTTCTGGCGAATCTGGTTGATGAACAGCAGGCACGTCCGGCTCTTGTTGATCGTCGGCGTCAGGATTCGCATGGCCTGGCTCATCAAACGAGCTTGCAGACCGACCTTCGTGTCGCCGATCTCGCTGTCCTGAATTTCGTTCTTGGGAACGAGTGCCGCGACCGAATCGACCACAATCAGGTCAACCGCACCGGACTTGATGAGCATTTCGGCGATCCGCAAACCTTCCTCGCCGTAGCCCGGTTGCGAGACGAGCAGGTCGTCGAGGTTCACGCCAATCCGTTTTGCCCAGGTTGGGTCGAGGGCGTGTTCGGCGTCGATGAACGCGGCAACGCCACCAGCCTTTTGCACCTGTGCGACCGCGTGAAGCGCGACGGTCGTCTTGCCGCTGGCTTCCGCACCGTAGATTTCGATGACGCGACCGCGGGGCAAGCCTTTTCCGCCGAGCGCGATATCGAGCGACAGCGACCCCGTCGAGATGCCTTCAATATCATCGACGTTGATGTCCCCGAGGGACATGATCGCGCCTTTGCCGAATTCCTTCTCAATAGCCGCGAGTGCGGTCTTCAGTTCCTTGTTGTCTTTGGTGGTGTCTTTCTTCTCTTTCTCCGCCATCGCAGACTCCCTTATAGGGTTGGTTCGGCCCGACCGCAGGTAGTGGTTAATGGTTTGGCGGTCGTTACGGGGTGGAGTCTAACCCGAGACCGGGGGTGGGGGGAATGTCAGCAGCGAGAAATGGGAAAACCGAAATTTTAGGAGACAGTAGCATCACGAGTGCCACGGTCATTTGTCTTTGCCCTGAAGGGGCAGAACAACATAGCCCGGGGCAAGCGAAGCGTCGCCCCGGGGTCAGCCCAACACCAAGTATCC
>PNLP01000022.1 GCA_013823135.1 Planctomycetaceae bacterium
CGTAAAGGCCGATGAAGTGTAGGTGGTCACGAAGAACCTGCTCGTGAAGTGGTTCCAAGCATGCACCGGCCTTGCCAGGGCCGATAGGATAGGTAAGCCTTACTGCTCCTCGAATGGAAAACCGTGATGACAGTTCGAGAAGCAATTCTCAAAGCCGTGCCGGTGTTCGTCGCTCAGTCGCAACGCGACGAGTACGCACTCCGACGCAAGCTCGTGGAAAGCGGAATTCCCGCCTCGCTGGCGGCGGAGATCGTCGAGTTCGTGCCACTGGCCACCGCACGCGCCTTGCTCGACGGAATGGGTATCCAGTTCGCCGATTACTACATCCGCCAAACGTCGCAGGGGCGGGTTATCGGGCAGAAGGCGCTGGCCGACGAACCACTTTACCGCGAAGGACTCGCGATGGCCGACGAGATCGTCCGCATGGGCCAGGACACGTTCATGGCCATTGCCGGCTGGAGTCACGAGTACCAGCAGATCAACATCGCGATGAACTCCGGTTCGAAACCCGGAGACCTTCGTTGTAGCCCACCCGTCATGATCGCGAATAACGAGGACCGCCGGGAGTTCGACGACACGTCGTCCGGCACCCAGCAGAAGGAAAAGGGCTGGTGGCAGTTCTGGAAGTAGCCCACGGGTGAGAACCCCCGATGGGTTCTGGTGCGCTGCCAGTCGAAGTCGCCTCTGCCAGTCGCCGCTTACGATGCCTTGGTTTGACGTATGACTTCTGCCAAATAAGCGGTCAGATGATCACTCGACAGGTACAGGTGTGTGCGTTGCCCGTCCAAAACGAGATAGCCGCCCACCATGATCTGCGTGAGAGCAACGACAACATCGACGATTCGTTCAGAGAGTTCGGTGCCGGGTGAGAGGGTCCAGTTCCCAAGCAATACTCCCGAGCCACAGGCGAGCAAGCCGAGGACAATCCGACATTTCGCCCAGGCGAGGCTCATCGGCTTATAACCCAATGCAGCCCGAAGCTCTTTCAAGGCCTGTAGGTCAAGACGGCCCACCACTTCGTTTACTTGAGTTGGCATTCTCGATCTCCTGTCGTTGATGATTCGCTACAGGTTGTTTGCCCAGAATAGCTACTTCACAAGCTGGAATCTTGTCGCTATTTGGTAGCACTGATGACAGTCGATGAGACGTTTGACCACCTGCCTGCCGTGGACACACCCAGAGTTCGGATAGCTGTAAAGCACACCATCAGGATCAAACTCAGCATCACGGCATATTCCACTGCCGTCGGCCCGTCTTCATCCCTGATAAACCGAGTTAACCTGGCAATTGCCGCTTTCATGGATGGCCTCAATTACGTCGGAGTGAGTTAGCGTGCATCCGGAAGTCATTTACTACAAAACGATCGACAAATAATTGTTTCCACATCGGTTGTATGTCCAATTAGCAGATGTGATGCCAACGCAAAATGCATTTCTGATAGTAATGCTTTTTCCGGCAACGAAAGAACCGGAACCCTCTTCTCGCCGAAGAGGCGATTCAACCTGGTACAAGCGACCACCGGAGCCGGCTCGGCAGATTTGGATAAGAAGGGCACGGTCGTGTCATCACCGCACACCCGGGTGCGGTGATGTCACATTCCGGAATCCCTAAGTGAGGTGAGCGGGTTCCTCACTGGGCCAGATGGTGAGGGTCGGCTCCGTCTGTGCCGCGCGGCAACTTCACCACCAGCACCGAACACGATGCTTCCCGCATCACCTTTTCGGCGACGCTTCCCATTACCGGGCGATCGACACCCGTCCGGCCGTGTGTGCCAATCACGATCACGTCGATGCCGGCGTCAGCGGCGAAGCGAGTGATCTCGGCCGCCGGGTCACCTTCCAACAGCACGTGACTCACCGAAATCTTTGGATTCGATGGGCGGACCTGTTCAAGTTGCCCCTGCCAGTAGGCTTTGTCCGCACCGCTCTCAGGCGTGTGGACGTAAACGACCGTCAACTTCGCCCGATAGGTCTCCGCCAGGCCAACTGCGTGAAAATACGCCTGGTTCGAGTAACTGGAGAAGTCGGTCGGGTACAGGATCTTCTTGACGTGGATCACGTTCGCCCCCCTCGACACGGCCTGACGGATTCAGACATGGTACCAGCCAGCGTCGCGTTGTGCACCGCGTTCTTGCCGGGAGTTACCTCACGGGTGTGCCACTGGTTCCCGGAGTCAACGCTTGCGGGATGCAAGCGGATGTGTGCTTCTCATCGATTCCAGGCGATATGCCCACCCGTCCGTGGAACCGCTCTGGAAGCGTTGACCTGTCTGGAAGAAAGAATATCAGAATTAACGGATTCGCCGCATCACACGACACCCAAATCGTTTGCGATGTGTCACTGCAATTCATGCCACACAAAACCGCCCAGCATCCCGGAAACCAGTGGCACGCCCTACCTCACTGCGCCGCCGTTGACGTTGATGGTCTGCCCCGTGATGAACCGCGCCGCGGGGCTGGCAAGCCACACAGCGGTGGCGGCCACGTCTTCGGGTAGCCCCCAGATGCCCAGCGGCGTCTCGTTGCGAACTCGCTCCTGCCAGGTTTCGCTGGCGGTTTCCCCCCACGCGGTGCGAATCCAGCCCGGCGCAATGCAGTTCACCCGCACCTCGGGAGCGAGGCTCAACGCCAGGCTCCGCGTGAAGCACATCACGGCACCCTTCACCGCTGCAAAGAGTTGCCCGCTATCGCCTTCCATGCCGGTCTCGGCCTGATCCCATCCCACGGTGATGATGCACCCGCGACCGCGTTCCTTCATGCGAGCGCCGATCGTGCGAGCGAGTCGCATTGTCGCTTTCAGATCGACCGCGAGTAGCGCTTCTAGCTTGTCTTCAAACGACCACCGCGCCGCGTCGCCCGTGAGCGTGTCGGCCCCCGCGTTGCATACCAACACATCAAGCCCGCCCATTGCATCCCAGGCTTGTGCCGCGAGTCGGTCCACTTGTGCCGGGTCGCGAAGATCGGCAGAAACAAATGGCTCGGAGGGCGCGATTTTCGCACGCCGGCCATGACGAATGACCTCGGCTCCGTGTTCCTCGAAGGCGATCGAGGTTTCACACCCGATTCCCGTCGTGGAACCCGTGACAAGAGCACGAAGACCCGCGAGCAACCCCGTTGCAGCGGGACTGTGGCCCGATAGCGGTCGGACATCGTCTCGTGGAACTTGCGTGAGGAGTTCGCTGACGGATTTGCCAAGCGTGGGATGGATGAGGTCGGGAGCGATCTCAGCAAGGGGAACCAGCACGAAGGCGCGCTCGTGCATCCTGGGGTGCGGGATCACCAGATCCGGCGTGTTGAGGATGCGGTCGCTGTAGAGAAGCAAGTCGAGGTCGAGCGTGCGGGGGGCGTTGATTTCGCTGCGGATGCGGCCGAAACTGCGTTCGATTCGCAATAGAAGTTGTAGCAGGTCTTCGGGGCTGCGGTCGGTTTCGACAGCGACAACTGAGTTGAGGTATTCACCCGAGCCGGGTGGGCAATCGACTGGCGCAGTCTCGTACTTCTCGGAACTGGCGACGAGCCGTAACCCAGGTTCGGCTCGCAATCGTCGCACGGCGGCAGAAAGGGTTACGTAGCGGTCGCCGAGGTTGCTACCGAGCGCGATGTAGGCAATGGTCATCGTTTCAAGTTCCAGGTTCCAAGTTTCAAGTTCAAGAGAACGCGCGTTTCGCATTCAACCTGGAACTGGGAACCTGGAACTTGAAACACAACTTACTTCTTCGCGGCGCCCTTGGCACCGGCTGCCGGTGCGGCCGCGTCGCCCTCGGCCGCTTCCTTCTTGACCTTCTTCTTCAGAACAATCTTCTGGACGCGGGTCTTCGGCAGTGCGAACGGGCTCTGCCCGTCCACCCACTTGCCGTTTTCCATCATCTTGGCGATCCGCTCGGCGCGGCTCAGCACGCACCGCTGACGGGTCATGCCGCCCTTACGCTTCAGGCTTTTGTCGATAGACATTTTAGTGTCAGTGTGAGTGGCTAGTGTGTGTGTCCGGCAACAAGACCGCCGGTATTGCCAAGTTATGATACTATAACGCTCAAGGTCGGACGGCAAGGCACACCCTCGTCGCCTGTGTTTTCACTCGCACTCACACTAGCAACTCACACTGGAATGAAGATTACCCTCGACTACGGCAAAACGGGCCTCGACGTGACTCTCCCCGAGGACCGATTGATCGGCCCGCCGCTGACAATCCAGCCTGCGGCCCCGCTCGAAGACACCAACGCCGCGCTCGAAGCGGCCCTCAAGAACCCCATCGGCACCAAGCCGCTGTCCGAGTTGGCTCGCGGCAAAAAGACTGCCTGCATCGTGATTTGCGACATCACGCGGCCCGTGCCGAACAAGCTCATTCTACCCGCGTTGGTGAAGACGCTCGAAGCCGCCGGCGTGCCACGAGCGGGCATCACAATCCTCATTGCGACTGGTCTGCACCGCCCCAACGAGGGCGAGGAACTGGTCGAACTCGTCGGCGAGGAAATCGCGAGCACATACCGCTGTGAGAACCACCACGGGAAAGTTCTCGAAGAGCACGAATACCTCGGGACCACACCCAACGGCGTCCCCGCGTGGATCGACAAGCGCTACACGCAGGCCGAGTTGAAGATCACCACCGGCCTCATCGAACCGCACCTGATGGCGGGCTACTCGGGCGGCCGCAAGCTCATCTGCCCTGGCATCGCGAGCATCGAAACGGTCAAGGTTTGGCACGGGCCGCGGTTCCTCGAACACCCCCTGGCCGATTGCGGCAGCGTCGAGGGGAACCCCGTTCACGAGGAGAACACGCGCATCGCCCTCATGGCGGGGTGCGACTTCATCGTGAACGTGTGCATCGACGGCAAACGCAAGGTGACGGGCCTGTGGGCCGGCGACATGATCAAGGCGTGGGAGGCCGGGGTTCAGTTCTGCCGCGACGTGGTGAAGTCCGGCGTGCCGCAACTGTGCGACGTGGTGGTAACGAGTTGCGCCGGCTACCCGCTCGACACGACGTGGTACCAGGCAGTGAAGGGGCTCACGGGAGCGCTGCCAATCGTGAAGCCGGGCGGCACGATCATCATGGCCGCGAGCCTGACGGAGGGTTTGGGGAGCCCCGAGTTCCGGGCGCTGCTGGACGACTACCAGAAGAACGGGCGTTACAACACGCTGACCGTTGCCGGCAAGGCGAAGAGCACAGAACCGGGCCGGGGAAGCCGTTCGCTTCACAGCGACATCTGCGAGATGGACGAGTGGCAATTGGTAATGTTCCAGAAGATTCTGGGCCACTGCCGCGTGAAGGTCTTCTCGCAGGGGTTGAGTGATGCCACGCTGCGGTTGTGCAACGTGGAGCCTGCCGTGAGTGTGGAATCGGCCCTGGCGGAATCGCTGGCGGAATACGGTCCCGGGGCACGTGTTGCGGTGATCCCCAAGGGGCCATACGTGCTACCGTATGTGGTCGGAGCGTGAATCATTCCTGACCACGAGAACCACCGCCCAGGCAATCTCGTCTTGTTCAGTGGGGTGAACGCGATTTGCATTGAGAGTATCGCGATGTCGGTGTGCACCCCAACGGCAATGCCGAGGGCTTCCCATGTCCATGATCGCCTGTCCGGGTTGTGGATTACCCCGTGCCGCTGACCAACTCGGCACGGTCCCCTGTCCCGTCTGCGCCGCCACTCCCACGCCGAAAGCCGCAGCTGAACCGATTGCCAAGAAGTCCCCCGGCCACGACCCCACAGCCGGGTTGCCGGCCGACGTTCGCGAGATGCACCGGGCCGCTCAACGTGAAGGATTTCCTTCGTGGTTCAATTTGGTCGCAGTCTTTCTCTTCGGAATCGCGAGCGGGGTTGGCGGTCTCCTCAGTTGGCAAGCGGCGAACGCTCCCACGACAACCGAAACCGCCCGAGCCGAGCCGATCAACACGCGACTGCTGCCGCCGTTGCCACCGAAGCCGCCCGGCAAACGGGTTGAAGTCGCCCCGATGCCTCACACTCCATCGCCGCCCCCCGAACCGAAGCCTGAGCCGGAACCGCCCAAACCCGAACCCCAAGCCACGCCCCTTGCCCCGGAACGTGCGATTGTCATCGAATTGAACCTGGCAGGTGGGGTATACAACCTTCCGTTTGCGATGAAGAAGGGCGAGCGGATCATTCTCAAAGGGAAGGTGGGCACGCTTCGAACGCACGGGCTTGATGCGGGCTCGGTCCTCGACGCCTCGGGGCTCGAAGCGGCTCAGGTGCACATCGGCGGGAAAATCGACAATGGCTCAACGATGAAGATTAACGCGCCGAAAGGGACGGTCACGGTCGCGGCTGCCGTTCTGGGCAAATCAACGCTGGAAATCGTCGCTCCCGGTGGCGACGTGTTGTTCTCTCTCCCGACCACAGCCAACCGCCCTGGATCGGCGATTGACAGCGGCTCGACTGTTTCCATCACAGCCCAATCGACACACCTCAAGGGCGACATCAACGGGAGCAGCACCAAGGTGACGGTTAACCTTCCGGCGATCGGCTCGCTGAAGGTCGCGGCAATTCGGGGAACTGCGAACGTCGAGTACCACGTGGCCGACGGCAAGGGAACGCCTGAAGTTACGGCCGCGTTCGTCTCGCCCGTCGCATCGTTCAAGAAGGTTGAGTGATTGCATTCTGGGTTTGGCGAGCCGTGCCAGTCATGGCACGGGTTTCGACACCACACCCGCCCCGTGACCGGGACGGCTCGCCAAAAACAAATGACACCCCTTTCTTCACCTCTCGGAGTCGCCCGTTGACCGTCCCAGCGCAGGGTTCTATCATCCTCCTAATCGACCGGAAGTAACGGATTTGCCGGCCAGAGCTGGCCCCGGAGCCCCCGATGAGCGCGGAACAGAAGGAAACAGAGCCCAACGCCCTCGCCACCTCGCTAACCAGCGGGTGGACGAACTTCAAGCAGGGCAAGCTCGTCAGCTATAAGTTGATGGCCCTCGTGCTGATCCTCGTGGTGGGTCTCGGCCTGTGGTGGTACATCGCGGCTGAACGCCGGAAGACTACCTCCAAGCAGTGGCTGGAGTTCGACGAGGCAAGCTCGATCGCCAAGCTCGAAGAGCTTGAGAAGCGTTACCCGAAGGCCCCCGTGGGCCGCGTGACTGATTTGGTCGTCGCACGCAGCCTGCTGGGCCCGGAAGGGATCGACCAGATCAACGCCAAGACCGCGGAGCAGCGGGCGAAGGCCGTCGAGAGCGTCGAAAAGGCTCGCGACTTGCTGGCCAAGCTCCTGCCACAGTTCGAGAAGGATCCGATCTTCAAGGCGGAGTGTTTGCTGGGTCTGGCAAAGGCCGAGGCCACTCTCGTCGGCGTTCCCGTGAAGCCGAACGAGTTGACGGAATTCCGTGGCAAGGTGTCCAAGGTGGTCGAGTATCTCGACCAGTTGGCAGTGGCCGCGGCCCCGGACACACCCTGGGCCACCGACTCCAAGAAACTTGCCGACGCCCTGCGGAACGAACAAGCACAGACGTCCGCGGACTTCGTGCGAATTCAGCGTGCCCTCACGATCCAGGCTCCGCTGCCGCCCGAACTCGACCCGCACGGCCCTGGTGGCCCCGGATTGGGCTTCCCCGGCAAGGGCGGCTTCCCGAAGTAAGTGACGCTGGCGAGCCGCGCCAGCGACGCGCGGGGTTCCAATACCACTGCCCGTGCCACCACGGGCACGGCTCGCCAACAAGATTCCCTACCATGTCCGCCGAAGCTCCCGCAGAAGAACTCGACGAAGACATCCCGGTCGAACCGGTCGCCATCACGCCGAGCGTTCGGCTCCGCGAGCCCCTCGAACTGGTCGTGATGGTCAAGTCCGAGGGTATGCGCCTCGATCAGTACGTCCAGTTGCACCTGGGGGCCGATTTCAGCCGCTCCGAGGTTCAGCGGGCGATCGAGTCCGGCACCATCACGGTGAACACGAAGCCGATCACGAAGCCAGCCTACAAGGTGCGGAAGAACGACAAGCTGTACGTCGAGATGCCCGCACCGGTCCACGAAATCCCCGTCCCGGAAGATATCCCGCTTCACATCATCTACGAGGACGACTGGCTCGCAGTGATCAACAAGCCGCACGACATGGTCGTTCACCCCGCGAAGGGGAACTGGTCCGGCACGCTCGTGAACGCGCTGCAGTGGCACTTCCGCGCACACCTCAGCACCGGGAACGGCCACCTTCGCGCCGGCATCGTTCACCGGCTGGACAAGGACACTAGCGGCGTCATCCTCATCGCGAAGGACGACCTGACGCACCGCGAACTCTCGATGCAGTTCGAGTCGCGGAAGGTGTTCAAGGAGTACATCGCACTTTCAGCCGGGGAACTCGAACGCGATTCGGACTACATCGAGGGTGCGTTAAAGATGCACGCCCACGACCGGCTGCGAATGATGGTTTCCACGGACCCGGACGCGAAACACGCCCTGACGTACTACGAAGTGCTCGAACGCTTCCGCGGGTTCACGCTCGTGAAGGTGCAACCGCGAACCGGCCGCACGCACCAGATCCGCGTTCACCTCCAGCACGTCGGCTGTCCCGTCCTCGCGGACAAACTCTACGGTGGTCGCGATCACCTGAACCTGTCGGAGCTCGTGCCGGGACTTCCCACCGCCGAGGACGAGGTGTTGATCGGTCGGCAAGCGCTGCACGCCTTCCGACTCCGATTCCGGCACCCGCGAACCGAGCAGTGGATCGAAGCCGAGGCTCCACTTCCCGCGGACATTCGCCGCACGCTGGAAGCGTTGCGACAGCACCGGCCCACTCGGTAGCCGCGACGATGCTGGTTCACGGCTGGTCTTCGGTTTTCGGCGTCGTCACTTCGGTGTCTGCGGGTGTCTTCTCCTTGGGGCCATCGCCACTGATGAGCGCCACCGCCGCGACAACCAACAGGAACGCCACCCCCGACCGCCATGTGGGATGTTCCCCCAGGTAGAAGAACACAAACACCGCGAACACCGACAGCGAAATCACTTCCTGAATGACCTTCAATTGAGTCGCGGTGAACTGGCCGTGCCCCGTGCGATTCGCGGGCACCTGCAAGGCATACTCTGGCAGCGCGATGAGCCAACTCACGAGGATTGTGCTGACAAGGGCGACACTCTTGAACTTGAGATGGCCGTACCACGCGATCGTCATGAACGTGTTCGAGGCGATCAGCAGCAGGACAACAGTGATCGTGATTTTCATGTGCAAGGCGCTCAGGAATTACGGGTCTGCTTTCGTCAACAGAGCACACGGGCGGTGAACCTGTCAATTGACAGGATTCGTGAGAATTTCAAGCGTTATTGGCGACGTGCCCAGTTCAAAGACTGATATCTTCTTGGAGGTGTTTCCCTCCGAACTCAACATCGACTTCGTAACTGGTCACCTCGTTCAGCAAACGGACTCCAGGCGACGCGAAGAAAGGATGCACGCCCGTGATCGACATGCACATCCACGCCGTGAACCCGCAACTTCCAGGCGTGCGGCATATCCCGGATTTCCTCAGTGGGCCACTCGAGCCGCTTGTCGCAATCCTTCGCCAGCAGATGCAGGAATCGGGGACTGAAGCGATGCTGGGGATGGGCCACCTGGGCGGTACCGCTGACGACCCACTTGGCATCGCCTCGACCCTCCGCATCGCCGAACTGCTGCCCGTCCTGCACCCCATCGGCGTGGCAGACCCGACACGAATCGACACCGAGCATCTTCAGCGTGTCGAGCGGCAATTGCAGTCCGGGAAGGTCAAAGCGCTCAAGGGCTACCTCGGTTACCTGTACTACGGACCCGACAGCCCGGCCTATGTGCCCTACTACGAGTTGGCGGCCCGCTACAAGTTGCCGTTCATCTTCCACACGGGCGACAACTACTCCGATCTGGCGAAGGTCAAGTACGCACACCCGTTGCTCGTCGATGAGGTAGCCGTCGATCACCGGGGGGTGAACTTCGTGATGGCCCACTTCGGCAATCCCTGGATCACCGACGCCGCGGAGGTTCTCTACAAGAACGAAAATGTGTGGGCCGACCTGTCGGGATTGCTGGTTGGCGATGATGCCTATTTCGCGAACATGACCGAGCGTGGGGTCGTCCGTCGTGTCGTGGAGCGAGTCAAACAGGGGATC
The DNA here is from genome assembly GCA_013823135.1 of Planctomycetaceae bacterium. GTDB lineage: Bacteria > Planctomycetota > Planctomycetia > Gemmatales > Gemmataceae > Gemmata. Next base: position 10,069 of record PNLP01000022.1, read on the forward strand.
GAGTTCACTGAGCGACCGGACAAGTTCCTGTACGGCACGGACTGGCCTCTGGCTCCGATGCGGACGTACCGCGACTTTGTTCGTGAACTGATTCCCGAGAACTATCATCAAGCGGTTTTCCACGACAACGCGAAAGCCCTGTTCAAGATGTAACTCCGGCTGCTGAAGATTTCTTGGGTGTGTCGTCCACTGGAGCAGCAACGCAGAAGCCCACCTGTTCATCAGGTGGGCTTCTCAACTGAAGCAGTCCAGGCTCAGTTCTTCGGAGTCATTGGCGTCATGGGCGTCGCCGGGGTCATCGGGCTTGGCGTCGAGCCGGGGGGCGTGGTCATCGTGATCTGCGCCTTCGGCTTCATTTGCTCGATCACCGCTTCGCGGAGTCGCATCGCGTAAAGGCTTCGCACGTCTTCCTTCACGTCCTCAAACTTCTTCGGCGTGCCCTGCTTCCGGGCGGTAACGAGGATGAGGTGGTAACCGAACTCAGTGCTCACCACGTCGGTCATCTCGAACTGCTTGAGCGCGAACGCAGCCTTGGCGAACGGCTCGACCATCGCACCGGTTCGTGGGAAGAAGTTCAGGTCGCCGCCGTCCTTCTTCGACGGGCACGACGAGTACTGCTTGGCGTAGGCGACGAACAGTTCCTCGGTCTTGGCGACGCGGGTCTGTTCCTTAGCCAGGGCATCGGCGGTAGCGGGCAGAGCCGCAACGGCCTTGGCCGATTCCTGTTCGACAACCTGCTTGATGCCTCGCAGTTTTTGGGCGGCGTCCTTCTGCTTGGCCTCATCGGTGCCCGGGGTCATCAGGATGTGGCGGGCGCGGACCATCGTGCCATCGAACACATCGGGACTGCTCTCGAAGAGTTGCTTCAGAGCGGCATCGGTCCCCTGGGTCTTGATGAACTTTTCCCACTTCAACTGTGCGGTCACCTCGGTCCGGAATTCTGCTTCGGTGAGCATCATCCCTTCGAGTTCCTTGGCATAGTCCTTCGGCGGCTTGGCGCTGGCGAGTTCGGCCTTCAACTCGTTGATGAGCGCTTCGATCTCTTTGTCTTCGAGCGTGACCTTGATCGCATTGAGGTACTGATCGATCAGTACGTTCTCAATGAGATGGGCCATGATCTCCTTGCGGGCCATCTGGCGGTGTTCCTCTGGGAACTGCCGCAGGGCACGATACACGGCCACTTCGGGAATGGCCTGGCCGTTGACGGTGGCGGCGGTGCCGGTCGGGCGGACCTCCACCTTGGCGGGCGGAGGGGTCACCGTCGGGACGGCCGGCGGTTGCGGCGTGGCACCGACGGGAGCCTGAGCGGTGGCCGTGGCCGCGAGTGTGCTTCCGAGAATGAGGGCTGCCGCCGCGCGGCTGATCTTACGCATCACATACTCCTTACGAGCGGCCGGACTCACCCCGCCATTCCCCCACGGCGGGTGCGGTTCCCGGGCTCAAGGCGAGACTCATAGCGTGGGTTGTGAGCGTGTCAAGCGAAACAGCAAAACTCGGAACGCGGAATTCGGAACGCGGAGTGAAAGCCAAAGAACGGAATCCCGTCTTTCAGGCTTTCACTCCGCGTTCCGAATTCCGCATTCCGAGTTTCGTTAAGTGTGGATCATGTCGAAGGCGACAAAAGCGAGTGGGCCGTAGATCATGACGGGAATCCACGCAGCGAGCGCAGGTGAGACGAGTGCCGAGTTGCCGATCACCGTGCAACCGATGATGCACCCGTAGTAGCCCGTGCCGATGGCCATGCACAGACCCGCACTCAGGGCCATGTGACGGTTCGGGTTCCACAGGATGATGGAAACGCCCAGCAGCACCAGCAGCACGCCGATCAGTGGTCGCGTGATCCGGCTGTGGAACAGCACGGCCATCTTCACTTGCCGGCGTGGGTCGGACGAACCAAGCATCTCGCGGAGGCGAGCGGTCGAGGCGTAAATGTACCAGGTGCCGCCGCGACGCACGGTGTCGTAGTCCGCGGTATCGGTCTTGAGGAACGCCCGACCGTGGCCGAGCGGTGTGAAGTTGATCGGCAGTGGTTCCGGTTGCTGCTCCGGCATTACGCCCGTGAGCATCCACCCGCCGGTGAGAGTCCCTTCGCCGGGGGGCACGTAAATGGCTTCCTCAGCGGTGATGTGAACCATCCCGCTGGGCGAAGATTCCGGGAACGTGGCACAGAACCGGTCAACGCGGCGATCCTTCCGGAAGCCGGCCATCCCCTCCAGGTGAACGCCCGACGTGTCGTAGGCACCCATCAAGAGTTGCGCCTTCGCGCCTTCCGGGTCGTCGCGTGAAGCCATCAACTCATCGGCCACTTCGGGAATGATGAACTCGGTGTTGAGCGGCCCCAGTGAAACCGCAATGGCTCCACCGATCAAAATCGGGCGGATGATTCGCCGCGTCGGAATGCCGGCCGACAATTGCGGCAGCATCTCGTTGTTTCGCTGCATCCACGACACCGTGAACGTGGCCGCGAGCAACGCGATCGGCTCGGCCATCAGGTCGAACACCTGCGGCACGTGGTAGGCGTAGTACCGGATGATGTACGCCGCGATCGACGGGAACGACCCAGGCCGGTTCATGAACGCATCGAGGTGCGTGAACAGGTCGATGACCACGAACAGCCCGATGAGGCTGACCCATACGATGGAGTAGGACCGGAAGAACGAGAACAGCACCATTCGGTCGAGCGTGGTAATCACCGCGAGCCCCCTTTCGGACTCGGGTTCGCGGGCATCGGAATCACTCGTGGCGACGGAGCGATTGCCACAGTTTTCGGCCGATCCTTCCGCGGGACGTAGTTTCGGATGAACTGAATGATGTACTCGTCGGCCTCGCTGGCCATGGCGTTCCCGTACCCGTTCGCCCGCAGTTCACGCAGCGCCTCGCCCTGCGACCAGCCCATGTATTCCATGCGGTAGATCGCGGTCAACCGTCCCGTGCGGTGCAATCCGGCCTTGCAATGGATGAGGATCGGGTAGCTCGATTCATCGTCGAGAATCCGCAAGTAATCTTCAACCACGGGCGGAACCTTGTCCCTGGGCAAGCCCGCCGGAATCACGTCGGGTGTGAGCAGCAAGTATCTCACACCCAGGGCGCGGCACAGTTCGCTCTCGCGAACAACACCTGATCCCATCCAGCGATCCAGTAACAGCGGATCGGGCTCTTCGTGCTGGAGGTTCAGCACCGTCTTGATGCCGGTCTTGGCGACCATTTCACGCAAACCGGCGGCGGTCATCTGACCCGACCGGTAGAACCGTTCGGGCGTAACTTCCCGGAACCGCTTCGCGTGGATGTACTGGAAACGAAAGAACGCCACCGGCGGCGCGATTGCGACGCAGGCCACGAGGACCGCCAGAACCCATCGTGCCACGTTCGGCATTCGCGCCCCGTGCAACTCGTATCCCGCATTCGCGGGACTGTTATCGGCCAGGAAAGTCGCAACACTAATACATAACAGCCCGGGCCTGTCAACGCCGAACTCTCGCCAACTCCGGCTCGGTTCGCATCGTTTGTATCGGTGCTCGATTGCCTGCGAGGTGACCCTATGTTCTTCTCCACTGCGTTCGCCACGCTACTCCTGGCCGCACCACCCGTACCACGCCAACTTGGGTATCGACCTCTGTGACTCACCTATTTCGCAGGATGACGAACTTGAGTTGATGAAATATCTCAATAATGATCTGCAAGAACTCATTGCTGACATCCCGGTGGCAACTTACGCTGTCGGGTGTTGCCGCAGTGGCCGTGGTTGATCGGTGCCCCCGCCTTTCGAGATGAACCCATGTTCCTTTCCGCTACGTTCGCCACGCTGATCCTGGCCGCACCACCCGCACCGTTCGAATTCAAGGACGGCGACCGAATCGTCTGGCTCGGCAACACACTTGTGGAACGCGAACAGCGATACGGCTACTGGGAAACCGCTCTACTCGCGGCCAACCCCGGCAAGAAGCTCACCGTCCGCAACCTCGGCTGGAGCGGCGACACCGTTCACGGCGAGGCCCGCGGCCGCTTCGACTACAACAACGCCGAAAAGTGCTTCAAACAGATCGTCGATCAGACGCTCGCCTTACAACCCACGGTCATCTTCATCAGTTACGGCACCAACGAGTCGTTCGACGGCAAGGAAGGACTGCCAAAGTTCGAGAAGGGACTGGCGAAGCTGCTCGACGCTCTCGCACCCGCAAAGGCGCGAATCGTGTTGTTCTCGCCCCGACCGTTCGCGGTCGCACCCAGCCTTCCCGACCCCAAACCTGCGAACGAGAAACTGGCTCTCTACCGTGACGCGATCAAGGCCACGGCCGAGAAACGCGACCTGCGATACGCCGACCTCTTCGATGAGAAACCAGCCGCCGGCACCAGTACCGAGAACGGAATACACCTGAACGAGAATGGTTACCGCGAAACCGCTGCGGCCTTCCTGTTGTCGCTCGGGTACGAATCGACCGGGTTTAGTACGGCACAACTCGAACCGCTTCGGCAGGCCGTGCTCGCCAAGAACGAGCAGTTCTTCAACAAATGGCGGCCACAGAACGAAACGTACCTTTTCGGTTTCCGCAAGCACGAGCAGGGACGCAACGCCAAGGAAATCGCGGAGTTCGACCCGTTCATCGCCAAGGCCGAAGACGAGATCGAGAAGCTGCGGAAATCACTGACGAAGTAACCAAACCACCGTTTAGCGGTGGTCCCAGCGGGACCACGCTCCACTTTCGGTGACCCCGTTGGGGTCACCGCTAAACGACACTCGGAACCCACTCATGCGTCACATCGTCTTCGCTCTGTTGCTCGCACTGCTTCCTTCTGCCGCGTTCGGTCAGGGCAAGGCCACGGTCCCCGACCCCGACCCCGAGTTGGAGCGCAAGACGTTCATCGTCGCGCCCGGCTTCGAGGTCAGCCTGTTCGCAGCGGACCCACTGCTCGCCAAGCCGATCCAGATGAACTTCGACCCGCAGGGGCGGCTGTGGATTGCGTCGAGCGAGATCTACCCGCAGATCAAGCCCGGCGAGAAGGCCAACGACAAGATCATCATCCTCGAAGACACCGACGGCGACGGGAAGGCCGACAAGACCACCGTGTTCGCCGACGGCTTGCTGATCCCGACCGGCATCGCCCCCGGCGACGGTGGTGCCTACGTTGCGAACAGCACCGAGGTCGTGCATCTGTCGGCGTCGAAGCCCGGCGAGAAGGCCGACAAGAAACGGATTCTGCTCTCGGGCTTCGGCACCGAGGACACGCACCACATCATCCACACGTTCCGCTGGGGTCCGGACAGTCACCTATACTTCAACCAGTCGATCTACATTCACTCACACATCGAGACGCCGCACGGTGTCCGGCGATTGAACGCGGGCGGCATCTGGCGGTTCAACCCGGACAAGACGCAACTCGACGTGTTTGCCCGCGGGTGGGTCAACACCTGGGGTCACGCCTTCGACAAGTACGGCCAGTCGTTCGCCACTGACGGCGCGGGCGGCGAGGGGATCAACCACGTCGTGCCTGGAGGGTACTACCTCACGTCGCAAGGGCCGCACGTGCAGCGAGTGCTGCACGGCCTCAACCCAGGGTCACCGAAGTTCTGCGGCCTGGAAATCATCAGCGGCCGGCACTTCCCGGACGACTGGCAGGGCGACTGCATCACGAACGACTTCCGTGGCCACCGCGTCTGCCGCTTCAAGCTGAAAGACGACGGCAGCACGTTCGCGAGCCGTGAGCAGGTGGAAGTCATCAAGAGTAACCACCCGGCATTCCGCCCGATCGACGTGAAGATGGGGCCGGACGGCGCGCTGTACATCGCGGACTGGTACAACCCGATCATTCAGCACGGCGAGGTGGACTTCCGCGACCCACGCCGCGACCACACGCACGGCCGCATCTGGCGAGTGACCGCGAAGGGTCGCGACCTCGTGAAGAAGCCGAAGCTCGAAGGCGCAACTGTGGCGGAACTGCTGGAACACCTGAAGGCTCCCGAGCAGTGGACCCGCGACCAGGCGAAGCGAGTGCTGCACGAAATGGGTAAGGACAAGGTTCTGCCGGAACTGAAGGCGTGGGCCACCGCCGCAATCGCGGCCGAGGGCCCCGACAGGGATCGCCACGCCACGGAAGCGATGTGGGTCGCGCAGGGTTTCGACGCGGTTGTTTCGATGCCGCTCGAAGTGATCATGTTCGCGAATTCGGGCCGACCAGAACTGCGAGCCGCTGCGATTCGGCGTGTCGCGCTCACCCCCGCGAACATCGAGAAGAACTTCTCACTGCTCAAGGAACGCATCCGCGACGAAAGCCCGCGTGTTCGGCTGGAGGTTGTCCGTGCTCTCTCCGTGCTTCATCGCGCCGATGCCGCGGAAACCGCACTTGCTGCCCTCGATCTGCCGATGGACAAGATTCTCGATTACGCTCTTTGGCTCACGGTCCGCGAACTCGAACCGCACTGGATGCCCGAGTTCCAGGCCGGCAAGCTCACGTTCGGTGGCGACGCGAAGAAGCTGGCGTTCGCGCTCAACGCCGTCGGCAACAAGGACACCGTGAAGCCGGTCCTCACGCTCATCGACGGTGGCAAGATTCCGAAAGAGAACCTCCAAGGCTTGTACCTGCTCCTCACGCAGATCGGCGGCCCCGAGGAACTCGCGAAGGTGCTCACGTACGCGGGAACGAAAGATGTCGCCGCACCGCAGCGAGCCGAGGCCACGAACGCTGTCGAAGCCGCCATTCGAAACCGCAAGGTCACGCCACCAAAAGATGTGGCTGTGCTAGTTCCCCTCCTCGCGGATGCCAGCGATGCGCGCGCCGCAGCGCTGCGGATCGTGGGCTTGTGGAAGCTCGCCGCCCACCGTGCGGCGCTGGAGAAAGCATCGTTGGAGAAGGAACTCGCCCCGAACCTCCGTGCCGCTGCGCTCGAAGGTGTCGCACTGTTCGGCGATGCCAACGCCAAGGCTTGGCTCACGAAACTCGTTAGCCTGGAGAATGCGCCGGAAGTCAACCGACTCGCCCTCATCGCTCTCGCCGGACTCGACATGCCGACCGCAGCGACGAAGGCCGCCGACTTCCTCATTGGAGCGAAGCCGGAACCGGAACTGCTCGACCTGTACGCGGCGTTCCTGAGCCGCAAAGCGGGCGTACCCGCTCTCGCCAAGGCACTCGCGGGCAAGACGATTCCTCCCGAGGTCGCGAAACTCGGCCTGCAAGCCGTGCGGACTTCGACGCTCACGGTGCCCGAACTCGTGGACGCACTCACCAAGGCCGGGAGTCTCGGCGGCGCTCGCAAGCCACCAACCGCAGACGAGGTGAAGGCGATCGTCGCGGATGTTGAGAAGGCCGACGCTGCCCGCGGCGAGATCATCTTCCGCCGCAAGGAACTCCAGTGCATGGCGTGCCACGGTATCGGCGGGGCAGGGGGGCAAGTCGGACCGGACATGACGAGCCTCGGCGCGAGTGCCCAGCGTGATTACCTCGTCGAGTCGCTGCTGATTCCGAACAAGGCGGTGAAGGAAGGGTACAACGCCATCCGCGTCGTCACGCTCGACGACAAGGTGTATCTCGGCATCAAGGTCCGCGAAGTGGGCGGGCTTCTCGTCATCCGCACGCCGGAAGACAAGGAGATCACCATTGCCGTGAAGGACATCGCGGAACGCGGCGAGACGAAATCGATCATGCCGGAAGGGCTCACCGACACGCTCACAAAGCAGGAGTTCGCTGACCTGACGCGGTTCCTCTCGGAACTCGGGAAGGTCGGGCCATACGCCCCGAGCAAGGCCCGCGTGGTTCGCCGCTGGCAGGTGATCGACGCGACGACCGAGAACCTGAACATGTTCCGCCGCGCCCGTGTGTCGGCAGCCGCAGAGCCGGACAACACATTCGTGTGGTCGCCGACCTACTCGATGGTGTCGGGCGACCTCACGCTCGCATCGCTGCCCAAGTTCACGGTCTGGAACGACACCGCTGCCCAGAGCGTGCTGCGGTTCAACCTCGACGTGACGACCGCCGGTGCCGCCAAGTTGAAGTTCAACTCCATCGTCGGCTTGACCGTGTTCGTGGGTGCCTCGCCGGTCGAACCGAAAGCGGAAACGCTGCTCGATCTGAAGACTGGCGTGCAAACCGTGACCGTACTGATCGACCGCTCGAAACGCACGGAAGATTTGCGGATCGAGCTGGACGACGTGGCCGGCTCACCCGCTCGCGTCGCGGTCGTCGGCGGGAAGTGACCACGGATTCTGTTTAGCCGCGACTGAAGAGAGCGTTCCAACGCAGCCTTTGGTCGCGGTTACACGTTGGACGATGACATGCCATTGCCACTTTTCGCCGTTCATCTCTCCGACGGCGCGATGGCATGGCCGTGGGTCGCGGGTGGCTGGGTCGGGCTCTCGGCGCTGTTACTCATCGCGATGTGGCGGATCCGCGAAGAAGACATCCCCCGCATCGGCGTGCTGACAGCAGCGTTCTTCGTGGGGTCGAGCGTTCACATCCCTTTCGCAGTGCTCCCGACGAGCGTTCACCTCATCCTGAATGGTCTCGTCGGCGTTGTGTTGGGCCGACGTGCTCCGCTTGCCATCTGCGTCGGGTTGCTGCTGCAATATCTCCTGCTCGCGCACGGCGGGCTCACGACGCTCGGGCTCAATGCGTGCATCATCGCGATACCGGCCGTGATCGCGGGTGCGTGTTATCCCATCTTGAAACGGCTAGGGCTGTCGCCGTTCGCTTGTGGATTGTTACTGGGCGCGGGTGCCGCCGCCGGAGCGGTCACGCTGAACTTTCTCGCGTTACTGGTCGGCGGTTCCGACGACTGGCAGATGCTCGCCCGACTTGTGCTACTCGCACACTTGCCGATCATCGTGGTCGAGGGATTGCTACTCGGCGTAATCGTGCAGTATCTGGAGAAGGTGAAACCAGAGATGCTTGCTTGATAGGTGAGAGATCAGCCCGGTGTTCTGAGCACCGGGCTTGTGCGTCACGGTCTCACGGCTTCTCGCGTTTGAAGGTCATGAGGCGAGTACCGGAACCGGCTTCGCTCTTGAACTCCGTCGGGCGTTCCTTGCCTGGTGCGCCGAAGCAGACCTTGTAGGTATCGTCAGTCAATTCGTAGATGCCGAGCAATTTCTCACCCTTGCTCGGCCCCTTCGAGCGAACTGCTTCAATCAGCTTCGGCTTCTTGGTCGGATCGACCTTGTGGATTCCCTCCACTTCCACGTCACCAATCTTGAACGTGTATTTCTCCCCGGTGACGACGAGTTTTACGGCCTCGGCTTCTGCCTTCGGCAGTTCCTTCCCGTCCTGGATGATCGAAACGCCCTTCCAGGTGCCCGTGTACTTTTCGAGTTCGGCCTTCGCGGCTTTCTCCTCCGCCGCAACTGCGGAGAGCCCGAGAACGCAAACCACCAACGCAAGCAATCGAGTCATGATGCCATTCTCCTTGTGTGAAAAATCCAATCGCGTCACCGCGTCACTGCCTCGCCGCGCCTTTGACCCGCATCTTCACGGAATAGAGGCTCGTGCCTGCGGTGATGAACAGTGTCTTCATGTCCTTGCCGCCGAAACAGGCGTTCGTGGCTCCCTCTGGAACGTCGATAACAGCGGCCTTCTTGCCATCTTTGTCGAACACGGTCACGGCCTTGCCACGCGTGAGGTAGATGCTGCCTTCGTCGTCGATGGTCATGCCGTCCGAACCCATCTCGCAGAACGTCTTGCGGTTCTTCAGCGTGCCATCCTTCTCGATGTCGTAGACGTTGATCTTGTTCGCACCAATGTCGGCAACGTAGAGCTTCTTCCCGTCGGGTGTGCCGATGATGCCGTTCGGCTGTTTGTAGTCGCCATCAACACGGGACAGTTTTCCGTCGGGCGATAGGAAGTACACGCCCTTGGCGTCTTGCTCCTGCTCACCGCGTTTCCAGTACGGTCGCTTGTAGAACGGGTCGGTGAAGTACGCGCCACCCTCTGGCGTGACCCACACGTCGTTCGGGCCGTTCAGAAGTTTGCCGCCGTGGTCCTTCACGACAACCGTCTTCTCCTTGGTCTTCACGTCGATCTTCCACAGTTGGTTCTGTTCGTCGGCACTGGCCCACAGCTTGCCATCCTTGTCGAAACACAGCCCGTTCGACCGACCGCACGGCTCCATGAACGTGCTCAGCTTGCCGTCGGTGTCCCATTTCAGAATCTTGTCGTTGGGTTGGTCCGTGAAGTAGACGTTCCCCTCGGCATCGGGCGCTGGGCCTTCGGTGAACTTGAACCCCGATGCGAGTTTCTCGACTTTCGCGCCCGGTTCCACGGGACTGGCGTCGGCTGCGGTGGCGCTCACGTTACTCGTTTTGATGCCCGCATCGCTGACCTTGCCACCAGCCGTCAGGAACCCTTCGGCTTTCAGCCATTCCTCGCAGCGTTTCGGCCAAGCCTGGTGTGGCTTGTCGCCCGCCCGCATCCCGAAGCCGTGACCGCCGGCCGAATAGACGTGCAACTCCGCGGGGACGCCCGCTTGCTTGAGTGCGGCCATCATCTTCAGGCTGCCGTCGAGTGGGCCGTTGTCGTTGTACGCCAGCGCGAAGAAGCACGGCGGCGTGTTTTTCGTGACGCGAATCTCCTCAGCGAGCTTGTCCTTGGTCACCTTATCCACCATGCCGCCGGGGTAGATCAGCACCGCGAAGTCGGGCCGGCAGCTTGCCTTGTCGGTGTCGTCGATGGCTTCGTATGCCCGCTTGTCGGAGTTGGTCGCGGCCCACGCGGTGAGGTGGCCGCCAGCCGAGAAGCCGAGCATTCCGATGCGGTTCGGGTCGATGCCCCATTCCTTCGCCTTCGTGCGGCTGATGCTGATGGCACGCTGAGCATCTTGAAGCGCCCCGATGGGCGGCGCGTCCTTTGCCTGATCGGGGCGACGTGGCACGCGGTACTTCACCAGCACGCCCGTGACTCCGATGGATTGCAACCACTCGCCGACCATTGTGCCTTCGTGCTCCCACGCGAGGACGTTGTACCCGCCGCCAGGGGCGATAACGATCGCCGCGCCGGTGTCCTTGTCCTTCGCCGGCCGATACACGGTGAGCGTCGGTTTCGACACGTTGGTGATGGATTTGACCGGCCCGCCCGCAACCGGTTGCGTGAGCTTCTCCTCGGGGACGTTCCCCTTCTCACCGGGAACCTTCCCCGGCCACAAGTCATGTGTGGGCGGCGGATCAGCAGCCGCGAGTACCGCAGGTATGAGTGCGAGTGCAGCGATGGCCAGCAAGCGAATCATGTGGAGAGCCGGGTTGGTGTGGGGGCGAACAGCGATGCGATTGTCGCACCCGGCAAGTCTGTGGTCAAACGTGTGCAGCGTGAGATTTGCGCGATATATGGAGTTGGAAATGCAAGAAGCCCCGCTCGCAACAAGGCGAGCAGGGCTTCCGTGTTCGTTCAGCAATCACTTGATCCGAAGCGTGACCGTTTCTTTTTCCTTGATCACGCTCTTGGTGACGGCCGCACCCGATTCGAGCAACTGGTACGAGAACTCACCCTGAGCAACATCCACATCGAGGGACTTCGATGGAGCGATGCGATACGAGGTTCCGTTCACCACGATCGAGATCTGAACCGGATACTCGTTCACCACGCGGATCGTCCCCTTTCCAACCTTGGGGTCCACGATGGGGTTCGGGTTGGTGGGGACGGGTTTGAGTGCTGTCTGGCTCTTGTAGTTCGTCAGATCCTTCTCGATCTGCGCGAGACGATCCTTCAGTTCCTTCATCTGCGAAACCAGGCCGGGGTCGGAAGGGAGCGGGAACCCTTTCTCGTCACGCTTGCCGTTGAGCAGTTCGGTGAGTTGGCTGAGCTGATTCTGGATCGTCGAGAGCTTGCGGTTCGACTCTTCCAACTGCTTCTTCAACTCGGCGGAATCGGTCTTGTCGTCCGCCTGGATCGGCGCGGCGGGTGCGGCAGCCGGAACAGTCGGGAACGGCACGACCGGGGCAACGGCCTGGGCCGGGGTGGGCGGTGTCAACAGCATGCCACCGAGCACGGCGGCCGCTGCGGAACGACTCAGAGGAATCATGGTGTTATCTCCAGGTGTCTGCACAAGTGGGTTGCTCGGGATCGGGAAGGTGTTCTTCTCGGGTTCCCGCAGCGGAGTCTCAACAGGCTTCGGGCGATCCACAATCGCCTCGGTAGGCGTCGTGAGCGACGGACCGCCAGGCAAATTCGTGCCGGCGAGCGGTGGCTCGATGGGCAACTTCACCGGTTCGACCGGGGGCTTTACCGGCACCGGAGCCGGAGCCACCGGAACCTTGGAACCGGTATTCCCACCTACCTTATCAGTTTTGACGTTAATCCCTTCCTTGCCGGTGGGCAAGCTAGAATCGGGCTTTGCGGGCAAGGAAGACAGTGCCGGTTCGGCAATCTTTGACGGCAACGGAGGCGGGGTAAGCCCGGCAGGTGGGGAAACCGACGGTCCGAAATCAGGGACCGCAGGAATCGCAGGTGCAGGCGGAACTGCAGGAACCGTTGACGGCACCGGGGTCGGAAGCGGGAGCACGGGGCTCGCCGGGACCACGGGAACGACCGGACTCGTAACCGGCGGAACCACACTGGGTGGCGCTGGGATCGCTGGCGGCGTCGGCTTGGTGGCCTCCGCAGGCGGGATCGCGGGCACGCTCGGAGTCTTCGGAATCGCCGGGAGTGATGGCGTCGGTAACTGTGGAATTTCGTTCGGTGGGAACGGCGCGGCGACAGGAATCACGGGCATCGCCGGAGTCACCGGAATCGTGGCCGGGACCGGCGGAAGCGGCAAGCTCGCGGGCGGCTGGAGCCCCATTGGGGGTGGCGTCACCGGGACGACAGGTTCAACCGGGGCAGGCAACGCGGCCGGTGTTGTCGCGGTGATCGGGATCACGCTGGTGTCGCGAGGTCGCTCGAATGGCTCTGTCGCGGCCGGGCGATTATCACCAGTGAGTGGTTCACCCACGAGCGCGAGCGGCGCATTCTGATCGGCAACCGCCGGCCGGCTGAAGCCAACCCAGGCACCGGTCACCGCGCTGCCACCACCGAGCACCGCCGCCAGTGACCGTAACCACCACCTGCGTCCTGCCTGGTTCATCGGGCGTCCCCTTATAGCAGAGGCGAGGATTCAGGATTCAGGATTCAGGAGATGGACGGTAACGTCTTCTTCTGATCCCGAATCCTGAATCCCGACTCCTGACCTCTGGCTTGTCAGTTTTCTTCGAACTGGGCGATGCGGTTGACTGGCCCGATGACTCCGAAGCCGTCGAAGGCATCGTAGGGCGGAGCCTTCAACTCCATCTGGTAGGCATCTTCGCCGCTGTCTTCGTAGTAGTTCTGGAGCATCCTGGTTGCCCGGAACCCATGCGCCCGGAAGAACATCTGGGCCGCCAGGTTTCGCTCCCGCACCGCCAGCGTGATCTTCTCGCGGCGGTGCGACGTCAGCTTGTACACAAGCTTGCCGACCATCATCCGCCCGAGCCCCGTCCGGCGGACGCTCGGGTGCACTGCGAAGTTCAGCAGATGCAGGCGGGTCTTGTGCAGTTCATAGATCATGAACCCGCCGATGCGTTCGGCCTGCTCGACGACCATGCCGATACAGTTCCGCTGGCGGAGACACCGGAGGAAGTCGTCTTCCGTCCAGGAGTATTCAAAGCTCGCTCGTTCAGCACGCATCACCTCTGGCATGTCCCGCCGGATCATCCACCGAATGTGGATCGAGTTGCCGGTGGAAACCTTTTCTCGCTGCCGTGTTCGTCCTGCGCCCATGAAACGGACTCCTTCCCCCGCCGGACCAGTCGCCTGAGCGAGTGCTCCGGACGCGAAGCCGTCGGAATGTAGCAACGCCCCCACAACCCCTCAACCCCGTCTCACTTCCGATTTGCGATCTGTGATTTTCGATTGGAAGACCAAGAATGCCCCCGCATTCCGATTTGTCATTCAATCGCTAATCACCAATCGCCAATCGCAAATCCTTACGGTTTCACAAACCGCGTGCTCTCTTCCTTCACGACCGGGTTACGCACCTGGTCGCACGCGAGTTGCACACGGAAGCGGATATCTCCCGCCGTCGCCCCGCGGATCTTGAGGCGGTAAACCGCCTCGCCCTTCACACCCAGATTCGGAATCGGCTCGAATGTCAAGGTTTGCCCCTGAGCCTTCACCTGCGTCGGACCAGTCGATCCGGTGAAGGTGCAGCCCTCGGCCATCGCGGCGACCAGTTGCACGTTGGTGCAAGCACCGGTGCCCTGATTCGTCACGCGCACTTCGTAGGTCGCCTCTTTGCCAACTTCGACCGGATCGTCAAGGTCGAGTACGTCGAACCGCACCGCCGCGACACCTTCTGCCTTGATCGCGGTCTCCGTCTTGGCCTCGAGAACCCGCCCCGCCGGGCGTGCGACACCACCCGCCGCTGCAATTCCCTGCGCGGGTTGCTCAGGGATCGCCTGGGCGATGGTGCGAATTTGACCGTCGCTCTCGGCCGTGGCGCGAAGTTTCAACGTGAACGCCTTGGAGCCACCAGGAGCAAGCCCAGGGATCTTCCACACGACCGCACGGTTGGCCACGTTGAACGTTGCTCCGTCGCTCCCCTGGAGGTACTCAAAACCCTCCGGCAATACCGCATACACACTGACCGGATCGGTGACCGCCGTTCCTGGGTTCGCGAGCGTAATCTCGTACACCGGCTCGGCACGAACGAGGCACTTCGCTGGTCCCGTCTGAGCAATCTGCAACAGCGGTTCGAGCACGTTCACCGAAGCCTTGGCGGTGGCGTCCTGGCTCCCCTGAGCGGCCACGACTACCTGGCACCACTGCGCCCCGGACTTCGTGGCGCCGACCTTCAGAGGCACGATCTTCGACTCGCCCGGCGGGAGGCTCGCCATCTCCATTTCGAGCTTCACGCCAGCGGGGTGAACGAGGCCATCCGAGAGGAACGCCTGCAACACCATCTTCTGAGCAGGCCCGGTTCCCGTGTTCGTGACCTTGATCTGGAAGGTCGGTTCTTCACCAGCCTTCGCAACTTCCGGCCCGGAGACCACCACGCCAATTCGCGGGCGGGTCACCTTCGTGCGGGCTTCCACCGACGCGGAATAGCTAACAGTGGCCCGACTCCGCAAGTCACCTTCTTCGACGGGCTTCACACGAACGGCAATCCGCTTCTCGGCACCCGCGTCGAGCGTGCCCACAGCCCACGAAAGGCGATCGGCGTTTAGTTCCGCGGCTGGCTCGCTGCCAATGTACTTCGCTCCGGCGGGGAGTTCGTCTTCGACGCGAACACCAACTACTGGCACTGTCCCAGAGTTCTTGACGATCAGTTCGTACCGGAACTCGCCACCGAACACGACCGACTCGGGACAAACCGCTTCGAGCGTGACGGTCTGCGTCAACTTCGCGGCAAGAGTGCCGGGCGAGACGGAAGCCGGGCGATTGATGGGCGTCGAAGGCGTTTCAACTGCCGGTGCTGGCGTCGTTGGAAGTTCGGGTAACGTCGGCGGTGTGTTCGTGGGAGGCACCGGTATCGCAAGTTCACCGCCGTTGGGCTTCGGGACGACCGGCGTTGAGTTCGTTGCGGGCGGTGTGGGCACCGGAATGACAGGGCCAGCAGTCGGCGGCGCAACTCCCAGATCGGGCGGCGACAAAGCCGGTTGCGGCAACGGCTGGGCAGGCGTGTTCGCGTCCATCGCGATACTCGGTGGCGGGAGTGTCCCCCCGGCAACCGGAATGCTCGCGGGCAGGTTCATGTTGCCTTGCGGGATGTCGAAGGCAGACGCGGGGCGAACGCCATCTGCACCCGCGATGACGGCGGTGCTGAGGCGTGGCCGACCCTGTTGCCCGACCGCAGGTTGCACCGCGTTCCCCTTGGGCTGCGGCGTGTAGCCACCGGCGGGGCGAACCCCCGTCGGCGGAACCATCGCGGTCGGGTACACGGCGGTGTTCGGTGGAGGCGTCCACTCGGTTGATGGACGAGCGGCTGTCACCGGAAGCGGGGTCTGCGCGGCGACCGTCTGGAAGACGGCCAACCCCGCCACGATCCCCGCCGTGGCAAGCAGGAATGGTCTTTTTCGCACGACTCGTTCCCCCAACTGCACCAGGTCGAACCTTCCCCCGCGAACCCACCGCGATTCCCCGTCGCGATCAGTTCGTTGCCGAGGTCTGAGACCTCGGACCGACCTCACGGAGGTCGTTTGCACTGCATCATCCCGGAGGCGGATACTTGATTGCGTTCTTCTTCATCTTGGCTTCCACAGCGTCACTGAGGTCGATCCCCGTGTGCTCGCTGAGAAGGAACACAATGTTCGCCACGTCCGCGAGTTCATCCGCGATGGCTTCCCGGAGTTTCGGGTCGGCCGTGGCCGTCACCGATTCCTCGGGAGTGAGCCAGCGGAACACATCGCAAAGTTCCCCAACCTCGCTGGCAAGCGCCATCACGAGGTTCTTGGGCGTGTGGTACGGATCCCAGTGCCGAGCCTCTGCGAACCGCCTGATGGCGAGCTTCAGCGCTGCCACAGGGGTGGTCGCATCGGGCATCGTGGTAATCCGACTGTGTGCGGTACCTTGGGCAAGCCTGCCGGTCGTTTCCCCCGTCGGCAGTCATCCCAAGAGGTGAGGCGATATAACCTGGCGTGCGGAGGTGTCAACAGAGATGTGACGAAGAAAATGTCCTGGGTGAAGTGGAAGACTTCAATGTTAGCGGGCTTGGGAACGTTCCCAGGCGTTGCTCGCCAATCTTGAAGCAACCTCCACTACGGTGGTGAAGTTGCTTGCGTATAGCCATGAGCAACTGAAACTGTTCAACTCTACAAGGCGTAGCCCGTGACCCGTCTCGCATACGTCGAGCATGAAGAGTTCGTCTGGTCGCCATTGCACTTCGGCAAGCATGGCGTTCGCAAACTCAACTACCTCGCCAGGACAACCCGCCGCCATCGATTGCACTCCGAGTTATGCATACTGACTGCCCGAGACAATCTCATCACCTGCGATCACCAACCGCCATTCTCGACCCAGAGTTTGGGGTAGTGCGATCGCGATCTGGGTTTCGGAGTCGTATCGTGTTGGGGCAAGTGACGCCTCGAAGTCGTCTTCGGCGATCAATCGGCCCACAACCAGTTTGTGAGCGCTCGTGGGTCGAGCGAAGACGAAACCGTCGCGACCGTACTCGCCGAAGAGCCGTTGCTTCTCACGAATCGCCACGACACCGGGGAGTATCTCATTCCGCTGATTCAGGAGGAATTTGGCGAAGTGCGGATAGTAAGAAAGGCAATCAAGGTTCTCGGATGAACACCATCCTCCCGGAGTCCACCCACATCGCAGGATCGCGTGCCGCACGGTGGGATACGTCCCATAAACAACCGCACAGACGCCCTGTGGCAGTGGTGTCGGCCCTTTCACGATCTCGCGATACGTGACGAACCGACACTCCATACCCTGCCGCCGTATTTCTTTGACGAGCGGTTCGATCTCTGATCCGTATACTCCCAACTCGATGAGCCAAACGGGAGAGGAAGTAGCGACCATTCTACTTCCCTTCGCGGACGTTAAACTCGAGCTTCCACTTCTGCTTCGCGTCGCGTGACATCAGCCACAGTTCCAGTTGGCCCACGGCCGTCACCTTGCTGTGAAGGTGGACCGGAACCACGGCAGCACCCGCAGCGCCGCCCTTCGCTTCGAGCGTGGTTTTCACGGGAGCCAGCTCGTCGATCTGGCCTTCCCATTCTTCCACCACGGTGCCGGCCGCGTCTTCACGCCGCACGGTCGAACCCAGGAAGCGGAACTCGGCCTCGGCCCCGATCCGCAAGCCAACCTCATAACTCGGGATGTCCGCCTCGGTGCCTTCTTCCATTCCGAATGGTGCCACGCACAACGCCTTGACTGGCGGCGCGAAGCCTGGCACGGCGGGCATGTTCGGAGCCACGCCGATGTAGTACGCGCGTGCCGTGCCTCCGCGAATGCGGACCCCCTTGCCGCGTTTCACCAGGCCGTAGTAAGCAGCACCGCGAGCCACCGCGAGGTCGAGGTCGGCACCCGCAAGCTCTCTCGCTGCGTCGGCCTTCGCGGCTTTCGCCCACGACCCAAGCACACCCAGGAAGCGGTTCCGCAACACGTCGGCCTTGAAGACGCCACCGTTGAACAGCACCGCCGACGGCAGTGCGATAGTGTCGGAAGCGGCCTTCTTCTTCTTGCCCGCAGCAGGGGCTTCGCGGCTCGCGAGTGCCTCGGTTTGTCGCTGCAAGAACTGCGAGAGGTGCCGTGTGATCCCCGCGTCTGCGACATACGGCAGGCCGAGTTCCTGTAACCCCGCACCGGCCGCCTTGGATGGTTCCGCATCGCGGGCACACTCGGGGAAGAAGCCATCGACCAGCACCTTCTCCACGTCAGCCCGCGACAGGTCGTACTTGATCGTGCCGCCGACGAGCGATCGGCCCTTGCCCAGCACCGTGACGGGTGCCGAAGCCAGCTTTGCATCGGCCAGGAGTTGTTCCTTCGCGTTCCGACACGCATAGGTGAGTTGCGTCATTTGGTTCGCGTCGAACTTGGTGCCATTCTTCGCGAGGATCTGCGCGACGTAGTACGCCAGCGTCAGGTCCATGTTGTCGCCACCGAGGAGCAAGTGGTCGCCGACTGCGAGCCGTGTGAGCGAGAGGTTCCCTTCTTCCTCCCCGACCTCGATCAAGGTGAAGTCGGTTGTGCCACCACCGACGTCCGACACCAGCACGAGTTCGCCGACGTTCACCTGCTTGCGCCAGTCGTCGCCGCAGCGATCGAGCCAGGCGTAGAACGCGGCCTGCGGTTCTTCGAGAAGTGTGAGATGCTCGAACCCGGCAGCGCGGGCGGCTTCGATCGTCAGGTCACGCGCGGCGGCATCGAACGACGCCGGGACGGTCAGCACGATGTCCTGCGCTTCGAGCCGGTTCGCGGCGACATCCTTGGCGATGGAGTGGTTCCATGCTTCGGCGAAGTGCTTCAGGTAGCGCACGCTCGCCTCGACAGGCGAAACCTTGCGGCCGGAGTCCGGTGCCTTTTGTGGGAGAATCGCGGCCTTGCGATCGACCCCCGAGTGACACAGCCACGACTTCGCGGATGCGACGAGGCGAGTCGGAACCTGCGAGCCGAACGCACGGGCGAACTCGCCGACGCAGTAGTCGCGTTTCGCGTCCCACGGGAGCTTGAGTGCCCCGGCGGGCTGCTCACCTTCGCCGGGAAGGTACAGGAACGACGGCATCAGCGGCCGTTCTTCCACAGCACCTGGGGAAACGACCTGTGCGACCGGGAACGGGGTAACCTTGGGATCCTTCCCCGCGCCGGTGTCTACGAACGCGAGCGCGGAGTTGGTCGTGCCCAGGTCGATGCCAACGACAAAGCGGGAAGCCATGAGGAAAACTCCATGACAATGTTTAGCCGCGACCCGTAAGGGGAACGCGTGAGGTTCCGCGCTCCCCTGCGGGTCGCGGCTAAACCTAAACCGATAAATCAATTCTACCGCATCAACGGAACTTGATAGCCACCGAGCCGTTCAGAACATACGCTTGCGTGCATCTGTAGCCGGCACCACCCGACCTCGCGGTTTGGCACAACATGAGCTCCGCAGCCCTCGCCGTGACCAATCCCCTACCCCTCGGCCGCCTCGCCGGCGTCGGGTTGATCGTGTTCTTCGCCAACGCGGCAATGCTCGTTTTGCAACTCGTGGCGGGCCGCCTCCTCGCACCGTTCATTGGTTCCAGCCTGGAAACGTGGACGAGCGTGATCGGCGTGTTCCTCACGGGAATCGCCCTCGGGAACGGGTTCGGCGGCCGCCTCGCCGACCGCTTCCCTTCGCCGCGTACCCTGGCAATGCTCCTCGTCGCCGGGGCGGTGGCCGCGTTGTGGATGGTCGTGTTTCCCTCGATACTGGCGAGCACGGAGGTGTACAAAGCGATCCCGCTTGGCCCGCGAATTCCGCTGCTCGCCTTTGGGCTGTGCCTGCCAGCCGGGTTCGTCCTGAGCCTGCTCACGCCGCTCGCCATCAAACTCGGATTGCCGGATGTGGCACACACGGGCCGCGTCGCGGGAATGGTGTTCGCACTGAGTACGCTCGGATGCCTCATCGGGAACTACGTCACCGGCTTCTACCTGATGTGGTGGTTTACCATCAACGAGATGGTGTTCATATCGGTTGGGTCGCTCGCGGCACTCGCCCTGTGGACTCAGGTGATGCTGAAAGCCACGCCGGCTGCTCCGGTGGGGCAACCGCTAAACGAAACCGCGCCCGATCCAACGAACGCCATCAATCCCCATGCTTTCTCGGATATTCGGATCGCGTACACAATCGTGTTCCTCGCCAGCTTCGCGGGGATGTCGCTGGAACTGACCGCGTCGCGGGTGCTGGCGCAGTTCCTCGGCGTCTCGCTGTTCACCTGGACCGGCATCATCGGCGTCATGCTCGCGGGCACCGCACTCGGGAACCTGTCGGGTGGGTGGCTCGCGGATCGCCTCAACCGGCCTGGAAGCACCAAGAACCCGCGAACTGTGCTTGCGACAATCCTGATCCTTGCGTCAGCCTTCACCGCAGTGCTCATGATTACCGTCGAGATCGTTAAGCAGCGCGGTTCGTTCAACGAGTACGGCCCGATCTCGCAAGTGCTGGCGTGGAGCTTCAGCCTGTTCTTCATCCCGATGTACCTCCTCGGGATGATCTCGCCGCAGGTGATTCGGCTCGCGGTGCCCGATGTTGCGCACGTCGGGCGGGTCGCTGGTCGCGTGTACGCCTGGAGCACGACGGGAGCCATCGTCGGTACCTTCGCTGCCGGCTACGTGCTCCTCTCGTCGTTCGGCATGTACAAGACGCTACTCACGATGGCACTGATCCTCAGCCTGACGAGTCTGTTGGTTGCCAAGGTATGGGACAACAACACGCTACTTTATCTCTTCAGCATTGTGCTCGGGGGCGTTACCGGCGGGTTCATCCTGAATCTGCGCACGGGCGGGCGGGACGACGATCTCGTGACCCTGACGGAGACGAACTACTACACGATCCAGGTAAGCTGGGAGCGGGTGCCCAAGTTGGATGAACAGGGTCGAAGGATCGTGGACGCGCTCGGGCGTGAATTGCACGTTCGGAGCGGTCGCCTTCAGCTCACGCTCGATCACCTGATTCACTCCACCGTGGACCCTGAAGACCCCGGTTACCTGCACTACGCTCACGAGTACGTGCAGATGGAATTCCTACGGAGCGTGCGTGCCGAGAACCCCAAACCGCGGGTGCTCGTCATCGGCGGTGGCGGCTACACCTTCCCGCGATACGCGATGAAGATGCTCCCCGAGACGCGAATGGACGTGGTCGAGATCGACCCTGGCGTTACGAAAGTGGCCCGCGACTACCTCGGGCTAAAGGATGTCGACGGCCTCGATATCGTTCACATGGACGGCCGGCAATTCATCGCCGAGAAGGTGCCCGCGGGAACCTACGACCTCGTGATTCAGGACGCCGTGAACGACCTCTCGGTCCCGTCGCACCTGCTTACCAAGGAATACAACGACGCGGTCAAGAAAGCGATGAAGCCGAACGGCGTCTATCTCTTGACGGTCATAGACGTGATCGAATACGGCAAGCTCTGGAAAGCTGCGATGCACACCCTCCAGAAGTCGTACCCCGTGGAGAACGTGTGCCTGCTCACGCCGGGCGGGTACTCGCTCGGGCAGCGGAGCGTATATGTCATCTATGCCTCGGAACGGCCGCTCGATCTTGAGTTCCTGAAGTTCGCGACGCGGCAGCAGTTGATCTACCTCGAACCGGCCACGCAACTCACAGTCACACTCGGCGCGAGTTCCGGGTTCGCGGTACTCGGCGGAGTGCCCCACGCACTGGCGGCGGTCGTCGCGGCTCCAGTTGCCTCGGATCAGGCAGTGCCATTCCGAAGCTTTCAGGTGCCTCCAGATGTCCTGAAGCCATTCCTCGATGCGGAACCGCCGGTGATCCTGACCGATCAGTTTGCCCCGACGGACAACCTGATGGCCGACGTGTTCCGATACCGGAAGCCTAAAGTCGAAGAGTGACGCTGGCGGTTCACTTTCGGCGTCGGCGTGGCTGGTGGAGGCTGGAGCGTTATGGCCACAACTGCCGTCCTTGACCGCGAAGAGTACGTCGAACAGGCGTACTTCTTCCGTACGTTCCGCGAACGCCTCGCCGACAACCAGTCGGCTCAGGACATCCTCACCCGGCTGCACGAGGAAGTGCTCAGCAGCACTCGCTTGCCGTATGCCGTGCAATTCCTCGCTTCCGAGCTGAAGCACAGCGGGTTGCTTGCCAACGGGCTATCGAAGCTCCCGCACTACTTCACCCCGTTCCAGGCGTTCGTGGTGAAGCAGGCGGAGGACGCGACGTCGCGATTCTCGATGCCCACCGCACTCTTGATCTTAGAACGGGAGGCGACTTACCGGTCCGACAAGCCCACGAAGCCGGGGTTGTTCGTGTACCAGTTCGAGAGCATCGCGAGGAATCGCCTCGGTTACGTGGACGGCTTCGCAGCGGTCGCCGCCGACCCGATGTACGACGACGCCTGGCGACCGTTCATTAGCCTGCTGGCCCGGCAGATCGGCGACATCGACTTCGGCGACCTCGTGTACCTGCGATCCGAGTTGTACGTTCAGGAACAACGTCGGAGCGATGCCACGTTCGTCCCGTCGATGCCGCCGTTGTTTGGAGAGAAGGAAGGGAAGATCGCCAAGGCCAGCCGCAAACGTGACCCGCTCTACCTGTTCGCAGCACTCCAACGACAACTCGGCTACCCGGAGGTGCCTCGCCTGAAACCACGCGACGACGCGAGCACGAAACTGGAGATGCTGGAAGCGAAAGTGCGATTGCTGGAAATGCGGATCAAGCTCGCGGAGGGGGAACTCCGCGGCAGCGTCGATCTGAGTCAGTTTGGCAAGCCGGATCTGTTCAAGGACGAGTGAATCGGATACACGCCAGGCGAGGGGGGAGCGTGAGCGACAGGAGTCCTTGTGTAACTCCACTTGCTTTACGCTCCCCCCTCGCCACTGCAATCAAGCGCTGGTTGGTTTGCTGCCGCCGAGGCGGAACGATTGCATCACGTCGTAAAGGTCGCCACTGACGGCAATCTCATCGTCGAGAAAATCCTTCAGCCACACGAAGTTCATCCGTTGTGCGACGGCAACCAGTGGCAGAAGATCCCCAAGTCGAACCTTGACGTCGGGTTCCTGAACGTTCCGAGGTTCTTCGCTCGGTGGGCAGTAAAGTTTAAGTTGAGCAGCCATGCGAGTGTCTCCGTGATTCGAGCCGAGTACGCCCTCTCACCCGAAGGAAATCGGCCGTTCGCACGACGCGGCTTCACGCGAACCACCGCATCAGACACGTTTTCCCCGTCTCATCCGCTAAAATGTTGCGCGCCGCGAGTCCTTTCCGGTCAGGTAAAGATTGCGGCCAGAACAGGTGTCAGGACATGCCAACGACGTTTGCGATTCTGGGAAGTGGTGGTTGGGGCACGGCCATCGCTGTTCTGCTCGCTCAGAACCCTGACCACCGCGTTCGCCTGTGGAGCGCGCACAGCGAGGCCGCCCAGCAACTCCAGAACGCACGCGAGAATGTGAGGCTTCTTCCGGGCGTGCCGATTCCGCAAGCTGTGTCGATCACCGACGACCCTGCTGCTGCCACGCACGAGGCCGATTGCTGGGTGACCGCAATCCCCACCGCGTTCTTGCGAACCACGCTGAGCCGCTTCACCGGAATCCGCTCGAACGCATCTGTCATCAGTCTGACGAAGGGACTGGAAACGAGCACGTTCCGGCGACCGTCGGAAATCATCGCGGAACTGCTCGGGGCGGATCGCAATATCGCGGTGTTAAGCGGACCCAGCCACGCGGAGGAAGTCGTTCGCGGAATGCCGACATCGGTTGCGGTTGCAGCCGACGACTTGAACCTTGCCGTGTGGGTACAGCAGCGATTCGGCACCGAACGCTTCCGCGTCTACACGAACGGCGACCTCGCCGGCGTGGAACTCGCGGGGGCGCTGAAGAACGTGGTCGGGATTGCCGCCGGGGTGTGCGACGGGCTGGGTTTCGGCGACAACGCGAAGGCCGCGCTACTGACACGGGGTCTGGTCGAAATGACGCGATTCGCGGTCGCACACGGTGCGGAGCCTGCGACGTTCACGGGATTGGCCGGTCTCGGCGACCTCATCACGACCTGCTTCAGCCCGCACGGGCGCAATCGTCGCGTGGGATATCGGCTCGGGAAAGGAGAACCGCTTACAGCGGTTCTCGCGGGTCCGCAGGTAGCCGAGGGCGTGTACACGAGCCGCAGCGTTTACGACCGTGTCACGCAGATGCGGCTCGACGCGCCGATCATGACTGCCGTGTATCGCGTGTTGCACGAAGGGCAAAGCCCGCTCGACGCCGTGCAAGACCTGATGACCCGACACCAGAAACACGAACGGGTGTAACCATGCTTTCGGTTGCGTTCAAGGAATGGGCGGTGATTTGCGAGGCGCTCGCGGCGGGTCGGCAATCGCTGATCCTCCGCAAGGGTGGGATCGCCGAATCGGGCGGCGTGTTTCGGCCTGAGCACAAAGAGTTCCTGCTGTATCCGACGT
Organism: Planctomycetaceae bacterium; assembly: GCA_013823135.1. GTDB lineage: Bacteria > Planctomycetota > Planctomycetia > Gemmatales > Gemmataceae > Gemmata. The sequence continues at coordinate 34,593 of PNLP01000022.1, forward strand.
TCTTTCACGAACACCGCGTTGGGGTGAAGCCGGATTTCCTCCCGCTGCTCGAACACGCCGAGACCAACAAACCCGACGCGGGAACGATCCGGTTCACGCACTTCGCCCGCGTCACGGATGTGAAGCACCTCACGGACCTCGACGCGGCGCTGGTGCTGGATTCGCAACACGCCTGGACGCCCGATGTTGTTCGGCAGCGGTTCCATTACCGCACTCCGGGGTTGTTCGTGCTGGCGGTGCAGGTGTTTCGCCTCGCGGAACCGCAGGTGCGGCCTGAACGCCCCGAATACGCCGGGTGCAAGACGTGGGTGCAACTCGACACGCCAATTTCCACGGAACACGCAGCGCCCGTAACAGTGAACGAACTGACCCCGAGGAACTCATGACGAATCGCAAGGTCGCGCTGGTCACCGGTAGCGGGAAGAAACGGGTCGGCAATCACGTTGCCGCGGCGCTCGCGGCACGGGGTTACGCTCTCGTGATCCACTATCGCACGTCGGCCACGGAGGCGGCGGAAACGGCCGAGCAGTTCACGCGAGCGCATGGCGTCCCGGTCCAGACTATTCGGGCCGACATCGCCAACGAAGCCGAGGTGAAGGCGATGGTAACGGAAACGCTGGCACAGTTCGGCCGGCTCGATGTGCTGGTGAATTGCGCCGCGATCTGGGATCGGAAACGGCTCGAAGACGTGACTGCCGATGATGTGCGCCGGCATTTCGACATTAACACCCTGGGGACGTTCCTGACTTGCCAGCACGCCGGGCTCGCAATGGCTGCCCAACCGGACGGTGGGTGCATCGTGAACATCGGGGACTGGGCCGACGCCCGCCCGTACCGCGATTACGCCGCCTACTTCCCGAGCAAGGCCGCGATTCCCGGCCTCACCCGCACCTTCGCCGTGGAACTCGGCACCCGCAACCCCAACGTCCGCGTGAACGCTGTGCTTCCCGGTCCGGTGATGCTTCCACCCGACATGTCGGACGAGGAACGAGCCGAGGTTGTCGATGCCACGCTGGTGAAGCGAGAAGGTTCGCCCGAGCATATCGTGAAGGCCGTGTTGCACTTCATCGACAACGATTTCATCTCGGGAGCGTGCCTCCCTGTGGACGGCGGTCGGAGCGTGTACGCCGCTGGTCACTGAGGTTGTCCGAAAAGCGGTAGCGACAGGTGGGGTGGTGCGGCGCACGCGGGCGAGTTCCCGGCTCAGAGGGTTCTCACAATCTTGCGTGGCTCGCATCGCGGGGATAGCCTTCAGGTTGATCCCGAGCCACCACCCTGCGGAGTTTATCATGCGTCACGCGGTCTGGATCGGAGTCGTCGCGGTCCTTGTCAACGGTGGGTCTGCACTTGCGCAAGACAAGAAGCCCGTCGTCGTGGCGAAACTCGAAGGCCATCGTGGCGGCGTCTCGGCTCTCGCGTTCAACCCAAAGGTTTCCGTCGTCGCGACCGGCTCCGGCAACGGCGTCGTGCGTCTCTGGGAAGCGAAAACGGGCGAACTCCTCACCCGCATGGACGCCCAGAAGCCGACCGGCGCACGCATCAACCAACTCGGTTTCGCGGCCGACGGAACACTTCTGTCGGCGTCGTCCCGAAACGCGGTCGTGGTCTGGGACATCGTCCCACCGAAGAAAGACACCACAGTCCCACCGGGAAAGGAACCGTTCGTGGGGCGTGCCAACCCGATTGTTTTTGAGGATGGCCAGGGAACCGACACCGCCAAGATCGGCATCGTGACGGGCGACGGCAAACGAGCGTACTTCTCGACGGCCGAGGGCGTGCGAATCACCGTCAGTTCGCGGACGTTCGCACCCCGTCTTGGTGCCGACACGAGCGACGATCTTAAGGGCGGGTTCACTCCGTGGGCTGTCACCGCGATTTCGGACCCCGATAGCGCTCTCGTTGCCCTGTATGGTTCGGTCAAGGCCACGGACAAAACCGAATCGCCGGCGGTCGCGTTCGTTGGCCTGGGCGATGCGAAAGTCGTCGGGAAGGGCACCGTTCGGGCACCAGTTGCTGGCCGCCCAGTGAGCATCGCCTTCGCCCCGGATGGCAAGTGGCTCGTCGCCTGCAATGGCGAGGATGTGATGTACTGGCGCGTGCCCGGCAGCCAGGTCGTGGAGGGCGATCCGAAGATCCTGCCGAACTCGTCGGCGTACGCAGCTACCGCCGGCCCGAAAGGCCTGATCGCGTTCGCGTCCATCCCCGAGGTGGGAAAGAAAGCGAAGGTCACGATCACCGACGTGAGCAGCGTTCAACCGAAAGTCGTCGCGGTGTACTCGACCAACATGGACCGAATCTCGACGCTGGCGTTCTCACCCGACGGCACCCTGCTCGCCGTGGGCAACGACACCGAGGGGATCGTTGAGTTGTGGAACCTCGAGAAGAAGTGAGCCAACAACGCAGGCCAGCAGGTTGTTTTTGGTCAGAGCCCGAGCGCCAAGCGAGGATGAGACATCACCCCTCGCTTGGCGCTCGGGCTCTGACAATAAATTGTGAAACCTCACTTGGCACTCGGGTGAGATCTTATTCCAGAATCACACGATGATTCCGGAGTCTCGGTGGGTGTACAATTGGTGGTGCCACCTCCTCCGCGTCCTGTGTTCTGAACGCTCCACTATGTCAACGATTGGCATCGATCTCGGCACCACGTTCTGCGCCGTTGCGGCACTCGATGATCGTGGTCGCCCCACGAGCGTTCCGAATCGTGACGGGGACATCCTCACGCCCTCGGCCGTGTACCTCGCTCCGGACGGCTCCGCCGTCGTCGGGCAACCCGCGCTCGACATGGCTCTCGAACAGCCCGACCGCGTCGCGACGCTCATCAAGCGCAAGATGGGGCTCCCGGACTACGGCCGCACGGTCGCGGGCCGCGAGTTCCGCCCGGAAACGCTCTCGGCTGTCATCCTCAAGAAGCTCGCTCAGGACGCGGCCACGCAACTCGGCCCCGTCACAGGCTGCGTCATCACCGTCCCCGCGTACTTCGACGACACTCGCCGCAAGGCGACAATGGACGCGGGCCGCATCGCCGGGCTGAACGTCCTCGACATCATCGACGAACCCTCTGCCGCGGCGCTGGCGTACTCCGTCGGCACGGCGGCTTCCGGTACTCCCCAGACGGTTCTCGTCTACGACCTTGGCGGCGGCACGTTCGACGTCACGCTCGTGAAGCTCGGCAAGAAGCGGTTCCAGGTGCTCGCCATCGAGGGCGACGTTCGACTTGGCGGCAAGGACTGGGACGACCGCCTCGCGAACTGGGCCGCCGAGCGATTCCAGAAGGAATACCGAACCGACCCGCGAACCGATCCGCAATCCGAGGCGGCGCTCCAGGCGACGACCGAGCGGGCGAAGCGGGCGTTGTCCAAGGTCGAACAGGTGAGCGTGACGGTTTCCCACGCCGGGCATCGCCTCACCGTTCCCATCACGCGGGCGGAATTCGAGACACTCACCCGCGACCTGCTGATTCGCACACGCCTCACGACACAACAGGTTCTCGCCCAGGCCGGTCTCACGTGGCCGCAGGTGGACAAGGTGCTGATGGTCGGCGGCAGCACGCACATGCCTGCCACGGGGAAGATGCTCGCGGAACTGACGGGCCGCGAGCCGGACCGCTCGCTGGCGGTCAGCGAGGTGGTCGCACGCGGTGCGGCGGTTCACGCGGGGATTCGGCTCGCAACGGATTCGGCGAAATCCGGGGGTGAGCCCACGGACCTCTCGGAACTTGGCGAGATCATCGAGATCAGCGTGAACGCTCATGCTCTCGGGGTGCAGGTTCGCCAGGGTGTGGATCAGATCAACCACAAGTTGGTGCCGAAGAACACGCAACTCCCGGCATCCGCCGAGGAGATCTACTACACGGCCCGCGACAACCAAACCCGTGTGCGAGTCCGCATCTTGCAGGGCGAGGCACAACAAGCCGATGCCTGCACGCCGGTGGGCGAGTGCTGGATCGAGGGGCTGCCCGCGAACTTGCCCAAGGGGTCGCCGGTTCGCGTGCGTTGCGGCGTCGCTGCGAACGGGCGAATCGAGGTCACCGCCACCGACCTGACCAGCGGTCGCGCCGCGATGGCTGCGATCCTACGCCCCGGTGGCCTCACAGATCACGAGATCACCCGCGAGGCAACGTGGGTGCGAAATCTGCGGGTTCAGTGAAGAAATCTTGGCCGAGACGCTTTCCGCCGGAACCTTGCCAGGCGATGATACGTCGAATCGGTGCCGAAGCCCAAGCATCCACTTTCCCGGAGAACCCTCGATGCGTTCCGCTGCAATCGCCACCCTCTTACTCGCGCTGCCGGTCATGGCCACCGCCCAGGATAAGGGCACGGAAGTGAAAATTGGCGGCCTGAAGGCGACCACGCCCGCCGACTGGAAAAAAGAGAAGCCTTCCAACCTGCTCCGTTCCTACCAGTTCCGCCTCCCGGAAGTGAAAGACCTCCCCGGCTCCGAAATCGCGGTGTTCCCCGAGAGCCACCCGAACCCGGATAAGAGCTTCCCCAAGTGGAAGAACTCGTTCATCCCGCCGGAAGGGAAGATGATCGACGATATCGCGAAGGTGAGCAAGTGGGACGTGAAGGGCGCAACCGTGACCGTGCTCGACGTGAGCGGCACCTGGAAGTTCAAGGAACGCCCGCAAGACCCGGCATCGAAGGAGATGCTCTTGGATAACTACCGTGTCGTGTGGGTGATCGTCGCCGAGTCGGACGAGGCCACGCACATCCGCCTCAGCGGCCCGGCAACGTCTGTGGACGCCCAGATCAAGGGCTTCGAGACCTGGATCAAATCGCTCAAGTAACTCTTCAGGTTTCGATTATTAACCCGTGAACGACCGGTCAGGTTACTCACGGGTTTTTCCGCCACAGCCAAATCACTTCGCCTTCTTCAACTCGAAGAGAAAGCCATCCTTCCCCTCAAAAGTCTTGGGTCGTTTCTCCTTGTCGATGGAGTAAGCCAGTTTGACCACGTCTTCTTTCACTTCAATGATCCCGAGCGCCTTCGCGCCCTTCGTTCCTTCCGGCCCTTCCAGAATCTCCATGTCGATGGTCATCGGCGTCGCCTTGTCATCAACCTTGTAACCCATGACGAACTTGATCCCCATTCCCTCGATGGTGATCTTGTCCCCCGCGAAACTGATCTTGCTCTTCTTGGCTTCCTCGTCGATCGCGGTGCCGCTCTTCTTGCCGCTGACGAGCGTATACTTGCCTTCCAACTTCAATGGGTCGGCTGCTTCCTTCTTCTTGTCTTCCGCGCCAGCGGTCAGCCCCAGGCACCCCAGCATCCCGAGCGTGAGCCCGAACAACGCAATCGTCTTCATCCTGATGTCCTCGCGAATTCACTCGGCGTGGGTTGTGGACTATCCGCGACCCCGCCACTCGTGATTTTATGTTCACCTGAGCCACGGGCAACGAAACCTGTTCGCCCACCTCGAATCTTCACGAAACGTGTTCACATCAAACGGCGGGATTCACGAACCAGTGCCGCAGCCAGGAATTCGACCATCGGCGTGATATAGTCGTCGGGGGTACCACGGGCGTCGAGGTCTGCCGTGTGGGGAACGCCGATCGCGGCGAGTTTCTCGTGCAACCGGTCGTTGCCGCGATGTCGCGGATCGGTGGTTGGGCACGCGAACCAGATGTGCGGCGGCCAGTCGTGCGGGTGAACGTGCAGGACTGCCGTGTCCTGGCGGGCGTGTTCGCGGCTGGGGTACAGCGAGTCGAGCGGCGTTCCCTTGTCGAATCGCTCCTGAAAATCCATCGTGCCCGCAATGCTCCCGACCACGGGGAAACGCTCCGGGTGTCGCAACGCGAGGCGAATCGCACCCTGGCCGCCCATCCCGATCCCCGCGACCGCAACTCCTCGCGAGCCCACGTTCCAGGCCGCTTCGATCCACGGCACAACGCCGTCGAGAAGATGACGCTCGGGTGTGACTGCGGCATCGAATGCGGGGGAGATGCGGTCAACCCACCAGGACGGACCGGCGTGCGGCGCGACACATCGCAGTCGATGCTTGCTGAGGGCTGCCGTGAACACGGCGGAAGTTGCCTGGGTGTCGCCCGCCTCGTCGTGCAGGAACAGGAGTACGAACGGCAAAGCACCCACTGGGTCGAACACGTCGGCGGGCTTGCCGGCGATTTGCTGACGGGACCAACCGGGGAGCATGGGATACCTCACAAATGACGAAGCCCACGGATTCACAATCCGTGGGCTTCGTGGTTGAACCGAGATCAGTCCTTGGTGGCGGCTTCCATGCGGGCTTTCTTGAGCTTCTCGCTCACCTTGCGGCGGCGTTCGCCGTCGCGTTTCGAGAGGTCTTCCATCTTGAGTGCCTTCTCCCAGGAGGTGATGGCAGCCTTCTTGTCACCCAGGGCCATGTAGCAGTCCGCGAGGTGGTCCCAGATTTCGAGGTGGCTGCCTTCTTCCTCGTCGAGCGAAGCCTTCTTCAACGGCTCGAGCGCCTCCTTGTACTTCTTCTGCTTGAACAGCACCCAGCCCAGGCTATCGAGGTACGCCGCGTTCTCCTTCACTTCATCGAGCTTGCCATCGTCCTTCAGCTTCTTCTTTTCCTTCAGGTCGATCGCGAGCGCTTCCTTGATGAGCTTCTCGGCTTCTTCGAGGTTCAGGTCGTTGTCGCACCAGATGAAGCCGAGGTCGTTCTTGTAGGTCGCGCTGTCGGGGTTACGCTTGATGAGTTCTTGCAGGTGCTTCGCGCCCTTTTCGATCTGCTTGTTCTCGACGTGCAGGCCGCTCAGGGTGTAGTGGATGCGGTCCTTGAGCCGGTCCTTCGCATCGGCCTTCAGGTTTTTCTCGCCGTCGAGTTTGTCGAGAACTTCGGTGTACGTGGTGATGGCGTCGTCGATCTTGCCGCCCTCGCGCTGCACCCAGCCCTTGAGTTGCAGGAAGTACCACGCGTCGTTGGTCAGTTCGAGGAGCCCCTTGGTCATGGTTAGGGCTTCGTCGATCTTCCCTTGCTTGGCCTTGGCCTGCACGAGTCGCTCAATGATGAACGGCTTGGCGTTCTCGACTTCCATCGGCCCTTTCATGTCCACGAGCTTCTCGCAGACCTCGACGACCTGATCGTATCGCTTCAGTTCCCAGTTCAGGTCGATCAGCCCCTCGTAACCGGAGAGAATCTTCGCGCCGCTCTTGAGTTTGGTCGCGAGTTCTACCTGGTGTTCGTAGAACCGCTCGGCAGCGGCGTTCTCGTGGAGAATGTGGGCCGCTCGCGCGAGAATGACCGCCCCGTTGTAGTTGAACGGCTTGTCCTCTTCCTTGGCTTCCTTCATCATCTTGACGGCTTCGGCAATGGCCTTCTTGGCCTTGGCCTTGTCCTTGATGAGTTCGCGCAACTTGGCTGTCTGGGTTTCTTCCGTCGTGGCCCCGTTTAGCTTGAGCAGGGATTCGCGGAGAGGGTCCGGCTTCTTGTCGTCTGCCCGGCTTCGGCTGTCTTCGCTCGATGCAAACAGGAACAAGCCCGCTGCCAGGAGCCCGATCCTGGGCCACCGTCCGAATGTTGCCACCATGGCATCCTCTGTGTTGTGAAGATGGATAACCTACACCGATAGCGCCGATTCTACCGCCAGACTGTAACGGGTGCCATGCGGGATTCTTTGGCGGTTTCGGCGAGCCGCCCCGGTCACGGGGCGGGTGGCTCAGAACCCGTGCCATGACTGGCACGGCTCGCCAAGACAAACCCACTCCCAACCAACTACAACCCCCAAACGGCAGCCAACTTCCTACAAACAACTTCCTACGAACTACCCACGAACCACGAACCACAACCATGTCCAAGATACCTGTGATCGGCATCGGTCCGGATGGTGCAGCCGGGCTGTCGGTTCGCTCCCGTGCGGTTCTCGCCGAGGCCGAGTTGATCTTCGGGTCCGACGCCGCCCTTCGCTTGCTCCCGGAATTGACAGGCGAGCGTGTGCCCATTGGGAGTGATCTCCCCGCTGCTGTCGCGCGGTTGCGGGCCAACCTCGGCTCGAAACGGATTGCCGTCGTGGCCAGTGGCGACCCGCTGTTCTACGGCACCGCTCGCTATTTCTGCGAGAAAGTCGGCCCCGATAACTTCGAGGTTGTGCCGCACGTTTCGAGCATGCAACTCGCGTTCGCCCGGATCAAGGAAACGTGGGAAGAAGCGTACCTGACGGATCTTGCATCCCGTCCGCTCGATGATGTGCTGGACAAGATTCGCACGGCCGAAACGGTTGGCCTGTTCACCACGGCTGAGGCTCACCCGGCACGAATTGCCCGCGAACTGCTCGCCCGCGGCATCGACTACTTCACCGTGTGGGTGTGCGAAAACCTCGGCGGCAAGGACGAGCGGATCACACGCGGCGAGTTGACCGACATCCGCGAGATGAAGTTCGACCCGCTGAACATCCTGATTCTGAAGCGAAAGCCGAACCGTCCAGACCGGCAACGGGTCGGTGCCAAGTTCCGGCGGTTCGGCAACCCGGACGACGTGTTCGCGCAGACGCGACCGAAAACAGGGCTCATCACCCAGGGCGAAGTGCGAGCCGTGGCCCTGTCGCAACTCGACTTGCAATCCGGGGACGTGTTCTGGGACGTGGGTGCGGGCTCGGGCTCCGTGGCCATCGAAGCCGCGGCGCTCGTCGCACCGGGGCCAAGTTATGCGATTGAGCAGGACTCGGCTGACTATCACCTCATTGTGGCGAACGCCGCATTGTTCGGCGTGTCGAACGTGCGCCCCGTGTTCGGGACTGCTCCCGATGTGTTCAGTGGCCTACCGCAACCGGATGCGATCTTCGTGGGCGGCAACGGCGGCGAAGTGGCCCGGCTCATGGAGGCGTGCTTCGTCGCGTTGCGGCCCGGCGGGCGGCTCGTGACCAACGTGGGAACGCTGGAGATGATCTCCTCGACGTACGCGGTGCTGAAACGGCTGGCGGGTCGCGTGGATGTGCTGCTGATGAACCTGGCTCGCGGCGTGGAACAGTTGGAGAGCCTGCGCTTTGAGGCGATCAACCCCACGGTGCTGTTGCGAGTTGAGAAGGGGGCGTGAGGGTGATCGCGCGACCAAAAAGGTTGTGACGGGCGAAACTTCGTTTTCAGCAACCCACAACTCCCCGCGTCCCGCGGGTAAACTGTGTCCTTCGTTCGGCGAGAAGTCCGATGGGTTTAAGTTATTTCTACGTCAACCGCGATAAGGTACAGTTCTTCGACAGCGGCCTTGCCTGCTCGAATAACCGCTTCAACAGGGTCGGCACCGAGCCGGGATCGCGGGCTCTGGCGATCCTCCTCTCTGAACATGGTACATGGCAGGGTGACCGCATCGCCGTCGTCGGCGACACTTCCGAAGAGTTCGAGGAATTAGTGATCCGCGGCATTGACATCGTTGTGGAAGCCGAGTTGATGCTGACAAATTTCGACGGCTTGGGATGGGTTGAAGAACGTCTCGACGCATCGATCTCAATGTTCCAGCGGATGTGCTGCTACGCCCTGCTATTGAGGCGCGCGGACGTAGCCGCGATGTTGGACCGGAAGTACGGCATCGGGAAGTGGCAGGGCCGCTACGAGAACCACCTGCAAGACAACACCGACCTCTGGACGCAGAGGGTCATCGACGCGAAGAACAGGGGACTCGACCTCATGAGGCGACGAGGTGGCTGAGACGTGTAAGCCGCCCGTTTCGCCCTGCGCCCGACACGGCAAGTGTGAAGTGGCTTCGAGACATCGTTCGCGAAACGAAAAACCCCCGGCGAGCCGGGGGCTAACGTGGCAATCACTCACTTGCCTTCGGGCTTCGCCGGTTCCGTCCAGAACGGGCTGATGCACCGGATCTTGTACAACAGCTTCTCGCGGTCCGGGCCGGGGGCTGCGGTTTCCAGCTTGGCCTTCAACTTGGTCATCTTCTTCTTGCGACCGTACTTCCGGTCCAGTTCGATTCGTCGCTCGACCATATACTCTCTCCTGAAGCGTGAACGCTCTGGTTCTGAGAACGATGAGTCAAACTTACAGTCCCGATGCCCCGCCGACAAGCCGCACCCGCATTCTCCTTCTCGTCGTCTGGGCGGCGCTGACGGCCGTTGCGGTCGGGTTTGTCTTCACTTTTGGGTCGAATGCTCCCTACGCCGACGAGTGGGAGTTCGTTCCCGCGTTGCTCGGCGAGGAACCCGTCGGCCCGTGGTTCTGGAAGCAGCACAACGAACACCGCATGGTGCTTCCGCGGCTGATCTACCACCCGCTGTTCCAGATCACGCACGACTTCCGTGTCGGAATGCTCCTCCAGGTCGCGTTGCTCTCGGCGATGGCCCTCGGCTTGATGACGTTCGCGGCTCGCCTCCGTGGTCGTGCCGCGTGGCCCGATGTGTTCTTCCCCGTGTCGTTGCTCCATCTCGGACACTGGGAAAACTTCATCATGGGCTACCAGATTTGTTTCGCCCTGTTCACGGTGTTCGTCACGGGGTTGGTGGTCGTGGCGATGCAGGCGACCCGCGAGACGGCTTTCTCGGCCGGAGTCCGGGCTGGCGTGCTGGCATTTCTGGTCGCGCTCACGGGCGGTTCCGGGTTGGTCGCCGCGTTGCCGGTTGTGGCGTGGCTGATTTACCTCGCCGTGATCGTCGGCCGCACGGGCGACAAACGCAAGGCGCTGACTCTCGTCGGGCTTGCGCTACTGCCGGTGGTGTACATTGCGTTCTACTTCGTGGGGTACGAGAAGCCGCCGTTGCATCCGCCGCTTAGCCGCGATCCCGTTGCGGTGGTGATGGTCACGGGGGAAGTGCTGGCGATGGCGATGGGTGTCGGGGTATCCGGGGTTTGGTGGGGAGTGTTCGCGGCCGAGTTATTCCTGGCTGGGGCCACGGTCGTGTTGCTGTACCGACAGACGCGTGGAGACAAAACCTCTTTGGTGGGACTGATCGCCGTTGGTGCAGGTGTGTTTGGGGTTGCGCTGGCGATTGGGTTCGGTCGCGGGTCGATGGGGACCGACATGGGGTTGTGGTCGCGGTATGCGTTCCTCGCGTGGCCCTTGCTCGGGGCCATGTACCTCGTGTGGGCGAAGGCCGGGCGAAAGTGGGTGCCGATGCTTCTGTGCTTCGCGTCGGCTCTCGCGTTCACTCCGAACCTCGGCACGGGAATGCTCATGGGATCCAGTATCCGTGAACACTATGACCGAATGGAGATCGACTCGTTCCGGGGCGTTCCCGCCGAGGGGATTGTGGCGCGGAACTTCCCGAACAGTCCGAATGAAGGGCAGACAGGCCGGGCGGTGCTAGCCATCAAACAGTTGCAGGCCGCGAACGTCGGCATTTACGCGGGTTACGGATCGGTGGCGGCAACAGACTGGGACTGGTTCCTGCCGGCGTGTGCCATTGTGTTGCTCGCCGTGGCGGGGAGGTGGGGCTGGCACCTCATCAAGGCGGTGCTGGCGGAGCGTGCCCGGGAGTTGTTCCGGCTTCAGCACGAACGCTACGAGGAGCAACTCGTGAAGGCGGCTGCAGCAACCGGCCTGCCACGCGGCTTGCGGTGGGTGAGTTGCCGGGTGACGGGTGACGCGACACTGGCTCGCGACCTTGTGAACGGTGGAATCGCCGCTCTGGTGCCGGTGGTGGTTCAGTTCGAGCCAGAAGTGGGTTCAGACATGGAAGAGAACCCGATGGCCCGCGAACCGCGGCCCGCGACGGCCGTGTTCGCGTTCTATCGTGGCACGTGGACCACAACGGGCCGCGTTGTGTTCAACCACACCCCGGATCAGACCGTTGCCGCGTTTGGGCAGCAGTTCCGCGTGATCCACCACGGACACCATTGATTCCTGCCAGGAAGAAAACGATTCCAGACGATATGCACACCCCAGCCTGGAATCGTTTTACCTGTCTGGAAGAAAGATCGTGAGTGTAATTGCAACTGTTATCAGGAAAGTAACTTCGGGCGAAATTCTCGCAGATGGCGAATCGATTCCATGCCTGGAAAGTGCCCAGATTAACACGGAAGAACGCGATTTGGCACTTTGGTGAGACAAATAATGCCTCACGCGGTTCGCCGTAACGCCTCGTTCTCCACCGCGCGGAGTACATCTTGGATTTTCCCCCCTCGGGGTAAATGCTCGGATCCCCCTGCCCAGGAAACGAAAAACCCCCGGCACATGGCCGGGGGTCAGGTTTGCTCAGAGGCGTTCGCAAAGCTTACTTGCACTTCTTGCAGAGCTTGCTGAACAGACCTTCACGCTTCGTCTTGGCGTAGCTGTCGCAGCCGCCCGACATGCTGCAACCGGTGTCGCAAGCTGGGGCACAAGGAGCGGCGACCGGGGCAACCGGAACCGCGGTGTAGACGGCGACCTTGACAGTCGTCTCGTAAGGCACAACCTTCGAGAAGGTCTGCTTCACGGTCTCTTCGACTTCAACAGCCTTCTTCACAATCCGCGTGCCGGTCTTCTCGACCTGCTTGCAGCTGGTGACATCGACTTCCTTCTCGACTGCGACGTAGAAGCACACGGTGCGATCAGCGGTCTTCTCGACAGGGACGCACTTCGTGACGTCGACTTCCTTCTCGACAGTGACGTAGAAGCACACGGTGCGATCAGCGGTCTTCTCGACAGGGACGCACTTCGTGACGTTGACTTCCTTCTCGACGGTGACTGGTTGCATCACAGTGACCTTCTGCATCACCTTCTTGGCAACCTTGGTGTAGGTCACGACGTCAACTTCGACTTCCTTCTTCACGACCTGGCGCTGCATCACGGTGACCTGAACGGTCGTCGGGGCACAGGGGGTTTCACAGGCGGTTGGGCAAGCGGGTGCACAATCCTTCTTGTGGCACAGGCGGTGGAACAGGCCCTTCTTCTCGGGGCAAGCCGGAGCGGCTGGGGCAACGGTCTGGGTCACAACGGTCGGGACGCAAACCACTTCGCAAACCGTTCGCTTCTGCTTGCTGGTGACGGGGACGCATTCCCACACCGTCGTCTCGACGTCCTTCGTCACGGCGACGCACTGTTGAACCTTGATCTTTTCCTTGGTGGTGACCGGGGTCAGCACGGTGTACTTGTAAGGTTCGACCTTGGTCTTCATTTCCTGAACTTTGACCTTTTCCTTGGTGGTCACAGGGCTCAGGACGGTGTACTTGTATGGCTCGACCTTGGTCTTCATTTCCTGAACGGTGACCTTCTGCTTGGTCGTGACCGGTTCGAGGACGGTGTACTTGTAGTCTTCCTTGACATCCACGCACTTGGTGACTTTCACCTTGACGTCCTTGGTCTCGGTCTCGGTCTTGTACGCGGTGACCTTCTGGTCAACGTAGCTGACGGTGTACTGGGTGCCGCAAGCACCACCAGCCACGCCACAGGGAGCGGGGGCAGCGCACGGGCTGCAATCGTCCTTCTTCTTCCGGCCACCGAAGGCCGCGACTTCTTGGGGCAGGGTGAGCCACATTGCGGCTCCCAGAACTGCCAAAGCCAAGATCCGTCGATTCATGGTGCGAACTCCCTCGATGAGGTAATGGGGGGTGTCCGCTACGTCCGTTCAGCGAATCAGCCCGGGATCACGATCGGCAACAACAACACGGGCGAACTATTTTGCCCAGACTGCCCAATATTGCACGACGCTCGACTAGGGTATTGGACTTATGCTTGGTAGGCAACACAAACTGCAGGGTCTGGGTAAAATTTCATGCTGCTGAGTAGTCGGGTTGTAGCGGTTCTGCACGGCAGGCTACTGGCGACCTTGCCTCACGTCAGATACGATCTCAAGACAACCGGTGTTTCCACCGGTTGGGTCACCAAGAGACTGCAAATATGATTCCCTTTCCCCGCGTTTTCCGAACAATCCTCGCGGCCGCTGTCGTCGGCATCATCGGGCTGAGCTCCGGTGGTCGGGCCGAAGACAAAAAGACTGAAGAAGGCTGGGTGCCGTTGTTCAATGGCAAGGACCTCACCGGCTGGAAGATCCCCAACCCGCCGAGTGGTCAGTTCAAGGGTGTGAAAGAGACCAAGAACGATGAAGGCAAAGTGATTGCGTTCGTCGGCATCACCAAAGATGATAAGGACGTGACTCTCTGGCAGGTAAAGGACGGGATGATTGTCGGTGGCGGCCCGGCGAGCCATATCTTCACGGAGATCGAGGCCGACGACTTCAAGTATCGCGTCGAGGCCAAGATCAACGATAAGGGCAACAGCGGCCAGTACTTCCGCACGAAGTTCGGACCAGGGTTCCCGCAGGGCTACGAGGCGCAGATCAACGCGACCCACGGCGACCAAATCCGCACAGGCAGCCTGTACCCGTCGTTCGGCAAGCTGAGCGAGGAAGATCGCAAGAAGATCCTCGTGATGAAGGACGCTCCGCACAAGGCCGACGAGTTCTTCGTGCAGGAAGTCGTCGCGGAAGGCGGCCACATCCAGATCTTCGTGAACGGCAAGCAGACGATCGACTTCACGCAGGAGAAGCCGACGTATACGAAGGGCCACTTCGCGCTTCAGGGTCACGACCCCGGCAGCGTGATGACGTTCAAGAAGGTCGAGTACAAGCCCCTGAAGAAGTGAGAATTGTAAGCCGATCCGTTGTAACGGGTCGGCTTGTGTTTAGTGGTGGTCCCCGCGGACCCACCACTAAACTGTACCCATGCGACTGTCGCTACGCTATCGCTTGTTGTTGCCGCTCACGCTTCTTCTGCTTGGGGATGCCGTGGCGACGGCGTGGGCCGCCACTACTGCCGCACGCGGTGCCGAACGTCGTCTCGCGGCACAGCAGTGGGCCGTCGCACGCACGCTCACCGAGGAACGCAGCCAGTTTCGGTTCACCCGGCCGATCCTCGATCAGATGAAGGGGTTGTCCGGGGCCGAGTTCCTGTTCGTTCCCCCCGAAGGCCGGCCGGGCGCGCCCCTGGAATCGACCTTCCAGCCCATCCCCACACCCCCGACTGATGTGCCCGTCGTGACGCTCGCCGCAGAGGCCGAGGACCACACGCTCGGCTCCCCCGTTGAAGTGGCGGGAACCGAGTACCGCTGCTTGCGATTGCGAATCCTCTACCGACCGTCCGGCGGCGATCTCTACATCTTCTACCCCGAATCGCTTCGCCAGACGGCAGTGCGCGATGCCGTGCGACCGCTTCTCGTGCTCGGTGGCATCGGCGGGCTGCTCGCGTTGTCGCTGGCGGTCGCGTTCGGTTCCCGGCTCGTGGCACGCATCCGCGCCCTGGATGCCCGCACCCGCCTCATTGCCGCGGGCGACTTTCGACCGATGCCGGTGCCGCGATCCGATGATGAACTCCGCGACCTGTGCCTGGCTGTGAACGACATGGCTCGCCGGCTCGCGGCGTTCCAGGAAGAGTTGCAACGGGACGAGCGGTTGCGTGTGCTCGGGCAGTTCTCGGGCGGGCTGGCGCACCAGTTGCGCAATGCTGCGGCGGGTGCGAAACTGGCGATCGAGTTGTTCCTCGCGGAAAACCCGTCGGCCGACCCCGAGCCGCTGCAAGTGGCGCTCCGGCAACTCGCCCGCATCGAGGCAAACCTGCGACAATTCCTGGTTCTGGGTAAGCCGCCCGACCACGTTCGGGTACCGTGTGATCTGGTGAAGTTGATCGATCAAGTGGTGAGCTTGCTGCGGCCCCAGTGTCAGCACGCGGGGACAATGTTAACCTGGAACCCGCAATCCGCGCGAGTGGTCGATGGCGATCCCACACAACTCTCGCACCTGTTCGGAAATGTGATTGGCAATGCCGTCGAGGCTGCGGGTGCGGGTGGCGAGGTGATGGTTTCGCTGCGTGATAGCAAGGGGCCAGTGGTCGTCGAGGTCATCGACACGGGACCGGGGCCACCGCCGGATGTGGCGGAACGGCTCTTCGAGCCGTTCGTGACGGGGAAGTCTCAGGGGATTGGTCTGGGGCTCGCGGTGGCGAAGCAGGCGGTCGATGCTCACGGCGGGCGGCTTACCTGGGAGCGACGCGACAACAAGACGGTGTTCCGGATCGAACTCCCGTAGCCGCGTGCGGCTTCGCGAGTGGAAATGTCCTTGTTCGCAATCTTCAGACTGTTCAGGTGAAGAATGTCTCGTCGAATCACGGTCGCGGTCGGGCTGGTGCTGGCGTTCGCCGTCGTGGGGTTGGCCGTCACTGCGTTGCAGCGGGCTCGCCTGAACGCGCAAGTGGAAGAGTCGCGCAACAACCTGCGACAGATCGCCTTGTTCGCGGCACACAACGCGGACCCTAATGCGCCGCTCGGAACCTTGACCAAGGGAGCCACGGAGAAACTCCCCAGGGAGATTCCCGCCGCGACGATCGTTTTGCAAGGCGTGCCACCAGACGATCGCTTGAGCTGGGTCGTCGCGATTCTTCCCGCGCTCGATCAGCGGAAGCATCGGAGTGACATCTTCTTGTCGCAACTCAAACTCGATCAACCGTGGTCGGCCGCACCCAACCAAGAAGTGGCGATCGCCCGGCTCACGGTGCTGCTCTGCCCAGGGAGAGCACCATCGACGCCGACCGGGTTCCCGGCCCCGACGTGCTATGTTGGCATCGCGGGTGTTGGTGCGGATGCCGCGACCCTCGCACTGGTTCCGGGGTTGCCAACCCCCGGACGGGCGGGGCCGTTCCGCTACGACGCGCCGACGCCGTTCGACCGGATCACGGACGGGTTGAGCCAGTCGCTTCTGTTTGGCGAGACCGCCGATTCACCGGGGTCGTGGCTGCGGGGCGGCTTTTCGACGACACGCGGCTTCGACACGGCTCCGGGGGCGAAACCGTACCTGGGCGGAGGGGGGCAGTTTGGCGGCTACTTCCCGAACAGTACGAACTTCGCGATTTGCGACGGTTCCGTGCGGACGTTCACGCAGCGTGTCACGCCAGACGTGCTGTTGAAACTGGCGACGATCGCCGGCGGAGAAGAAGAACTGGTTCCCGAGGATTGAACCAGTATTTGGTCCGAGCCCGAGCGCCAAGCGAGGGTCTGGTTGATCCTCGCTTGGCGCTCGGGCTCGGACCAAACACGCAACACAAACCTTTCTTCGCGCTCGGGTTCGGAACGCTCCTTTCCGCGGTCACACTTCGATTCGCTTCCACCGGCCGCTCGCGTATCGCACCGCGAAGAAACTCCCACGCACCCAGATGTCGGCACACATCGCCATCCACGCGCCGATCAACCCCAGGTTCCAGCCCTGAACCACGCCCAGCCAGCCGAGGTTAATCTCGGCCTGAGTGAGCAGGTACGCCAGCGGGATGCGGACCCCCAGGAAACCGACCCAACTGATGAGCACGGGGACACGGGTGTCGCCCGCGCCACGAAGTGCCGACGTGAAGATGATCTGGCTCGCAAGCGCCGGCATGGCCAGCGCAATGAGCCGCAGCGCGGGAACCCCGGCGTCGATCACTGGCTGAGAGCTGGATTCGTGGCAGAACAGCCTGAACATCGGCACGGCGAACAGGATGAACATGACCCCCATCCCGGTCATCACGCCGGCACCCATCTGGAACGCAACCCAGCCGCACCGCGAGGCACGCGCCGGATTCCCGGCTCCGAGGTTCTGCCCGATCAGTGTCATGGCTGCGGTGCCGAACGCCGCACCCGCGAGGAAGCCGAACGCCTCCCAATTCAAGGCGATTCCGTGTGCGGCCGTCGCGGTGTCGCCCAGTCGATTCACCAGACTCAGGAACCAGAGCTGGCACACCGCGACCGACATGCTATCGACCGCGGCGGGCACGCTCACGCGGAGCAACCGGCGAAGAAGGTCGAAATCCGGGACGAGGTTCGCCCACGTGAGTTGAAGCCCGGACTTCCCCCGTGCCAGGATCGCAAGCAGAACGACGCACCCGACGAGGTGACTCAACCCCGTCCCCAGCGAGATCCCCGCGAACCCCAACCCCGGCCACGGACCGATACCGAAGCACAGCAACCACGCGAGCGGAATGTTCAGCACGGCGACGAACCCGAGCACCTTCAACCCCGTGCGTGTGTCGCCGGCCCCGGACAGGCACGCGATGCACGCCGACTCCGTGATCTGGAACACGAGCATCGCGGCCAGCGGCATCAGGAACTGAATGGCGTAAGTGGCCGCATCGCCGTGGAGTTGCAACGCAGCGACCAGATAGGGCAAACCCAGCACGCCGCTGACGGTCCCGATCAGGCCGAACGCAATCCCCAGACAGATGGCCTGCCCGGTCGCACGGTGAGCCAGTGAGAAGTCTTTCGCGCCGACGAACCGCGCGACGAGTGCCGTGGCCCCAACACTGACGACAACGGTGTAGCTGGAGACGAACCAGTACAGGTAGTTCGCGGTGTTGAGGGCCGAGAGGTACGTCGCACGGGTCGTGGGGTCCGGAAGCTCGAAATGGTCCGCGAGGTACTGGTCGGACATCCGGACGAGCAGATGCAGGTACTGCTGGGCCAGCGCCGGCAACGCCAGTGCGAGCACCGCTCGCCAGATGGGTCGCAATCCGTCGGGAGCCACGGCAGTTTCCATGTGAGCATGATAAGGCCGGCGCGGGTACGCGGCGTGAACGTCCGGCACGAAGCACCAAAACGATTGTCGCCCTGATGTTGCATTTCCTGACCGGTTGTCGGTTCTTATAACGACGGCTGCTCTCGAAGCGGTCGAGCCGGAAAAGGCTGGGAACGATGTCCACCAAACTCCGCGTCGGCGCGGTCAACTACCTGAACTCCAAACCGCTCGTCGAACGGCTCTCCGAGTTCGCGTCCAATATCGACCTGTCCCTCGATCTCCCAAGCCGGCTTGCCGATCAAATGGCCGCGGGCGATCTCGATGTCGGGCTGATTCCGGTCGTGGAGTTCTTCCGGGGTGACGGCTACACGTTCATCCCGAACATCGCGATTGCGTCGCGCGGGCCAGTGCTGAGCGTCACGCTGTTCAGCCGCGTGCCGTGGGCCGAGATTCGCTCCGTGGCGCTCGACGAAGGCTCCCGTACGAGTGCCGCGCTCACCAAGATTCTGCTGCGAACGCGCCACGGGCTGAACCCGCGATTCGAGCAACTGCCGATCGATGCCCCGGCCGAACAGGTGAAGACAGACGCGGTGTTGCTTATCGGCGATCGGGCGATGCGTGCGTGCTTGCCGGACCACCGCTACGCATATGACTTGGGCGAAGAGTGGACCGCGTGGACGGGGCTTCCGATGGTCTACGCGGTGTGGGCCGTGCGGGGTGGCGTCGAACTCGGCACGGCGGAACGCGGCTTCCAGAAGGCGAAGGAATACGGGCTGTCGCGGGCCGGGGCGATTGCCCAGCGTGAGGCACCGGAGCTGGGGCTCGACGCGGGGTTCTGCCGACGCTACCTCGAAACCGTGATCCGCTACGACCTCGGGGCCGCAGAGTTGGCGGGGTTGCGGCGGTATCACGAACTCGCGGCCGAGCTGGGACTGGCACCGGAACTGAGTTTGGCGAGCGGGGCGGCGTAAGCCCCCCGAGTTTGATTTGAAAAGACCAAAAGACGAAGACAAGACTCGGGGGCTTACGCCGCCCCGCTCGCCAGGAGATGAACATGAGCACCACCATCGACACCATACTCGCCAAGGCCGTTCGCGGTGAACGGATCACCCAGGCCGAGGGCGTCGAGCTGTTCGGATGCCGCGACCTGCACAAGCTCGGGCGGGCTGCACACGCCGTCACGATGCGGTTGCACCCGGAACCATATCGCACGTTCAACATCGACCGGAACGTGAACTACACAAACGTCTGTGCCGCGGTGTGCGACTTCTGCGCGTTCTATCGCAAGACCGGCGACACCGACGCATACGTGCTGCCGCGCGAGGAACTGTACAAGAAGATCGAGGAAACCATCGCCCTCGGGGGCGATCAAATTCTCATGCAGGGCGGCATGCACCCGTCGCTGAAGCTCGAATGGTACGAGGAACTGCTGCGAGATCTGCGGGCACGCTACCCGCAAGTGAACCTGCACGCGTTCAGCCCGCCGGAAATCTGGCACTTCCACAAGCTCAACAAGCTGCCGCTGCGTGAGGTGCTTCAACGCCTGAAGGACGCAGGGCTCGGCAGCCTCCCCGGCGGCGGCGGCGAAATCCTCGTGGATCGCGTTCGCAAGGAACTCACCAAGAACAAGGCGCTCACCGAGGACTGGCTGGAAGTGTCGCGGGTCTGGCACCAACTCGGCGGCCGCTCGACCTGCACCATGATGTTCGGCCACATCGAGACCGACGCCGAACGCATCGAACACCTGACCCGATTGCGCGACCTGCAGGACGAAACCGGCGGCTTCACCGCGTTCATTTGTTGGACCATGCAACCCGGTCACAAGATGGCCGACGCTCCCGAATCCGGCGCGTTCGAGTACTTGCGAACGCAAGCCATCGCGCGGCTGTACCTCGACAACATTCCGAACATCCAGTCGTCGTGGGTGACGCAGGGCGGCAAGATCGGGCAGGTCGCGCTGTTCTTCGGGGCGAACGACATGGGCTCGCTGATGATCGAGGAGAACGTCGTCGCGTCGGCGGGCACGGTTCACTACCTGACGCTGGAAGAGATCAAACGCAGCATTCGTGAAGCGGGCTGGGAGCCGCGACAACGTAACGTCTTCTACCAACTCGTCGAGGAACGGACTCCGAAGCCCCTGCCCGAAACCGCACTGCCTGTTCTGGCATGAGTCGGCACGAAAGCGGAAGAGAGTGATCCGCAGATTACGCAGATTGACACAGATTATCAGACAGAAGACCGAAAGCAGGATTAACCACAGAGTCACAGAGGGCACAGAGAGGAAACCGAACACCGAGACAATGCAGGGTTTGAGCACAACTCTTCATCGGCCTTTTGTCTTCTCTCTGTGCCCTCTGTGACTCTGTGGTTAATCCTGCTTTCTTCAAATCTCTTCCGTCTTCCAATCTGTGTCTATCTGCGTAATCTGTGGATAACTCTCTTGTTCTTCCTCGGTTCTGGTGCGGGGTCTGCATGGCCGACGACTTCGCGATGCGGTTGCAACTCCAGAAGGTACTCGCGTACCGCGAACTGTGCCGGGGCGTTCGTCGCTCCGGGCGGGACAACGTCTTCTTCGCGATGCTGATGCTCTTCTTCGCTTACCTCGCCTGGGACAACGGTGCCCCCGCGATGACGCTCGTTCTGTACGGCATCCTGGCGACCGGCGAAATGTTCGTGGGCTTCTTCAAGTGGGTGTTCCCTTCGGCCGAAGGGGTGCTCCTCGACGGCTTCGTGCTGCTCGTGTTCGTGGGGTTCAACTTCCTCGGATTCCTGGTCGGAAGGCCGCCGCCCTCGTGGGTGATCCTTCTCGGGCTGTTCATGCTCTGGGGGGCGATTGGTCGCTTCAAGGCTTACGCTCAACTGCGAAAGCTCTTCGCCGAGCGACCCAGTGCTGACCACATGGCGTGGTTCGACGACCTCGTTGCGGAGATTCGTGCCGCCGACCCGCAAACTGACGAACTGGCAATCGACTTGCCAACCAAGCCGCACTGGAAGGCGAAGTTGCTGGGAACGACAATCTTCTTCGTCGCCGATCGTGGGCATACGGTCGTGATCCTGGGGCCGCACGACTTCGAGATTTTGCGAGAGAAGACGGACCACGGCACCGGCCGGCGGAAGGCGCTGTTCACCATCTTCGATGTGCCGCACCCCGAGTTCGAGATTACGGATACGACCTGGGCGAACTACCAGAAGTGGCGTGCCGCGAACGCGGTGGCATCGGGCGGGCAACCATGATCGAAGTCTCCGACCTCTCGAAGTGGTTTCCCGCTCCGGGTGGCATCAAAAGCGCCGTGGACTCGGTGCGATTCGTCGTGCGTCCGGGTGAGGTGCTCGGGCTGCTCGGCCCGAACGGAGCCGGGAAGACGACCACGCTCCGGATGCTCTGCACGGTCCTGAAGCCCTCCGCGGGCACGGCCACCGTCGCGGGGTACGACGTGGTCACGCAGGCTTCCGAGGTTCGCCGGCACGTCGGGTTCCTCTCCGCGAACACCGGCGTCTACGACCGCATGACGGCCTGGGAGATGGTTCGGTACTACGGTCGCCTTCACCAGCTTGCCCCGGATGTGCTCGATCAGCGACTCGAAGAACTCTTTGCCACGCTGGCGATGAACGACTTCCGCAACGTCGTCGGCGGCAAGATGAGCACCGGAATGAAGCAGAAGGTTTCCATCGCCCGGGCGCTGGTCAACGACCCGCCGGTGCTGATTTTCGATGAGCCAACCAACGGGCTCGACGTGCTGATTCAACGCGCCGTGCTGGACAGCATCAAACAACTCCGTGGCCGCGGGAAAACGGTCCTGTTCTCGACGCACATCATGCGAGAGGTCGAGAAACTGTGCGACCGCGTGGCGATCATGGCTCACGGCAAGATCGTCTGCTGCGGCACGCTCGAAGAATTGCGAACGATGTACAAGCAGGACGATCTCGAAGAGCTGTTCTTCTCGCTGGTGTCGTGATTGGTTGTGGCCGCTTGCGGCTTCGCAGGCCACCGCCTGCGAAGCCGCAAGCGGCCACAACCATCATTTCCTTTCGAACTCCTGATCCGAGAATCGCAGCCGCGTGGCCTTCCCGTTCATCACGGTGAACGGCAACACGCGCTCCTCGAAGAAGCCTGCCGTGATGCGGAAAGTGTCCCCCTCGAAGTGTTCCAGCGGGCACTCGAAGTTCCCCCACGTCAGCGCCAGCTTCCCATTGGTGTGAGACACGCGCGCCGTGCCGTATGCCGGGTGCGTGTAATCGCCCACGTAACCGGCGAGCGGCAGTGTTGGCCGCGTATCCGGTTTGCGGGCCGCGTTCCTCGCATCCAGCGACGCCTTGCGGTCGGCGGCTTCCTGATCCACGATCTTGCGGAAGTACGCGTTCCAGTCCTTTGCCGGAAGGCCACAGTAAAGATCGATCAGCGAGTTGGTCAGGGCTGCGTTCATCCGCGTTTCCTGCAAGTTCGCCAGCACCGCGATGCCGAGGTTCTCGCCGGGCAGCATGGTAATCTGCACGCGGAAGCCGTCGATCATTCCGCCGTGGGAAATCACTTTCTTGCCGCGGTGGTCGTAGCACAGCCAGCCGAGGCAGTAACTCAGTTGCGCCGTGTCGGGGTTCAACAACTTCGCCAGCCCGTCGAGCCGGATGATGTTGTGGGGCGTCTTCGTCTCGTCCAGGTTCTTGACCGAAACGATTCGCGTGCCGTTGGGGTTGATGCCGTCGGAGAGGTGGAACTTGAGCCACGCCGCGACATCGCGAGCCGTCGCGTTCACGGACCCGGATGGGTTCGGCTCGCGGATCTCGTACCACGGCAGCATCCCCACCTTTCCGTCCTTCCCCAGCTTGTGCCCGCCGGCCCGCTCGGCCTCTTTGGGAATGTCCGTGGTCGTGAAGGTGACGCCGGTCATTCCGAGTGGCTCGCAAATGCGAGTGGCTACGAGCTTTTCCCATTTCTCACCTGTGCGTTTCTCGATGGCCCGGCCTGCCACGAGGAACGGAATGCTGGAATACTGAAACCCGCTTCGGAAGGGGTAATCGAGGGGCAAGGCCTGAGCACGTTTCAGCGTGTCGTCGATTCCCCACGGGGCGCGATACCAGAGGATGTCGTGCCCGCCGATGCCGCTCCTGTGGCAGAGGAGGTCGCGAATCGTCAACATTGCATCCGCGTTCGCGTCGGAGAGTTTGAAGCCGGGGAGGTGTTTGCGGAGGGGATCGTCCCAACCGATCACGCCGTCGTCGGCGAGCATCGCGAGGAGTGTCGTGGTGAATGCTTTGGAGCACGAAGCCAGCGGGAACACAGTGTCGGGGGTGACTTTCGCGGCCGCACCGAGTTCACGTACACCGAAACCTTTCAGCAACTGCGTGTCGTCGCCACGAACGACGACCACGGCAACGCCGGGCACGTCCCAGGCACGCATCGCGTCGGTAACGAGCTTCTCGGCGACGGCTAGGTTGGGTTCGGCCGCGGTGGCACGGGGCCCAACGGCCGAAGACACCCACAAGATAAGCGGAACGAGGCAGACCATCGGCATCTCAGTGTCGTATCAGCGAAGAGCGGTTGTCCTCATTGGACACCATTTCTCGGAGGCGGGCCACAGCGACGTGGGCGGCTTACCCAAGTTACCCGCGGACAAGTACCCACTTCGTCTCGCCTTCCCACTCCCACACGGCGGTCGATACCCCGCACATTCGCTGCACGGTCGGCTCCCACCCAGATTCGCAATTTCGCTAGAAATCAAGGGGAAAATTCGCCATCAACGTCCCGATTTCGCACCAAACCGGCTTGACCGCATTGGGCAGCCCGCTATTGTCCCGCGACTTTCCGCCCCAAGGCGCGAAATCACTCGACAGGGGAACGACACCCACAGGGTGTCGGGTTTGTGGATGGGTTGGGGAGCCCACCGCAGACCGGTCGTCCACGCTGTGAAGGGGGATCCGGGTTATGCGTCGTAATCGGTACATCGGGGGAGCCTTGCTCGCGGCGGCATCGGTGCTGGTTGGTCCAGCAGACGCCCGCGCTCAGCCTGCCAACGGAACGATTCCGTCCACGGACGGATCAGGGGGTGGGTTCCAAACACCCCGCCAGTCGGCGGTGCCGTCGTACTTGCCCACGGGGCAACCGGGTGATGCCGGGTTCTACTTCGGCATGGAGTTCGTGTTGCTCGCGCAGACCCGAGCAATCGGGCACCAGAGCATCGCGAAGTACGGGTTCTACGACCTCACCGGGGAGGTGAATGGCACCCCCGGCGCGATCGTCGGGAGCGGGCGAGACGCCATCAACACGAACATGTTCCGGAACGGTCCGACGTTCCAGCCAGGTTTTAATGTGGAAGTCGGTTACCGCTTCGACGACGGGACCAAGATCTTCGCGAACTACATGCAACTGTACGACGCACACTACTCCGTCGGTGCGAGCTTGGTTCCACCGGGGTACGCCGTTCCGCTGCAGAACGGCCAGATCACCCTCGCGGATTCGTTCGTGTCCTCGCCCGTGTACAGCTTCAACTCACAGTTCGCCGGCCCGACGAACAAGGTCGCCGGGGTTCCGGATAGTGCGGTATACGGCATCTGGAACGCCGCGACCCAAATGGATATCAAGTTCACGCAGCGGTTCCAGCAGGCCCAGGCCGGGGGTAGAGTGCCGGTGCTGATGACCGACTACAGCCGCGTGTACGGCACGGGCGGTATGCAGTTCTCCTGGTTCTTCGAGCGGTTCTACTGGCGGGCAGTGTCCGCGGACCAAAACGGGAACGTGAACCAGACGACCGCTGCGAACTACACGAACACGCTCTCGCAACGCATGTACGGTCCGTTCGTCGGGTGTGGCCACGAGATCTTCGTCGCCAACCAGTTCTCGTTGAGTTGCGACCTGACCGGTGCGTTGCTGCTGAACGTGGACAAGCAGCGGGCGAAGTACAAGCTCGGCGACAACACGATTCAGTCGAAGTGGGGGAACGAGGAGTTCCACATCACTCCGAACGCGAACATCGCCGTGAACGCCTGGTGGTATCCGATCGAAGGTGTTCAGATGCGAGTCGGGTATCAGGCAATGTCGTTCTACAACACGCAGTACATGATTACCCCCGTGGGCTTCAACTACGGGAATATTGCCCCGCAGTACGAGTTCAAGGCCTTCCGCCTGTTGCACGGCTTCAACGTCGGGGTCGGATTCTTCTTCTAACGGGCCTGGGCGGACGACCCCGCTCTTATATCCCCGAGCCCATGACCCCGTGGACCGCGGCGTAAGGACGCTGCGGCCCACGGGGTCGGCTTGTTGCCTTTCAGGTTTGGGGGATGAAATCTCGTACTGCTGGATCTGCTGGCACTGGCGAAATTCCATCCACATCGTGTTGCACGAATCCCAGTCTGTATCACTGTTTATTCAGCGCATTTTCAGCCCAGATTGCCATGACCGGTACTCCGGGTATAATTTGCCCCGTCCCACGGCAACCCGCTTCGCGGAGCCGCGAACCGACCCGGGCACTTACCCCGACTGAGGAGCCAGCATGGCCGACGGCCGCGCCCAGAACCCCGCATCCAGCGACCGCTCCGCCTCGTGGATGGAGATTTTCCGCTGTTTTCAGGTCGCACTCGACCCCCGGAAACTGCTCGTCGCCGCTGTCGGCATCCTTGTGATGTCGTTCATGTGGTGGCTGCTCTCCGTCATCTTTTACTCGAAGGCTCCCGAAACCAGCGAGCCGCAGTACCAGAACAGCACGATTCAGCGTGAGCTTGGCGACAAGAAGAAACCTGACGGCACCGCCTACACCGAAGAGGATTTCCGGCGGATCGCACACGAGCGGTACTCCACTGACATGGAACAGTGGCGAGTGCTCGATTCCCTTGCTGGCCCCGGTGGCCGGCTCCGCACCATGCCCTGGTACGAGTACCGTGGCCCGAACCCGTTCCTGTTCGTGACCGACGTGCTCAGTGGCTCAGCGAATGACCGTGCAACGGCTCTGACCGGGTTCTTTTCCGGTTCCGTTCCGGTTCTCATCGAGCCGCTGGTGAAAATGCTGATTCCCGTTGCGAAGCTGATCTCCCCAGGGGTGAGTGTTTCGACGCGGATTTACCTGTTCCTCATCCTGATGTGCAACATCGCGGTGTGGGCGTTCTGCGCGGGTATCATCACCCGTCTCGCCGCTGTTCAACTCGCCAACAAGGGGCCGATCTCGCTGAAGCAGGCCACCCGGTTTGTGTGCAAGCGATACACCGCCTACCTCGGCGCACCGCTCGTTCCGCTCATCATCATCGCAGCGTGCGTCGTCGGCCTCATCGCCTACGGCGTCCTGGGGCTCATCCCGGTCGTGGGCGATCTGCTCATCTTCGGCCTTGGATTGCCGGTGATCATCGTCGGCGGGGCCGTGATGGCTGTCTTCCTGGTCGGTTTGGTTGGCTACCCGCTCATGTACACCACGCTCAGCGCCGAGGGCGATCAGAGCGACACGTTCGACGCACTTAGCCGTTCGATCAACTACGTCTACCAGTCCCCGTGGCACTACATCTGGTACTGGCTCGTGGCGATCTTCTACGGGGCAGCGGTCACGCTGTTCATCCTCTTCTTCTGCTCGCTGACCGTGTACGTCGGCAAGTGGGCAGTCGGGTTGACCGCGAGCACGGTGTGGACCGATCGGAAGCCGGAATACCTGTTTATCTACGCCCCCGAGTCGTTCGGGTGGAAGGAACTCCTCACGAAGGACAGCCCCTACGCGGTGCGTGGAAGCTGGGACAAGATCGAAGGGGCCAGCGACCGCCAGGTCTACACCTACCGGCCTGCTGATCCGGTTGCGTACGCACAGGCCCGCTCCGAGTTCTACTCCTACAACTCGTGGGGTGCTGGGATCGTCTGCTTCTGGCTCACGCTGATGTTCCTGATGATGCTCGGCTTCAGCTACAGCTTCTTCTGGACGGCCGCAACCGTGATCTACTTCCTGATGCGCAAGAAGGTCGATGAGGCGGAACTGGACGAGGTGTTCCTCGACGACGAAGAACCCGAAGTGCCCCCGGCTCCACCGAAGATCGCGGAAGGGACCGGAGCACAACCTTCGCCGATGACCTCGTTGCCAGTCATCACTGCACCCGCACCGGCGGTTGCACCCGCACCAGTGCCGCCACCGCCGTTGCCGCCGATTCCGGTGGTGGATCTCACGCCACCGGCGCCGGCACCAGCACCGGCAACGATCCCCATCACTCCGCCGGCGACCGAGGAGCCGAAGAAGCCTGAAGGTGGAACGCCGCCACCAATTGGCTGATTTCTCGCGGGTTTAGTCGCGACCCGGAAGGCTCCCTTCCGGGTCGCGACTAAACGGTTTCCCACGGATGGTGAAACATGCCTCGCCAGGTACTTCTCTTCAGTGGTCCCTGGGCGGATTTGCCCCTGGATACGCTCGCGGCGAAAGCCGCGGCCTGGGGCTACTCCGGGTTCGAATTGTGCTGCTGGGGCGATCACCTCGAAGTGCAACGCGGGCTGAGTGACGACGATTACGGCCCGGCACGTCTCGACCTGTTAACCCGCTACAACCTGCAAGTTCCGGTTATTGCCAATCACAAGGTCGGGCAGGCGGTCTGCGACCCCATCGACCGACGACATCAGGCACTCGTACCCGATTATGTGTGGGGTGATGGCGATCCTTCTGGCGTGCAACAACGCGCTGCCGAGGAGATGATGGCCACGTTCCGACTTGCGGAACGCCTGGGGACGGGTGTGGTGAGCGGTTTCACCGGCTCCCCCATTTGGGGCTACGTTGCGGGTTACCCCGCTCCGAAGGCGGAGATCATCTCGGACGCGATGAAGCAGTTCGCAAAGCAGTGGCACCCGATCCTTGATGTGGCCCGCGAGTGCGGCGTGCGGTTCGCGTGCGAAGTTCACCCTGGGCAACTCGCGTTCGATCTGTATTCCGCGGAACTGGTGCTCGACGCACTCGATCACCGCGAGGAGTTTGGGTTCACGTTCGACCCGAGCCACATGCACTGGCAGGGGCTTGATCCAATCGAGTTCTTGCGACGTTTCCCGGACCGCATCTATCATGTCCATGTGAAGGACGCACAACTGACGCTGAACGGTCGGGCCGGGATTCTCGCGGGGTACTGGCCGAGTGGCGATTCGCGGTCGGGCTGGCAGTTCCGCTCGCCCGGGCACGGTGGAATCGACTGGCCGGGGATCATCCGCACTCTGAACGCGATTGGCTACGACGGGGCGCTCTCGGTGGACTGGCACGACCCCGGAATGGACCGCGAGTACGGCGCGATCGACGCCTGCCGGTTTGTGAAGGCAATTGACTTTGACCCGCCCGCACGGGGGCGGAAAACGAACTAGCCGATAGTTTAGCCGCGACCGAAGGAGCGCTAAACGGAGACGAACCAGATGCGTTTCCCCAGTTACACCGAAACCGAGGAACTGAAGCGAACCTGGACGGACAAGTTCGTCCGGGTGAAGGCCGGGTTGCATCGCTACGAGCGATTCGCGGGGAAGATTGGCCGCGTGGTTACAGTGAACTTCGGTGGCCAGGCGATCGTCGATTTCGCGGATGGCGCGTGGTACGACATCCCGGCACTCGCGGAATATCTTGAGGAAGTGCTCGACGAGGACGCCAAGGGCAAGTACGACGCGACCGCGAACAGCGCCCAGAAGCTTCCGGCAAGGCAGGGATGAGGTTGCGCGACCCGCTGGGTCGCCCGCTAAACTAGGTTTTGGTTCCGAATTCCGAACTCCGCATTCCGCATTCGAAATGATTCTCCTGATCGACAACTACGATTCGTTCACTTACAACCTCGTGCAGCGGTTCGGGGAGATCGACCCGACGCTCCCCATGAAGGTTGTCCGCAACGACCAGATCACGCTCGACGAGATCGCGGCGGCCGCACCCACGCACATCATCCTTTCGCCGGGGCCGTGCACGCCCAAGGAAGCGGGCATCTGCAACGACGTACTGAAGCGGTTCGCGCCGACAACACCGATCTTCGGTGTGTGCCTGGGTCACCAGTGCATCGGCCACACGTTCGGTGGCGAGGTTATCCGCAACTACCGCATCATGCACGGGAAGGTGTCGCAGATTCACCACGACGGGAAGGGCGTGTTCGCCGGGCTTTCGAACCCGTTCGACGCCACGCGGTACCACTCGCTGGTCATCAAGAAGGAAACGTGGAAGAACCCGGACTTTGAAGTGACGGCGTGGACCGACGAAGGCGAGATCATGGGCGTGCGGCACAAGACGTGGCCGCTGCACGGGGTTCAGTTCCACCCCGAGAGCTTCCTCACCGTGGAAGGCCCGAAGATTCTGCGGAACTTCTTGGAACTGGCCCCGAGGTAAACGGATTGAGCCGCTTGCGGCTTCACACAGCCATGGCGTGCGAAGCCGCAAGCGGCTTTGCACATTAGCTGACCATCTAATCGAACTTCAACTGTTGCAGAGGGCAATTTCGATTTCCCTGGCGTTTACTGCCGCGGAATTCGAGAGTTGCGCCGTTGGGTGAGGTTTACGTCTCACACCGTGAACAGTCGAGTGTGCGATCACATGCTGGCCGGAATTCATCCCGAGTTTGGGGAGGGATTCCGTGTTGAGCAAGAAGATTGTCCTTTACTGTCGGTTCTCAACTGACATGCAACGGGCCGACAGTTGCGCTGACCAAGAGAGAGAGATTCGTGCCGGGCTCGTCCGGCTGGGAATCGATCCGACGGACGCTATCGTGATTCGCGACGAGGGCGAGTCTGGCACCAAGACCGCACGGGACGGATACCAGCAACTCTCCGGCATGGTCGCCCGTGGGGAAGTCGGTGTTTTGGCTGTGGATGATCAGGCCCGCCTCACTCGAGCCGAGAACGCATTCGCTTTCATCACCGATCTGGTCTTCGCCGGCGGTCGGTTCGTCTCCACCGGGGAAAACATTGACACCTCCGTCCCGGGGTGGGAACTCCGCGTGCAGGTAATGGAACTGCACAACGGGCTGGAGATTCGCGGGCTCCGACACAAGGTTCGTCGCGGGCAGGAGGGGCGGGTTCGCGACGACGGCAGCGCCGGCGACCACCCGTTCGGGTACGACTCCTATTACGTCGACCCGGACTGGGCCGCGCAGCTCGCCCGGCGCGGGCCGAAGCCGAAGAAGGCGCTTCGCGTCTGCGAGGAGGAAGCCAACTGGGTTCGACAGGTGTTCGTTTGGTTCGTCGCGGGTCTGTCGATCGGGTGGATCGCGCGTGAACTGACCAGGTTGAAGGTGGACAAGGGTCACCGCTCGTCCAAGCCAGGCTGGCACCACGAGGTGATTCGCCGCATGCTCACGAATACGAAGTACGTCGGCCAGTGGGTGTGGGGCAAGACGACCACGCAGCGCAACTCTCGTGGCCGGACCAAGCAGATCGACGTTCCACACGGGGAGCGGGTCTGCCGGGAGCGGCCCGACTTGCGGATCATCGATCAGGAGTGTTGGGACCAGGCAAAGGCACGACTCGCCGTCCTCGAAGAAACCTTCGGTCGCAAGGACGGGCAGAAGGCCCGTGGTCCGAAGCCGAACCCCGCGAAGGTGTACCCGCGCTCGGCGCTCGGGGGGTTGCTGACGTGCGGCCGCTGCGGCGCGGTGATGTGGCAGCAGAAAAGAAAGGGACGGCGGTACTACGTGTGCTCGGGAGTGAAAGCAAACCGGTGCGACATGAGCACTCAGGTTCCTGCCGAGCGTGCCGAGCAGGGGTTGACGGAATTCCTCCTCGGGACGCTTAAGGCGTGGCCCGAGTGGATGAAGAACCTCTACCGGCTGACTTGTGATGCGATTCACACGGCGGCGGCTCGGGTTCCCGAGGATCGAGAGCGAGACGCCCGCCGGGGGGTCGAACTCGACCGGCAAATCGGCAATCTGGTTACGGCTCTCGCCGAGGGTAGGCTGACCAGTTCGGCCGTGTCGGATCGACTTCGCTCTGCCGAACGGGAGAAGACTGAGATCGATGTGCGACTCGCAGGGTACGCCAAGGTTACGCCCGACGCCGTGGCGTTGCCGGATGAAGCGTGGGTGTCGGAACAACTCAGGGCGTGGGCTTCCGGGACGGCCGCGGAACTCGGGGGGGAATCGCTCTTGCGAAACGCCCTCAGCAGCGTTGTCGCCGACTCGGTGATCGCACCGGGCAAGAAAAGGGGGTTCATTCGGTTGAAATTCCGAGTGAACGCCTGGAACGCGCTCCTCGCCGCGATCGGCGACCACCTGCCCGCACGTGCACGTAATCTCGTGGCCGCACCCGATCATTCTCATCCCGACGATCCCGAGTTCACACTCGACCTCGGGGAACCAACGGCGATGGAGCGTTGGGCACCCCAAATCGCGACGTGGCGAACCGAGGGTGTGACCTGGGAGGAGATCGTGAGCCGCACGGGAATGGATCTCAGCCGGGTGTTCGTCGCCTGGAAGCGGTACACCGGAGCAACGGACTCTCCGCCGCCGATCTGATGGTAGCCGATTCTCAAGCAGCACCCCGAGGCCCGGCTTTTGCCGGGCCGTTTTCGTTCATCACTTTATTCGATCCAAACGCACAAAGGAGGGACGGATGCACAACTGGTGGAATCAGTGGGCCACGCAAATCGCCAGGATTTTGGCCGAGTGGTGGCTTCTGTCAAAGTCCGATCGCCACGAACCGGGTGGGTACGAACCCGGAGGCCGGTTGTCGGACGATTCCAGAAACCCGGAAGCCGATCCGAACTCGAGCAACGGCCTCGGTTCAAAGGAGCAGAAGCCGCCCACTTGAGATGGTTGGGTCTTGCTCGCACTTCGGTCGTATTCACCATATCCCACCGCCCCGGTCGGCCTCGTGCCGACCGGGGCGGCTCCATTTTTTGAGAGGAGCTTGTTGTGCTCACGAGAGGCAATTACAAACTCGGCCAAGATCGGATCTGGAGTTTCTCGCTGCCGTCGGGAACCACCGAGACCTGTCCGGGCATGACGCCGACGTGCGGGAGTCACTGCTACGCCGTTGCACTGGAACGGTACCGGCCGGCGACGGCCAACGCCTACCGGCGGAACCTCGAACTGTCTCAACGCCGCGACTTCGCCCGGCGCGTGCGGGCGTTCATCGTCGCGCACGAGATCCGCATTGTTCGCATTCACGTCGGGGGAGATTTTTATTCACCACGGTATGCCCGCACGTGGCTCCGCATCGTGCGGCGCTTGCCACGGGTGACGTTCTACTTCTACACACGCGCCTGGAGGGTTCTGGCGATCCGTGCGGTCATCAACCGCATGGCCGCTCTGGCGAATTGCGTGGCCTGGTTCTCGGCCGATCGTGACACCGGGGTGCCCGCGGACGTGCCGCCACGAGTCCGGGTGGCGTGGTTGATGACGGCACCCGATGACACGCCGCCCGCCTCCACAAACCTGATCTTCCGGGTTCGGCGACTTCGCCGTGTGCCACACCCGACCGGGGGTTCGCCGGTGTGCCCGAACGAGAACGGTGCCGTGCGGGCACGTCCGACGACTTGCGAGGTGTGCGGACGCTGCTGGCGGCCGACACCCGGTGGCCGCTTTCCGCTGCCCGTCATCCAGCCTGACCTGTGACCAACCCGTTCGACGGAGAGGAGGTGGTTGTGACTGTCGAATTGCAGAACCTTGTCTTGACCCGCCCGCTGTGCGTGATCGATTTGGAGTCGACGGGTACGGATGTTCGAGAGGACCGCCTCATCGAGATCGCCGTGCTCACCGCTCGCCCGGACCGGTCGATCTCGTCCTACGTGCGGCGGGTGAACCCCGGACTCCCAATTCCGTCGGCGGCGACCGCCGTCCACGGGATTCGCGACGCGGACGTTGCGAACTCGCCGACCTTCGCGACGGTCGCCCCGGAACTGTCTGCCTTACTCGACGGGTGCGATCTCGCGGGCTTTGGCATCGCCGGATTCGACCTGCCACTACTGGTCGCCGAGTTCGCGCGGGCGGGTCGGCCGTTTCTTCTCGCGGGTCGGGCCGTGATCGACGCCCTGGCCGTCTTCCGCCGCCGCGAACCTCGCGACCTGACCGCGGCCGTCCGCCTTTATCGAGGCGAGGACCGCTGCGGGGCTCACACGGCCCTCGCGGACGCGACGAACGCGCTGGCGGTTCTCGACGCCCAGGTCCATCGGTACGGTTTGCCACGGAGTCCCGCCGAACTCCACGCGGCGCTCGTGGACGTGGACGTTGGCGGAGCCTTCCGCCGGGGCCCGGACGGCGAAGTCGTGCTGTCGTTCGGAAAGTATCGCGGCCGGCCCCTCGCCGGGGTCGCGGCGGAAGACCCGGGTTACCTGCGGTGGGTCCTCCGCCAGCCGTTTCTCGACGACGCCCACGCACTGGTACGGGCCGCCCTCACCGCCCGTTTCGTTCCGTCGTGAACAATTCGCTTCTTTCGTGGTCGCTCGTGGCGATCACTTCATTCTCTCGGAGGGTACACGCCCCGTCCGGTCCTTCCGGAGCAAATGGGCCTCTCACTGTTCTTACCCGCCGCTGCGGACAAGGCGGTTGTTGATGCCGCCCGAGCCGCTCTCGATGACTCCCCGTTTCTCGACTCCGTGCACGCAGACGTCCGCAACGTCCTCGACGCGGTGCCCGCTCTGGCCACTCTTTCGGTTGCCGTGGGCTGGTGACTCTCACCGGCCCTCCTTCGTCCTTCTCAATCAACACCTAACCACGGGAGGCATTCTTCATGCCCAGCGATCCGCTCCGCACCAAGTTCATGGCCGTCCGCGCCGCGTTGTCTTCGTCCCTCGTGGAACGCGAAGACGAGATCGACCTGTGCCTCACGGCGCTCGTCGCCCGCGAGCACGTTCTGTTCGTCGGCCCGCCGGGGCTCGCCAAGAGTGCGCTGCTCGACGGCTTGCTCGCCTGTGCCACCGGCACCAAGTTCTCCATCCTCATGACCAAGTACACCCAACCCGAGGAGATTTTTGGACCCGTCAGTCTTTCGGCACTGAAGGCCGACCGGTACGTCCGCGTCACGACCGGCCGAGTCCCCGAGGCGGAATTCTTGTTCGCCGACGAAATCTTCAAGGCGAGCAGCGCGATCCTGAACACGCTCCTCCGAATCCTGAACGAGCGCACGTTCGACGCGGGCGACGGGGCGGCCCGGCGGGTGCCGCTACGATTGTGTGTCGCGGCCGGTAACGAGTGGCCCGATCCGGAAAGCGGCAAGGAACTCGCGGCGGCGTTCGATCGCTTCTTGTTGCGGAAGGCGGTGCAGCCCGTGCGGTCGGCAACGGGTCGTTCGCGGCTGTTGTGGGAGACGCGACCCCTGCCGCGAGTCGAGCACCCTCTCGCTCCTGCCGATCTCGATGCGGCATCCGCTGCGTCCACCGCGTTGCCCTGGACCAGGGAGGCCAGGGAGTCACTCGAAACCATTCTGAGGGAGTTGGCGAAGGAAGGGGTCCGGCCCGGCGACCGAAGGCAGTTCAAGACGGTGAACGTGGTGCGGGCGTTTGCCTGGCTCGGCGGTGCCGACGCCGTGCGTCCCGAACACCTCGAGGTGGCCCAACACAGTTTGTGGGATTCACCCGAGGGCCAACCCCAGAAGGTCGCCCAGGTGATCGCGCGGGTTGCCAACCCCGCGGCAATGCGGGTGACGCAACTGCTCCTGGAAGTGGAGAACGTTGTCGCGGACACCGACACGCGGAACCTCGCGGACGCCGCCAAGGCGGCCGCGAAGTTGGGCGAGGTTGAGAAGCAACTCGGCAGTATGAGCGGCAGTGGTCGCGTCGAGAAGGCGCGGGCCTACGTGAAAGACCAGCTCAAGAAACTCAAACTCGCCAGCATCGAGGCCCTGTGAAACGGTCGGTGTCTGCTCGTTCCACTTTCACAGCCCGCCACCGGGAAGAAGTCGTTGCCGAACACGGAGCACGCCCCGATCACGCGGCGCGGCCAGACCAACCTCCGATCGCCAACCCGTCACCGAGGAGAACAATGTCCGACGAGGAAGATCTGATTTTCCGTTACACCCGGGCCGACGCACTCGCGGACGGGGTGCTGGTGGACGTCACCGCCACCGCCCGGGAAGCGGGAATCCGACACCCGACGGCCGTCACGCAAGCCGTGTTCGAGCGGTGCGTCCGCGTTCCCGAAGGGGTCGGCGGCCAGGACGAGGCCGGAAGAACTTGGGACGTGCTGTGGATGCTTCGGCTCGCCGTCGCGCGTTCGTCGGGTGGAGAGTTGCTTCTCTACACCGTTCTCGTCCGGAACGACGCAACCGGCCCTCGACCCGTGCAACTCAAGGCACTCTGCCACCCCGGTGATGACGCAAAGCCCGTCATCACCATCCTCATGCCCGAGGAAGATTGACGGGATTCCGACCCAGGAACAGAGGGTAACCGGATGGGTACGCGCACGATGCCTCACGCCGAAAGCGACTGACGCTTCGCGAGTTCAAACCCGTAGCCAGCCACTGCCAAAAGGTGGTCGAAGCCCTTTGCTCGGGGAAGGGAGTCGACATTCAATTCGACCGGGACGACCTGAACTCGCGACGTCTGCCGATCCGATTCCTCCACCGAACCACTTCCCCACTTTCCCAAGGAGAGACATGAATTTGAATGAACTGCTGAGGATGCTTGACCTGAGTGGCAAGCCGCCTCGACCGCCCGACCAGACGCTGCCGATCACTCCGCTCGGTGTGACGCCACGCGAGGCAGGCACTGCGACCGAAGCGAACAGCCCGACGGCACTCGCCGTCGACGAGTGGGGGTTGCGTCGGGGTCGCGATCTCATCGCCGAGAGCGAGCGTTTGAAGAAAGCCGGCATCGACGAGTTTGCCGCGTCCGACTTTTTTGCGGTCGCGTTTGAACCCGACCCGACATTGCTGCCCGCGTGCAGTGATTCGCGGCGGCATGAGTTTCTGGCGCTGTTGCTCGGGACGCCGGACTATCACGCCTTACACGCCGACACGCAACTCGACGACACGGCGTCTTCGATCGCCGCAACCCACTTCGCCGAGCAGTTTGCTCAACTCAAAAAGGAGGAGTCCAGAGAGCCGTCGCGTGTGAGAGCGTCAGCCGCGGGAAGCGCCGGCACGACCGGTTCAAGTAACGAGGGCGAGGAACTGAGACGCGAGATGGCGGCCTTGCGTGCGGTCGGCAAGGCGGTCGCCGAAGCCGAGAAGGAGGTCACGGAACTGAAGGAATCGGCGGCGGCACTCGGGATGGGACCGGGCGAGCCCGGCTCCAATGATCCGACAGCCATCGCGGCGCTGTTCAAGCGGGTTCGCGGCGACCGGAGTTTGAAGAAGATCTGCGATCTGGCGGGTCGGTTCCGAAGGGTGGCGCAGTCGAAGCAACGGATGAGGTCGGCTCACGGGAGCGACGAGGTGGTCGGAATCGAGCCGGGTGGCGATCTCGGTCGTGTGCTGCCTTCGGAACTGGTGAAACTCGCGTTGCCCGAACTGGAACTGGACACGCTCCGCCGGTTCGCCGAGCGACAACTCCTCTGCCGAGAGGTGCGATCGGTCGAGCCGGTCGGGAAGGGGCCGATTATCGTCGTAACTGATGAGAGTGGGAGTATGGAAGGGAGCCGCGTACACGCCGCAAAGGCGCTCGCACTGGCGCTCGCGTGGATCGCCCGGCGTCAACGCCGCTGGGTGGGCCTGCTGGCTTACAGCGGCGAATCTGGGGAACGGCTCCTCGCCTTGCCTCCGGGTCGCTGGGACGAGTTGGCCCTGTGCGTCTGGCTCGCGGCCTTCATCGGAAAAGGGAGCGAACTGGACGTGCCGTTGCGGGAATTGCCCCGCATGTATCGCGAGATCGGTGCCCCGACGGGTAAGACCGACGTTGTCATGATCACGGACTGCCGGTGTCGCATTCCCGTGCTGGTCCGCGAGACGTTCAACGCCTGGAAGAAGTCGGTGACGGCGCACGTTCTTACGCTCGTGATCGGCGACAACCCCGGCGACCTCGAACACGTCAGTGACGAGGTGTTCCGCGTGGGTGTCCTCGATCCCCTGTCCGATCCCGTCGGCCGCATCCTCTCGATCTGACTCCGCCCGTGGTCAGAACTTGTCACCCGGCGGGTGTGCCGCCGGGTTGTTTCCCGTTCCCCAATGCAGGAAGAACTCATGACCGCAATGACGGCCCCGTTGCCCATTTCCGTGGGGACTGGCACTCGCTTGTTGGGTGAGGTGATCGCCTGGGCGTGCCCCGGCCTCACCGTTCCTCACACTTTGCTCGTCGCGGCGCTCGAAGCCGCGGAATTGGACCCGGGCGTCGCCCGGGAACTGGCACCTCGGCACGCCTTCGCACGGGCGTGTCGCGTGCTGAGCGATCGGCGGATCATCCGGCCGGTTGCCGAAGACGCGACGACGATCAAGTTTCAGTTCACGGCCGAGAGTCGCGAGGGCGACCGGTTCGAGTACACGCTCGAAACCATGCTCACCCTCGACAAGCAAACGGGCGCGGTGACGTGCGAACTGCCCGGCCTCGCGACACTGGCCCAGGAAGAACTCGACCGCTGCGTCGCCGTTCGGACCGGCTCCGACGTCACACGGGTGATCCAGAAACTCTTCGAGCGGCAGGCGGATCTCTTCCCGATCCGCCCGCAAGGCGGCACGTACTTCACGCCGATCCGCCACGTGGAATTCGTGGACAAGATCCAGGACTTGCTCAATCGGGTGGGCGGGCGGTTGCTGCGCTTTCCCGTGCCAGCGGGCACACCCGAGGGCAATCGCAGTGTGACGCAAGCCGTGGCCGATGGGCTCGCCGCCGTGGTCGCCGAACACCGGCAAGCGGTGGCTCAGTTCGGCACGGACACGCGATCCGACACGCTCGAGCGCGCCGCCGAGAAGATCCGCTCGACGCGCTTCAAAATCCAGGCGTATGCCGAATACCTCGCTGGCGAAAAAGCCAGTCTCGACCGGGCACTCCAGGCCGCTTCCGACGAGTTGCGTGCCAAGGTCGAGCAGATCGCCGGTGAGCCCGTCCTCGCGTGAGGTCGATGAAGAACGTTACCGGGCCGACTCGATGGTCGAGTCGGCCTTCTTCATTCCAGGAGGATCTGATGACGAGTTGCGGTGCGCGTGCGCGAGACCGGACGGTGTTCTTCGTGGCCAATCCCGTGTTGTGGCCCGCCTGGCCATTCCTGCCCCTGGTTCGACGCACCAGCGGCCACGAGGAGCTGGGCGTTCTGTTCGACTCTCGCTCGGCGGGCCTGACGGGATACTCGGCAACGGTGTTCGCCACAAATTTGTTCACGCTACCCGCCAAGTTGAACGAGTTCCTGGCGTTGCCTCACGAAACCTTCGACTCGGCCGAAGAACTGGTTGATGCCAACTGGCTTGTTGATTGAACCCACAGGAGAGGAATTCCCATGACCCTATTCACCCGCGTCGAGGCGCGGGACTTCCGGGCCTTGTTCACCCGCTGCGTCGCGGGCCGACCACGCGGCCCGGCCCCGCCCGTCGTGATCCAGATCAGGGACGAGATGCGGACCGTCACCGCGACCACACCCGACGGCGTGACGTTGACGCACACGTCTCCCGCACCGAAGGAACGCGACGACCACTTGCTTCTCCCGGCCACCGTACTGGCCGAAGTCGAGGGCGGCACCGACGAAACCGTGACCCTGGAACGCCAGTCGAAGTTGTTGGCCGTTGTCCGGTGGCACGGCGGGACCAAACCGAGAACGCTGCCGGTCGGGTTGATCCTGCCGGGCAAGCAGCACGAGATTCCGGAGTCACCGGAGTTGTCACCCGCTTCCGAGAAGCTGCTTCCGGCTCTTCACGAGTGTGGTCGATCTGCCGCACGCGAAAATGGCCGGTTCGCGTTATCGAGGGTCCAGCTTCAAGGGCGTACCGGCCGGGTCGTGGGGACCGATGGCAAGATCGCACTCCTCGCGACCGGGCTCAAGTTCCCCTTCCCGGACGACATCCTGGTGCCGGCACTGCCCGTGCTTGGCTCGAAGCCACTGATGCGTTCCAAAGATGTGCGTGTCGGTCGGACTTCGTCTCACCTGGTCGTCGCGGCAGGTCCGTGGTCGGTGTGGCTGCCATTCGACACCGAGGCTCGCTACCCGGATGTGCTTGCCCTGATTCCCAAGCAACCGCCGACCGTCGCACGACTCGACCACGACGATGTTGTTGAGCTGCTCAAAGTCCTGTCCGGTCTGCCGGGCAAGGGTGAGGAGGATTGTCCGGTCACGATCAACGTCGGCAGCACGGTGAAGATTCGCGGTCGCGACGAGAAGACCCAGGAAACCCAGGAGGTGACGCTGGCGCAATCGACGGTCAGTGGTCCCGCTCAGCGGTTCGCCTTCAACCGCTGCATCCTGGCACGGGCACTGTCGCTGGGATGCCGAATTTTGAAGGTGACTCCAGGGAAGCCGCTCGTGGTCGAGGGAGAACACTTCAGCGTGTTCGCCCTCGCACTCGATTCCAGTCTCATCGTGCCTCCCACAGACGAGGTTCAGAAGAGTTCCGCCGTTGTCGCGGTCTCTCCGACGCCCACGCTCGCTCAACCCGTCCCCACACTCCAACGGAGCAACGCCATGCCCCCGCCCGACGCGAACGGCCACACACCGCCACGAGGCGACCCCGCCGATCCTCTCGTCGCGGCCGAAGAGCTGCGTGACGCACTGGCCGACGCAACCTCGAAAGCCGCTCGCCTGGTCGCGGCGTTGAAGGCCGGCCGACGCGAGAAAAAGGTGCTGGCTTCCGTGTTCGCGAATTTGAAGCAGCTGGGTCTCGATTCCGGAGGACCTCCATGAACGCCCTCGTTACCGAACGAGTCCGCAATCTGGCTGGGACACTCGCGGAACTGAAAGTGAAGGTTCGCACGGCTCTCGCGACCGAACTCGCCACCGCCGTCGGAACGGCCGTTCGGGACGTCCTGGTCGGCACGATCATCGACCGAGTGGTGAGCATGCCGTTGCGAACACCGATCAGGCCACCGGGACCGGCAGGGTGGCGGGCTGACGAAAACGACGACCGCTGGGACGCGGCCCGAGATCCCTGGTCCGACGATGACGAGTTTCGAGGCCACGCTCCCGTTCGCTACGACCCCGACGAGGAGGAACCGATGCCGCTCGTTCCGACCGCCGCAGTTGTCGCCGTTGGGGTGAATGTGGGTCGCTGGTGGCTCGCCCACAACGGCACGGTTGGCACGGCGGTCGGGCTCGGTGTGCTGACCACGGCACTGGGTTTGACGGGCGGGTCTGTCGCACGAGCGGCACTCGCCGTCCTCGCCGCCTCGACCGATCTGTTGACCGCCGAAACTGCCCTCGCTCGACTCCACCATTCCTGAAGTAACACGTCACTCCTCGACACTGCTCACGCAACACCGCCCGCATCAGTCCTGGGGGTTCACCCGCAGGTGGCCGGGTCGTTGCGTCTGCGGCCGCAGAGCGGCGTTCTCGAACCGTCGACTCAACCAAACACCCACAAACCGGAGGAACTGACCATGTCCGCAACAGGAACCATGAACGGAAGGCCGCAACGCAAGCAACTGGGCGACCAACTCGATCGCCTCGACGGGATCATCGACCTCCTCGCCGAAGGTCTGCCCGGGGCCGTGGCAGACGCCTGCCGCGACGGGGCACGGGCGGCCGTCAAGGACGCGATCATCGAGATTCTCAGCAATCCCGAACTGAGGGCGATGCTCGCGCCGCCACGGCGGGACCCCGCTTGGGAAGCCGTCGCCACGCCGCCCGCGGCCCCGCCGGAAGAGCCGAAGAAGCCGGGGCTTTGGGGCCGCCTCAAGGCGAAGGTCGCTGCGGCCCGTGATTCGCTGACGGGTGCCACGTCGAAGGCTAAGGAAGTTGTGACGTCGCGTCTCACGTCAGCGAAGTCCACCTTCGTCGCAATCGGCAAAGCCACGGGTGAGGCGTTCCCGGTCCAGCGAGTCGGGTTGGTAGCATTCGGCGTCGGACTGGTGGTTGCCGTCGCCTGCCTGCTCGTCCCCCAGACGGCAGCGGCTGCCGTTGGCGGGGTCGGAGCGGCCTTCACGGCGGTCGGCGTTCAGACGGGTTTCTGGCTCAAGAAGGCGGCTCGTCGGCTCGGCTTGATGTCGTGACTCGGATTCGGTGAGTGGGGTTGGTTGGGGGGAGATCGTGAATGAAGCTGGCCGGTCAAGCGCTTGCCCACTGGCAAACGCACCAGCCCGTGCAGTCTTCAGAACCGACCTCCCGCTCTCGACCATCACCTCGCCGCCGAGCACGCACTCTCCACACCGAGGGGGAACTGTGACGGCGACGACCGTTGTCCTCGACGAACTGCACGTCACATTCCGCAACCCGAGCGATTTGTCTGTCACTCGTACCGAAAAACCTGGGGTCACCTTGAGTAGCCCTGAGTTCATGGCCCGGCTGCGACGCGCGATCCGGAACGTCGTTCGCAACTATCCGAATTGAACATCGCCCTCGTTTCCTTGTCCCGCTGAGTTTGCTTCGGGCGGAACCGACCGCGTGCCGCTCCCCTGCCTACACTCCTGGGTGCGGAGGTGGCACAAGGTTGCTCGATTGCATACGTACCGGGCTTTGATTCAATTCGCACGCCTTTAGCTCCTGACCGCTTCGTTGCAATCCCAACTGCTCAAACGGGAGCGGTGTTTACTTCTCGGGCGGCAACTCTTCTGGCTTCAGGAACCGGGCCTTCAGA
Organism: Planctomycetaceae bacterium; assembly: GCA_013823135.1. GTDB lineage: Bacteria > Planctomycetota > Planctomycetia > Gemmatales > Gemmataceae > Gemmata. The sequence goes on from PNLP01000022.1 coordinate 76,503, forward strand.
GTGACCTTCGCGGTGCGCGGCTTCTTCCCTTCGTCGGGATTTGTTTCCACCGCTTCGACTGCGAGAAGTGTTATCTCCTCGTAACCCCGAAGTGCAGCCCACCAGTCCTCTTCCCACCGCGATCACCTGACCCGACCAGAACTTTTCTCCCCTACGAGCCGTCTCGGCTTGGGGCGGCTCACCACCCTGGAGAGCCCCGTGCCCGATCCAACTGCCAACTCCCTCACTCGACCGGCAACCGCCGCCATCCAGCACGCCTTCGTCACGGTCCTGCCCCCCATCGTGTTGCACGCCCGGATCTACTTCCGTAACCTCGCGTGCGACGACACGCGAGAGAACGCCGTCGCCGAAACCGTGGCGTTGACGTGGAAGTGGTTCGTCGGCCTCGTCAAGAAGGGCAAACGCCCCGAGGAATTCGTCTCGGTGATGGCCGCCTACGCGACCAAGGCCGTGAGGAGCGGCCGACGCCTGTGCGGGCAGGAGAAGTCGAAGGACGTACTCTCGCCGCTGGCACAGTCCCGAAGGGGCTTCACCGTCAGCCCACTACCCGAGTTCAGCACACTCGTCGGCAACGAGTTCGCCGAGGCACTTCAAGACAACACGCAGACACCCGTTCCCGACCAGGTCACCTTCAGACTCGACTTCCCGGCCTGGCTGTCCACCCGCACCGAGCGTGACCGGGCGATCATCGGCGAGTTGATGCTCGGCGAACGGACCCTGGAGGTGTCGCAGAAGTATCAGGTCAGTCAGCCACGCATTTCGCAACTTCGCCGCGACTACCTGGAAGACTGGTGTGCGTTCTGCGAACTGGCCGAGTCGGCGGTGTCGGGCGTCACTGTCGTCGAAGGTTCCTCGTCGTGACCCTGCTGCTCACGATGCTCGCGGCACCCACGAAGTTGCCCCGGCTCCGCATGAATCACGGAATCACGGACGGTGCCCGGAAGTCTTGCACCGACATTCCCGAACACCAAACCCCAAACTCACGCCTTCCGAAAGGAGTTCCTTCATGAAGTCGACGAAAAAGAAGTAGACTGCAATTGCGAAACCGTTGGCGGTGGAAAGTAGCCGAGAAGATTCGGCGTCGCTGGTACTTGTTGTGGCTCTGGTGATCGGTATCACCGGAGTCAGTTTTTCCCCTTTTCTACTCCCTTCCCACCGGGCAGGGAACACCAGGAGGCGTTCATGTTCGATGGCTTCTGGGAGTCGCTCGTTCCCGCGTTCACCGTGTCGTTTGCGGTCTGTTTCGGAATCGTCGTGATGATCCGCCTGTGTCAGTGGGCCATCTACCTGATAGGTAAGAAGGTTCCCGAGACGGTGGGGACCGCAACCGCAACGACGAGATGAGTGAACAAAGCAACCAGGCTGATGTCGGCTGAGACTCGTATCGCCGCTTTCCTTTGACAACCCCACGGGGTTCACATTCAAGTAAGACCCCGACGAAGAGGAACCGGTGCCGTCAGTCCCGACCGCCGCAGTTGTCGCCGCTGGCGTGAACGTCGGTCGCTGGTGGATCGCACGCAATGGCACAGTCGGCACGGCAGTCGGGCCCGGTGTGCTCACAACAGCGCTGGGTTTGACGGGCGGTTCCGTCGCCCGTGCGGCACTGGCTGTCCTGCCCGCCTCGACTGACCTGCTGACCGCCGATACCGCCCTCGCCCGTTTCGACCATTTTTGAAGTCACCCACGTCACTCTTCGATCCCTTGCAGCAGGCAACACCGCCCGCAGCCGGCCCGGGTGTGTAACCAGCCGGTACCCGGGTCGTCGCGCTTTCGGTCGACGAAGTGACGTTCTCGAAACGCGAACTCAACCAACCACCAACAACCCCACTCAACTGGAGGACCTGACCATGTCCGCGACCATGACCACGAACGGCAAGCCCCAGCGGAAGCAACTCGGCGACCAGCTTGATCGGCTCGACAGCATCATCGACGCCTTGGCAGATGGTCTGCCCGGAGCCGTTGCCGAAGCCTGTCGCGACGGGGCCCGCCTGGCCGTGAAAGATGCCATCATCGAGATTTTGTCGAACCCCGAACTCCGTGCCTTGTTGACACCACCGCGTCTCGACCCGGTTTGGGAGGGGCACACCACGCGGCCGGAACCCAAACCCGTGACCCCTGAGGAACCGAAGGCGCTGAGGATCTGGAGTCGCTTGAAGGCAAAGGTCGCGGCTGCGCGCGAGGCAGTCATGGGAACCGTGCACCAGGCGAAGGAATCCGTGAAGTCGCGGTGGAGTGCGGCACGCGGCTTCATGACCGCAATCGGTACGATGGCGGGCGAAGCGCTACCCGTCCGGCGTATTCTGATCGTCGGCCTCGGTCTCGGCCTGGCGATTGGCCTCGTGACTCTGGCGATGCCGGACGTTGCTGCTGCGGCGGTGAGTGCGGTAAGCACCACGATCAGCGTCGTCGCGGTGCAAGTTGGGAGTTGGCTGAAGCGGGCGGTCGGCCGTTTCGGTCTCGTAACGTGACCGGATTCGGTGCGTGAGGTCAGGTCGAGCGAAGAGTTCGGTGAAGGAGACTGGCCGGTCACAGCGTCCGCCCCTGGCGAACGCCTCAGCCCGCGCAGTCTCCTGAATCGAACTCCCAATCTCGACCACGTCCTCGCCGCCAATCATTCACTTCCCACACCGAGGAGGAACCGCTATGGCCACGACCGTCGTCCTCGACGAATTGCACGTTACGTTCCGCAACCCGAGCGAGTTGCCTGCCGCTCGTACCGAAGAGCTTGGCCTCACCTTGAGGAGCACCGAGTTCATGAGCCGCCTGCGACGGGCGGTTCGCAGCGTGGTCCGGGGTTACCCGGAGTTAGTTGTCGTCACCGTCACCGTGACCCGGTGATTGCCTGGCGTCTCGGTCGCCGATCCGACCCGGTGGTCGGTTCGGCAACCGAGACGCCGAGTCGTCGTCCGGGATTCTTGAGGTCGGCACGCTTTCCTTTAGCTATCCGAGACCGCTTACGGGATCGTTGTCGTCAACAGTAGCGCTTCGCCGATCCAGACCGTGACGGTATCACCGGCGAGCAAGTTGCGAGAGACCTGCAAACTCCCCACATCCATCGTGCCGCCCGAATCGAAGGTCGGCCTCACAAATTCCCCCACTGCCGCACCGCCGGCGGACGTGACCCGCACCCCCACCTTGTAGACCGGATGGTTGAGTTTGTTCTCCAGGACAAGCACCTTACCGAACTTTGCCCCCAAGCCCGAGTTCCGCACGCGGAAGGTGATGTGTGGTTTGACTTGTTCGATGCGGTCCTTGATGTCCCTCGCCTTTTCTGCCTCGCTGTAGAGGTAGTGAACCTCGGTCGAAAACTTGGGCGAGAGCACGCGGGCGTCCACCGACGTCACGTCGAGCACCGTCATTCGGCCGAAAACGCGGTCGCCGACCGTAGTGCCCGGATCGTAGCGGGCGTACAACCAAGACTTCCGTGGCCACTGCCTGACGAAGTGGACGTTCTTGCGGGTTTGCCCGCCGGCCCCCTTGATCTCGACCACGACCGTGCAGTCCTCGATGTCGTCGCCGCTGTTGTAGAAGCCGCACCAGTCGTGCGGCCCCCACGCATTCCACGACTCGTCAAAATTCAGGGCGACTCGTCCGTCGTTGGTGCCGAGCGGGGCCGCGTACCGCTCGGCCACACGCGGCAGGAGGAGGTGGGCGGCGTCGGCCTTCTCGACGCTCGCCATCAGCCCGGTCAACTCGTCGAGGATCGCCTGCCGCCTGTTGTCCGTTTTCACCCCAAGTGCGTACACCGCGTACACGTTCCCGTAAAGGACGTGTACAAACGACTCGCCAAGGAGCCTCGCATCGCTTGGCGGCTTCGGGAGTGCGTTGATGCGTTCCATCCGCTTGATGGCCTCCGCGTAAGCCGCCGCGCCCTGCGACGCGATGTAGTTGATCTCGCCGTCGCCGGAGTTGATCTTCCGGAGGTCGAGAACGACAGCGTGCCCTTCCGCGACGATGTCGGTGAGGCTCTTGTTGTTGCGGAAATCGGCCATGCTGGGCTTCAACTCTTGCCCGACGTGAGTGGCCAGTGTTCGATACTCCGGCCAAACCGACTTCGTCTCCACCTGGCTTGGCGAGGCGTTGCCTGGCTGGCCGGCCTGGCCGGGAGGCGCGTTGCCGGAAGCGGGCGGTGCGGGTGGTGCGGGGGGCACATCTGCCCCACCACCGCAACCGGACGCGAATAACGAGGCCAAGGCCATCACCAGGACGAAATGACTACGGTTCACGATGAGCCTCCGGGTGTCGAACTTCGTCGGCTTCAACAAGTCGAGTAAAACCGTCAACGTTGAATGATGCAGCCATTCAGGTAGATGACATTGCCCTGAAAGAGATGTAACTCGCTGCTCAGTTGGCCGCGAACCTTGATCGTCTCCCCGACCTTGAGTGAGGCAAGAGCCTGCTTGTGTTCGGCGGAGAATTGACAGGCCACGACGGCGGCGGCGTAGTCCTTCACGACCACCTGGATCGCGTAGTGCTCGGCCCTCTTGTCCAACTTCTCTTGAACCGTGATGCCCTTGATCGTGCCTTGCACGTCGTAAACTCGCCCGATTGGAAGTCGGCTGTCCTTTTGATTCTTGGCTTGAAACAGCTCGTCCAGCTCCCTGGCTGTAAGTTCCTTCACGGCTTCCGGTGTAGCCGTTTCAACACTGCGTTGTGCGTTGCTGGGGTGTTGCCCGCCACAGCCCCACCCACACGCTATTGCCGAGGCCAGGGCCAACACCGGGACGGACGGAATGCGGTTCACGATGAGCCTCCAAGTAGAGGAATTACTTCTTCGGGTCCTCGCCGCCCCCCAACAACCCCTTCTTGACGCCTTTGATGATGCCGCTGGTTCCCGCACTGCTCATCTCCTCAACCGCCTTTGACGCCTGTTTGGTGAGTGACGTCTCCCCATGGGATTTCTTGCGGGTCACGACAACGTCGTCGGTATTTTTGGGTAACTGATCCGGGCCGCTGGAGCGAAGTTCGAGAACGTAGTTGAAGGTGGTTTTCTCGACACGCCAGGTAAGAGGTTGGCCGTAAGCGTCAACAGCACTCGTCGTGAATTCCGGACTGCCGTCCCACCGATCCGCTTCCGTGTTCAGGACCGATAGGGTTCGTTCCTTTTGTTCCAATCGTTCTCTCGCTTCCCGCAGTTCTCTCTCGCTGGGGCCGCAACCACCCGCGAATACCGAAGCCACGGCCATCACCAAGACGATCGGAATGCGGTCCACGATGAGCCTCCAGGTGTCCGGACTCCGCCGCTCCACGCAAAAGCACGCGTGCGCAGCTCCGGCCGCGACTTCCTGTCAGGGGTGAAGTAAGGGTCAAAGCGACAATCATGTAAATATCTATGACAAGTATACTTGGTAGACCGGACGTGTGAACTCGATTTTGCTGAATCTTTTCAGCGGAATCGAATGCCCGAACCACTGCCGGTTTTGTTTGGTCGCGTGATTCGCCAGCGGCGGGAAGCGATTGCGATGTCGCAGGAAACGCTGGGTGCGCAGACGGAACTGTCGCGAAACTACATCGGGATGATCGAACGCGGAGAAACGAACCCCACCCTACTGGTGCTGAAATCCCTCGCGGTCGCTCTTCAGACCAGTATGTCCGCGTTGATGAGTGACCTCGAAGCTGCCCTCGATCCACCCGCTGCCTCGTGATGTAGAGCGTTCAGCCTGTCGCGGAACCGTCAGTCATGATGGTTGATGGCTGGGCTGCGTCGCAGGCGTTCGGCTCGTTTAGCGTCCCGCACCCACTCGCACTGGAATTCGCTTCCAAGAAAACAGTCTGGAACTCACTTTCCCTGGATTGGGTGCTCTGATTTTTCCGATGAAAGCGATGACCCGATACCCGGGAATTGTTTTCTCGATGAATTCGTTCAAGGCTGCAATCGCGACTCTCTCTGCCACGGTCTGTCTGACCGTGTGTGGGTGCGTCGCGTCTCCCCGGCCAGGCGTTTCGGAGTGGCTTCACTCGAATCGAGCGGATTCCGATCCAGCCAAGAAAACACAAGCGATTCCGACACAGACTCATGTGATCACGGCCGCTCATCGGGAAGTCGCACCGACTGCTCCACCACCTCGGGTAGCAGTGCCGGTTCATGCCAACCATCCTTTCGACGGCGTGACTGCTCTGAATGCCGAAGGTGTCATTCGGATTGTGCTGGAACGCAACCCCACGCTCGACCAGATGCGGTCCACGGCCGCGGCCGTGGCCGCCCGTTTCCCGCAGGTTACCTCGCTTGACGATCCCAACCTCGCGTTCACCACCGCCCCCGGATCGGCCGGGTCACCGAACGCCGACTACGCCGCCAAGGTCGAGATCAGCCAGAAACTTCTCTACCCCGGAAAGCGGGGGCTCAAGGCTAACGTGGTTCGGGCCGAAGTCGCTGCCGCAGAAGACGACGTCGAGGACGCCCGCTTGCAACTGACCGAGTCCGCCCGTTCTGCCCTTGCCGACTATAGCCTCGCCGTTCGGGGTGCGGAAGTTGCCGAGGAGAATGCCAAACTCCTTCGAGAGTTTCGGCAGAATGCCGAGACTCGTTACAAGACCGGCCAGGGGCAACAGCAGGACGTTCTCCAGGCCGAGGTTGAGATCGCCCGCCAGGAAGAGCGTGGCATCTCCCTCCGCCGCGCCAAGCAAGTTGCCATCGCTCGTCTCAACACACTCATGCACCTTCCACTCGACACACCGCTCCCACCACCGGGCAACGCCGACACCCCGGCACCGCTCCCGGACGTTGCCCGGCTCCGCGAATCGGCTCTCACGCGACCGGACCTGCGTGCCATGACCGCACGGGTCGGGGCCGAGGAAGCCAACCTCGCCGTGGCCCTGAAGGAGTACAACCCGGACGTGGAAGTCATGGCCGGCTACGACGGGTTCTGGCAAGGGGCCGGGGGCCGACCCCTCCAGTGGCAAGTGGGTCTGCGGACGAACTTGCCCGTTCGGTACGCCCGGCGGGGTGGAGCGGTGGACGAGGCGCGAGCCAACGTCGCTCGCCGCCGGGCCGAACTGGCCCGACTGGCGGATCAGATAAACCTCCAAGTCCAGGAAGCGTTTGAGCAGGTGCGGGAGGCAGACGAAGTGGTGAACCTGTACAAGGTCAAGGTATTGCCGGCGGCAGAAGCGAATGTGAAAGAAGCCCGGAGCGGGTACACCAACAACAAAATCCCGTTTCTGAACCTCATTGAAGCGCAGCGGGGCCAGACCGCTTTGAAGGACCGGTACTACGAGGCGGTGGCCGAGTCCGCCCGCCGCCGGGCCGCCCTGGAACGGGCCATCGGCGGGGGACAGGCGACAACCACCAAGTGACCCTGGTTCGTCAGTCTACCGTGGCTGACGAACCGAGAGGGCCGTCGGAACGGAACACTACTTGGTCGCGACCTTGCTGGGCTTGATCGACTTCTTGCCGTCCTTTTCGGTCACGACGCCCGTGACGGTGACGCCCTCGACCTTGTCGCCGCCGCACACGCCCTCGTGGTACGGCTCGCCGTTCCCCTTGTCCTCCAGGAAGTAGTTCACCACCTTGTCCCCGTCCTTCACCTGAAGGACGTTGCTGCACTTGGCGGTTGTCTTCAGGCTGCACTTCCCGCACACCAGCGTGCCGGTCAGTTTCACTTCCTTTGCGGGTTCGTCGGCTGCAACAGGGGCAACCGTGGACGTAGCGTTTACCACCACGCCGTGTTGGTGTCCGGCCGTCCCGGCAGGACTCGAAGCCGCGGTTCCCACCTTGCAGCACGGCGCCGTCGGCGACGCGATGGTCGCCGGTGCCAGTTGGTACGTCGGTTGAACGACTACCGTGCGACTCCCGACCGGCGAACCAGAACGGGCGCAGCTTTTACACTGGGCCAGGGCGGACCCGGACCACGCGACCGACGCGACGGCCGCCAACGCGAATGCAAAACTTTTCATCATGCAAACTCCTCACGGTCTCGCCGTTACGGGCGGCGGCACAGTGCCGTCGCCGGTATCGGCGTGCTTCAAGACCCCGTTCGGCTCGGCCTCGACAGAGGCAGCAGTCGGGGGTGTGGTTTCGGATTCGGGGTTAGCAGAACTCGCCTCAACCCGCTGGTAATTGAGCTTCCCGTCGGCCTGGAGCTTGAGCCACCGCGCCCGGCGGACCCAGAAGAACCGCACGGGGAGGAAGAGGTCCACCACCTCGTCGGAGATCAGGAGGCCGCCGAGAACGGGCAGGGCCATCGGGGCCAACACCTCGGCACCAACGCCGGTGGCAAACACCATCGGGAAAATGGCGATGATCGCGACCCCCTCGGTGAGCAACTTCGGCCGCAGGCGGTGGACCGCCCCCTCGACCACCGCCGCCCGCAGTTCGTCGAGCGAGCGAATGTTCTCCAGGCCGCCCCGTTTGTCGATGGCCTCGCGGAGGTAGACCAGCATGATGATGCCGGTCTCGGTCGCCATCCCGAAACAGGCGATGAACCCGACCCAGACCGCTACGCTGAAGTCGAGCGGGGGGGAGTCCCACCCGTTCAGGATTTTCGGGAACAGGAACAGGAAGAACGCGCCGCCCGCGAGTGCCTCGGGGACGGCGAGCATCATGAGACAGGCGTCCGCGAGGTCGCGGTAGGTGAGGTACAGGACCAAGAAGATGACCAATATCACGGCCGGGAACACCCAACGCAGCGTGCGTGCCGCCCGCTCCTGATGCTCGAACTCGCCGGCCCACTCGACGTGAACGCCTTCCGGGAGTTTCACCTTCTGGGCGACGACCCGCTTGGCCTCCTCGACAAAGCCGACCGCGTCTCGGCCCCGCACGTTGAGCGTGACGTAGTTCAGGAGCCGCCCGTTCTCCGCCTTGACCACCGCCGGGCCTTCGACGATCCGCACGTCGGCCACGGCGGTCAGCGGAACCAGTCGCTTACCCTTCGCCGTGTGTTCGAGGACGTTGGAGTGCGACTCAGGCCGGAACGTCGGGTCGCCGGTCATAGCATCGCCGCGTCGGGGTTCGGCCATCATGCGGGCGGGGATCAGGAGCCGCTTCACGGCGTCTTCGTCGTCGCGGTAGGCTCGTGCGTACCGCACGCGGACGGGGAACCGTTCCCGATCTTCAACGGTGTAGGTCACCACCCGACCGCCGAGCGCCGTTTCTATCTCCGTCTGCACGTCTTCGACCGACACGCCGAAGCGGCCGGCCTTCACCCGGTCGATGGTGACTTCGAGGTAGCCCTTGCCCATGACCGGGGCCGCCACCACGTCCCGCGAGCCGGGGACGGGCTTAACCGCCGCCTCGATTTCCTGGCACACGCGGGTGATCGTCACGAGGTCGGGGCCGAACACCTTGATGCCGATGTCCGTCCGCACGCCAGTTGAGAGCATCTCGATGCGGTTCACAATCGGCTGCGTGAAGATGTTGCTCCATCCGGGGACTTGCAAGACGCGCCCAAACTCGTCGTCCACGAGGTCGCCTTTCGGACCGCCCGTCCGCTGACGGAACACGACGATATCCCGGAACGGCTTTTCCAGTTCCGCCCGCAGTTCGCCGAACGCCGGGAATGCCGCCGGGTCGTGTGGCCGGCCGAGTTGCGTGTTTACCGCCTGCGTCGTGAACCGCTCAGCCTCCGCACCGAGGGGGCCGCCAGCAAGGAGATTGCGGGATTGGGCGGCCTTGACGGATTCCTCCAGGGCGAACCACGTGAACGCCTCTGTTCCACGGTCGAACAACTCCCAGTTCACGGACTTCACCCGCTCCCGCCAGAGCCTTGCCCGCTCGTTCTCCACCGCTGCCAGGGTTGCGGTTGCCAGGGTCGGCTGCTCTCTTCCAAACGCTCCCCGAACTCCACCCCAGACTTTTCCCATCCGCGATTCGTGGCGGTCCAGCGCGGCCGCCGGATCGGTCAGCAACCCCCGACTTGCGAGGGCATCGACGGTTCGCTTCTGGACGCGGGCAACTACCTCCTCGGCCGGACTCACGGCCAACCGTCGTGCGTCCTCGGACGAGCCAATCGCGACCGACTCCACGAACGCCGCTTCGTCAGCAATATCGCCGACGTGGCCGCCAGAGCGGGCGTTCCGAACGGCTTCACCGACCACAAATCGGGCCAGGACGGGTCCGAGTTCGCGCTCGAATTCCTGATACCGCCGCAGGGCCAGTTCCCGCATCACTTCGTCGAATCGTTCGAGTGCCTTTTGAGCGGTGTCGTTCACGAGCGAGTCTCGGCTCTCCTCAGTGACGGCGATTGACCCGCGTGCCTCCAGGGCGGCCAGAACTCGGCGGGCCTGTTTCTCGGCGTCCGCGTAGCGGATGACCCGCCTCGGCCAGAACTCACGGGGCCGGAAGTTGACGAAGGTCTCCACCATGTCGAGCGGGGCTGGGTCAGTTGCCGTCTCGGCGCGACCGGCCTTGCCCACGACGCCCTCGACCTCCGGGAAGCCACGGATCAGCGCGTTACGGGCCTTTAGGTCATCGGCGGCCTGAGTGACGCCGATCCGGGGAACCGTCACCGGCATGTCGAGTGTCGTTCCCTCGTCGAGCATCGGCATGAACGACACGCCGATTTTTGGGAATTGCCACGCCGCCAGGGCGAGCAAAGTCAGGGTGGACAGAGACGTGGCCTGCCACACAAGCCCCCGCGTGAAGATCACGGTCAGCGCGGTGACGAGCGCGAACGTCACGAGGAACATGACCCGCCATGCGTGTTCCGCCGCCCCCATCCCGACCACGGCTTGCAGCGGGAACAGCCCGGCTGCCAGGATGAGGAGGGCCGCGAACGACCACATCACGAGGTTGAACCGGTCAAGGGCGAACATCAGCATCGGTCGGTACACCCGCGCGAAACTGCGAACGATCCAGTTCTCTTCCTCGCCCCGCAGGCGGCCCCGGATGAACGTCGGAATGAGTGCCGGGACCACGGTTACCGAAATGAGTGCCGTGCCCAATAGCGCGAGACTTTTCGTGAACGCGAGCGGGTGGAACAGTTTCCCCTCGCGGCCCGACAGCATGAACACCGGCACGAACGACAGCAGCATGATGAGGACGGAAAAGAAGATCGGCCGACCCACTGTGCGAAGGGCCGGAATCACGATCTCGCGTGTGTCGCCAGTGACCCTTGCGTTGCCGAACTTGTCTTTGAGGTAGTGCGTGGCGTTCTCCACCATCACGATGGCTTGGTCCACCAGCACCCCGACCGAGATCGTGATCCCCGCGAGGGACATGATGTTGGCCTGCACGTCCACCACTCCGAGCCTCCGGAGTAGCCAGATCGTGCCGAACGAGAACAGGACCGAGAGCGGCAGGGTGATGCAGATCACGAATGCACTGCGGACGTGTGACAGGATCAGGATGATGGCAACGGCAGCGATCACCATCTCGTGCCACATCACTTCCGCGAGCGTACCAACCGCACCGTGGATCAATCGCGTGCGGTCGTAGGCCGGTACGATTTGCACCCCGTCGGGCAAGCCTGCTTGCAGTTCGCGGATTTTGTCCTTCACCCGCTCGGTGACACGAAGCGGGTTCTCTCCGTGCCGCATCAGCACGACACCGCCGACCACCTCATTGCCATCCTTCTCGAACACCCCACGGCGGAATCCCGGCCCGAGTTGAACGGTCGCCACGGTCTTGAGGTACACCGGAACGCCGTTCACTTCCTTGACGACGGTGTCTTCGATGTCCTTGCGGTCGCGCAGCCACCCGATGCCTCGCACGATGTACTCGGCGTTGTTCTTCTGAATCACGCCACCGGCAGCCGGGAGGTTAGAGCGGCTGACCGCGTCGAAGAGTTCGCCGACAGTGACTCCGTAAGCCCGCAAGTCCTCAGGCCGCACATCCACCTGATACTCGACTGGCATCCCGCCAACCGGAGCCACCTCGGCCACCCCGGCGGCCGCGTTCAGTTGTGGGGCGATGTAGAACTTGTTGAGTGCCCACAGTCGAGGCGGGTCGATGGGGTGAGACTTCGACGGCTCGACGGTGTACCAGAAAATTTGGCCGAGTGCCGTCGCGTCGGGGGCGAGATACGGTGTGACGCCCTTGGGTAGGAACGTGCCGGCCTCGGTCAACCGCTCGCTCACTCGTTGCCGTGCAAAGTACAGGTCGATCCGGTCCTCGAAGACAATCGTAATCATCGAGAAGTTGAACTCGCTCGATGACCGCACCGCCTTCACGCCCGCGAGTCCCTGGAGGCGTCGGGACAGCGGATAACTGACCTGATCCTCGATCTCACGAGGACTTCTGCCGGGCCAGTCCGTGAAGACGATGACTTGGTTCTCACCCAGGTCCGGGACGGCGTCCACGGGCGTGTCGAGCATCGCGTAGACGCCGAACACCGCGAGAGCCGCCGCAACGACGAGAACAAGAAAGCGGTTCCGCACCGACCCCTCGATGATGCGTTCGATCATGGTTTGCCCCCAGCGGGCAGGATCGGCGGCAGCTTTTTGAACCCTTCGGCCTTCTGGCTCGTTCCCTTGGGGTTGGCGATGGCGGCGTCTTCGCACGCCGGGCAGCAGAGGAATACGACCTTCCCATCGAGAGTCAGCTTCGGCGGCTTCCCCATCGACCCTATCGGTTTCTCCTGGATCGGGCAGTACCGCTGAGACTCGGCAGCCTTGGAGTCTTCGGGACCGAGTTTGGCCAGGTTCGTGCGAATCTTTTCGAGTTTCTCGGGAGTGAGGACCGGAATGGGCGGAGTCGGGTTTTTCGCGCCTGGAGACATGACGGCCGGGCGAGTTCGCTTCAGTTCCTCAACCCGACTGAACATCTCACTTGGGTTGGCCTCCGCCTCTGCCCGACACGTCGGACAACAGATGAAGAGAGTTCTGTTCGCAAGAGTGAGTTTGATGGGCACCCCCATCAGTCCGAGGCGATCCCGCTGCACGGGACACCATTCCTGTGCCTCGGCCAGTTTCCGGTCGGTGGCGGGAAGTTGAGCGAATGCGGCTGCGACCTTCGCGTCCCGGTCCTCGGGAGTCGTGGGCCGAACGGCCACGGCCCCCGGTTTCGAGCCGCTGCCGCCGATGTAGATCGAGCCGAGTGCCGGGTTCAGCCGGGTTTCGGCGTCAATCAGGAATGAACCGGCGGCCACGATGCGATCACCTTCTGCCAACCCGGAGAGGACAGGGAAGAAAACCGCACCCTCGGCCGTGTGGAGTTTCGCTCCAAGTTCGACCGCCACTCCGTCGAACGTGTTCGGAAGCGACTGGCGGTAGACAACCTTCCGGGCACCGGTGTCGATCACCGCAGCCTCCGGAACGGCCAACACCTTCCCGTCCCGGCTTTGCAGCCTCGCCCCGGCTGCCGTCTTCGCGAGCAAATCGTGTGTCAGTCGGAGCGTAACCGAGGCCGTCATCCCCGGCCGGAGTTCGTGTCGCTTGTTCGGCACGTCGAAGCGAACGGTCAGCGTGCGAGTCTCGGTATCGACGTGCGGGAACAGGAACGACAGCGGGCCGCTGAACGTCTTGCCGGGGAAGGCTCGTGTGGTAGCGGTTGCGGTGAGTTCAAAGTCGGGCCGGCCCGTCTTCGGGTCGTGCCCGCCGATGGGCAGGAAGGCGAGGTCGTCCTCATAGAGTTGGGCCTGAACCCAAACCGACGACAGGTCGGCAACCTCGAACAGGGAACTACCCTCCTCGACATACTGGCCTTCCCGAACGGACTTCTTCAGGACGTGTCCGTCGATGGGCGAGCGGATCGTGAGCCGCACGACCGGTTGGCCGGCCTTGACGATGTCCTCCACCTGCTTGTCGTCGATGCCCCAGAGCTTGAGCCGATCCCGTGCGATGGCCTCAAGGCCGGTGTTGTTCGCTTGTCGGGCGTCGAGCAGGTTCTGAACCGTAACCACGAGGTCGGGGCTGTACAACTCCGCCAGCGGGTCGTTGAAGTGAACCATCTGCCCGGTCTGGTTCACGAAGAGCTTGTCGATCCGGCCCTTCACGCGGGCGGACACCGACTTCAGCTTCCGCTCGTCGAACTCCACCGTGGCCACGGTCGTGATGTCGCGGGTGAGCGACTGGTACTCGACGGGCGTCGTGTTCACCCCGGCAAGGGCCACGCGGTAGGGGCTCAGTTGCACCCGAGCCACGACCCCGGCCGGAAGTGCTTCGTCGGTCTGCTCCCCCTTCTTCCGCTTCGACAGCGGCATGAAGCAGATCGGGCACTTGTCCTTGCTCGTGTCCCGCACCACGGTCGGGTGCATCGGGCAGAAGTATTCGTGGTCGTGGTCGCCCGCGTCGGCCCCGGTCGCGGGCCGAGTGTACTTCTCGTAGCGGGCGACCAAGTCGTCCCACTTCACGATCAGCACGCCGATTGCCCCGAGGATGAACAGAAACCGAAGCCGGGCGAGCGGCACCAAAACGGCGAGTCGGAACGCCCGGTAGATGCGGTTCGGCGGGACGCCAGGGTTGGCGGCAGTTGGGGGTGTCGATGCGGACACGGTCGGCCCTCTCGGACAATGCGTGGAAGTGGGCAATAGATCAGGGTGGAATGGTGCAACGGAGCGCAGGCACACTCAAGGGGTGCCGCACTCACGGAAACGGGCGCGCGAGGGGACTAACAGGTCAGACGGGAGAGAGAAATGACGAGATCGGTCGGCGTGCGGGGAATGGAGCCGGAGACGGTTCGCGACGCGGTCGATGGCGGTGGGAGGAACACCGGCGGAACGGGAGACCCAACGTCGGCGAAGTCGGTGGCGTTGGAAGCCGCAGGGATAGGAGCAGGCGGGGTGGGCGGAATTTCAGGAACTCCGCAGTCGCAACCCGTTGCCCCACAATCCTGATTGGTGCCCCCGCTTTGCTTGGAGGCTGACTTCTGGGTTTCAGATTGCGCCGGTGGGGCTTCGCAGCAACAGCCCGGACTTTCGGCGTGGCGGTTTGCCTTACAGCACGGCCGGTTGCAGCACGGCTTCGCGGCCGGCACGGCCGACATTTGGGGAGTGGCCGGTAGCTCGTTTGGGAGTGGGGAATTCTGTTGAGTGGATGGTGAACAGGCACAGACCCGAACTGGTGCAATCACGCCAATCGCGGTTGAGGCCACGAGCAACAGGCATACAAACAGTCGCTTTCCCGGACGGATGAGCATGAGAAAAGTATACCCACGGTGGACAATTTCGCAAACACAATCCCCGACTCAAGAATATCCCTGACCGCGAGTTGAGTCATCAACTGAGGACTCAACCAACAGTGGTGCGGGCCTAAAACCAACCGAGCAACTGTCCAAAAACACGAAATAGTTGATTTTTCCCGGCCAGTGGTCGATACTGGGTGTGGAGGCGGTATGTCCCTGTTCACCGGCAAACTTCTGAAGTTTCTCGCGATGTTGGTCGCGGTAATGACCGTCACCATCAGTCAGCCGGTTATTGGGTGCGTCTGCCCAGACGGGCGAGTGAAATTCTTCTGCTCTGGTCCACCATCCCTTCGGTGCTGTTGCCCGGTTCCCGTCTCAACCTCCGCTGTGGTAACCGGCTGCGATAGGGAGTCGGGCCACTCCAGTTCATGCTGTCATCGTCGTCATCTGGACACGTCCACGTCCGCAACGCACACCTGTGCGGAGGCGAAACCCACTTGCTGCCATCGGACGGTGCTTGTTGATAGTGCGGCATTTACTGCCAAAGTTTTTGGCGATGGAGAAGATACTGTCAGCTCGGTAAACTCACTTGCTGAGGGGACATTAGCCTACCCAATTCTTCGTTCGCAATCTACTTCGCTCGCCAAACGGCCGACGGTCGTTCAACTTCCACCTCCTGATCTGATAATCACGCACTGCCATTTCACTTGTTGAGCCAGGATTGCGTCACCCGCAACCTTGATTTTCCGCCCGTTAACACGGGCGAACCAGCAACCACACGTTCATTCTGGTCAACAACTTTTACGCTCGGCGAACGGCGTCTCGGATTCATTCCCACTTCGGGTCTGAATGATCGGGTGCCCAAGCCGAAGCCATTGGAGTGCATTTCCCATGTTCAATCGCATGAAACTATCGTTCGTTGTCGTCGCGGCATTCTCCCTGGTCGCTGGCACCACTGCCACCGCCTCTGCTGACCCTGGGAAGGGGTTGCGGTGGAGTGACTTCGCGTGGGGATCAAGTTCTCGAACCCAACCCACGCGGACCACACCGTACTACTCGGCTGGGAACTACCGGTATTCGCCGAACACCCTCACGATGGTGCCGGCTACCCAAGGTGTGGTCACCACACCATCGACGACGACGGCCACGCCAACGATTTCAATCCGGGGCAGTGACGGTGTGGTTCGGGTGTTCCCGGTCACTGGTGGGGTCGTGCAACAAATCCCGACGCAGAGTACGATCACCGTTCGGGATGCCGATGGTGTGACCCGTAGTTACCCCGTCGTGACAGGGAGTTCGACGGGAGCTTCGTCCGTTGTCCTTCCTTGCCCCCGTCGATGACACCGTTCGGTTGGGGCGACAGGGGCGGCGAGGAGCTGTCCACCTCTGGTCGTGTTCGGGTGACCAGGGGTGGAACGTCGAGTTCACCTTGCGGCGGTTCATTTACTGGTTGTGAACTCGATCCGAACGATGGTCTTCCCGTCGGCCGCGAGGACGACGCGAGCAACCGCAGCAGTCGGCGGGATGTTCTTGTAGTCAGAGCGAAGACCGTTCAAGAAAACCTCGGTCTCACCGGACAACTCGGCCTGGGCGGGTGGTGGGACCGGGGCAGTTGCTGTCGGCAGCGATTTCACAACCAGCAGCAATTCGTTCGGGAAGGCGACGGGTTGTGGCCTTGCGAGACTCGCGCTGGCAAGGGAGCTCATGTTCAATAAGGCGACGGTGGCCCAGATGTGACGGGTCATTCGCGGCAACTCGGTGGGTGAGGCGTGCAGTTCGGATTGAGTTGAAAGCAAGAGTTGTACCACCGGCCGATTTGCCTGTGGAAGTCTTGCCTAACCTCTCGTCGGGTCAGGGTTACGGTTCCACATTGTCGATTTGTTACTGGGAATTGCAGTCATCGGATGCCGCACATGCGGGCAATAACGCCCACAGGCGTGGCAGACACCCTGATGTGCTTTCTGCTTCAGGGAACAAAGTGAAATCGCCGCCCGAATCCTTGACGGTTCGTACAATTCAATTTGGGGGTTGTGTTGTGCCGATGACAATGGTTATCCTGTGACGGCAACTTCCAAGGCTCGGTTTGACACTCGATCCAAAATGGGATATCCACGGAATTTGGAGTACTTCAGGTCGTGACTCGCCGAATCCTTTCCTTGTTGCTGTTGTTGACGCAGGCCGCGACGACGTTCGCCGGCCCCGCGTTCACGATTTGCATCAGTCCGAAAGGTCACACCTGTATCGACGCCCCGTGGACCGTCTGCAACTGCTGCCAGGACGACGGCGGCCCCGATCATCGGGACGGACCGACTTGGGGCGTGGTTGATGACGACGACAAGAAGGTGTGCGAGTCTGAGAAACGGTGTTCGTGCCGCTGTGGCCACGACGAGCCTACTGCCGCGATCACAACTGATCCCATCGCCGCCCCCGTTTCCGTGATCTCGCCTGGGCAGTGCCTCTGCAAGCACATCCCGTTGATCGTTGCCCAGGACGGCCAGTATCCGGCGGTCGAACGCACCTCGGTCGACGACCGGCACTCTTTCGACCACCTCATGCCTGCACCCGTGGCCTCGCCGTCCGGCGGGTTCTCGCCCTCGCGGCACGCCGTTGCCCTCCTGCCACAGCCGCCCCCGTCCGGCCATTTGCACGTCATCTCCTGCACCGTCCTCCGCTGCTAACCCACTTCTCGACTCGTCGGGCGTGATCTCTTCACGTTCCCGACCCCCACGTTCGTCCATTTTGTTCCCCACTGGCATCCCCCCAAGGGCATGCTCGCGTTTCCACCCGCATGGAGAGAAGAGTCATGTCAGACACCGTTTTTGAACGCTTGCCGCAAGAAGCGACGGCCCCGCCGTCACCAACCAATCCACCTCGCCGGTCGGTAGCCTGGAAGTTCGTGGCAGCTCTCCTCGGTGGCATTCCCGCCGTTATCACCTTCGGCGTGCTGGCCGGGGTCGCCTACTGGGGCTACCAGCACGACTGGACCCTCCCGAAGTTCTCGGCCATGAACGGCGAGGTTCCGAAGGGCAAGGAGGATTGGTGTGCCGAACACGGCGTCCCAGAGTCCGTCTGCGTGGAGTGTGACACCGACCTGATGCCCAAGCCTGAGCCGGTCGGCTGGTGCAAGCAGTTCGGCGTCCACGAATGCCCGCTGTGCCACCCCGAGGTCGCCCAGACAGCGACCCCGCCGGTCCCCACCAAGGCCGACTTCGCCAGGGCCGAGCGGGCGGTGACGTTCACCGACCGGCCCGAGAACAACCGCAAGTGCCAGATGCACCGGCGGCGGGTTCAGTTCGTCTCCAAAGAAGCCGCCGACAAGGTGGGGATTGAGGTGGAGCCAGTGTGGACGGTCCCGGTCACCGAGTCCGTCGCAGGGAACGGCGAGGCCGGCTACGACCAGACCCGCATCGCCCGGTTGTCGGCGCGGTTGCCCGGCAGCGTCTGGAAGGTTTTCAAGCAGCAGGGTGAGCCGGTCAAGGCCGGCGACCTGCTGGCCCTGATTGACGCCGCCGACGTGGGTAAGGCGAAGGCCGAGTTGCTCCAAGCGTTCGCTTCGCTTCAGTTGAAGACGCAGAGCTTCGCCAGCATCAGCAGTTCTGGCGGGGCGGTCGCCGAAGCCCGTGTCCGCGAGGCCGAGGCCGCCGTCCGCGAGGCCGAGATTCGGCTCGATGCGGCTCGCCAGAGTCTCGTCAACCTCGGAATGCCGCTTGGGGGCGACCTCCAAAAACGCACGCCGGCCCAACTGGAGGCCGGGGTACGGTTCCTCGGCCTTTCCCCGGAGGTCGTCAAGACGCTCGATTCGGTCAGGGCTTCCACCAACCTGCTCCCCTTGGTCGCCCCGATGGAAGGAGTGATCGTGTCGCGGGACGTTGTGGCCGGCGAGGTCGTGGATAGTTCCAAACTGTTATTCACCGTGGCCGACGCCCGCCGGATGTGGGTGACCCTCGACCTGCGGTTGGAGGATGCCAAACTCGTCGCCCTCGGTCAAACGGTCCGGTTCCGACCGGACGGCGGGACCGAAGCCAGCGGCAAGATTACCTGGGTCAGCACCGAGGCCGATCCGAAGACCCGCACCGTCAAACTGCGGGCCTCCGTCGAGAACGCGGCGGGTCGCCTGCGGGCCAACACGTTCGGGGCCGGTCAGGTCGTCTTGCGGGAGGAGACGGAAGCCGTCGTGGTGCCGACCGAGGCGGTCCAGTGGGAGGGCTGCTGCCACGTCGTGTTCGTGCGGGACAAGGACTACCTGAAGGATGGCAGCCCGAAGGTGTTCCACGTCCGCACCGTGCGTCTCGGGGCGAAGGACGGCAAGAACACCGAGATCATCGCCGGCGTCGTGCCGGGTGAACTGGTCGTGACCAAGGGCAGCACCGCCCTGCGGGCCGAACTCCTCAAGAACAACCTCGGGGAGGGCTGCACATGCGGCAAGTGACCTCCCCGGCTCGCCCCGCCCCCTTGAAGGGGGTGACGCCGTGCTGACGTGGATCATTGACTTCTCGCTGCGGAACCGGGGTCTGGTGATCCTTGCCGCGATGGCGTTCGCCGCATTCGGCATCCTGTCGATGGGGCGGCTCGACATCGACGCCTTCCCCGACACGACCCCGGTGCAGGTGCAGATCAACACCATCGCCCCGGCCCTCGGCCCTGAAGAGGTCGAGACGCAGATCACCTTCCCGGTCGAGCAGGCACTCTCCGGGCTGCCGAAGCTCCAGAGCCTGCGGTCGATCTCGAAGTTCGGTCTGTCGCAGGTGGTCGTCACGTTCGAGGACGGGACCGACATCTACTTCGCTCGGAACGTGGTGAACGAGCGGCTCGGGGCGGCGTCCCTGCCGGCGGGCGTCGAACGCCCGAAGATGGGGCCGGTGTCCACCGGCCTCGGCGAGGTCTTCCACTACGTCGTGACCGGCAAGGGCAACGACGTGACGGAACTCCGCACCATCCACGACTGGGTCGTCCGGCCCAAGATGCGGACGGTGCGGGGGACCGCCGAGGTCAACACCTGGGGCGGGTACGACCGGCAGTATCAGGTCCGCATCGACCCGGCCCGCTTGCACAAGTACGGGCTGACGTTCGAGCAGGTGACCGAGGCCGTCCAGAAGAACAACCGCAACGTAGGCGGCGGCAGCGTCAGCCAGGGCGGCAACATGCTGCTCGTCCACGGCGTCGGGCGGACGGGCAACCTCGACCAGATCAGGGACATCGTCGTCACCGCCCAGGACGGCGTCCCGGTGCGGGTGCGGGACGTGGCCGACGTGGAGATCGGGTACGAGGTCCGGCGGGGGGCGGTCACCCTCGACGGCAAGGGCGAGGTCGTCCTGGGCCTCGGGTTCCTGACGATGGGCGAGAATACCCACGAAGTCACCTGGGGGATGAAGCGGAAGCTGGACGAGGTGAAGGCGTCCATCCCGCCCAACGTGACGGTCACGCCGGTTTACGACCGGACGGAACTGGTCGATCACGTCATCCACACCGTCCGCAACAACCTGTTCGAGGGCGGTCTGTTCGTCGTCGCGGTCTTGTTTGCCTTCCTGGGCAACCTGCGGGCGGCGGGCATCGTCGCCCTGGCGATCCCGCTGTCGATGCTGTTCGCGTTCAGCGGGATGCTCCAGTGGGGGGTCGCGGCCAGCCTGCTGTCGCTCGGGGCCATCGACTTCGGCATGGTGGTGGACTCTAGCGTGGTGATGGTCGAGAACTGCGTCCGCCACCTCGCCCACAACCCCGAAGGCAAGGACAAGCGGGAGGTGGTCCGAGACGCCGCCCTGGAGGTCCGCAAGCCGACCCTCTTCGGCGAACTCATCATCATGATCGTCTACTTGCCGATCCTGACGCTGGAGGGGACCGAGGGCAAGCTGTTCCGCCCGATGGCCTTGACGGTCATCTTCGCCCTGATCGGGTCGATGATCCTGTCCATGACGCTGATGCCGGTCCTGGCAAGCCTGCTGCTCCCCAAGAAGGTCGCCGAGCGGGAGCCGCTGCTGATGCGGCTGGCCCTGGCCCTGTACCGCCCGGTCATGCACTTCTCGATGCACCACAAGCTGGCGGTGGTCGGGTTCGCCCTGACGGTCCTCCTCGTCGCGTTCGGCATGATCGCGCCGAGGCTCGGGTCCGAGTTCATCCCCCGGCTGTCGGAGGGGGCCATCTGCATCAACGTCGTGCGACTGGCCGGGACCGACTTGGAGGAATCCGTCCGTGCCAACACGAAGATGGAGAAGGCGATCCTCGCCGAGTTCCCCGACGAGGTCGAACACGTCTGGAGTCGGGCCGGCACCGCCGAGGTGGCGACCGACCCGATGGGCGTCGAGTTGACCGACGTGTTCATCACCCTCAAGCCCCGACAGAAGTGGGCGAAGGCCCGCACCCAGGCCGAGTTGACGGAGTTGATCGAGAAGGCGGTGCGGGACATGCCGGGCCAGCGGAACGCCATGACCCAACCCATCGAGATGCGGATGAACGAGATGATCTCGGGGGTCAAGTCGGACGTGGGGGTGAAGATTTACGGCGACGACTTCGACGTGCTGGTGAAGAAGGCCAAGGAGGTCGAGGCCGTGCTGAAGACCGTGCAGGGGAGCGCGGACATCAACGTCGAGCAGGTGACCGGCCAGCCGGTCCTGCAAGTGAAGATCAAGCAGGACGAGATCGCCCGCCACGGGGTGCCGGCTCAGGCCGTCCTCGATCTGGTCGAGTCCATCGGTGCAAAGCCGCTGGGCGAGGTGGTGGAGGGGCAGGTGCGGTTCCCGCTGGCGGTGCGGCTGCCGGACCGGGACCGGGCCAGCCCGGATGCCATCGGCAACATGCTGGTCGCCACGCCGAGCGGGGGCCGCATCCCGCTGTCGCGGCTCGCCGACGTGCAAGTGGTCGAGGGGCCGTCCACGATCCAGCGGGAGTGGGGCCAGCGGCGGATCACCGTCACCTGCAACGTGCGGGGCCGCGACCTGGGCAGCTTCGTGGCCGAGGCCCGGCGGAAGGTGGCCGAGCGGGTGCAACTCCCCTCGGGCCGCTACTCGGTCACCTGGGGCGGGCAGTTCGAGCAACTTGAGCGGGCGAGCCTGCGGCTCATGATCGTCGTGCCGGTGGCGTTCGTGCTGATCTTCGGTCTGCTTTACGCCACCTACGGGAACCTGCTGGACGCCTGCCGGGTGTTCACCGGCATCCCGTTCGCTTGGGTGGGCGGCATCTTTGCCCTGTGGCTGCGGGACATCCCGTTCTCGATCTCGGCGGGCATCGGGTTCATCGCCCTCTCGGGCGTGGCGGTCCTTGATGACATGATCTTGGTCAGCTACGTCCGGCACCTGCGGGACCGTGGTCTGGCCCTGACCGAGGCCATCGAGCAGGCAGCCCTCACCCGGCTGCGGCCCGTGCTGATGACGACGCTGGTGGCCTGCCTGGGGTTCGTCCCGATGGCGGTCAGCACCGGCATGGGGGCCGAAGTGCAGCGGCCCCTGGCGACGGTCGTGATCGGTGGCGTGATCGGGGCGATGGTGATGTCGCTGTTGGTGTTGCGTGTGCTGTACCAAGCGTTCGAGGCTTTCCGGGGCAAAGTGACTCCGGTGGCGGGGGCGGCGACTCATCGTGAGGAACCGGCCCCGGTGTGACGGTTCGGTGCGGTTCGGTGTGATCCCAAACGAGAGGAGACTTCGATGACGGAGACGAGATTGCGGAAGGCGGTGTTCACCGCCTTCCTACTCCCCGCCCTGGCCCTGCTCACCCTCAGTGGGTGTGGCACGAAGGACAAGGCCGGAGAGCCGAAGAGCGAGCCGAAGGCGGTGGCCGAGAAGAAGGGCGAGAAGAAGGAGGCCGATGACGGCTGGTGGTGCAAGGAACACGGCGTCCCCGAACACGACTGCGCCCAGTGCGATGCGAAGGTCGCCGCCGAGTACAAGAAGAAGGGTGACTGGTGTAAGGAACACGACCGGCCCGAGTCGCAGTGCTTCATCTGCAACCCGAAGCGGGCCGAGAAGTTCGCCGCCGCGTACAAGGCCAAGTATGGCAAGGAGCCACCGCCTCTACCGCCTGAGGAGAAGGGCGAGAAGAAGTAGTTCGCCGCCACGCGGCTCAACAAGGGTGAAGGGGGCATGGGTCCAAACCCATCCCCCAACGCACTGCCGATCAACCGATGAACACCATGAAGCTGCCTGTCCCACGGCGTCCGAGTTCACGGAGGGTCGCCTTGGTGGTGATGGGCCTGCTGCTCCCGATGCAGGGCGGGTGCCTGTGCGGGTGCGGTGTGGCGTCGGCCTGCGAGGGCCGTGCGGGGGTGGTCGCCCCGGCCTGCCGAGAGGTTCCGAGACGCCCCATAACGCCACCGTCCACGACGCTACCGCCAGAGGCTGCGGGCGAGGAGAAATAGTCAACCGCCGCCGCTCGGAAAGAACGGCGGGCCGGTCTGGAACAACACGGAGCAGCACCAGGGAAATGTGTCGATCCCTTTGGAAGTTTGCAAGGAGTCCGAGATGCGGATGCAGAACCGATTGCAAGTGGTCGCGGCGGTGGCGGTGTTGGTCTTCGGCGGCTTGCTGCAAGCTGCCGATCCAGTGCCGACGAAGCTGACCGTCCCCGGCATGGACTGCCTGAGTTGCGCGAAGAAGGCGGGCGACAAACTGTACGCGGTGCCGGGCGTGGCCGACGTGAAGGTGGACATCAAGGCGAAGCTGCTGATCGTGACGCCCAAGCAGGGGGCCGCGATGTCGCCCCGGTCGCTGTGGGAGGCCGTCGCTAAGGCTGGCTACGAGCCGAGCAAGCTCGAAGGGCCGAACGGAAGTTTCACCACCAAGCCGACGAGTTGAACCAGCAACCAGCAACACATGGCCCGGCAGGCACCGAATCGCATCGACGCCTGGCGGGCTTTTCTCAACTCGAACGTGAGTCCTGCCGCCCTCCACTCGAAAGGTGCCGACCATGAACCTGTCATTAGAACCGGTTTCAGCCCGGTGGCCCGTGACATTCTTAACCATCGCAGTAGTTCCCCGGTCTGTCCTGGGCTTACCCTGTCCCCACACAACTGAGGTGGTTGCAGGGTGCAGGGGAGCGATGGTCCGGTTTGTGTGAAATTTTCTCATGGTGACGGCAAGGGCCGACCGATACTGCCTAGAAGTTCTGAATTGAGTGAAGTGCGTTCGGGTTTAACATGAGGTGGTCCGTCACTATCGCCATCGCAGTCGTGCTGGTCGCCACATGCGGACCGGCACCGTGCCCGTGCCACCTCCTCGCACTCCTGCGACCTACTTTAAAACAGGATTCACGACTTCCCCACCCGCCACGCCCCGCGTGCAAGTGTTGCTACACCGACCTCTCGAATCAGAACGGAGAGACAGGCACGTTTCCGGCAATTGAAGCCGACCGAACGCCCGATCTGCCGACGCCACCTTGCGGGCATGGCCCCAAGGTCGAACTCGGTTCGATTGGAGTTCTTGGTGAGCTTCAACTCGAAGTCGAGATGGACCACGTCGCAGCTGTGCTGAGCGATCCGTTCTCTGGCTCACACGCTGAATTTTTGATCTCGGCCCAACAGTTCCAGCACTGTCTCCTTCCCCTATCGCACCTCCGCGCACTTCGCTTCGCTCACGCCTTCCGCTCGTAGCCCTCATTGGCAAACGTTCGGTGTCACATTCTCTTCGTCGCCGAGGGCAAGACTATGCGCGGAATTAAGAGCCTCATGCGGCATTTGGTCGTGGGGTGCGTGTTCGGGAGCTTTGGATGCACCCCGACGAAGTCGTTTCTCAACGAGCGTTTCCCGCCGCCCGGTGCTGATCGCTCGCCGCAAAGTCGTGAGACACCGAAATCACTCCGCGTCCGGAAGACACCCGAAAGTCTGCCACCTCGGTTTCACGGGCCTGTCGTCCCCGCCGGTGGCCAAAACTTGCCGGCACTCGCCGTACTGGAACAGTCACAACCTGCCTTGGTGGACGAGTTCGTTCAGTTAGCCGTCACGCGGAACCCGCGTCTCGCACGAGCAACCATCGCGATTGACGCGGCACAGGGGCGGTACTTGCAGGCCGGTTTGTACCCGAACCCCGAACTCGCGGTGAACTGGGACGAAATCGGCGACCGCCAGGACGGGCGGGGCATCCTCACGGCCCCGAAACTCACCCAAACCATCGTCACCGGGAAGAAGCTCTCGCTCTCGCAGGCCGTCGTCGCAAGGGAAGTCGATCAGGCGACCCTGGAACTCGTCAGCGAGCGGTATGCGGTTGTCGCATCCGTCCGTGCTGCGTTCTACGACGCCTACACCCTTCAGCAGCGTGCCGAGGTTCTCAAGGAGTTGGTCAAACTCGCCGACGATGCGGTCGCGAACGGGAAGAGTTTGCTGGAAGCCAAGCAAATCGCCCGTCTCGACATGGTGCAACTGGAAGTCCAGCAAGAACAGTTCAAGGCCGAGCTCCAGGCAGTCGGGAAGGAGCTTCCGGCCGCCTACCGTCGGCTGGCTGCGGTCACGGGGGACAACGGGTTGAACGTGCCCGCGGTCGTCGGCACGTTCGACGGGTTGCCGGCTTACGATCTGGAGCAGACCCGAGCGGCGGTGTTGGCGTCGCACCCCGACATCCGAACGGCGAAGGTCGGCGTGGACCGGGCGCAGGCCGCCGTCCGCCGGGCGCAGGTGGAACCCATCCCGAACGTGTCCGTGTACGCTGGCTACATTCGCCAGTACGAGAACAAATCCCATGACGGGGCGGCGGGGTTGAGTATGCCAATTCCGGTTTGGAACCGGAATCAGGGGAACATTCACGCCGCCAAGGCCGAACTGGGGATGGCGATTCAGTCGGTCGGGCGTGCCGAGAACGAGTTGGCGGGCCGGGTGGCGACGGCATTCCAGACCTACGCCGCCGCACGGGAGCGCGCGGAACGATACCGGGTTGATATCCTGCCTCGTGCAACGGAAACCTACGAACTCTCGATGAAGGCGTTCAAGGGCGGGCAGTTTGAATACCTGCGGGTGATCCAGTCCCAGCGTGCCGTGGCCGAGGCTAAGTTGGAACTCAACAAGTCGCTGGGCGATGCGTGGCGATCGGCAGCGGAGTTGTCGGGCTTGCTGCTTGAAGATTCGTGGCCGGGGCCGCTTCTCGCACAGCCCAAGGGGCCGGGAGTCATGCCGATGCCGAAACCTCTACCACCAAACGACATCCCCAAGAAGTGAGACGGTCGCAGTTGACTTTCGTGGCCCGGACTCGGATAGTTTGCGATAGGAGAAACGGATCGTGACACGGTTGCTCGTCATCGTGCTGACTCTGATGGGGCCACTCCCCGTTCGGGTCTGCACGTGCGCCGCAACCCCAAGCACCTGCACCGACCCAAGTTGCCCCACTCTCACGAAAGTGAAGTCCTGCTCCTGCGTGCATCACCACGATGCAGCCGAAGAATCAGAGGCGACCGAGACAACAGAGGCAACCGCCAAGGGCGTCGTGGCGAGTCACACTCACCCGCCCGAACACCAGTCGGGCTGCCCGACAGTTCAGCCGCGTCCTGCTGACGCGATGGGCCAAATTCAAGCTCGCGACATTTCTCTTGAAGCAGTTCCAGAAAGCACCGTCGCTGTTTCCGACCCTTTCTTCTCGACTCGGCACAGGCTCGGCCCACAGGTTCCTGCCCACAGAGCCCCCGCGTGTCCACTCTTCATCACATTGCTGACGCTCCGGAATTAACTCACTTCCTCAGATCAGTTGCCTGACGCGATGAGTCGTGTCGGCGTCATCGTTTTCACTCCAACAACTTCGTCGTTTACGCTCTGGCGACAGCCCGGAGGGAGCCATGCGTTACTGGAAATACTTGTCGCCCATCTTCACCGTCCTGGCGGTTGGTGGTGTTGCGTTCGCGGCTTACGTGACTCGCGAGCGTTGGCTTCCTCACGTCTTCCCGGTGAAGCCGGGAGCGAAAACTGACGGGCACGGCGCGAAGGCCGAAGGGCACGACGACCACGCTGGTCACGATCATGGCCCTCGTGGTGATCGCCTGAAGCTCAGCCCACAGGCCCAGGCGAACCTCGGCCTCGACAAGGACGGGGCGGTCGATTCGCTCATCCCGACGGAATACTGGCGACGGGTGCCGGTTCCTGGCGTGGTCGTGGACCGCCCAGGCGAAAGTGACCGTGGAGTGACGTCCAAGGTCGCCGGGATCGTGACCGAGATCAAGGCGCGGCCCGGTGATACCGTCAGGGCTGGCGACCCGTTGTTCACGCTTCAACTCGTCAGCGAGTTCTTGCAGGGCGTCCAAACCGACATGGCCAAGGCGGCGCGGGAATTGGACTTCGCGATTGCGAAGCGTGATCGGGTTGCCGCGCTTGTCAAAGGGGGCACGCAGTCAGGGGCCGCGTTGATCGAGGAAGAGAATCAGGTCAAGCGGGTGGTCACGCAAATCCAAGCGTACCGCAGACAACTTCAGGTCTTCGGAATGACGCTGGAGCAGGTGGACCGGGCCGAGAAAGGTGAAGTAGTTACCGCAGTGACGGTGTTCGCCCCGGCGGGGCCGACGACGAGTTGGTTCCCGTTCCCGTCAACGGAAGACGGTCTGCTTTACGAAGTGCAAGAACTGTCGGTTCATCGCGGGGCACAGGTTCAGGCGGGGCAGACGTTGTGTCTACTCGCCAATCACCAGCGATTGTTCGTCGAGGGTCAGGCGTTCGCATCCGAGACGAAGTCGCTCGCTGCGGCAGCCGAGAAAAGTTTGCCGATCCGAATCGAGTTCCCCGGCGAAACACCCGGCGATTGGCCCGAAGTGCCGCCGTTGACCGTCAACCACATGGGTTCACCACCCGCTGCCGGGGCGACGTTCCCGTTCTACCTGCCGCTTGAGAACCAGTACCACCAGTTCACGAAAGGTGGGAAGACTCGCTTCGCGTGGCGATTCCGACCCGGCCAGCGGGTGCGACTGCGTTTGCCCGTCGAGAAGATCGTCACGCTCGGGCCGGACGGGAAGACCGAGTTGCTGCCGTTCGTGCTTCCAGCCGGGGCTGTCGTGCGTGAGGGGGCAGAGGCGTTCGTGTTCGTGCAGAACGGGGACGTGTTCGTGAAGAAGGCCGTGCAGGTCTTGTACGAGGACCGGAACGAAACCGTGATTGCCCGTGGGGGGAACGTCTCGGCTGCCGACTTCGTGGTCCGAACTTCCGCA
>PNLP01000023.1 GCA_013823135.1 Planctomycetaceae bacterium
CGGAACTTCGACCCCATCGCCTCCAGCACCGCATACGTGAACACACCGTGACCCAGCTTGTTGTCCTCGAATGAGAGCTCGCTCTGGTCGCACGCCGCGATCACCGTTGGCCCCTGCCCGTTCGGGACGAACCGCCGCAGCACGTTCGCCTCGATCACACCACCCGCGTGGCACGTATCCAGCAGCACGAGCTTGCGGCAGTTGATCCCCGATAGCGCCTCGAACAATTCCTCGCCCGTGATCGCCGTGGTGCCGGGTTTGGTGGGTGCGTAGTCCGGGCAGCAGAACACGAACACGCCGGAATCGGCAGGCATCCCGCGAGCTTGCACCCCCATCGGCGGCGGCGGCAGCGGCTTACCCGTCGGTGAGAGCAAGTCGCCGTGGCCCGCGAAGAACACCACCAGCAGATCGTCCGGCCGCACGCCCGACTTCTTGATCTCGGCGAGCGAAGCCATGATTCCCTTGCGCTCGGCCGCGCCGTCGAGAACTGTGGTGACCGCACCAATCGGGAACTGCTTCCCCGGCCCGCGATACGTCAGGAGTTCGCGGGAAAGCCCCTCGGCGTCGGCCTTGGCCTTGGTCAGGTCGCCGAACGCACGCACCCCGGCCACCGCGCCACGGTGCGGGGCGTAGTTGTTGATCCCGACCGCGACCCCGGTGAGGTGCGGGTCGGGTGCCTTCGCGGGATTGTTCACGATGCCGCTCGCCTCGCTGCGACCGCGAGCCGGGTTCAGCGCGAGCACCGTGACGTGGTTGTCCCCCGCACGGAACGCCGCCGCGGGAATCGTCACGTCCTCGCGAACGGCTTCCTTCCCCTTCCCGTCCCACACGCGGAAGCGGTAGTCGTTCACCCACAGTTCGATGCGGTCGGGGAGCAGGTCCGGGTTGTTCCCGCGTGGGTTCACGGCGATGGTGAGCCGCACGCCGTCGTCGCGCACGACCGTGTTCTTCAGCACCAACTCGACAGGTGAAGGCTCGACCTCGCGGAACGAACGCTTCACGGGGTTGTCGCCGAGTGCTTCCTTGAGAGCTTCCGCGACGGAGCGCGTGCCGATGAGCTTGGAAACCACGTCGGGCCGCAGGTACAGGTGCTTGTAGCGTTCGAGCGGTTGGAACTCGGGCGTCCCCGTCACATCGGGCGAGTTCACGTGCCAGCCCACCATGCGGTCGCCGTGGGCCGACGCCGTGTAGTAGTACGACCCGTGCCACATCCACACGATGGAATCGGTGATTCGGCCGCGATCATCGAACGCGGGGAACCACTTCCACAGCGGGCGTTGCTTGATGCGCGACGGCGTGGCACGGCGGTCCCCCTGTGGCGACACCCACCCGAAGAACAGTTCCACCCCCGACCGTGGGTGCGCCAGTGCCGCGGCAGCGGCTTCGGCGGTGCCGACTTCGGGCCGCTTGGGGCGACGGTCGAACTTCGCTTCCCCGCCGATGGCGAGCAACTCGATCCGGTCGCCCTTGCTCAACCCGGCTTCCCACGCAGGCGAACCGATATCGACCGCGGTCACGGTCAGCTGCCCGTCGTCCACCGCGAACGACCCGCCGAACGCGGCCTCGGCCTTCCAGTCTTCGAGGCTCCACGCGGCGACCGTCTGATCCGAACCCGCTGTCACGAACCACTTCCCGGTCTTGTCGGCGGCGATCGCGTTCACCTCCGCACCGTGGCCAACGAACAGCTTCGACCGCGGCAGTTCCGCGACCCCCGTGCGTGCGTCCTTCACCACCCGCTCGGGGTTCAACTCGAACAGCGAGCACCCGTAGTAGTGCCCGATGAGGACGCGGGCTGGCTTCCCTTCCGGGGTGGGGACGAAGCTGTAACACGTCGGCGATTGATCGAGGTCGGGGTCGAGTTGCAGGCGCAATTGCTCGCGGGTGCCGTCGGCTTTCGCACGCTCGGCGTACCAGATGAAACGGCTCGCGGTGTCGGGGACGATCTCCCAGCCAGCGGCCGTGTTGAGTGGGCCGATCCAGTTCCCGCGTTCGCTGCTCGACGGCATGAATCGCGGGATGTTGAACCGCACCCACGGGCCGCTCGCGCGGTCGTTCGGGTCGGTGGCAGCGGGGTTGCGGCCGGTCTTCACCGCGACCACTTCGCCGTTCTCGGACAGGTTGATTCCGTGCAGCCGGCGACCGTTCCCACGCACCACGGAGACGGGCTTCTCGGGCTTCGCCAGATCGAGGAGCGTGACCTCGTCGGCGTCACCGCCGGCGATCGCGAGCCGGTCCTCGGTAGGGTGGAACGTCATCGCTTCCGCGCGGCCGGGGTGCGGCAGTTTCTTCGGCTCCGCGAGTTTCTCGGCGGTCGGGTTGTCGTACACCCAGATCTGGTCGTCGGGCTCCATGTAGAAGCGCGGCTTCTTCGCCACGGCTGGCAGTGCCGCACCGACGCCGATCGCCACCTTTGCCGTCTTCGGGTGAACCGCGAGTGAGCGCACGAAGTGATCGGTCGGCAGTTCGATCCGCCGCGATTGCTTGCCGTCGGCCGACCACAGCGTGACATACGGCCAGCCGGTTTCGCCGATGACGAGCCACTTCCCGTCGCCCGTCCACACCGCGTTGTTCACGAACGCGGTTTCGCCCTTCGCACCCTTGATCTCGAACAGCGTGCGGCCCTTCGGTGCGGGTGCTGCCGGGTCGTCGGTGAGTTTTTCGCGAAGGTCGAACGCCGTGACCTGCCCGCGATACGAAACGCCGAGCAGCGTGTCGGCGTCGGGGAAGCGGATGCCACGGGTGAAGTTCAACTGGCCGGGCTTGGGGTTGTCGAAGTAACCCGCACACGCGGGTGCGTTCCACACGCGATCGCCCTCGGGCTTGTCGAGCTTCTTCGGCTCCCACAGCCACAGCGTGCCGTCGGCGGTGCCGAACCCGACGCGCTTGCCGTCCGGGTGGAACGCGATGGCCGTGACCGCGTCGTGGTAGCCGCCCTCGCGGGTGCGGGGCCAGGTGATCGCCACCGTCTCGCCGGTTTCGCGGTCGAGGATCGCCACGGAACTGATCTTCAGCCCGTACCCGCCAATTGCGACGCGCTTGCCATCGGGGCTCGCAGCCAGGCACTTCACGCCACCGAGTTGGTCGCGCCAGCCACGCCACCGCAGCACGCGGGCACGGTCCGGGGACGCATCCAGCCCCGCAGCCGAGTGCGGCCACACGCGGACGACCTTGTCGTCGCCGCCCGCGAGCAGAGCGCTGCCATCGGCGGTGAACTGCACCATGTCCGCGGTTCCGACACGCCCGCCCGCTTCGACGACCACCTCCGGTTCGTCGCGCGCACGGCGGTCGAACTGCTGGGCATCCCCGACGTTGGCGAGGAACAAGGCGAGCGAGAAACCGATGGCAAGACGTGCGAGCACGGCAGCCCCCGAAATGAGTGTGCGGTCACAGTGTTAGGTTATGCAGAAATGGTGTCCGGAACGGACACATGAGAAGTACTGCGGATAACGCGGTAAGTTTTCGGCGAGCGGGGGACGTGAGTCCCCTGATCCCATTGCAACAATCAGGGGACTCACGTCCCCCGCTCGCCATGGTCGCCAATCCGCTGCGTCAGCGATATTGTTCCAGTATGTCCCACCCCAACGCGCGACCGTACATCTGGATGCTTTGCGGCAGTTTCTCGTTCACCCTCATGGGCGTGCTCGCACACGTTCTGCTCCAGAGCAACCGGACGTGCGACTGGCAGACGGTCGCGGTGTTTCGTGCGGGAATCGTGGCGGCCCTCGCTGCGGCAATCGCACTGGCCACCGGCGTGAAACTCGTCTTCTGGCCCTGGCGGCTGTGGCTCCGCAGCGTCTCGGGTAGCTGCTCGATGCTCTGCACGTTTTATGCGTTCGACAAACTGCCAGTGGCGGACGTGTTCACGCTCACGAACACGTTTCCCATCTGGGTCGCGCTGCTGTCGTGGCCGCTGTACGGGCAATCGCCGGGGTTGAAGGTTCTCGGGGCCGTGATGGTCGGCGTCGTGGGCGTGGCGCTCGTGGAACAGCCGCACTTCGCAAGCGGGAACTTCGGCGTCCTGGCAGCGCTGGCCGCGGCCGGGTTCACCGCCGTCGCCATGCTGGGGCTGCATTCGCTGAGCAACCTCGCGCCACTCGCGGTCGTCGCCCACTTCTCGGCCGTCGCCACCGGGTTCTGCCTCGTGGCCGCCGTGGCCACCCCACTGGAACACGACCCCATGGCTGTTGCCCAGCCGAGGGTCGCACTCGAACTGCTGGGCATGGGTCTCGCGGCGCTCGTGGGGCAGTTATTCCTGACGCTCGCCTTCTCGCACGGCGCACCCGCGAAGGTATCGGTCGTCGGCCTGACGCAGATCGTGTTCGGGCTGGGCTTCGGCATCTGCCTGTTCAACCACGAGGTCAACTGGCTGACACTGGTGGGCACCGTGCTGGTGATCGCGCCAACGGCGTGGCTGCTATCACGCCCCGCGGATCACAGCCCGGCGAGCGGGGGACGTGAGTCCCCCGGTTCTTCCCAGCATTCGGATTCATCCGAACAACCGGGGGACTCACGTCCCCCGCTCGCCAAGAGCTCATCCCCATGACCGCCGAGCCCTTACTCACGCCAGATGTTCTCCGCAAACTGGAGACGCTCGAACTCATCTCACGCAAGGCGAAAGCCGGGCGGCAACGCGGTGATCGGCTCTCGAAGCGGAAAGGTCGCGGGGCCGAGTTCGCCGACTTTCGCCCATACTCCAGCGGCGACGATCTGCGATTCCTCGACTGGGGGCTGTTCGCCCGCTTCGAACGACTCTTCTTGCGGCTGTTCCTCGAAGACGAAGACCTGCACGTTCACCTGCTACTTGATGTCAGCCGGTCGATGGCGTTCGGCGAGCCGCAGAAGTTGCTGTTTGCGAAGCGTGTGGCTGCCGCAATCGGGTTTGTCGGGCTCGTGAACCTCGATCGCGTTACAGTCACCGCGTTCGCCGAGAAGTCGCTCGGAAAGAGCCCGCCGTTCCGGGGCCGCCCAGCGCTCTCCCGGTTGCTCGCGTACCTCGATGAACTGGAACCCCAGGCGGCTGGCGACTTCAATCGATCCATGCGGATGATCGCGCCGACGCTCACGGGCCGTGGGGTCGTGGTGGTGTTGAGTGACTTTCTGGACAAGGCTGGGGTCGCGGACGGTTTGCGGTTCCTCGCATCCCGCGGGCTCGACACGACTGCCGTGCAGGTGCTTGCTCCCGAAGAAGTGGAACCGGCCGTGGTCGGCGACTTGCGATTGACCGACGCCGAGGACGGGACGACCGCCGAGGTTACAGTCACGGCCGACTTGCTGGACCGCTACCGACGAGCGGTCGCGGCGTTTCGCACGCGACTCACCGGCGACTGCAACCGCCTCGGCATCTCGTTGCTACAAACGACGAGCGACCTTCCGTTCGACCGGGTCGCACTCCGAATGCTCCGCGGTTAGTGTTTGGTGTTTGGTGTTTGGTGTTTGGTGCTGCAATCAGACTCACCACGCCACTTCCCCTGTTTCGAATCACCAAACACCAAACACCAAACACTAAACACGAACTACGCCCGGCTACCGAAGTATGCTGCAACGCTGGCGATCAG
The DNA here is from genome assembly GCA_013823135.1 of Planctomycetaceae bacterium. GTDB lineage: Bacteria > Planctomycetota > Planctomycetia > Gemmatales > Gemmataceae > Gemmata. The sequence goes on from PNLP01000023.1 coordinate 5,556, forward strand.
CATCCCTTCCCAGATTTGCATCGCTTGAAAACTTGGTCGGTCAGACAGTTTCGGCAGAATCGCGAACTGGAAAATCGTCTCGGCGAAGAGCAGGAAGAACGCGATCACGCCAATCCAGGCCCGAATGCTGTAAAAGAAGGGGTTGCCGCGACCGAGCACAGACCGCAAGAAAAGCGACGCGCCGAACCCGCCAGCCAGGCACCCCAGCAGCACCGGCCACTGCGGGAGTTCCGCAATGCTGGGCGTCAGTTGGTAACCCAGTCGGGTCGGGTCTTTGATGGCCATATAGATCACCACGGCGATGCTGCCACCCACGAAGAGAACGCGCATCACCCAGGGGAAGAGTGCCGATTCCCGCACTTCTTGAACGTGGTGCGATGCGAACGCCAGGAACACCAGCGTCAGCAGAAAGAAGTGGGCGAGTGGTGCCGTGGGCAGGGGTTGCGTATCCCACGGGACTAGCAACAAGATCCAGAAGAACGAGCAGATCATCAGCGACAGAATGCCGCGAACACTCCCGACGGGGAGCCCGAACGGTTGAAACTCTTCCGGCCGTGGTGTGCTGATCGACATTGGTTGCCTCGTTGTGTGGAAGTGTTTCTATAAGCCAGTTCGCTCCGAGGGGCAAAACCTTTCCGCGGCTGTCGATCTTCCACAATGCCAAGACGTCTGGCACGAATCCCGGATATCGTCGTGTTTGCCGCGTTTGGTGGCGACACTCATCGGCGTGGCACTGAAGCCGAAGAATTCCGCCACCGTGCTTGTGGGAGGTTCCCGTGATTCGCGTTCCCGTGGTCTTGAGTCTCGTTGGCTTCGTCGGTCTCCTCGTGGGTTGTGGTGGCGGGGCGAATTCCACCGCACCCGAGGTTCCGACCCCGGTGAAGGTCACTCCACCACCCGGCGACCCGTCCACATCGGGACCGGTGGGACAGGAAGCCGATCTCTACGAGATTGATCCCGCCAAGCACATCCTGCCGCAAACCCCGGCTCGGGGGCGACTCCGTGGCAAACCGTTCACGCCCGACCGCGTCGAGCTCGAAGGCAAGCGACTCTCTTTCCGACAGGGGAAGGACTTCTTCGCGGACCTGGAACTCTCCCTTCAGTTGAACGACAAGAAAGACCTGACCGACGGCTTGAAGCAGATTGTCCGCACGTCGCAGAAATGGAGCGATGGCATTCCGTCGCTCCAGGTTTCCTCCCGGGAAGGGAAGAACTTGCCGGACACCAAGTTCATCAGCGACGACTACGCGCTGACGCTGGAACTGGGCAAGGCCACCAAGGGGAAAATTCCGGGGAGCATCTACATTTGCCTGCCGGATTCGCACCGGAGCTATCTGGTTGGAACGTTCGTGGCACAGCGGAAACGCACGCTTTACGAGCCCCCCGGTGAAGACGATGTCCCGTTCATCCAGGGGACGATCACGCCACCAGCTAAGAAGGATCAGACGGTGTGGGTCGGGTATGTCGGCCAGTTGGCCGATGGAAAGGTCATCTCGGACAGCGCCGGCTCGACGGCATTCGACACGGGCGGGGGTGGCGTGAGGTCGCAGACGTATGCACCACGCATGGCCGGCCTTCGATTCGAGAAGCATGTGGCGAAATTCGATTTCGTCAATCTCCCACCCGGTCGTTATCTCGTCCACGCACGGTTGAGCGATGGCCCAGCCGGGTGGGTCTGGGCCAACGTGGCCGCGGGAGATCGGATTACCACCGACCTCAAGCTTGAAGCCTTCAAGCTGGGGACTGTGGAGGTAAAGGTGCCAACGCGAGTGAACGAGGTTCGACTCGTTCCAACCGATCTGGGCACCCCGCCTCCGGATGCGAACTTCCTTCGCACTCTGGCCAATACGCTCGACCTCAAGGGCAAAGCAATGGATGGCGTGGCGAAGATCACGAATGTTCCCGTGGGGAAATATCAGGTTCGTGCGGGCGATTTGCAGGCCGATATCGAGGTGGTCGTCGATGAGACCGTGAAGGTAGAACTGACACCCGCGAAGAAGTGACCCAAGGACCACGACGATGGAATTCGATCGCTCGAAGTACCCGGCTGCGGTCGCCGAACTGCTGGCGGCTCAGCCCTGTGCCCCACTCGGGCCGGGCACACCAGATGCGTCCGTGCGGGCCAAGCTCGCTGCCCTTGATGCCGCGGCGCTGGGCGGTCGCATCGTGGACCGGGACATGGCCGCGTGTTGTCGGTCGGGGTTGTGGCTCGCGTTCAACTACCTGGACGAATCGCACAAGATCAGCCAGGAGGTGGAGACCCGCACGGGGAGCTTCTGGCACGCGATCATGCATCGCCGCGAGCCAGACCCCTTCAACTCGAAATACTGGTGGCGACGTGTCGGGTCGCACCCGGTGCTCGACCAACTCCGCGAACAGGCCACGCCGCTGGGCTACACCTTCACCACCCCCGAAGCGTTTGTGGACTTCTGCGAGCGGGTCCGCGACACGGACACACCCGACGAGAAACTCGCGCAGCAAGTGCAACTGCTGGAGTGGCGACTCCTCTTCGATCACTGCTACCGGAAGGCTGTCGGGTAGCCATTATCCGTGAATCAGCGTTTCGAGCACATCGCGGGGGGTGCCAGCCTTCAGTGCGGCATCGGCGGCCTCCACGCCCTCCTTCAGCGTCTTCACCGCTTCCGCGGCCCACATTGCCGCGGCCGCGTTCGCCAGGATGATCCGCCGGGCTGGGCCGTCCTCGTTGTTCAGCACACTCCGAATGATCGCAGCGCTCTCGGTCGGGTTCGCCGCCTTGATCGAATCCAGTCGCACCGCCGCCAGGCCGAACTCGTCCGGGTTCCACTCCCGTACTTCGTACTCCTCTCCACGCACCACCCGCACCATCGTCGGGGCTGCGAGGCTCACCTCGTCGAGGCCGTCGAAGCTGCACACCAACACAGCTTGCCGTGTGCCGAGCGCCGCGATTGCCCCCGCGAGCGGGTCGAGGAGTTCCGGCTTGCCAACGCCGAGTAGCTGATACGGGGCACTCGCGGGGTTCGCCAGCGGGCCGAGCAGGTTGAAGATTGTGCGGATCCCGAGCTTGCGGCGAAGGTCGGCAACGTGAGCCATGCCACGATGAAACTGGGGGGCGTAGCAGAACGCGAAGCCCACGCGGTCAAGGCACTTCTGTGCCCACTCCGGGCCGGTTTCGATCGGTACGCCCAACTCACGAAGCACATCGGCGCTGCCGGATTTGCTGGAGACGGCGCGGTTGCCGTGCTTCACCACCGGAACCCCCGCACCGCACGCCACGAGCGCGGCCGCGGTGCTGATGTTGAACGTGCCACTCTCGTCGCCACCGGTGCCGCAGGTATCGAGCACGGGGCCGGACACAGGTACGAGGCGAACCATCTGTTCGCGCAGAACGAGCGCAGCCGCAGCAATCTCATCGGCCGTTTCGCCCTTCATGCGCAGGGCGGTGAGGAACGCGGCTCCGCGAGCGTCGTCCACACGGCCAGCGACCAGATCGCGCACGGCCTCCGTGACGCGACCCGCGGGCAAGTCCTGCCCGGTGAGCAGCAACGGGAACAACTCAGGGAACCAGTTCGGTGATGGCAACTGCACGCGGCTACCAACTTTGGACTGAGGAAAGGGGACTCCTGGTAAAATCCTACAGGAATCGCGTCGATTCGTGCAATTTCTGACTTTCTTTCTGTACACCTGTTACTTATACTTCCATACATGGTGGACAGGCGTAGGAGTTCCGATGATCGGGTAAACCAGTCTGATCCGGCAACTTTCGCAATCCCACCCCCAAACAACCCATCTCTCCAACACCCAATCCACGGGGGTCTGCCATGAGCGAACACCAGCAGTTGACCGACAAGCAAGAGAAAATCTACCACTTCATCCGCAAGCACATTGAATCGAAGGGCTACCCACCCGCCATTCGCGACATTTGCGATGCCTTCGACATTTCCTCCCCCAACGGAGTCATGTGTCACCTGAAGGCGCTGGAGAAGAAGGGGTACATCAACCGCGTCACCAAGAAGGACAACGAGAAGGCCCAGGCCCGTGGCATCACGATCCCCGGCGTCTCCGCGGGTGGGCTCAGCTTCCCACTTCTCGGTGTCGTTGCGGCGGGTAAGGCCATCGAAGCCGTCGATCAGGAAGAACGCCTCGAAATCCGCGACCTCTTTGCCGGCGACGAGTTGTTCGTGGTGAAGGTGCGGGGTCAGTCGATGATCGAGGGGCAGATCGCCGATGGCGACTACGTCGTGATCCGCAAGTGCGCGACCTGCGACAACGGCGACAAGGTGATCGCGATGGTGGACCGGGCGATGACCTTGAAGAAGTATTACAAGAAGAAGAACGAGATCCGCCTCGAACCGATGAACAGCACGATGGAACCGATCATCGTCGATCCGAGCAAGCAGGACGTGCAGATCCTCGGCGTGCTCACGGGCGTCATCCGCAAGTGCTGACACGCGGCAGGCAGCGACAAACGGCAGAGGCCCGAGTGAAGACCAAACAGGTCTTCACTCGGGCCTCTGCTTTTCGTCACTCAGTACAGATCCCCGTAAGTCGGGGAACATTTTTGTAGCCGGGGTCTGTGACCCCGGTTCACCTTGGCCACAGGAAGACCGGCCTCACAGAGGCCAGCTACATCAAAACAATGAGTCACGATTGTTCCCCCACTTCTGGGGATCTGTACTCAGCTATTGCCCGGTTGCATTACTCGATCGGTTGCGGGTAACGCCCACCACGATCACCGCGATCGCGGTCGCCACGATCACGATCCCCCCGATCGCGGTCACCACGGGCACGGTCGCCACGGTCACCGCGATCTCGATCGCCACCACGGGCGGGCGGGAACTTCCCACCCGACAGGCGTGGCAGCGGAGCCGGCGGCAGCAATCGCACTTCGTTCCCGTTGTGGTCGAAGCACCGGACGCTCAGCAGGTCTGGCGATACGCCGATCTGGCCGGTCACCAGGATTTCGAGCTTGCCGCGTTCCTCAAGGCCCGCGATTTCCTTGCGGCGCTTGTTCAGCAGGTAATGCGCGACGTCCATGTGAACGCCGACCTGGATGCTCGCAATCGCCGGGGCGCGGTGGGCGGCGAGTTGCACCAGTCGCATCACTTCGATGCTCAGGCTCTCGCTCGTCTTCACGAACCCCGTGCCGCGGCAGTGCGGGCAGTCCGAGAACAGGCTGCGCTTCAGGCTCGGGCGAATCCGCTGCCGGGTCATTTCGATCAACCCGAACTGCGAGATCCGCAGAATCTTCGTGCGTGCCCGGTCGCGTTGCAGTGCATCGCGGAACGCATCTTCCACCTTGCGGCGGTGCGTCTCGCTTCGCATGTCGATGAAGTCGTTGACGATCACGCCGCCGAGGTCACGGAGCCGGAGTTGCCGGGCAATCTCCCGCGCCGCGTGCATGTTCATCTGGAACATCGTTTCCTCGGCGTTCTCCGCCCGGAAGCTGCCGCTGTTCACGTCGATGGCCACGAGCGCTTCGGTCTGCTCGATCACCAGCGACCCGCCGAGCGGCATCTCGATCCGCTTCTGGTGGATCTTCCCGATTTCGTCCTCGACGCCGTACTTGTGGAATAGCGGCTCGCTGCTCTCGAAGTAGCGAATGCGGCTCGCGAACTTCGGCATCACGATCTGGAGGAACTCGCTGGCGTGCGCGAATGCCACCGGCTCGTCCACCCAGATGGTGTCGATGTCATTGGTGAAGATGTCGCGGATCGTGCGCGTAATCATGTCCGATTCGCGGTAGATCTCGACCGGCCCGGCAACTCGCTTGATGCGCTTGACCACGACCTGCCACAACCGCAGCAGATACGCGAGATCGTTACGCAGTTCGCGAGCATCGCGATCGACAGCGGCGGTACGGACGATGAACCCGACGCCCTTGGGCGGCGAGAGTGTGGTGAGAATGTCTCGCAACCGCCGACGGGCTTCGTGATCCTCGATCTTGCGCGACACGCCGACGCGGTTCAGGCTCGGCATCAGCACGAGGTAGCGGCCTGCGATGCTGATGTACGTGCTGAGCGTCGGCCCCTTGGTGCCCACGGCTTCCTTGATGACCTGAACGAGCACTTCCTGCCCGCGCTTGAAGATCTGCTCGATGGGAGGCTTCGGCATCCCGCGGTCGCGGCCGCCCTTCGGGCCGCCCTTGAACCCACCGGGACCGCCCTTGAAGCCGCCGGGGCCACGGTCGCGGTCGCCACGGGGGCCACCCGGGCCGCGATCACGGTCGCCACGCGGACCACCACGCCCACCACGGTCGCGGTCGCGGTCACGGCCACCACGCCCACCGCTGCCACGGTCGTTACGGTCGCCGCGATTTTGTTTCCGGTCTTCGAAGTCGTCGTTGAATCCACGCCCGACTCCGGGGCTTTCCTGTTCGGATTCCGCCCCCGCGTCGAAGTTCTCTTCACGGGCCGTCTCGCGTGCGTCTTCCTCGGCGGCCTCGGAAGTCTCGGGATCCGCAGCATAAGGGTGGTCGGCCGAGTCCTCGTCTTGGTTCGCCTTGTTGCTTTCACCTGCGAAGCGATCGTTGGGCGCGTCCGGGTCGAAATCGCTGTCGTCGAAGAACGGCCGGATTTCCGGTTCGTCGTCCTCGCTGGTGCGACGTTCGGCACCGCCCATGAACTTCGGTTTATCATCAGCGCCGTTGTCGGCATCGGCGTCGCCGTCGGCCTTCTTCTTGGCGCGACGCGGCTTGGCCTTGGGCTTCTCTTCAACTGGCGAATCGGTCGTTTCGGGTTCCGCGGCTTCCTCGGCCTTGGGCTTGACCTTGCGAGCGCGAGGCTTCTTCTTGGGCTCGGCCTCCGACTCCGCGACCTCGGGCGATTCTGCTTCCACCGCCAACTCGGCCTCGGCAGCTTCCGTTTCAGGTTCGGGTGTGGCCGTCACGACGGCAGGCACGATCTTCATTGGCGGCGCGAGAACCGCATCCACGATCCCGGCACCGAAATCGTCTTCCTCGGGCGGTGCGACCGGTGCCGGTTTTGGTGTTGGTGCGGGTTGCACTTCCACGCGGCGGGCGGCTACGGGCTTCGGGGCCGGCGGCACGGGGTCGATACCCGCGGAGAAGTCGTCTTCGTCGTCGTCCGCAGGTGCGACTGGCTTCACGACGGCAACCTGAACCGGCTTCGGCGGCAGTTCCGCTTCGATCACTTCCTCGTCTTCATCCTCGTCCTCGACAACCAACTCGGCTTCGAGCACTTCCTCGGCCAGCGGCAGTTCTTCTGCTTCCTCGTCGATCCCCGCGGCGAAATCGTCGGCGTATTCGCTGTCGGGTGGTGGCGGTGTTCGCTGGGCCACGGGGCGAGCCGCTGGCGCTGGTTGTGCCGGTGGGGCTTGCGGAGGTTGTTCTTGTTCTTCGAGCCACGATGTCATGGGCTGCGGTTGTGGCGGGCGCGGGCCACGCTCGCGACCACCTCGGCCACCGCCGCGTTCGTTGCGGTCACCACCGCGTGCTGGCGGAGCCGGGCTGCGACCATATTCGCGGTCGAGTTCGGCCTCGTATTCCGCGAGGTCGTCCTTAGAGAGCAGATGCTTGTAGTAAGCGGGGTCCACGTCCGAGACGTGGAGGAAGCCGTTGCGGCCGATGCCGAAGTCAACGAACGCAGCCTGGATGCTGCCCTCGATGTTGACGATGCGGCCCTTGTAGATGTTGCCGACGTAGCTCTCCTGGCTGGAGCGCTCCACGTACAACTCTTCCAGCACGCCGTCCTCGACAATCGCGATTCGGCACTCCTCCGGTTGGAGGACGTTGATGAGCATTTCTTTTTTCATTTGTGTCTCGTGTTCGGTATCTGGTGTTCGTTATGGGTTCGTTGTTGGTTGGTAGTGGTTTGTTGTTCGTTGTGGTGATTCGTTGTGGAGGAGCGGCTTGCGAAACCGCGATCCCAGCAAGCGACACCCAACTAACCACAATCAACGAACAACATCCCCAAGAGTTCATTCCACGACCGGCCCCATGGCCGATACGAGTTGGTCTTCGTCCTTCTGAGTCAGGGTCGCGATAGCTGCGGCATCGAGCGGCAGCGTATCGGCTGGGCCGTCCGGCGGAACGTCCGCCGGGTCCAAGCTCACGACCTCATCCCGCAGTTCCACCGTGGTACGCTCGACCACGTATCCGCCATCAATCAAGTCCGCGACGTTCAGCAGTTTCACGAGTTCGTCGGCCCGTGCGGTGCCGGTGCCAGTTACCCAGAGATCGAATTCCAGGCAGTTCGCGACCACGTGCAAATTCCGCAAATACGGCCGGATGTTCAGCCGCTTCGGGTTCGGCTTCATCCGCTCGACCCACACCTTGTCTTGCGCCAGGAGTTCGGCACAGCGCTGGCTCGCGGCCTCGACTCGCTCCGCGGGCAACGCCAACTGGTAGATGATCCGGCGAGCCACGCCGGTGGCTTTGAGGGGGACGACCGACACTCGCGTGAAGGTTAATCCGGCGGGTGCTTGCGATCGCATCAACGACAGGGTTTCGTCGGCATCGAGTTCCTTCAGGAACTCGATCTCGACAACCTCATCGAGCCCTGCAACGCCAAGCGGAAGTGAGAGTGCGAAGACGACGCGGGGACCAGGGTGGAAGCCAGCGGTGGACTTGAACGGGAGCGCAGCGCGGCGGAGCATTCGCTCGAGGCACCGCATGAGATCGTGGTGCGAGAGCAACCGGAGCGTGCCGGTTTTTGCGAAACGGAAACGGAGTTTGTCACCGAACATCGGTCCCGGTTTCCCGGGAAGACCGAAGTAAAAGGAAAAGCTAAAAAGTAAAAAGATAGACAGACAGGAATGCCGCTGTTCCTTTTTCCCTTTTTCCTTTTTCCCTTTTTCCTTTGTCTTCCCGTTGTCTCAACCCGTTCGCGGACCGCGTCGCCGGTCGTCCTGTCGGGGTTTGGTGCCCCCCGATTTGGTCAGGATCGATCCGGGTTCAATCGGCCGCCTCGGGGAGGATACGGCGTAGTTGGTCTCGTAAAAAACTGCCCACCTGGCGGGCAGTGTCCATGCTCAGAGCCTGGTCGGCAAGTCGCTTGGCCTCGTCCACCCTCAGTTGCCGGATGACCCGTTTGATCTCGGGCACCTTTCGCGGGGTGACGCTTAGTTGGCGGAGTCCCAGGCCGACCAAAAGCGGGGCGTAGAGCGGTTCCCCGCTCATCTCCCCGCATACGTTCACTTCGATCTGTTCCTTTTCCGCGGCCTCGACCACCCTCTTAATCAGCCGGAGGACGGCTGGGTCGGTTGGGTTGTACAGGTGCGCGACGTTTTCGTTGTTTCGGTCCGCTGCCAGCGTGTATTGAATCAGGTCGTTCGTCCCGATCGAGAAGAAGTCCACTTCACGAGCCAGGATGTCCGACAGGATCGCGGCCGACGGAACTTCGATCATTGTACCGACCGAGAGATCCCGTTTGAAGGGGATTCCTTCATCCTCCAGATCTTCCTTCACTTCGTTCAAAAGTGTCTTGCACTGGCGGAGTTCGTCCACCGTGCTGATCATCGGGAACATGACCCGGACTTTGCCCAGCAATCCGACCCGGAGAATGGCACGCAGTTGCGTCTTGAACAGGTCCAGTTTCCGCAGGCAGAGCCGAACGCTTCGTAAGCCCAGGAATGGGTTCTTTTCGACTCCGACGGCATCGGTGACGCTGGAGAACTTGTCGGCCCCGAGGTCGAGGGTTCGGATGACCACGGGCCGCGTTGGGCCAAGCGTCTGCACGACCGACCGATATGCCTCGAAGTGCTCTTCTTCGGTCGGGTCGGAGGTCTTGTTCAGGTACAGGAACTCGGTGCGGTACAGGCCGACGCCATCAGCACCACGTTCGAGGCAGTGGGCCGCCTCCTGCGCAAGTTCGATGTTTCCGAGCAACCGGATGGGAGTGCCATCGCTGGTGGCCGAGGGCTTGTCGCGGAGGGAATCGTACCGATCGGCCCGCGAACGCTCGACGTTCCTCTTCTCCTCGTACCGCGCGAGCGTGGATTCGTCCGGGTTGATGATCAGAATCCCCTCCTCGCCGTCCACGATGACCATGTCGCCGCCCGAAACGTCGGACAGGAACCGGCCGAGGCCGACGACCGCGGGGATTTCCAGGGCTCCCGCGAGTATCGCGGTGTGGCTGGTGGCCCCGCCGCTTTCGGTGGCGAAAGCGTGGACCGTTCGCGGAGAGAAGTCGGCGGTCTCGGAGGGGAGGAGGTCGGTGGCCAGGACGATGACGGGTGCGGTCAACTCGCCGAATGGCTCGGTGTTTTCGCCCTGGAGGAGAACCAGAATCTGACGTTCGATGTCGATGAAGTCCTTGGCCCGACGGCGGACTTCGGCCCGGTGCTGCTCCGCGACACTGCGAAGGGCGGACTCTTCCAACCGCCGAACGAACTCGCGGATGACGCGGCTGACGGCGTATTCGGCCGAGTAGCACTGACTGCGAACGAGGTTTTCGATTTGTTCGCGGAAGCCGGGGTCTTCGAAGACGGACCCCTGCGCGGCAAAGATGTTCCCGATGGCGGGGCCGTGCAGTGCGGTGATTCGCTGGCGATTCTCTCGGGCCTCGGTGGCGGCGACTTCAAATGCTTTGCGGAGCCGTGAGACCTCGCCCGAAACGTGGTCTGCGGCAACGGTTTGGTGCGTGATCCGGACGCCCTCGGTATCGATGACGAAAGCCGGCCCGATGGCCACGCCAGGAGAGACTGCGATACCGTGATGCCGGATTTCCATTCGCCGGGGTCCGGGCCCTGAGTTTTTGGGTCTCGCAACCGGCAGGGGCGTGCCGGGGCGGGTCAAATCGTGTAATCTTCCCCGCCGGGCGCGGCGAGGATGTCGCACAGTGCGTCGATTGCCAGGGCCGCGTCGGGGCCGTCAACTTCAACGAGTACGTCTGTCTCGGGCAGAACGACGAGCATGATCAGGTCGAGCAAGTTCTTCCCGTTGGCCCGTGACTCGCCGTTCCAGATCGTGACCTTGCTGGTGTACTGCTCCGCCGCCCGTGAGAACCGGTCGGCCGCCCGCATGTGCAAGCCGAGCGGGTTCACGACCCGGATGGTGCGGCGGATCGGGCCGGTCCCGTTCACGATAGTGGTCTCGTTCGGTCGTCCAAAGAGCGGGGTCAGTGGGGCCAACGGAGAGGCTAGGTCTGTTGGCCCCGATTCGTTGCTTGTCAGTTTGGGTGTCATGATTTCCGCCCTCGCGTCGCACTCTCTTGCCCGCCGAGCGAAGACTTCTCGGGGCTTCCGAACCCCGCCAACCCGACCTCACCAACCCGGGGCAGCCGTCTCCAACAAATTCCAGATCTCGTCCTGTGTTCCGCACGCCCGGAGTCGTTTCACGAACTCCTCGTCTCTCATCGTCCGCACGACCGCCTCAAGGGCACGGAGGTGAACCCCCGGTTGGTCGTGTGGAGAGAGCAGCAGAACGAACACGAACGCCGGTTCGGTGTCGAGGCTCTTGAACGGCAAGCCATCCGACGCAAGAGCCAGCGTGCCGATGAGCCGGTCGATCGCGGGGTGGCGGGTGTGCGGAATCGCAATCCCCTGGCCGATCCCGGTCGTCCCGATCCGTTCGCGTGCCATCACGGCCCGCACGATGTCGGGCAGGTCGCCGTCGCGGAAGCAACCCGCCGCACGCAGCGACCCGGACATCTCGGCAACAACCTGTTCCTTCACCCGGCCAACCGCCTCGGCATCGTCGGGGTTGACCCCGGCGGCCGACACGGACAGGCGTGGGATGATTGCGTCGCGGACGAGGAAGTTGGTCAATCGCATCCCGATATCTCCTCGGCGCTGCGGCCCCGGTGGAACCGCGGCAGACGCATCCACGACACCACCTTGTTCACGCTATCCCATCCTTGGGCGATGGATCGCGACGGTGGTCTTGCAGCTTTTCTTTATAGTGCTTGATCTGCTGCTTAATGTGGTCTTTGGCCAACTGGAACGCATGCTCAATCTCAACATCTCGATCCGTGGCGACGAACTCATGTTTGTGCTCGGCGTGAGCAATAATTTCGACGCCGAGTTTGTTGTCGCGGTCCCGGTGGAGGTCCACCGTGACCACGATTGAAGTGAGTCGGTCGAAGAAGTGGAGCAGCTTCTCGGCCTTGTCGTGCAGGAGCTTTTGCACATCGTCTTTTAAGTGCCCGTGCCGGGCGGAGACTGTCACCAGCACCGTAACCTCACGTTCCATTCTTGGCGGCCGGGCGAACGGCCGCCGTACGGGTTTTCGTCGGTTGGGCGTACCCGACCGGCTGATTGTACTCATCCCCCCCTGGTGCTTCAACCAACTCAATCGGGAAACCGTGGGCCGCGGGCGGCTCGCCGTGAGTTTGCGGCAACCTGACCTACGCCTCGCGCGGCCGCGCCAGCATCACCACCAAGCGTTCGACCTGGACGCGTTCCGGTAGCGGATTGCCGCCCTTCAGCCCGATGTTGATCTCGGTCAGCCATTCGGTCAGTTTTTCGAGCCGCCGTCGGCCCAGGTGTTTCACTTGCTTCTCGCAACTCTGCCGGGCTTTCTCCCAGTTCGGCACCTTGGCCGCGTTCATCGCCTCGCCCAGGGGCAATCCGTCGAAAACAAACCGCCCCACGGCCGCGAGTTTCCGCAGTTGTGCCGTAAGCGGGCCGAGGACCGCCATGGGGTCTTCGCCTTCCGTGAACAGTTCTTCGAGAATGCTCAGCGCTTCGCCGGGTTTTCCCTCGCCGACGGCGTCCATGATGCGGAACACGTCCGCGGCCTTGCTGCGGCCGACGAGCTTCGCCACGTCCGCGGCGGCGATAGCGGGCTTCGCACCGGCGGCACTCGCGAGCTTGCCGAGTTCCTGGTCGATCAGCCCCATTCCTGTGCCGACCAGTTCGACAAGCATTTCCGCCGCGTCGAGGGCGAGTTTCTTGTTGTGGCGAGTCTTGGCCCACTCGACGCACCACGCCGGCAGCTTGTATGGCGGCGGCGACTTGCACGAGATCTTCCCGCCGTCCGGCAACGCCTTGGCGAGTTTCGTCGTTTCGGGGAAGGTCTTCACGTCGAGAATCAGCACGCCGACGGAACTGGGTTTGGTGGCGTATTGTTCCAGCGTTTGCCGGTGTTCGGTGACGAACGGATCAGCGTTCTCGACGATGACGACCCGGCACGGCGCAAGGAACGGCAGCGTGTCGAGCTCGTTGCGGATGGTGGAGAAGTCGAGCTTCTCGCCAACATATACGGACATGGCGAACGATGGGTCGGCATCGCCGAGGGCGTTCGCGATGATGCGATCGCGAGCGAGGCGTTTGAGGAAGTCTTCATCGCCGGAAAGAACGTAGATGGGCTGGCGTTTCGGGTTCGCGGTGGCGAGGAAGGGTAGGGCGTCCATGTCTTTTTCGCGCTCCGCTTCGCGTCGCGGCTAAACGGGAATTCGGTTGCGGTATTCTTCCACCAACACCCGGGGCACGCCAATATCGATCACGTGAACTTCGCCGAGCCACTCGCGCGACGCCGGGTTGAGGAACCCGCGTTTCGGCGCGACAAACGTCGCCGTATGCGTCGCGCGAATCGTCGGCCCGAGCGGTTCGCCGGTGTCACAATCGAGCCCCGACGGAATATCGACCGCGAGAACGGGCACGCCAGAATCGTTCACCACGCCGACAAGCCAGTCGAACGGTGCCGCGAGTGGTCGCGACAAACCCGTGCCGAAGAGCGCATCGACCACCCATCCGGATTCCTGAAACCCCTGGCGGACGAACAAGTCGCGGTGTGGCTGGTCGAAGTAATCAGGGCGGTACTGTGTGAAGTGAATTCCCGCGGTGTACAGGATATCGAAGTTGATATCGGCGTCGCCGGCGGTGCGGTTGTGCCTCGCCAGGACGTGGACGTTCACCGGCCAGCCGTGGTTGTCGAGATGCCGGGCGATGACGAAGCCGTCGCCGCCGTTGTTGCCGGGGCCGCACAGAATCGCCGTCGGCTTGCGTTCCGGGTTCAACTGCATCAAGAGTTCGGCACACCCGCGACCGGCGTTCTCCATGAGCACGACGCCGGGCACACCGAACCCGTCGATCGCGCGGCGATCGAGTTCGCGAACCTCGGCCCGGGACAGGGTGAATGGTGTCATCGCTTGATCCGCAAACCCTGACCCTTGAGCGCGGCCTCGACCTCGTCGCGGTTGATCCACGGAATGTCGCCGGGAATGGTGTGCTTGAGTGCACCCATCGCGGCACCGTAGTCGATCGCCTTCTTCAGGTCGCCGTCGAGCAAGCCGTGAATCAGGCCGGATGCCAGCGCATCGCCTGTACCGAGGCGGTCCACGATTTCCGCCTCGTACCACGCCGATTCGCGCGTGACTCCCGCTGAATACCCGATCGCCGCGAACTTGTTCTTCCAGACCAGATCGGCCTCGCGGCGCGTGCCGACCACCGTCGTCACGCCGAACTTCTCGACGAGTTGCTTCGCCACGTCGGTGAAGTCCTTGCCGGTGATGCCGAAGAGGTGTTCCGCGTCGGCCTCGCTGGCGATCAGCACGTCGCACATCGGCAGCAACAGTCCCATCACTTGCGAGGCGTGCTCGCGGGTCCACAGCTTCGACCGGTAGTTCAGATCGACGCTCACTTGCAGGTTCGCGGCCTTTGCGGCCGTCATGGCTTCGTCCACGACTTCCGCAGCCCCGCAACTCAGCGCTGCGGTGATTCCGGTCACGTGGAACCACCGCGCCTCGGTGAAGATCTTGGGCCAGTCGAACAAGCCGCAACGCACGCCCGCGATGGCGGAATCCTTGCGGTCGTACAGGATGGAACTCGGTCGCGGTGATGCGCCGAATTCGAGGAAGTACAGCCCGCAGCGGGCATCGGGAACGAACTGCACATGATCGGTAGCAACGCCCGCCTCACGAACGCGGTTGGCGATGAGCTTGCCGAGCGGATTATCGGGCAGACGCGATACCCACGACGCCGTGCGGCCGAGGCGGGTGAGGCCCGCCGCGGTGTTGAACTCCGCGCCGCCGATTTCGAGGTCGAGCGAGCGAGCCTGTTCTAACCGCTGGAAATGCGGCGGCGCGAGCCGCACCATGACTTCGCCGAAGGCAATGAGATCGGGCATGGCGTCTTGTGGATTGTGAGCCACGGGGTTCATCCCCGTGGGTGTTTGGTAACCTCAGACCACGGGGATGAACCCGTGGCTCGCAATGTGTTCAACCGGCTTTGTGCTTCTGCACAATCTCGACGTACTGTTTCGCCAGTGCGGTGATCTTGGCGAAGTCGCGGGTAGCCACAAGTTTCGGGTCCACCATCTGGCTGCCGACGCCGAGGCACACGGCCCCGGCCTTCAGGAATTCGCCGGCGGTCGTGAGATCGACGCCACCCGTCGGCATCAGTTTCACCTGCGGCAGCGGGCCACGCATCGCCTTGAAGAACGCTGGGCCGACCACTTCCGCCGGGAAGATCTTCACGATGTCCGCACCGGCTTCCCACGCGGTCACCACTTCCGTGGGCGTGAACGCGCCGGGCATGATGAGCTTATCGTAGCGCCGGCACATCTTGATGACGTCGAGGTTCAGACTTGGTGAAACCAGGAATTCCGCACCCGCCAGGAACGCGGCACGGGCCGTTTCGGGGTCGAGCACGGTGCCCGCTCCGAGCAGAATGCGGTCGCCGAGTTGCTGCTTCGCGGCACGGATCACGTCGAGTGCGTTCGGCACCGTGAGCGTGACCTCGGCCACGGTGACACCACCGTCGGCGAGTGCCTTCACGACTTCGACAAGGGGACCGGGATCGGAATGCCGCACCACGGCGACGATGCCACAATCCAGAACCCGTTGGAGATGTTTTTCGCGGCTCATGCGAAGATTGTATTAGCCCTGGATTAAAGGCAAAAGACAGAGCTAACCACAGAGGCACAGAGACACAGAGAAGACGAGAGGAAAACAGTTCTTTGAAGAATGTTCTTTCTTCGGTCTTCTCTGTGTCTCTGTGCCTCTGTGGTTAGTCCTCTTCTCTGATCCAGGCGAACCTGTCGCCTTCCGAGCGAATCCTTCTAAGAACTCGCGCCAATTTCGGTACAACTACATGTGACCCTTTCACAGCACGGACCCGCTCATGCCAGCAGCCTTCCGCCACCCATTCCTCGATCTGGCCCGCGAACGTGTCGTCATTCTCGATGGCGGCATGGGAACGAGCCTCCACAAGTACAAACCGACCGACAAGGACTGGGGCTACGCGCCGAACGGCAAGCACCTGATGAACCTCTCGGATGCGCTCGTTTACACGCACCCCGAGTGGATCAAGGACATTCACCGCGGGTTCTTCGCGGCGGGTTGCGACGGCGTCGAAACGAACACGTTCAACGCCTCGCAAATCGTGCTCGACGACTTCGGGATGGGCGACAAGCTCATCGAGATCAACCGGTTGAACATCCGGCTCGCGAAGGAAGCGGCTGCGGAGTTCGCCACGCCGGATCGCCCGCGATTCGTGATCGGCTCCATCGGGCCGGGCACGAAGATGCCCTCCATCATCGACCCCGCCATCTGGATTGACTTCGACTCGCTCGCGGAAGCGTATCGCGCACAGATTCGCGTCATGATCGAAGAACGGGTCGATGCCATCCTCATCGAGACGTGTTTCGACCTGCTGCAAGCGAAGTGCGTGGCCATCACCGCCATCGAGGAGATGAAACGCGCCGGTGTGCGGCTGCCGCTGATGGTGCAACTCACGATCATCGACGCCAACCAGAAGATGCTTCCCGGTACGGACATCCCCGCGGCACTGGTTGCACTCGAACCGCTGGACGAAATCGACGTCATCGGCATGAACTGCGGCGTCGGCCCGGACCTGATGCTCGATAGCATCAGGCACCTGAGCCGCCATTGCGGCAAGATGCTCAGTGTGCTGCCGAATGCCGGGCTGCCCGAGACTCGCGGCGACGAAACTTACTTTCCGATGACCCCCGCCATCGTCGCGGAGTGGCTGGAGCGGTTCGTCGGCGAGTTCGGCGTGAACATCATCGGCGGCTGTTGCGGCACCAACAAGGATCACCTCGCGGAAGTGGCGAAGCGAATTCACGGCAAGAAGCCGACGCCACGCACGCCGAAGTATCTGCCGATGGTGTCGAGCCTGTTGGCCGGGCAAGACCTGCTCACGGAACCGCGACCGCTGCTGGTCGGCGAACGCACGAACACGAACGGTTCGCGGAAGTTCAAGCAGTTGCTCGAAAAGGAAGACTGGCACGGCCTCACCGAAATGGCCCGCGAGCAGGAACGCGAAGGGGTTCACGTGCTCGACGTGTGCGTCGATTACGTCGGCCGCGACGGCGTGCGCGACATGCGCGAGACGATCAAGCGTTACAACGCCGTGCTGACGAAGCCGATCATGCTCGACAGCACGGAAGTCAACGTGATCGAGGCCGGGCTGAAGCTGTGTTCTGGCAAGGCGATCATCAACTCGATCAACCTCGAAGACGGTCGCAAGACACTCGACCCGAAGACGATCCTCGCCAAGAAGTACGGGGCGGGGCTCGTTGCGCTCACGATCGACGAAAAGGGCCAGGCCGACACCGCACAGTGGAAGTTCGAGGTCGCCGCCCGCATCTACGATATCGTCGTGAACGAGTACGGCATCCCACCGACCGACCTGATGTTCGATCCGCTCGTGTTCCCGGTTTCCACGGGGATGGAGCAGACCCGCAAGTCGGCCATCGAGACGTTCGAGTCGATCCGCCTCATCAAGCAGAATCTGCCGGGGGCGCTCACGCACGTCGGGCTGTCAAACTGCTCGTTCGGGCTGACGCCGTACACGCGGCAAGTGCTCAACAGCATGTACCTGCACTACGCCCTGGAATACGGCCTCGACTCGGCGATTCTGCACGCCGCGAAGATCATGCCGCTGTCCAGCATCGACGACACCGGCAAGGAACTCTGCCGTCGTTTGTTGTTCGACGACCGTTCCACCGGTGACCCGCTGCAAGAGTTGATGGCCCACTACGCCGACAAGAAAACCGAGTCGAAGAAAGGCCAATCGCTCGGCGAGACCGTTGAGGAACGCTTACGACAAGCCATCATCCAGGGTCGGCGTGAAACGCTTATCGCGGACCTGGACCTGGCACGCGAACGTTACTCGCCGCTGGACATCATCAACAAGGTGCTGCTCGACGGCATGAAGGTCGTGGGCGACCTGTTCGGCAGCGGGCAGATGCAGTTGCCGTTCGTGCTGCAATCGGCGGAAGTGATGAAGGCCGCCGTCGCGTACCTCGAAAAATTCATGGAGAAGGTTCAGGGTTCCGAGAAGGGGAAGATCGTGCTCGCCACGGTGAAGGGTGACGTTCACGACATCGGCAAGAACCTCGTGGACATCATCCTCACGAACAACGGCTACAAGGTCTACAACCTCGGCATCAAGCAGCCGGTGGAAAGCATGATCGCGGAGTTCCAGAAGCAGGACGCCGACGCCATCGGCATGTCGGGACTGCTGGTGAAGTCGACCGTCATCATGAAGGAAGACCTCATCACGCTGAACGAACGCGGGCTGGCTCCGCCCGTGATCCTGGGCGGCGCGGCGCTGAACCGTCGCTACGTCGAACACGACCTGCGAGCGATCTATCGCGGCGACCTGCACTACGGCTCGGATGCGTTCGAGGGCTTGCGGGTGATGGACGAACTGGCCGCGCGAAAGAAGATCCAGCGGGTCGGCAGCGTCGCGCTCAAGGGGATGGCGCAATCCTCGCAGAACCGCGACCCGGCGAGCGGGGGACGTCAGTCCCCTGTTGTGCTGGTCAATGGGACGACGAACAAGAAAGAACAGGGGACTGACGTCCCCCGCTCGCCAAAACCAGACCTCCCCCCGCGTTCGCCCGGTCTCACGCGTGCCGCGAACATCCCGGTGCCGCCGTTCTTCGGGTCGCGTATCCGCACGGATTTCGACATGCGAACCGTGTTCGAGTTCCTCAACGAACGCACGCTGTTCAGCACGCAGTGGGGCTTCGAAAAGGGCGGCGTCGATCCGAAGGTGTATGCCGATCAGATCGCGAACACGGCCGAACCTGCACTCGCACGGCTCAAGGAGTACGTGCTGCGCGAGAGCATCCTGCAGCCGGCGGTGACATACGGGTTCTTCCCGGCGGCGAGCGACGGCACCAAGCTCACCATCTTCGAGGACGACTTCACGACGGAACGCGTGTCGTTCAACTTCCCGCGTCAGGAGTTCGGCGACTTCCTCTGCCTCGCGGATTACGTCGAACCGCTGCGTGATGGCAAGGCGGTCGATTATGTCTCATTCATGGCCGTGACGATGGGCCACGAGATCACGAAGGCGTGCAACAAGCTCCGCGCCGAGGACAAGTACCAGGATTACCTGTTCCTGCACGGCCTGGGAGTCGAGTCAACCGAAGCGCTGGCCGAACTATTCCACCGCGACCTGCGCCGCGAGTGGGGGATCGGTGGCGACGACTCGCCCGAGATCCGCAAGCTGTTCAAGGGGCACTACCGTGGCCGGCGCTATGCGTTCGGCTACCCGGCGTGCCCGAACCTCGACGACCAGGCTCCGCTGTTCACGCTGATCGACCCGACCCGCGTCGGCATCACACTAACGGACACGTTCCAGCTCGAACCGGAGCAGAGCACGACCGCGATCATCGTTCACCACCCGAAAGCGAAGTACTTCAACGTGACCGTGTCGCAAGGCTGCGTGGTGACCGAGTGAAGAGAAGACACAACCAAACACCGAGAAGATGTTGGGTTTGAAAACCCTGATTTCTCCTCTGTGTTTGGTTGTCTCTCTGTGCTCTCTGTGGCTGAATTCTTGGTTTTGATCCGCTGGCAAAATGAGAAAAATCGCAAATCCCGTCAGAATTGCTCCTTGACTGCAGACACAAACCGGTCTTAAAGTGGATGTTAGAGGATGGCAGCGGCAGGCTGCGCAGAAACCCTCCCCAGATTGGGGACGATTCGGGGAAATGGTTTTTTCGGCCACGCCCACGGAGTCGTGTGGATTTGACCCCAGAGGAATGGAGGACAGGCGGGAACGCCGACCCGCCGTTATCACTTACGGAAAGATAGACACCAATGCTCGTACTGTCCAGAAAAAAAAACGAGTCGATCATCATCAATAACGACATCGTCATCACGGTCATCGAGATCCGTGGCGACAAGGTTCGGCTGGGTATTGTTGCTCCCAAAGACGTACCAGTTCACCGCGAAGAAGTGTACGAGGCGATTCACGGAGTGAAGTCACAGCCAGCCGTGGGAGAGGCGAACGACCAGCCCCGATCCTGAACCGCATCGCCTCTCGCCCTCACTTCTCCACCCGTCACTGGCGACCGCTCTGATCTCGCCCGCAAACACTGACAATAGCCTGAACTCCCACGCCAACAATCACGACGCCATGCGTCTTGTGGCGATCCGTACCGAATGCGTCGGAACATAAACGGATTAACCACAGAGCCACAGAGAGCACAGAGGGAAGACATAAGACCGAGAGAATAGTTTTTGTTCAAAACCCTGCATTCTCTCGGTGTTGGTCTTCTCTCTGTGCTCTCTGTGACTCTGTGGTTAATCCTGTTTTGTTGCTTCTCAGCCCTGAACGACGATGCCCATGCTGCGGGCAGTGCCTTCGATGATGCGGGCCGCGTGTTCGAGGTCGCGGGCGTTGAGGTCGGTGAGCTTCTTCTTGGCGATCTCGGTGATCTGCGCCTTGGTCAGCGAGAAGCCCTTGTACTTGCCGCCCTTCTTCGAGTCGGCCGGGATCACTTCCTTGCCCTGCTTTTTGCCGGCCGGAATCTTCGCCGCGAGCTTGATCAGAACCGCTGCGGGCGGGCTCTTGATCTTGAACTCGAAGCTGCGGTCCGAATAGACCGTGATGATAACCGGGAGCATCAGCCCCTTCGTATCCGGGTTGTTCGTCTTGTCGTTGAACTGCTTCACGAACATACCGATGTTCACGCCGTGGGCACCGAGAGCCGGGCCGACGGGCGGTGCCGGGGTGGCCGAGCCGCCTGGGCACTGGAGCTTGACGTAAGCGGTAACCTGCTTTGCCATGATCTTCCTAGGAAACGCCCTGCCGCGCGCGCCGGACCAGGGTCGTTACGGTTGCCAAAAACAACACGCCCTCTCCGTCGCGGGGAAAGGTCGTGATTGACGATTGCAGATTTATGATTTTTGATTGAAGATACCAGCGGTTCTGTGTCTTCAAATCATCAATCAAAAATCTGCAATCATAAATTCTCAGATCTTGTCCACTTCCCAGTAATCGACTTCGACATCGACCGGGCGGCCCCAGAAGGTGACCACCACGGTGACCTTCGGGTTTTCCGTGGGATCCTTCGGTTCGGTGATCGACTTCACCTCGCCCTCGGAGCCCATGAACGCCCCGTTGCGGATGCGAACCTTGTCGCCCTTCTCCACATCGAGCTTGACGACCACCTTGCCGCCGCCCTTGCCGCCACGCTTCTTGTTCGGGTCCGGCGCTCCGGTGAGCATCGACTTCACTTCGTCGTCGGTCATCGGTGCGGGAGCGGATCGCTCGACGGCACCGGCCGTCTTCTTGGTGTTCACGCCGACAAAGTCGCCGACACCCGAAGTTTCGCGGAACACATAGAGGATGTCGTTGTTGAACTCGACTTCCGTGAACAGGTAGCCCGGGAACTTCTTGTTGTACTTCGTGACGTTCTTTTCCTGCGTCGTCGTCTCGCCCGTCTTCTTGTTCTTGACCTTCACCTTCTTCTTGACGATCAGCTCTTCCACAGGGATGACGATCTGCCCGAAGAACGGTTCGAGCCCTTCGATCTTCACCTTCCGCTCGATGGCGGCTTTGATCGACTCCTCACGGCCGCTCTGAATCTTCACCGCGTACCAGCGCTTCTTGTTCTCGGGTGTAGGCTCGGCAGCAGGTTGTTCTGCGGCAACAGGCTCGGCGTCGGTCTCGGTGGTCGCGACTTCCTCAGTCGTTTCGGCTGCCGCGGCTTCGTCTGGGGCGGTGGTGCCGAGCAGGATCGACGCGGCATCGTCACCGGCGGCCTTGGGTTTGCGTGCCTTCTTCGGCGTGGGAACCTCGGACTGCGCTGCGGGAGCGGCTTCCGCAGGCGATTCCACTGGCACAGGTGTTTCGACTGCGGCCTCAGCCACTGGCGGGGCTGCTTCGGATTCCACGACGGAATGTGGGTGCTCGGCCGGTTCGGTAACCGGAGTCGCGGGATCGGGAATCGTGACTTCGTCGCTATTCATGGCAGGTTCCGGCACCGAAGTGCCGCCTCGCGGGCGAAACCGGCCCGGTATGTCAGAGCGAGCGGAGGACGGTGAGTCCTCCGGTGGATTTGTTGAATGCGAACTCAACTCACCAGCGGGCACGTTGTTCGGCCTTCTCGGCCTGGTTTTTGTCGGTGCCGGCCTTGCCTGGGAGCACGCCCACGATTTCGCGGCTGAGCAACCAGCCCCAGAACAGGTCAACCACAAGCAGGAACAGGGCCATGAGCAGCGTCGTTGTCAGCACAACCACGGTGTCCTGTGCGAGTCGCTTCTTGGGCGACCACGACACTTTGTTCATTTCCGCTTCGGTGGCGATGAGGAACTCGGCGAACGTCGGCACGTTCACGGCTCGCCACGCACACCACAGAACAAGTGCCAACAGAATCACCGGGATGGCGATCTGGGCATCTGGCACGAGAGTGATCGAACTCGGGCTCTCGAACGGCAGGGCGAGCACCCAGTCGTTGGGGAGAACGCCCTGGAAGGTCAGCGAGTAGATTCCGGTTCCGCCGAGCAACAGGAAGCCGAGGATGGTGAGACGGCGAGCCCGCATGCCCAGCGATTTCTTGTAGCTCGCGGTGCTGAACCAGCCTTGCTCTTCGATCGCGACCATCCAGCCCGCGCCGGTCTTACTGGTGAACAGCCGCACGGCGAGGAACGCAAGCACGAGTGCAACCACGCTGCCCGCAATCACGCCGGGGCCAGATTCGAGGCTGGTGGCAACGGAACGCCAGACGAAGAAGATCACGGCGGCAGAGACGAGGATCAGGAAAATCCCGCCTCGCACGCCCTTGATCGCGTTTCCGCCCAGGAGCGTCTTGCCGAACCACAACAGTCCTACGAACGCGGTGAGCTGAACGACCAACCGGGCGAGCACTTCCACGAACCCGAACCCGCCGAGGTGGGGCGCGACGCCCTCTGCCCACAGCGAAGGCACTGCGTAGAACACGACGGCAATCGCTGCCGCCACGTAGATCGCGCCCAGCAGGCTGGCGATCGGCAAACCCAGTGGGGATGCCGGCGTCCGGGGTTCTGAGGGTTCAACGGCGGTGGCCATGCTCCGTCCTTCCTGTCCGCGTCTGGTCGGCGACTTATCCGTGTTCTGCGTCTGTCTGAGGCGAAGCCCACGGATTAGGCATCCGTGGGCTTGAGGTTATTCAGGCTGCCCGGTGCGGATGCTTTGGGGCTGCGACGGTCAGCAGGAGCGGAGGGATTCGAACCCCCGACCGGTGGTTTTGGAAACCACTGCTCTACCAATTGAGCTACGCTCCTGTAGGAGCGTCGACAGTTGTCAGTTCTCAGTCATCAGTCGGACATCATGGCGGCGACATCTCGCCGCAGACCGCGATGTTTGACTGACAACCGACAACTGATAACCGACAACTGCTCCTCGAATCACTTCTTGCCGGCGGTGGCGGCTGGCTCGTCGAGAATCTTCGTCACGACGCCCGAGCCCACGGTCCGGCCACCTTCGCGGATGGCGAAGCGGAGGCCTTCGTCCATGGCGACCGGCATGCCTTCCATCAGTTCGACCGTGATCTTCACGTTGTCGCCGGGCATGCACATTTCGACGCCCGTCGGCAGGGTGATCGAGCCGGTCACGTCCGTGGTGCGGAAGTAGAACTGTGGCTTGTAACCCGAGAAGAACGGCGTGTGGCGGCCGCCTTCGTCCTTGGCCAGCACGTAGATGTTGGCTTCGAACTTGGTGTGCGGGGTGATGCTGCCTGGCTTGGCGATAACCTGGCCGCGTTCGATCCCGTCGCGTTCGATACCTCGGAGCAGGGCTCCGACGTTGTCACCAGCGATGGCCTTATCGAGGGTCTTCTGGAACATTTCAAGGCCGGTGATGACCGTCTTGACGTTGTCCTTGCGCAGACCAATGATATCGACTTCGTCGCCGACTCGGGCGGTACCGCGTTCGATACGACCGGTGGCCACGGTGCCACGACCCTTGATCGAGAACACGTCTTCGACCGACATGAGCAGCGGTTTGTCTTCTTCGCGAACCGGGTTCGGGACGAAGGTGTCGAGCGCGAACATGAGGGCATCGATCGAGAGCGAGCCGGGGTTGTCGGTGGTCGCGTTCTCGAGGGCTTCCTTCGACCGGCCCGAGATGATCGGGATGGTGTCGCCGGGGAAGTCGTACTTGTTGAGAAGGTCGCGGAGTTCCATCACGACGAGCGGGATGAGTTCCGGGTCGGCCTTGTCGCACTTGTTCATGTACACGACCATACGCGGCACACCGACCTGCTTGGCGAGCAGGATGTGTTCGCGGGTCTGTGGCATGGGGCCGTCGTCGGCTGCGACCACGAGGATGGCGGCGTCCATCTGGGCGGCGCCGGTGATCATGTTCTTGATGTAGTCGGCGTGGCCGGGGCAGTCGATGTGGGCGTAGTGACGGCCCTTGATCGGCTGCGAGTAGTCAACCTTGTCGATATCGGGGTAGTCGAGGAGATCCTTGTACGGCAGCGCGCCCGAGTTGGCGTAGGTGCGGTCGCTGGATTCGTATTCGACGTGCGACACGGCGATGGTGACGGTCTTGTTCGCGTCACGGACGATGCCACCCTTCGCGATTTCCGCGTAGGTCTTGAAGTCCTTCAATTTGTTCAAGTGCGCGTTGCGCGCCATGATCGCGGCGGTTAGAGTGGTTTTGCCGTGGTCGATGTGACCGATGGTCCCGACGTTCACGTGCAACTTGGTCCGCGAGAAATTCTCCTTCGCCATCGCTATCTCCGAGGTAAACCCTGACGGGTGTCTGAAGTTACCCGGCCCGAACAATCGGGACGGCCCACTCCGCTGTATTAAACAACGCTCTCAGTTCTGCCCGCAGCCCACTTCACGATCCGCACAGGTGTACGGGATAGCGAGAGAACTGGGGACGGCCGATGGGGTTCCCGCTTCGGTCCGAGAGCTGCTGATGGGATTCGAACCCATGACCTCTTCCTTACCAAGGAAGTGCTCTACCAGCTGAGCTACAGCAGCATATGCGGCACTTGCCCCGGCCGAGTACAAAACCCGGAAGGGGAGTGATACGAGGGGCGACCTGCAATGGCCAGAGCGGGCGATGGGATTTGAACCCACGACATCTTGCTTGGAAGGCAAGAGCTCTACCGCTGAGCTACACCCGCAATCGGATTTCAGATTGCAGATTTGTGATTGACGATTGACGATTGAAAGACACCGAAGCAGTCGCCATCTGTTCAATCGAAAATCACAAATCTGTAATCTGAAATGTCAGTGGGTAGGGAGGGATTCGAACCCCCGAACTCGTGAGAGGCCAGGTTTACAGCCTGGTGCAATTGACCACTCTGCCACCTACCCATGTTCAAACTAACTCGCTCGTCTCCTGTTGCCCGCTTGCATTTGGCTCCTGCCGCGTTCGTCTCGCCTTCGTGTTGTACCACCCGACCCGGCTTCCGGAAAGCTCGCGGAGGGATTTGAACCCACGACCTGCGGTTTACAAAACCGCTGCTCTACCCCTGAGCTACACGAGCGAGACCGCATTCGAGCAAGGTTCTTAAACTAGGGCGACTGGCACAACCCTTCAAGCCGAATTTCTTGCGCGACCTGCATCAAACGTTAGACGCACGCGGAGGAACCGAGGTTCGGGCCAACACCTTTGCGAGCCACAAACACTTCCACCGTCGTCGCGCGAACAGCCTTACCGGGCGCTGCGGCGAGGCTGGTTCCTTCAACTTCTTCCACCGGCGTACCGGGAATCGGCATCAGGCGAGAAACGGTTCGGCCCGCGTGCCGCAACACGAACTCCGGAGCCATTTCCCACGCCGAGATTGGCCCCGCGAAGTCGAGCGAGAAACCGTGTTCGGTCGCGAAGGTGTTCTGCAACTTCATTCGCAAATGTGTGCGCGACGACACCGCCCGCAGCGGCCACGCACGACCCATCTGGCGAGCCGTTAGCGTCAGCGAAAGGAGCGCCCTGTTCAGCGCGAGCAGTCGGCTAGGATCGGCGCTGATCGCCATGAATTCCAGGGCGAAACGGTCGGGATCGAAGCTGCCGGGCTGATGCAGTCGCGCATACGGTCCCAGGTCGGCGACGATGGGTTGATTGGCCTTCGCAAGCATCCCCACGAACGGCACGAACGCATCCCAGCGAACCGCGAGCACCTCGTCGAAGTCGTCGGCGACGGGGAGCAACGCCTTCTTGCTTTCGGGGAGCACTTCGAGCAATCCGGGGTCGCGTGCGAAGTTCGTGAGGGGTACTTCGCCGCCCGCGATCAACTCGGGAAACAGCGTGTCCGGGCTGGTGGCGAGGTCGAGGAAATGGACGACCACGCCGCCCGGTTTCAGCACGCGATGAAGTTCGTTCCGCACCGTTGCAAGATCGGGGAGCGTGTCGAGAACGCAGAGCGCGAGCACGCCCGAGACGCTATCTGAAGTGAACGGCAAATTTTCGGCATCAGCCGCGAGCACGTTCGCATCGGGGTAGCGCTGACAAAACGCTTCCACAAAAGGCTTCGATGGCTCCGTGTGCGTGGTGACCGCAGCGATTTCAGGGGGAAGCCACTCACGCAGTTGCCCACCACCTGCACCGATTTCGACCAGTATTTCGGGCGAATGGGGCAGGTATTTCGCCAGCGTGGCTCGCACGATTCGTCGCGTGAGCCGATCCCACGGCTGCCGAATGCGGATGAGGTGATCGAGCAGCGCCGGGTTGTGCCAGCGGGCAATGGAGTCGGGTGTCATGGGGATGTTTTATGGGGTCGAATGTCCGAGCCCGAGCGCCAGCGAGGTCAAGCGTCGATCCTCGCTGGCGCTCGGGCTCGGACTCAGATACGACTCGCCCGAATCATCCCTTCCTCCGCAGAGCACGCCCGGGCATGGCGTCAGTGTGTTTTCCACGTTCGAGAACCATCTGACCGTTCACGATGACGAACTCGATCCCGGCGTTGTACGCGAACGGTGCGGTGTACGTCGATTTGTCGATGACCGTTTCGGGATCGAAGATCGTGACGTCGGCGAAGGTGCCGGGTTGCAGCACACCGCGATCACGGATGCCGATCTTCGCCGCGTTCAGCGAGGTGATCTTCCGCACCGCGTCTTCGAGCTTCAGCACCCCCTTTTCGCGAACGTAAACACCGAGCACACGCGGGAATGTGCCGAAGTTGCGCGGGTGGGGATTGCCACGCCGCAACTCGCCCTCGGTGGCGTAGGCGGAGCCATCGGAACCGACCGAACACCACGGCTGTTGCAACGCCAGGCTCATGTCCTTCTCGTCGTGATGGGCGTACACCGTGGGCACCGAGCCTTCTTCGGCGATCAGCAAGTCGAACAGAATATCCAGTGCATCGGGTTGCGGCGTCTTCCCCTTGGATTTCACGGAGATGACGCGATCCATGGTCAGCCCCTCGAACTGGCCGCGCCCGCTGATGAGCATTCGCGACCAGTCGCCGCCGACGGCGGTGTAGTGGTTGTACCAGCCCGCGATTCCCTCGTTGATGTCCTTCTTCATCCGCACGCGATCATCGGCACTCTTCAGCCTTTCGAGGAACTTGGCCTTGCCGCCCTCGTGTGCCCACGGCGGAATGATGCTGGCGAGGTTGTTGTTGCCGCGGGTGTAGGGGTACACGTTGGCCTGCACGTTCACGCCGCGTTTGCGGGCCGCCTCGATGAGCGAGATCACCTCGGCCATCTTTCCCCAGTTCTTCTCGTCGGCGATCTTGATGTGAATGATGTCCACCGGAACGCCAGCCTTCTCGGCAACGGCGATGCTTTCCTTCACGGAGTCGAACACGCCGAGACCCTCGTTGCGGGTGTGCGTGGAGAAGATGCCACCGTGCTTCTTCACGACGCTGCACAGATTGGCGATGTCGTCGGTGGTGGCGAGCGAACCCGGCGGCATGGCGAGCAGGCTGGAGAGCCCGAACGCGCCGTCCTTCATCGCCTCATCAAGCAGTACCTTCATCTCATCGAACTGCTTCGGCGTGGGGCGAGCGTATGACGTGCCCATCACACCTTCCCAGATGTTGTCGAGGCCAACGTAGGTTGCGACGTTCACGCTCACGCCGGCCTTGTCGATGGTGTCGAGGTACTCGCCAACGGTGCTCCAGATGAACTCCTTCCCGCGTGCCTTCAGGGTGCGGGCCGGCACCGCACCCTTGAACGGCGCTGCGGAGCGACCTTCGCCAAGAACTTCCGTGGTCACACCCTGGCGAATCTTGCTCTGGGCGTGGCCATCTTCGAGCAGCAACTCGTCGGAGTGCGAGTGAATGTCGATGAACCCCGGCGCGACGACAAACCCCTTGGCGTCGATGGTCCGTTTGGCTTCGCCAGCGGGAACGCGACCGACCGCAACGATCTTGTCGCCCGTGATCGCGACATCACCGATGAACCACGGATTGCCGGTGCCATCGACGATGCGGCCATTGCGAATGACGAGGTCGTACTTCGGCTCCGCAGCGGGGATGGCGGGCACGCAGAGTGTGAGAGCTACGAGCGGAGCGAGGAGAAGTCGCATGGTGAACTCGGAGTGGTGGAAATACTAAACGGTAGGAGTAGGCGTCCGAGCCCGAGCGCCAGCGAGGGTTTTGGCAACACAACCTCACTGGCGCTCGGGCTCGGACAGGAATCATCACTTCCCGATGCGCACGAGGGCACTGTCGGTGCGGACGATGAACGCATTCTCAACGGCCGCGACGCCGTACACCTTCCCCTTGGCGGGCAACTTGTTCTCGGCGAGTTGCTCGAACTCGGTGCCGGCCTTCGCCACGATGCAGACGCCATCGCGGGTGAAGAAATACACACGACCCGCACCGCCAATCGGAGAAGCCCAGCACGATGCGGGCAACCGCGTATCCCAGTGCTCCTTGCCGGTTTTCACATCGAGGCAAACGGCGATTCCTTCACGGCTCACGGAGTACGCGAGATCCTTGTAAACGAGCGGCGAGCCGAACGAACTTGTCGCGCCAGCCGAACGCCAGGCCACACGCTTCTCGGCATTCAACTCGCTATCAAGCCGCACGACCATCTGCGAAGCCTTGTCGCTCGAACCCATCAGAACGTGGTCGCCGAACACGGTGGGCGATGCAACGGTGTTTCCTTTAAGGCCATCGACTTCCCAGAGACGCTTGCCGGTCTTCACGTCGAACCCAGCGGCGAGGCCACTGGAACTGACGAGCGCCGTGAGCGTGTCGCCAACCTTGACCACGGCGGGCGACGACCACGACGAGCCGAACGCATCCTCGGTGCGCCAGCGATCCTTCCCGGTCGCGGAATCGACAGCCAGCAAGTACGGCGAGCGTGCCTGTGCCACGAGAACGAGAACCGCGTCGCCAGCCAGAACGGGCGACGTGCCGAGGCCGTGTTGCCCGCTGAAGTTGCCGAAATCCTTCACCAGCGAACGCTGCCAGAGTTCCTTGCCGGTGTGATCCAGCGCGAACAGGTCACCGCTCTCGAACAGAGCGAGCACGCGATCCGCGGTCACGATCGGCGTGGGGGCTCCCTTGCTGACGTAATCGGAAACCTTCACCTTGATCGAGCCATCGAACGTCTTCTTCCAGAGTTGTTTGCCGGTGGCGAGGTCGAAGCACAGCACATGCAGCGTGTCCTTGAATTCGCCATCCACGCTGGTGACGAACACCTTGTCCTTCCACACGACGGGGCTGGATTGCCCAAACCCCGGCAACTCGGCGGTCCACGCAATGTTCTCGGTTGCGGACCACTTCAGCGGAAGTTGTTTGGCTTCGGAGATACTGTCGCCAGTGCCGCGAAACCCGGGCCACACATCGGGTGGCGCCGCAACCACAACCGCCGGGATGCTCAACAGAAGCAAAGTCAGAAGGTGTCTCATCGAGCAATTCTCGGTTGTAGTATGAAGCCGCTTGCGGCTTCGCGGACTTCAAAGCCACACCTTCGATTATCGTATTCCCGAACGTCCGCGATTTCGGCATCGAAATCGGGTATAGAGAAAGCTCCCCGCCGGAGATTGCTCCATGTTCACCTCGCTCCTGATCGCCCTATTCGCAATCGTCACAGCCGACGACATTACGATTTCAGACGCCACGAAGGACGATGGCGTTCTCGTTCACACGGTGCGATCGCCTTACCAAACCGGCGAAACCCGCATTCGGGTTCTGCAGCCGGAGAAGCTCGAAAAAGACAAACGCTACCCCGTCGTGTATGTGCTGCCGGTCGAAGCAACAACGGAGTCGCGGTTCGGAGACGGACTCGCGGAAGTGAAGAAACTCGACCTCGCCAACAAGCATCAAGTGATCTTCGTGTCGCCGACCTTCTCGCACCTTCCGTGGTATGCCGATCACCCGACGAAGCCCGAGATTCGCCAGGAAACGTACCTCCTGAAAGTGGTCGTGCCGCACATCGAAAAAACGTATCCGGTCAAGGCCGAGGCGAACTCGCGATTGCTCCTCGGCTTCAGCAAGTCGGGCTGGGGTGCGTTCTCACTGCTGCTGCGAAACCCCAAGGTCTTCGGCAAAGCGGTGGCGTGGGACGCCCCGCTGATGATGGACGCACCCGGCAAGTACGGCTCTGGCGAGATCTTCGGGACTGCCGAGAACTTCGCAGGCTTTCGAGTATCGAAACTGCTCGAAAATCAAGGCGCGGCGCTGGGCAAGGAATCCCGGCTCATCCTGCTCGGCTATGGGAACTTCCGGGCAGAAGTGCAGCAAGCCCACACGCTGATGGAGAAGGCCAAGGTGCCACATGAATATCGCGACGGGCCATCCCGCAAGCACGACTGGCACAGCGGCTGGGTCGCCGAAGCGGCCGAACTGCTGCTCGCTCCGATGAAGAAAGACTGACGACCGCGTTGACAATCCCTCCCCAACGGAACCCTTCAATGACTCCTCCGCAAACCGCAACTCGCCGCGATGTGCTTCTCGGTGCGGCTGCGATTCCCCTGGGCGCTGGTATCTCCAGCGCCGCCAAGGCCGAACCGGCCGGCAAGGTCTACCGCATCGGCGTGATCTCGGCGACGATCCGCGGCAAGCCACAACCCAAGAACGGTCACACGTGGCACTTCGCGCAATACCTGCATCCCGAGATCGACCTCGACGCGATCAAGAAGTACCTCGATCCCGGTTCCGCGGACATGTTCCGCAAGTACAACCGCAACCCGAAGTACACGTTCGACCAATTGCCGTTCCCCGATACGCGGATCACGCTTTACTACGACGCCGACCCCAAGGTGATTCCGCCGTACCTCGAAGCCTTCCCCGGCGTGAAGGCCGCCAAGTCAGTCGAAGAAATGGTCGAGCAGGTGGACGCTGTGTGGCTCGGCGACGCTTCAGGCTACGGCGAGGATCACTTCGACCTGATCGCCCCGGCGCTCAAGAAGGGACTGCCGACGTTCTGCGACAAGCCGATCGGCGGGTCGGTCGCAGGCACGCGGAAGATTCTGGAGTTCGCGAAGAAGCACAACGCCCCGATCATGTCGTCGAGCTTGTTTCGGCACGAGTGGGGCATGGAAGCAGCACTCCGCAAGCGCGACGCCGGCGAGTTCGGGCCGATTCAGCACGTCGTGGCCAGCGTGCAGGGAGGTTACAGCCACGATGGCTGGATGGTGTACGGCCAGCATCCCGCGTGGACCGTCGTCACGCTTCTTGGCCCGAAGGTGGAAGCCGTGAGCCTGTATGCGAAGGACAGCACGGCCCACGCACTCGTGACGTATCCCGACAAGCAGCAACCCGCGGCGATCTGGTACGGCCGCCCGAACGAGACGTGGGAATACTGCCACACGGCGGTGCATTTCCAGAAGAAGCGGTTCGAGTTCACGCCGTCGATCGAAAACGACTTTTGGTACGGCCACCACTACGAGATGTTCCGCATGGCCGCGACATTCCGCGAGATGGTGAAGACTCGCAAGGAACCGATCCCGCACGACGAGATCGTGGCCGTGACCGCGATCGTTCACGCGGGTGCGAAATCACTCAAGGAAAAGAGCCGCCTCGTGGACATCGCGGAAGTTTCCGAGTGAAGTCGTGCGCTTATCCAGCGACTGCGAAGCCGCAAGCGGCTTCCCACACTCGGAGCCGCTTGCGGCTTCGCATGAGCAAACCGGGCCGGTGAGCAAACCCCGGCCCGACTCCATTTCCCAAATCCGTGGCGGGTTCACGTCGCCGCTCTCGCCTGAATGGTAGTGGCCGTTCGGCATTCTCCTCCCATCTCTCCGGAGCTGTTTCCATGAGGCATCGCCCCATTCACTTCCTCGCGCTTGGCGGTCTCGTCGCGGCGCTCGCCCTCGTCGCTCAACATGGCCCGGCACAGCAACTCGTCGGTGCAGAAGCCGCCCAACCCGTTACCAAGGAAGCGGCCCCGGGAATCAAGATCACCCCCAGCCGTGTCACGGCTGTCACGGTCTATGCGAACAGTGCGCTCGTCACGCGGGAAGTCGATGCCGCCAGCCCGGCTGGTCGGGTGGAACTGATCGTCTCACCGCTGCCATCGACGACGGTCATCAGTTCGCTTTACGCAGAAGGCACCGACGGTATTCGCGTGCTGACCACCCGCTACCGCACGCGGCCGATCGTTGTGGATACCAGCGCCGAGGCGAAGAAACTGATTGAAGAAATCAAGTCGCTCCAACTTGCCCGGGAGAAGATCGAAGGCGATCTTTCGGCACTTCAGGAAAACGGGAAGATGCTCACAAAGATGGAGAGCTTCCTCACGGTCACCACGGTGCAAGCCACGGAAAAGGGCGGGTTGAACGCCGATCAGGCCATCGCGCTGGCCAAGCACATCCGCGACGCCCGCACCGAATCGGCGAAGGAGAACGTCAACCTCAAGCAGCAAATCCAGGCGAATCAGGAGAAGGCTTCGGTCGCACAAACGCGGCTCAGCCAACTCACGGCGGGCGTTTCGCGTTACGAGAACGACGCGGTCATTGTGGTCGACAAGGTGAATCCCGGAGCCGGAGTCATCCGCCTGAATTACCTTGTCGAGAATGCCGCGTGGCATCCGCAATACAAGCTCCGCGCCGACAAGGGCGGCAAGGATCAGGTCACGCTCGAATACCTCGCGGCCGTCGTGCAGAACACCGGCGAAGACTGGTCGAACGTGAAACTTGTGCTTTCAACCGCCCAGCCGATGCTCAACGCCACGCCCCCGGATTTGCAGACGCTCCACGTCGCGGCCACGCCCAAGGGTGGGCCAGCGCCGCCATCCGTGGCCGATCTGGAAACCCAGCTCAAGACTTTGCGAAATCGGGCACAGAAAGAGTTCAACGAGAAACATGTCGTCAGTGGCGTCGGGCTGGTGAACAACGCCGCTGCTCGGGAGCAATCGTTCGAGTTGTTCAACCCCGAAGCTGCGGTCAAGCGTGGCTGCATGCTCAGCTATCGCGAAGGCCCAACCGTTACGTATCGCATCGCAACTCCGCTCACAGTGCAATCGCGTGCGGACGAACAGGTTCTCGAAGTCGCCCGCGCGGAACTGAAGGGCGACTTCTACTACAAGGCCGTGCCGATTCTCTCGCCGCACGCCTACCGCATGGCTGAGATGGTGAACAAGAGCGAGAACGTCATTCTGCCTGGCGAAGCGACGATGTACTCAGGCACAGACTTCGTCGGTCAGATGGCGTTGCCGCTGGTTTCCACCGGCGAATCGTTCACGGTCGGGTTCGGTGTCGATCCGCAGATCCAAGTTGCTCGCTCGATGATCGACAAGCTCCGCACCACTTCGGGCGGCAACCAGCAACTCCGCTACGACTACCGCATCATGGTCAGCAACTACAAAGCTGAGAAGGTGAAGCTCCAGGTGTGGGACCGGCTGCCGTTCGCAGAGAACGACACGATCGGCGTGAACCTCATCAAGACGACACCGGAACTGAGCAAGGACTCGCTCTACCAGCGGGAACAGCGGCCAGGCAATCTTTTGCGTTGGGACGTGACCGCGGACCCGAACACGCACGGCGACAAGGCCACGCCGATCAACTTCGAGTTCCGGCTCGAACTCGACCGCAACCTTACGATCGGCGGCTTCCAGACCGCGATCGGCACGGGTGGCAATCAGGCACCGTTGCCAGTCATCACTGCGGCCGACAAGGTGACGATTCGCGCCGCGATGGAGAAGCTCTCACCGGAAGACCGGAAACTTGCCGAAGGTCAGATATTCTGCGCCGTCGATCAAGAAAGCGCTTTGGGTACTATGGGGCCGATCCTCAAGGTGATGGCGAAAGGACAGCCGGTGTTCGTGTGTTGCAAGGGCTGCGAAACTGAGGTGAAGAAGAACCCCGACGACGCCCTGCTGCAACTCCAGAAACTGATGGGTCGCGTCAACAGCGCCCGGAAATGATGAGTCTGGCGAGCGGGGGTGCGTAAGCCCCCCGAGTCTGAAGTATTTTCACAACGAAAGACAAAGACTCGGGGGGGCTTACGCACCACCGCTCGCCAAAATCTTCAGTTCGCCGCCGGGTTCCCAGTCGAACAGCATCAGGTCTGCAGGCTGGCCCACGTGGATCGTGTGAACCGGTAACCCGAGTAACTGTCGCGGGCGAGCGGTCGCCATGTCGATCGCTTCGGCCAGAGTCACACCCGCGTATCGGATCACATTCCCGATGCACGCATCCGTGAAGTGACCACTGCCTGCCAGGAATGGCGTTCCGGCGACGACGATCTTCCCCGAAGGCAGCACTTCCAACTCCGTGCCCCACGACTGATACTTCCCTGGCGGCATCCCCGCGAGATTCCCCGCATCGCACGTCAGCAGAGTGCGACCGACGCCCTTCACCCTGACGATGCACTTCACCACCGCCGGCGGCAAATGGTGGCCGTCGGTGATGATGCTTGCCCACAAACCGTCGTTCGCCAGTTGCTCCCAGATGTAGTTGTCGTGCCTTGGCAACATCGCGTGCGAACCGTTGCCGAGGTGCGTGCTCGTCTTCGCGCCGGCCGTGACCGCATCGCGTATCTGCTGACCTGTCGCTGCGGTGTGACCAATCGCAACGACCACACCGGTTGCCGCCAGTTTTTCGATGAACGGCAACGCTCCCTTGCGCTCTGGAGCAATCGTGACCATCCGAATTCGCCCGCCGGCCGCATCCTGCCACTGCTGGAACTCGTCCCAGTTGGGGTCGCGCGTGTGTTCTCGCGGATGTGCCCCGCGTGCGCCGTCTTCGCTCGACAGATACGGCCCTTCGAGGTGAAAACCGGGAATCCGCTTCGCGAGGTCGGCATCGGATTCGATGGTTTTCGCCAGCGTTGCGAACCCGTGGCGGAATGCCTCGCAGCTTGTGGTAATCAGCGTCGGCAGAAACGTCCCGATGCCGTGGGCATGGCACATATCAACGACTGTTCGCACTTCATCGGCGGTCAGTGAGGACGAGTTGAAACTGATCCCGAGGCAGCCGTTGATTTGCGGGTCGAAGAACGCAGGAGCAATCCATCGTGTCGGGTTCTGCTGCGATTCCGAAACGGAGACGATTCGGTCGCCTTCAACCACCACGGCGAGAGGCAGACCCGTGGCGTAGTGTTTCGCATGGTAGATCATGTGCACTTCACCTGAAATTCGCCAAACTGCCGTGGTGTAACGTGAGGCGTTCTCGTCGCTCAAGGGCGTATAATGCCACGGTATCGCCCCATGCGGTTTCTATCCGCACGGGTTGCTCCGCCAACCGCTTCTGCAAAATGGGCCGATCAACACCAATTTCGTGTCAGAAACGGGGGCCGGAATTGCATAACCCTGTCGAGGAGTAAGAAACCCCTACACAAGTGGTGTGGTATGAGTGGGGCAACACTGACACAACGTGCTCGATCCGGGATGGCCTCTGTGACGACTCTTCCGAACATCCCGACGCTCACCCCCGCGGACCGAGGCCGCGCCACGCTCCTGTATCACTTCATCCGACTGCAAGTGCCGGGCGTCCGAATCGCCGAGCCGAAGTTCCTGGCACATCTGGAACGGTCGTACCACCTCTTGTTGCACAAGAACCCCGAGCCGATTGCGTGGGCGGCGTTTCTTGAGGGGTTGTACGCGGTTGACTGGGCGGTTTGTATCGGGTGCCTGGAAGGTCAGAATTCCGCGTGGGAACTGTTATTCAATGCCAGAACCGGCCGCAGTGATTGCCTGCTGGTCGATGCGTTGCGGGCGAGAGCGGTGCGGTTGTATCCCCGCGACGATGAACGGCAGGACACCGCTGTCAGCGAGTTTTGGAGCAACCTGATCGCGCCGGAATCCGAGGACTCGCTTCCCGTGCTGGCGCGGTATGACGGCCACCGCCCGCTTGCCCCGTGGCTGATCCGCGTGTTCCAGAACTGGCATCTCTCGAAGTTGCGGCAGAACTCGAATGTCACCGCGCTCCCTGATGATGATTATGCGCTACCAATGAGCCCCGTGCCGACCGGAAATGATCTCGCGGGCCGCTGGCACGATGCGTTCGTGCAGGCCGCCCGCGACTGGCTGGATTCCATCGACGACGAGGACCGACTGTTGCTCGGCTTGCGCTGGCGCTATCGGATGAGCCAGCGAGACGCGGCCAAGCAGTTCGGGTTGAACGAGGGAACACTGACTCGCCGAACCGACAAGCTCCGCGAGAAGGCACTCGAGCAAATCGGGAGTAAGCTCGTCGCGGAGGGCTGGACCGGCGACGATATCGAAGGATTCATCCTGACGGAACTGGGGGCACTGCTGACGGACGATCCCCGCCTCTCTGCCGACAACCTTGGCCGCATTCTCGCAGCGAAGGGGAAGCAACTTCCGGCGTGACCTGGGCGAGCGGGGATGCGTAAGCCCCCCGAGTCTTGTG
The DNA here is from genome assembly GCA_013823135.1 of Planctomycetaceae bacterium. Classification (GTDB taxonomy): domain Bacteria; phylum Planctomycetota; class Planctomycetia; order Gemmatales; family Gemmataceae; genus Gemmata. The sequence goes on from PNLP01000023.1 coordinate 42,405, forward strand.
TTTGCAAATCACGGTAGCGGGACGTTCTCCAGCACGAACGGCACTTCCACGGTCACCTGCTTCGATCCCACCACGACCAATTTCGCTGGTGCTCCCTGGCCGGGGCGGAAGGTCATTGTGTACGTCTGCGAAATGGAGGTTCCGTCGTTGCTGAAGTTCGTGAATGCGTTGCTCGCCATCGGGAACGGCTTTCCCGCCGCGTCGAACGCCTCCACTCGGTTCGCCTGACCGCCCATTCGTGGCGCTTCTGGCCAGCCCATGTTGTTGAAGCCACGACGCCGGACGTTGAGCCCAAAATCCGATGGGTAATCGAGTTGAACCTTGATGGTTCCCAAGCCCCCAGGTCCGGGCGGTTCCTTGAACTCCAGCACCGTGAGCCGTGTGTCACCCGGCCCCTCGAAAACCGCGTTCGTGTTTTGGGCCGGGTTGGTGACGGTGATGAGATGCTGGTTCGCGACCTGGATTTCGCCGAAGATCGAGCCTTCCAACTGCTTCAAGGAACGGGCCGATGGGGTGCCGAGTTTCAACGGGACCGTCACGATTCGCGGGTTCGGCAGGTTCTCAGGCAGGATTGAGTTACCGTTGGCGTCGAACCGCATTGCAACACCGGGGCGGGCGAACACAACCACGCCGTTCGGATCGTTCATGGGAAGAACATTTTTCTCGACCCCCGCACCGCCGGCTCGCCCGCTGGAGTCAATCAGCTTGTTGATCTTCACGCCAACGACTTCCTGCCAGCCAAGCCCAGGCATCGGGGTAACGTCGAGGGCCAGCGACATCTCACCAGTTCCGAGCGTGACGCGGTGGCCGGGGAACGTCGCGGGCAGCACGAGCACCCGCACCGCCCCCGACCTGCTGCCCAGAAGTCGTTCGGATGCACCGTCGATGAGGACAACGGGGATTGCTTCCGGGCTCGGAGCCTGGGGAGGGGGAATGTATCCGCGGCGTGGCGTGTTCGGTTTCGGAACGTCCAGTTCGATTGGGAACGACTCTCGAAGGGCGGCAGCCACACAGAACGCCTCCAGGGCTTCCCACGCAGGCAACTCGCCGGTTCGACAGGTGATTTTTCGGAGTGGGTTCGCGACCCGAGCAGGATCGAGTGTGACGTTCAGCCCCGTGCGGGCTTTGAGGTCGTTAATCGCCGATCCGAGTGGAACGTCCTGATAATCGAGTGCGACTCGCTTGGCGGTCAGCCGCGTTTCGCTGTCCGCGAGTCGCCGGAGTTTCGTGAGGAGTGAGGCGGCCCTGTCGCGAATCTCGGGGTTCTCGCTCCGGGCCGCAGCTCGCAGGGCGTCGATCGCCGCCGGGCCGATCTTTTCCAGCGTTGCCGAGGCTGCTTCTCGCTCGGTGAACTGCGAGGATCCGAGTTGCTCGACAATGGCATGGATGTTTAGCGGACTATTCTTCGGCGTGGGGGCAGAAGTCAGGACTGGCGGACCGGACGCATCCGCGATCCCGATTGCCAATCCGCACACACCGACCGTAACGAACAACCGCCTCATGGTGCGTCCTTCATTTGCTCGGTGTCGTTCTCAGCCGCTCCATACTACCCGCCTGACTGTCCGCGGGACAACAACCCGCCAGTGGAATAATGACGCTCGTCTTGTGAATGGCCAACCGTGATGGAGCAAGAACACGCGTCAACGGCCCCGGAACAAGTCCGGAAAGTCGCGGAAAGCGGGATGTTTTGGCGAGCGGGGGACATAAGTCCCCCGAGGTGTGAGCGAAGACAAAGAACTCGGGGGGCTCACGCACCCCCGCTCGCCAAGCGTCGAAGTGTTCCCCTGATTCTTCTGACACTGGCCTTCACCAGCCCAGTTCCTACAATCCACTGTTCCAATAACTGCACCCCGGCACACAACCGGCTGATGCGAGGGTAACCACCCGATCGCAGGCCGGCCAGGGGTCACAGCAGCCGCCTTGTTGCGGCAGAAGGCATCACATGTCCCTCGGTCTGATCGGCGTCAAACTCGGTATGTCGCAGGTGTTCGTCGGCGATGGAACGGTCGAACCCGTCACCATCCTGCAACTCGGACCCTGCCCCGTTCTCCAGATCAAGCACCCGACCACGAAGAGCGATCGGGGCGAAGTTCGCAAGGACGGCTACGCTGCCGTTCAACTCGGCTTCAAGGACAAGCCCCGAAAAGCGGCTACCCGACCCGAGCAAGGGCACGTCGCGGCGAACCTGAAGTCGAAGCGGAAGGATGCCCGCCAGAAGGCCGGCGTCGTGCTTCCCCCGAAGGCCGACTGCGAACCGCAGCGCCACGTTCGCGAGTTCCGACTCGACAAGGGGATCGGGTTCGTCACCAAGGCGGAATGCACCGCGGCCGAAGCCAAGCTCACGCTCGAACGCGTCAAACCTACCGGCGACATCAAGCAGCCTTTCCAGGCCTACGCCGACGACATGGTGCTGAAGGTTGGCCAGGTGCTCACCGTCAACGACGTGTTCAAGGATGTGCTCGCGGTCGATGTCATCGGCACCTCGAAGGGCCGCGGCACGACGGGCGTTATGAAGAAATGGAACTTCGCCGGTCTGCCGGCAGCCCACGGCTCGAAGAAGAACCACCGCCAGCCCGGTTCGACCTCGTCGCTCGCCAGCAACCGCGGTAGCGGTCGCCCGAAGAAGGGCCGCAGCCTGGCCGGTCGCTACGGTGCCGAACGGGTGACCATCCGTAACCTCGCAGTTGTTCAGATCGACACCGAGAACAACCTGTTGCTCATCCGTGGCGGCATCCCGGGATACAACGGCTCGGTGGTCATGGTTCGCCCCACGAACAAGGTCGGCCCCGGCTCGCCGAAGTCCAAGACCAAGAAGATCGAAGCCGTCGCCAAGAAGAAGTGATTGAAGCCGGAATCGTGGCGAGCCACGGGTTTATCCCCGTGGCTTTCTCATTTCCAGACCATGGGGATAAACCCCGTGGCTCGCAGACTTTACGCGGATTTCAACCCTTCGCCCGGTTCTGGACGGTCCGTGACAACACGATCCAGAGACAGACCCAACTCGCGGAGTTTCGTCCGCAGCGTCGTCCGATTGATCCCCAGCAAGTCGCTTGCCTGAGCCTGATGCCCGTGGGTGTGGCGCAGCGCCCGGGCGAACAGTTCACGCTCAACGAGTGCGACGACACGGCTGTGAACGTCGCCGTCGCCGTCGCGCAGCATGGCTTCGATGGTTGCCGTCAGGTCGAATGGAGGCGAGGCGTCCGCGACCCGAATCACGTCGGGCGAGGATGGGTTCACGTCGATTCCGGGAAGGTCGGAAGGGAGCAGGGTTCGCCCGACTGTCTGGTACACGGCCGCCTGAATGCAGTTCTGTAACTGGCGGACATTGCCGGGCCAGTAATACTGCTGGAGCAAGTCGAGCGATTCCGGGGCGAAGCCGCGAACATCGCGATTCGACTCACGGGCGAAGCGATACAGGAAGTGGTGCGCCAGTTCCGGGATATCCTCCTTCCGCTCGCGGAGCGGGGGGACGTGAATCGTGGCCACCTTCAGGCGGTAGTAGAGGTCGTTGCGGAACTGGCCGGTGGCGATGAGTTGGTCGAGGTTCTGGTTCGTCGCCGTCAGAACGCGGACGTGAGTGTTGATCGGTTGGTTACCGCCGACTCGCTCGAACCGCTGCTCTTGAATCAACCGAAGGATTTTCGCCTGGACGGGCAGGGGCATGTCGCCAATTTCGTCGAGGAGCAGGGTGCCGTCGCCGCACTGCTCGAACCGCCCAACTCGCTGGCGATCGGCCCCGGTGAAGGCTCCCTGTTCGTGCCCGAATAGCTCGCTCTCCACGAGCCCTTCCGGGATGGCTGCGCAGTTAATCGCGAGGAATCGCTTGTGAGCCCGCCGGCTATGCTGGTAGATCGCCCGCGCGACCAGTTCCTTCCCCGTGCCGCTTTCGCCCAGAATGAGGACATTCACGTCCTGCGGGGCGATGCGGCCAATCTGCTTGCACATTTCCTGCATCACCTCGGATCGACCGACTATACGGTCGGTCGAGTCGTCGGGGAAGATGGCCGGTTCGCGGATGAAGCGGGCGGCCTCGAACGCCCGGTCGAGCAGGCGTGCCATGCGTTCGAGGTCGGTCGATTTGGCAAGGTAGTCGAATGCTCCGCGTTTCATCACCTCGATGGCGGTTTCGGTCGTTCCATTCTCGGTGATGAAAATGACGGGCCGTTTCGGGTCGGCTGTTCGAATCTGCTCAAACAAGTCGAGGCCGGAGCCATCCGGCAGGTGGAGGTCGAGGACAATCACGTCCGGCTGTTCTTCGCGAATGCGCTGCCAGCCTTCCGCAACACTCCGGGCCGTCAGCACCTCGACCTCGGGCGACGTGAATACGTTGCGGAACGAATGACAGATGACCGGTTCGTCATCGACAACCAGCAACTTCGCCACGGTTCACCCCCCTTGGGGAACTTCGTACCTGCCCGGCGGGATCACTTCAATACCAACTATACCGCAGAGACGTAGCCTGCTTGCAGGCCGATTTCCAGCTCAGGTGGTACCGTTGCAATCCGAGTCGCCCCTCCCAGATTCAACGCTGTGGGAGGGGGAGAAGTTGGTGGGTTTGCGGGAGATTTTTCGGATCACTCGGTTCGACGTTCGGCTGCGGGAATGTGGATCAAGGACAGTGTGACCACATCCCACGCCTTCACTCCGGGGCGGGTCGAATTCCAGGTCACATACAAGTCGGCTCCGTCCGGCGAGAGGGCATAGCTGTAGGTGCCAACCGGCGCGACGCCGTGCGTGTCCTTGTAGTAAGGATGCAAGAACGCGATCACCTTCTTGGTCTTGGACTTCGTGTCGTACTGCACAACGGGCGAGCCATCCTTGTCGGCACCGCCGTGTGCGCCGGGGATGTAGTACAGGTAGCGCCCTGTGGGGTCGATCTTCAACGCGGTGATGTAGCCCACCTTGCCCACCGCGGCGAGCCCGAGTTGCGTCACCTTCTCGGTCTTCGTGTCGAACGCGTACAACTCGGGAATCCCCTTCTGGCCCGACGACACCGTGTAAACGATTCCGTCCTTCGTCTCGTCCGACGCGGCCCGCAACCCGATCTCGCCAGGGATCTTGACCGGGTCGCCGCCCTTTGCGGGATCGTAGCGCATGAACGAGCCGCCGCTGGCCTGCATGTAGTAAACGCGCCCCGTGGACTTCGCGAAGATCATGGCTCGCGGCGGGCCGTCGGGCACGTCGCACAGCACCTTCTTTTTCTCCACGTCGTAAGCGAAGAAGTGGACGCTGTTCCCTTCGTCCTTCCCCTCGCCGGGGGCGGTTCCGCCGTAGTAGATGAGGCGTTCGGGGTCGAGGATCCCCGTCGGGATGCAGTGCTTCGGAACCGGCCCGTGCGCGACCGCCTCGGACTTCCCGGTCTTGGGATCGACGCGAATGATCCAGTCGCCCTTGTAGTGGTACTGGTCCGTGGTCACTCGCGTGGAACCGCGATGCGTGCCGAAGTAGATCGCGCCGTCCTTCCCCACCGAAAGCGTCGTGTGAATCTTGCCGGGGGCGTAGTGACCCTCTGGCATTGCAAGGAGTTTCTGCACGTCGATGAGCTGGCGGAACGCCTTCTTCGCAGGGTCGTATTCGTAAACGAACGCAGTGCCGGCCGGTGCTTTGTGGTCGCCAACGGATGCGTAATACTTGCCATCGGCGAAGACGCTTTCACCCCAGGTGGACCACGGGTTCCCCGCGTAGGTTTGGCCCGGGTAGTACGCGAAGTCGATGGTCGGGGCGACCTTCGCAACCGTCACGCCTTCCTGAAGAGTGACGCCCTCGGGCACCTTGATGAACACATCAGATGTGTCGGTGACGATTGCCTTGCCGCCGGGAAGTTCCGGAGCCTTCCACTCGGCGGCCTTCTTCTTCTGGCCAGCGATTGTGGTGGATGTGATCGGCATCGCAGCGACGACACACGCCGCAATGCTGAATGCCAGGAGGGAGAGGAAACGAGGCATGGTGGGTTCCGTGTTGAGAGCCGCTTGCGGCTCGGGTTCATTCCTTCACTTCCAACACCTGGTTCGCTTTCACGCCGGGCTTGTCGATGGTGGCCTTGCCGCCCGGCAACGTAACACGGACATCGACCGTTGTTGCGTCGCCCAGACCAAAGTGCGCAACCGGTAACTGACCGCTTGCGTAGCCATAACCAATGCCGATTTCGTGGTGGCCCAACAACGATTCCGGCACGCCCAACTTCCCCGCTGCGAACACCGAAACCTTCGCGCCGATCCCCATGCGGTTGGACGTCTTGCCGGTGACACGAACATCGAGCCAGGCTTTCGTCGCCGAGGTGTTCCGCAACAGGCGGCTGTGGTTGCCCGTGAACCAGTTGATCAGGAACAGGTCAATGCGGCCGTCGCCGTCGTAGTCGCACGATGGGCCGGCGGGGTAGTAAGCGTTCGCTTTCGCCACGGGCCACGTCGGTTCGAACCGTGGCAGTCCATCGCGGATACCCGTGTGCCGGTAGATCAGCGGGGTCGCCTTTCCCTCCACCAGATGCGCGGCCGAGATGTAGATGTCCGGCCAGCCGTCGTTGTCGAAATCCTGCACCTCGACGTGCGGGCAGCGTACCGGCACTGTGTCACCCAGACCGACGTCCTTCGTCACGTCGCGGAACTGAGGCACGCCGTCCTTCACGCCGTCGTTGATGTAAACGCGGTTGCGAGCCTTCATGCTGTGGATCGACAACACCAGATCGAGGCGACCATCGCGGTTCAGGTCCGCGAAGCAGGCTCCGCATGGCCAGTCTTCGCCATCGAGCGGCTTCCACGCGAAGACCGCCGCCAGTTCGGTTGCCTCGCGATACTTGCCGTCCTTCGCAGAGAGGAACAGCTTGTTTGAGTGCGGGACGAACACATCGGGGCGGCCGTCGTCGTTCACATCCGCGACCGCGACACCGAGGCCGAATACGTTCTCAGGTAAGCCGACGTCTTTCGTCACGTCGCGGAACTTCAGCCCGCCTTCGTTGCGGAATAGCGTGGTTCGTGGCTTCGCGGTGAACTTGTCCTCGATCACGAGCAGGTCGAGTAAGCCGTCGTTGTCGTAATCGAGCACGGCGACGTTGCGGGCCGACAGCAGCGATTCCGGGCACGCACCGCAGTCCTTGCCGATATCCACGAACTTCCCGCCGTCGTTCTTGAGGAGCGCACTCCGCCGGCTGACTGCCGATGCCTGCGGTTCCTCGGTCTTCTTCCCTTTGTTTCGGGCGTTGTTGGCGACGTACAACTCGGAGCGGCCGTCGTTATCCAGATCGGCGAACACGGCACCGCTGGTGCGGCCGTACATCTTCGCGGGTGTATCGGCGACAACCTCGAAAGTGCCATCTCCGCGATTGCGGAACAGCACCGACGCCACCGGCCCGGCTGCCGGCTTGTATTCCGCGTTCGGGCGGTCGCAGAACCCACCGACGAACAGGTCCGGCTTCCCGTCGCCGTCGAAGTCGCCCCACGCGCCACCATGGCCCATCAACCCAGCAAGCGGTGCGACCATCCCCGCTTTCTCGGTCATGTCGTCGAACGCGATCGCGGGTGCGTCGGGCGGCGCGGCTACGCTTCGCCGAGTCGCTTCGGGAATGGTGGATAGCGCAGCACAGCCGAACAGAACGCAGCAGTACATCTTGCGGGTCATGTTTCACCTCGGTCGTTGATGGTACCATGTGAAGGCGGAGACTCCACGACGATCTCCCGCGTACAGGTCGTTGAGTCACTTTTTGCTTGTGACTTGCGCGCACTAATTGCCCCCATGCCAACTCGGACGAACGAGTTCGCAAGTGGTCTGAAGTGGGTGGAATCACGACCGAATTCTCCATTGTGACCTTCCTACCAATCCGCTCAATCGATTCGCAAACTGATATCTCATAACAGATTGCAATACATAAACACAGTAACAATAATCAAATAATATGACATATGAGCCATTATAATTTGACTGACAAAATCTTGCCGAGTCGATCTGTCACCTCAGAATTCTGTCGCGGAAGGTATCTTTAATCCGACAAGAATCGTGGATTTTCCTCTCGTGGAATGAACTAAACTAGGCACTGTAGGAAGCCGCTCCGGACCGAATGGAACCAGACGGGACGTGGCAACAATTCTCGCGATCGACGACGATCCCGCACTCCTGTACTCCTTGCGTGTACTGTTCGAGAAGCAGTCCCACACCTTCGTCGGAACGCCAAGCCCAGAAGAGGCATTGAAACTGCTCCGGGAGGTTCACCCGGATGTCGTGTTTTGTGATATCCATCTTCAGCACTTGAGCGGGCTCGACATCCTCCACCGGATTCACGAGATCGACGCGACCGTCCCGGTTGTGATGATTACCGGTGAACAATCAAGCGACCTCGCGATTATGTCGAACGCTCAGGGAGCGTTCGATTTCCTCCCGAAGCCACTGACCTCAGAAGGATTGATCGAAGTCATCAACCGCGCTCTGACCGCAGCCCGGTTGGCCCGCGAGCCGGCGGCCGTCTCGCTCGCCCCTGGCCACACGGGCGGCTCGGCAATGGTCGGGCGCTGCCCTGCGATGCAGGATGTGTATCGGGCCATCGGTCGCGTCGCAACGCAGCGAGCAACCGTCCTCATCCTTGGCGAGTCCGGGACCGGGAAGGAACTCGTCGCCCGCGCGATCCACCAGCATTCCGGGCGGGCCGACAAGCCTTTCATCACCGTGAATTGCGCGGCGATGCCCGAAACACTCCTCGAAAGCGAGTTGTTCGGCCACGAAAAGGGAGCGTTCACGGGTGCCGACCGCAAACGCACCGGGAAGTTCGAACAGGCCAGTGGTGGCACGTTGTTCCTCGACGAGATTGGGGAGACGACGCCCGGCACGCAGGTGAAACTCCTCCGGGTTCTGCAAGAACAAGCATTCCAACGAGTTGGTGGGGAAGAGACGGTCCACACCGACTCGCGGGTGATCGCAGCCACGAACCGCGACCTCGCGGGGATGGCCCAAACCGGCCGGTTCCGCGTCGATCTGTTCTACCGGCTTGCCGGGTACACGATCCCACTTCCACCACTCCGCGACCGTGGCGACGACCTCATTCTCCTCGTTCAACATTTTCTCGCTGCGTTCCAGACCGAACTGGGGTCGTCCGTCCACGGACTGACCGCGGACGCCGTCGCCCAGCTTCGTAGGTATTCGTGGCCCGGTAACCTGCGAGAACTTCAGGGTGTTCTGCGGAAGGCAGTTCTCCGCGCGTCAGGGCCGGTTCTCACGGCGGATCTGCTCGAATTCCAGCCTTCTGGCGTTCATGCGTTCCCGATTCGTCAAGCCGCCACCGAGGAGGACACTTCCGAGTTCGTCGCGGCGAGATTGGCCGTCGGATCGAAGAACCTTTACGCCGAGTGGCTCGCCCGCACCGAACCGGAATTGTTCCGCCTCGTGCTCGCTCACTTCCACGGGAACATCACCCAGGCAGCCGAAGCCCTCGGTATCAACCGAATGACCCTTCGCGGGCGCATCCGCCAGTTTGGATTGCAACCAACTGGCTCGACAAGTTAAATTACCGGCTAGTTTTTCGCCACCGGCATTTCGTTAGCCGCACATCGACCACACACTCATCCCAACCTTCACCTCGAACTCGCGGCACGGTTCAAAACTTCTGCCTGAGTTGCAAGCATTTCTCGATTCCAGTGAAATTCATTTGTTGCTCATCTCGGCACCGTTGTTGCATTAAGACGTCCATACGCTTTCCAACACTCCGATCAGACAGCAGAACCTCTCCTTGGTGAAGCTGACTGTTCGCCCACGGACCAGAAAGCAAAATGTCAGCGGTCGCCCCCACCCACCCAGACCGGGCCGGGAATCAGGAAGTCCTCGCCATTCTCGCTCGCTGCGGGAACGTCGATCTCTCCCGACTCTCCCACGCCATCGGTCCAGTTGACGGAGAGGACGCCCTTCGAGCACTCGTCGCCCTTCAAATGCTCGACCGAATTGCAGCGCGTGCGGTGTCGCTGGTCCTTAAAGGGCGGCTGAGTGAAGGAGACTTGAAACAGCTCCTGGACGTCTCGACGCTTCAATACCGCCTCGACCGATTCGCGCCGGCCCCAGCCCCACCGACCGTTCACCCGCTCCCGCTTCCGCTCAACAGCCGCCTTGGTCGCTACCCGGTCCTGGGTCTACTCGGGCGGGGTGGGTCGTGCCACGTGTACCGCAGCGTTCACCCGGAACTCGGTGTTCCGGTGGCACTGAAGGTTTCCGCCGACGCAACACCACTCGAAGCCGAAGCAGGGGTGCTCGCTCGAATCAGCCACGCGAACGTTGTTCGCCTCTGGGATCTCGAGCGGGTCGGCCGGCTCACTGTCCTGGTTCTGGAATACGTCGATGGCGAAAGCCTGGCTCGCACGCTCGGCCGGGTGGGAGCGGTTGATGTCCGCGTTGCTTTCCGGATGGCCCGCGATGTGATCCGCGGGTTGTGTTCCGCCCACGCCGCGGGCGTCGTTCACGGCGACGTGAAACCCGCGAACGTGATCGCCACCTCTGCCGGCCGGTTCAAACTCGCCGACTTCGGGAGCACGCGGCCCACCAGCCTCGCCCTCTATGCTGGCGGGGCGGTCCACGGAACCTGGCCCTACGCCGCGCTGGAATGTTTCGACGGCCGTGGCAACGAACGCTCCGACATCTACTCGCTGGGCCTCACCCTGTACCACGCGCTAACGGGGCACTCGCCCGTGACCGCACGCGGGTTCGCCGAGTGCCGCGAGGAACACACGAACCTGACTCTCGACCCGCTGCACTGGACGGTTCCCGGAGTGAGCCGGAAGGCGTCCGATCTGATTCGCCGGATGACCGCTCTCGACCCGACCGACCGACCGACCGGCCGCCGACTGGTGGCCGAAGCACGCCGGGCGTTTTGCCCTGATGCGTCCGCAACGTACTCGCACCCGGAGATCGCACGATGAAACCCGGACGCCCGAACCGGTTTCGCACTCGACTACTGACGGCGGCGCTCTGCCCGCTTGCGGTGGCTGTCGTCGCCGTTGCCGTCCCGCCCGATTCACCCCTGATGCCCATCGTTCTGGGTGCGGGGTTTGTGTTCGCCGCGATCGCCGCAGGCGCACTATGGACACTCAGTCGGCCTCTCGCGGAGTTGGTCGATGCCGTCGAGCAACTCGCCGACGCGAAGGCAGAGGCGGAACTGCCGACAGCGAGAAATGACGAACTCGGCCGGATCGCCGTTCGCATCAGCGACCTGTTGGAACGGATCGAGGCCGCCGACCTGCGAGCCGAGGAAGCCGAACAGGCAACCGAAGTGGCCAACCAGCAGATCGACGTGGCCAACCGCCGAACGGATGACGCCAACCGCCGAATCGATTCGGTCCGTGCGGAGTTGGCCGATCACCAGAATCGGTTCACGACTGCTCTCGGCCAGTTGAGCGAGAACATCGGTCAGGTGGCGAACGGCACAGCGGTCACACCGCTGGCCCTGAGCCTGCCACCCGCCGTGTCGGGCGAAGCGGTGACCGCCGCCGTGCTGGATCTCAACACGAAAATGACCGCCATTCGCCAGCGTCTCTCGGGCTTCCTGCGAATCCTTCAGACATGCCCGACGCCGCTGTTGGTCGCTGATGACCGCGGGAACATCCGCTACGCGAACACGGCTGCCGAGCAGGCACTCCGGCGACCCGCTGCGGAACTCACACGAACGACACTGGCGAGCCACTTCCGCCAGCCAGCAAGCCCAGACCCGAGCGGTTTGCCGCCGATCCCAGGAAGCGGGGTGTCGGGCTGGCTGGCCGAAGGCGGGCGGACGGTTGTTGCGGAATCGACGAGCCGCATTGTCCTGTTCTCACTGACGGCAGCACGGTCGGGGCCACAAGCATCGCCCATGTGGTGCGTGGTCTTCCGCGATCTCACCGAAGACCACCACCGCCTCGGCACCGTGCTGGCCCGAACCCGCGAGGAGGCGTTCGCGAACACCCTCGCACTTGCGGACCGATCTGTCGGCGATGCCGGCGGAATGATCCTGACCCAGACCCGGCAACTCATCTGCGAGGCGAAGCAATCGCAGCAACGCGATGCACTCGTTCCCCGCCTCAAGTCGGTTCAGCAGGCCGCTGGCGATCTTGACGCGCAGGCTCGTGTCACCCGTTGGCTCGCGGTCATCCTGTGGGGCCAACTCCCGCCGCCGGCCCGAGTCGAGTTCCTGGCCAGCGAGTCGGTTCGGTCCGTGGTCGATCAACTGGACGCCCGGTTGAAGGCCCGGAACGCCACCATCACCGTGACCGACCAGGGTGGTTGGGTGTACTGCGACGAGGAATGGCTGCGGACCGCCGTTCACGGAGCGCTCGCCCACGCGGTCTCGTCGGTGAAGGACGGCCCCATCGGCGTCAAACTCCGCCGCCTCCCGTGCGACCCCGGCGAACGCGAAGGCCGCCTCGAAGTTGAAATTCTCGACGCGGGTCCGGCCCTCACTGAGCTCGAACTGGCAGCGCTCACCCAGCCGTTCGGCGGTATCGACCCCACGGCGTTCCTCCCGGCTCCGGGTGCGGACGGATACCTCCCTGGCCTCTTGCTCGCGGGCCGAATGGCCGCAGCGTTGGGCGGCTCGATGGCATTCGACGCAACTGCTTCGGGTCGCCTGATTGTTCGGCTCGTTGTGCCCACGCGACTCCCCGATCAGGCCGACACGACACCAGTCGAGAGCAACGGGAAGCAGCCCGACGTGGGGCACCCGGAAGAACTGTGCATGGGCTGGAAACTCGGCGCGGCGTGCTGAGCAGGGGGATCAATGAAGACGCTGACGCTCACCCCAGTTGGCGGCAACCTGGACGTATCGACGGGCTCACGGCTCGTCGATGGGTTGCTGTCGCGGGATCTGGAAATCGACATGGCGTGTGGCGGGAAGGGCGTGTGCGCCACCTGCCATGTGTACGTCCGATCCGGTCGCGGGAGTGTTTCGCCACCGACCGCGCGAGAGACGAAGACACTCGGCATGCTGGCCACTGCCGAACCGGATAGCCGGCTCGCGTGCCAGTGCCGAATCGAGGGTGACGGCATCCTCGTCGAGGTTCCTGAAGGGCTGTACGTCCAGTCCATCGAACAGGTTGACAAGCTGATTGGCACGGTCGCCGGGTACGACTACCTGCACCCCGTCACCGGCCGCCGACTGATTCCAAAGGGTAAGGTCATCACCCGGTCCGTGATTAACGAGTTCGTCGCCTCGGCGAAGGAACTGCAAAAGGCCCGCGAATCTGCCGGCTAAGCCGGCCAGGGGAATATCACCGATGCGCACCACAGCCACCGACGACGACTACAACGCACCGCTCGACCGCCCGTCCGAGCGGACCCTGCAACTCGTTTGGCAGGAGAAGGCGGACCTTCGTGCCGTCAACCTCCTCCGCCGAACGGGCGTGACCGACGGGAAGATCAACCGGATCATCACGCCGGTGCTGGGCGTGCAGCCGTACAAGCACAACCACTACCACGACACCGAGTTCTTCCGCCACGACGTGGACCGCGGGACTGTCACCAACCCCTACGGTCAGCGTGTGATGCGGGTGACCGAAGACTTCATGGTCGCCATGCTCGGCTCGCTCGAAGACGAGGCCGGCCAGAACGGTGCCCGCGAGATCATGTACAAGTGCGGGTACCAGTGGGGCGTGCAGGACATGAAGCGATTCATGCCCCGGATGCAGGCCGAGTTCGAGGCGGAACTCGACAAGATGCGGATGGACTTCCTGCTGGAAACGTGGTGGTGGCCGCTCACCATCCTCGGGTGGGGCACCTGGCGATACGACTTCACGCAGCGCGACAAGGGGCTGCTGTACGTCGAGCTGTTCGAGTCGGCCGTCGCTCAGTCCGTCGGCGACATCGGCTCGGTCGTGTGCTACTTTTACGCGGGCCTGTTCGCCTCCGTGTTCAGCGTCCTCGCGAAGCGCAGCCTCGGTTGCGTCGAGATGCAGTGCTACGCCACCGGCGAGGACTTCTGCAAGTTCGTGATCGCCGATTACGACCGCGTCGATGCGGCTTCGTTCTGGCGAAGCGAAGGCGCTTCGGCCCGCGACATTTCCCGAAAACTGTCCGAGATGTGACACCAACGAGATGCACCGATGAGTCGTCCACGACCGACCTGGGCCGCACTGTCTGCCCACTTCCGTCCACAGGTTGCCCGAACTGCGGTGGCTCGCACGGGCCAGTCGCCGGCGATGCGGGGCGTGCCACCTGGCCGCCGGCCGATGGGGCGGTTGCTCGCCGCACCGCCTTCGGCATCTCCGGCCAACCCGGCACCCGCCCCGACACAAGCGGAAGCCGCCACCGCACCCGCCGCCGTGGCCTAACACCGAACCCGAGGATCGCCGATGACACCCTCCGTTGAACCGCCGCTGCGACTGAAGGGGAACGCATACGCCCGCCCCGGCTACTTCACCACCGACGTGGCCAAAGGCGTGACCCGAACGCCATCCGGCCAGCGGGTATGCACCCTCCCGAGCGAGTTCCTGCTCGGGTTTCGCGACGCCCTCATCTACGAATGCGGCAAGGCTTACCGCAAGGTGATGAAAGCCGCCGGGAAGAAGTGGGGCACGCAGTTCGCCGCCCGCTTCGACAAGGAACTGAACGCCCTCTACCAGACTCGTGTGCGTGAGTTGCCCGCCGCGCTCGTACACACGTGCCTCGCCGACTCGTTCTCCGCCAACGGCTACGGTCGGCTGGAAATCGACATGGCTCTCTGCGACTTCGGCGTGCTCGTCGTCGATCTTCACGACTCGATGATGCCGAGCCTTGTGCGAGAGGCCGACCGGCCGGTCGATCTCCTTGCGGCTGGGTTGCTCGGCGCGGTCTTCTCGCACCTCAGCGGCGAAACGCTCGATGCCGTGCAGACCGAGTGCCCAGCGCTCGGTGCCGACCGATCGCGGTTCATCATCGCACGCAGCGATGCGATCACCGCCGCCGAGGAGTTCATCGACGCCACGGAAGCGATGCCGTCGCACGACGCCATTCTCGACCGGGTTCGACAGGCTGTTGCCTAGGAGTTGCCGAACACACACCGGAGTTTCCGATGAACACCTGGCTGACCGACATCATCCGCCGCACCAACGAGCGGGCCTTCTCCGAAACCGATTTGGCCCGAATCATGGCGTATTACGCCCGCCTTCCCATCCGTCTGAAGCTGGGTGAGGAACTGGAGAAGCAAGAGCCCACTCTGGCTCGGAAGCTCCACGAGGAGCTGGCACGCCGGTTCCCCGATCGGCCGCTCTACACCCGGCCGCTCGCACAGGATCTCGTCGAGAGCTTGCGGCACGTGAACCTCGCGGTTCTTGCCGACGACACCAAGTTGTTGAAGCTCCGGTGGACCGACCACCTGGCCCGGCTCCTTCCCGCACTCGGGGTCGAGCCGCTGGAAGTTCGCGACGCGTACCTCGTGCTCCGCGAACTCCTCGAAACTCGCCTCACCGGCTCGGCGTGGGAAGCATTCCGCCCCGCGTTCGACGAAATGACCGAGGCGCTCTCCACCATCCCCGCCCCAACCCTTGCGGTCTGATCCCGGAGGTTGCAGTGATCTCTCGCATCATTTTCCGACTCGATAACGCGTACCCCACGGCCGACGACCGGGCCGCGATTGAGAACTACATCGCCACCGCCGAGACTCGCCGGGCTGCCCTGGAAGAGGTCCGACAGGCGGCCACCGTGGTCCCCGAGAAGGTCGTTGCCGGGTTGCGGCTTCGCTACCCGCAGTTCGCCCGCCTCCGCTCGACCGGGTTCGACAAGATCCAGCGAGACATGGGGATGCTCACGAACATGGCCGGGAACGCGATGTTCCTCAGCGAGCACGAAACGCTCGACCACGAGTTCACGATCTGGTTCCAGACCATCCTGAAGGGGGCTCACGTGTCCCCACAGTTCATGCGAGATGGCTTCCAACTCTGGCACGAGCACCTCCGGGCGAACATGTCGCCCACCGCGTGGGGCTTGCTGCGTCCACACGCCGAACACCTCGCCGATGTGCTCTCCAACCTGCCGATCCCGGCACGGGACGAGACTGGCGAACGCAGAGCCACACCGGCGGTCGCGAACTGAACCCCTCCCACGAGCCGCATCTGAGGAACAGAAGATGGACCTTTTCGAGCAACTCCGGGCCGAGACCCGACCCGCACACGATGCAATCGAGCGACTCCCGGCCGCACGCGCGATGATCGACGGGACCATCGCCCGGGACGACTACACCGAACTTTTGGCCCGGTTGTACTGGGTTCACGAAGTGTTCGAAGACGAAGTTTGTCGGCATCCGGAACTCGCGTCTGTGTGGCCAGTCGAAGCGACACGGGCAGCAGCGATTGCCAACGACTTGAAGGCACTTGGGGCGCAGCAAAGCCCCACGCCTCCAGACGCCATCGTCGCGTGGGCCGACCGCATTCGTACCTGGGCGGAAACCAACCCCGCCGTTTGGGGCGGTGTCGGGTACGTCCTCGAAGGGAGCCGCATGGGAAGCCGGATGCTCGTCGCTCCGCTCTCGCTGGCGCTCAGTGTTGCCGTTGAAGCAGGTACCGGGCTGGATTACCACCGTGAAGGGTGCGACGACCCAGGTGGCCGCTGGCGCCGCGTGCGAACCGCAATCGCCACACTGGACCGAACGGCAGCGGACCGCGACGCGCTGGTGTATGGCGCGGTCGCCACGTTCGAGATGATGACGGCCGTTCACGCGGACTCGGATTACGTTGCTGACGCGTGCTTCCAGGTTCCTGTGCTGGCCAATCTCGACGGTTCGATATGAAGAAGATCGCCCTCCAACCTCTTGCGGAAAACACGCTCGTCGAGACTGGCGGCACCCTGCTCTCGGGTCTGCTGCGCAAAGACTTGAACGTCTTGATGTCGTGCGGTGGCAAGGGGCTGTGCTCGACCTGTCACGTCTGGGTGAAACGGGGGATGGATCAACTCTCCCCCGTCAACCCGCGCGAACGACGGACCCTGAAACTCGTTGCCGATGTACGTCCGGAAAGCCGGCTGGCGTGCCAGTGTAATGTCTTCGGCGACGGCATTGAGGTCGAGGTTCCCGAGGGGATGTACATCGAGTCGGCGGACGACTTGATTACCCTGTTGGGCACACGGGCGGTTCAGAACCTGCTTCACCCCATCACGGGGGCGATTCTGATCCCCAAGGGTAAGCTCATCACGCGAACGCTGCTCGAACAATCCCGCGGCGTTGAGGCCGAGGTTCAGCGGGCACGGTCCGGTGCGCCCGCCGACGCGTCTGCGTTTGAGTCCAGCGCGTACAAGACGTTCTCGGCCAGTCGCGTCGGACCGCGACCCAGCGGCACGACCCAGAGCGTCTCGCGAACCGTACCCACCCCCGGCCTGCGTGCGGACGGGACCACAAGCGGTTCAGGAACCTTCCCTTTCCCAACAACATCTTCGAGCGGATCGGGCACGTTCCCAGGACCATCGACAACCCGGAGCATCGCGACGACGCCACCACCTGTGGGAACATCGAGCGGTGTGATCGGTTACCAATCGCGCTCGAACCCCAGCACGCAGCCGCCTCCCACGTCCACCCATGATCGCGAGATGAGTTCGCGGAGCAGTTCGGCAGCCGAGGGTGGTGTCGCCGTGGCGAGCCAACCGGCGGCGACCAAGGCGATGGCCGCCCCACAACCCGGAACCCAGATTGGGAAGTACCTGCTCATCGAGTGCATCGGCACGGGTGGAGCCGGGATGGTCTACCGTGCCCTTCACACCAAGCTCAAGACGCCGGTTGCCGTAAAGTTCATCCGCCCGGATGTCCTCGCCGCGGACCCCGACGCTCTCGCTCGGTTTACTCGTGAAGCCCAACTCCTCGCACAACTCTCGCACCCGAATATCGTCCGCGTGCTGGATTTTGAAGACGATCCGCAGCGGCCGTTCGTCGTGATGGAGTTTGTCGATGGGTTCAGCGCCGCCGACCTCATCAAACAATCGGGGCGAGTCGCACCCGCTCGCTCAGTCGAGATTATCCTGCACGTTCTGGAAGGATTGGACGCGGCCCGGCGGCTTGGGGTCGTCCACCGAGATGTGAAGCCGGGGAACATCCTGCTGACCCGCGATGGGTCGAGCAAGCTCGTGGACCTCGGGCTCGCAGTCGTCACCACCAAAGCGGATGGCGAGAAGATCGTCGTCGAGTCGCATGGCCCAGCCGAAGGAACCGTCGGGTACATGGCTCCCGAACAGGCCATGGGGACGGCCGTGGATCACCGATCGGATCAGTATTCGCTGGGGTGCACGCTTTATCACCTGCTGACGGGGCGACTACCGTTCATCGGCCGCTCGGCTCAGGAGATGCTACTGCAGCACATCCGCGTGACAGCCATCCACCCGCACGAGGTCGCGCCAGGCGTACCACTGGCGCTGTCTCGGGTCGTGATGACCATGATGGAGAAGTCGGCCGACGACCGTTACCCCGACTACGCCAGCCTCCGGGCCGATCTGTCCGACGTTTTCCGGGAGTAACGCAGGGTGGTCACTCGCTGTCCAGAACCTCGCGGACGAACCACGCGAGGGTTTCTGGCGAGTAAGGCTTCTGCAGGAACGCGACGCGGGGATCGTCCATCGCGTCGGCCGTGTACCCGGACACGAACACGATCCTGATCCCCGGGTAACGTGCAGTCAACTGTTCGGCCAACTCCCGGCCACCCATCACGGGCATGACCACATCCGTCAGCACGAGTTCCGGCGGGCGGGGGAGTTGTTCGCACGCGGTCAGAGCCTCCGCCCCGTCTCCGACTGCAATCACGTGATACCCCGCCCGAGTCAGCACCTCCACGGTCACCGCTCGCAACGGCGTGTCGTCTTCCACAACCAGAATGGTCTCGGTGCCGACTGCACGGGGTTGCAGCCGCGCGGGTGGGATTGGTTCATTCTCGTCGTGTTGTGTGTCGTGCCGCGGGAGGTAAACGTGGACTGTGGTCCCGACTCCCACGGCACTGTCAATCGTCACGAACCCACCAGACTGCCGCACGATGCCATAGACCAGCGATAGCCCCAGACCAGTCCCCTGGCCGACCGGCTTGGTTGTATAGAACGGCTCGAAGACTCGCGCGACCACGGAAGGGTCCATCCCACGGCCAACATCGGTCACAGTCACACGCGTATACCACCCCTCGCGGGCATCCGGGCTCGGGTGCGCACCGCCCGCGGGAACCTCGACCGCATCGGTTGTGATTCCCAGTCGGCCGCCGCTGGGCATCGCATCTCGGGCGTTCATCACAAGGTTCATGATTACTTGCGTGAACTGGCCGGGGTCGGCTCGCACCATCCCGATTGATGGGCTCAATCTCACCTCCAGGGTGATGGAGTCCCCGAGCAATCGCGAAAGCATCTGAACCGTCTCGCCGATGATCGCGTTCGGGTCGAACACCTCGACTTTCTGCACGGACCGCCGACCGAACGCCAGCAACTGGCGAGTCAGCGCGGTGCCTCGCCCACCGGCACGGGTGATCTCCTCCGCGAGTCCGCGGTCCGGGTGATCTGCCGGCATTCCGTCAAGAAGAAGGGAGCCGCACAGGTTGACGACCGAGAGCAGGTTGTTGAAGTCGTGCGCGACCCCGGCCGCGAGCCCCCCGATCGCTTCGAGTTTCTGTTTCTGACGCACATGGTCTTCGAGAACTTTCCGCTCCGTCACGTCCCGCTGCACCGAGATCCAGTGCGTGTAGTACCCGGTTTCATCGGCGAGCGGGGTGATGTCGATCTCGACCCAAAACTCGGACCCGTCCTTGCGACAGTTCAGAAGCTCCGCCCGGACTGGCTGCCACTTCCGGAGTGCGGCCCGGATCGCGTTAAGAGATGCCCGATCGGTCCGCGGGGACTGGAGGATTCGGGGAGTCTTGCCGATGAGTTCCTCCAGGGTGTAGCCGCACTGGTCGATGAACGCGGGGTTGGCGTACAGAATTCGCGGCCCTGGTAGGTCGATCGGCTCCGCCTCGGTGACGAGGATCGCGTCGCGGGTGTTCATGACAACAGTGTGCAGCAACCGGAGTTCGGCCTCGGCTTCCTTGCGAGAGGAGATGTCGCGTGAGATCCCGAGAAACCCAATCGGGTCCCCGGCTGGGCCGCGAAGGAGTTGCCCACGGATGTCCACCCAGACTGGTGTGCCGTCTTTTCGGAGTGCCTGATGCTCAAGGAGGAAATCTCCCGTGCCCCGGATCGCCCCCATCATTTGAACAATCGCGTCGGCCTGGCCGGGTTGAGCGTGGTGTGTGACGGGGCGGCCAATCATTTCTTCACGGGTCGCCCCGTACAGGCGAACCGCTGCATCGTTCCAGAACGTGACCATCCCTTCCGGGTCCGTGACGACAACCGCGTCGTTCACCTGCTCGAACAGGATTCCGCGATAAGTCCGCAGGTCGCGAATTTGCCGCCGTTGTACCCCGGCGAGCACGTCGAGCAGATTGTTTCGGACTGTCTCGCCGACGAGTGCCTGCTCGACGAGGCTCCACGGGCGGGCAACCCCGCGAATCTCGTCAAGCCAGGCTTCGAACGACTTCCGCGGGGTCAGTCTGCGTCCATCGGGAGTTTCACCCACCACCTTTCGCGGGTCGCCTGCCCAGCGGACAGTTCGAGCAACCTCCGGGCGAAACCACATCACGAACGTCCTGTCAGTGTGTGGCACGCGCAGTGCGGTCAACCCGCTCGCTGTCGCGGCCAGGTCGGCGAACTCCGGCTCTTCGTGTCCGAGGCGGTGCGTGATGATGACCGACCGACCGGTTCGTTCGAGCCAGTCGACGAGGCGACGAAGGTCATGTTCCTCTGGCGTGGTGCCGCGGGTCCGAAACCGGTTATTGTGGAATACGGCGAGCCCGTTGGCGTGGAGAGCTTCCATCAGGCCGGCCTCGGTGGAGACGAGTCCTTCGGCCCAGTCGTCCGCTCGGTCGAGCACGTCGGGGAGGCTGTGAAGCAGAAGTTGCCCCAACACAACCCCACGGTTCCGCTCGCGACTGTCGAACAACTCTGTCTGGACGGCAACCATACTGGATACCGCACCGACGAGGGCGTGAACAGCCACACTCGGGAGGTACGGGACAGAGTGGTGGCACGCGATGAGCCCCCACAACCGGTTGTCACGCACGATGGACGCGGTGAGCGTTGCCCGGACTCCCATGTTCGTCAGGTATTCGCGGTGAATCGGAGAGAACCCACGGGCGAGTGCGAATGACAGATCGAGCTCGCCCGTGGCCAGGTCCGAGATAATTGGAACCGGTTCGGCAAGAACGTCGCTCAATACGCGAACGCGGTTCGCCAGGTACAACTCGCGGGCTTGCGGGGGAATGTCGCTCGCCGGGTAGTGAAGCCCGAGATAGGGTTCGAGGTCGGGCCGCCGGGCTTCGGCGATCACCTCGCCATTCCAGTCTTCGCTGAACTGATACACCATAACCCGGTCGTATCCGGTTCGCTCCCGAAGCATCTCCGTCGTCAGTTGGCTGTAGTCCTCCACCGTTTTCCCTTCGGAAAGCAGTCGGGCCGCCTCCTTGAGCAAGTCCGCGAGGGCTTCGGCATGGCGGGAGTAGTTGCCGAGTGGGTGCTCGCGGCCGGGTGCGACGAGTTCGAGGATGTACTCGCCCGCCTGAGTGTGGGCGAGGGCAATCCGTGGAGGCCAAAGTACGCCAAGGTCGGTAACCGTTCCGGGCGGGTTGTTGGCGAACGCCGACCGCAGCGCGGCCGTCACGCAGGGAGGGAACACGTCCGCGATTCCACGACCCAGAATCCCGGACGGTGGCACACCGAATGCGTCTGCGGTATTCACACTGCATCGCCGGATGATGAAGTCCGAGTCGAAGGCGAGGAGCACGGCGAATGGTTGAACGACGCCGGGCGTGCGGATTGGCTCTCGTGCGCACTCATCGAGCACAGCTTGTGAAATCGGGGCGAAGGATGACACGGACGGACTCCGGGAGAGCGAGGATGCGTCCAGAGTACACTCATGTCGTTGAGCATCAACGGGAAACAGCGGATGTGAGTGGAAGTGCGGCACCGAGGCCACCAACTCATTAGGGTGTAACCGGTCGGGCTCTGCTGTGATTGGTAAGCGAATAGCAGAAGACCCCTCACCCGCTCGCAAAGCCTCGCGACCTCTCCCCGCAAAGCCGGGGCGAGGTGGGTGTGCTTGGGTTTCTCTGAAAGCAAATGGTGGGAGTAGCTGTCGAGAACGGCAATCACCCCCACCTCGCCCCGGCTTTGCGGGGAGAGGTCGCTGCGAGTCTTCGAGCAGCGGGTGAGGGGAAACCACCTTTCCCCGGAACTTCCACGCGAGCCTGACCGGTTACACCCAACTCAGTACCTCGAAGTACTGGCCGACACCTTCCCAGCGTAACAGGCACGATCCGCGTATCCAGACCTCCCCGTGCGGCCTGTCTGTAGACTCTCACCAATCGCATGATCGGCAACCCTTGTCCGACCCGAGTTATCAGAACATGGACGGGATACTGGAGTGGGCTGTCACGGCATTGGTCCTCGCAGCGGTGGTTCCGATCACCCTCTGGGTGGCGGGTGCGCTCTATTTCGATGCGTGCGGCGGGTCGCGGTGGGGTCGCGCTGTCACTCTGGCGTGGGTGGGCTGCGTCGCTGCGGCATTCGTCTTTTGGGATCCCCTCTGGCAACCGCTCGTCGCCTTCCTCGGCGTCACGACCGCGATCCTTGCGTGGTGGCTGCGGTTGAAGCCAAGGCAAGACCGCGACTGGGAAACAACCGTGGCGGTGCTGCCGCGAGCAACCCGCACCGGCGACGCCATCACCATCGAGAATGTCCGCAATTTCGAGTACCGCACGCTCACCGACTTCACTCCACGGTACGACACTCGCACGGTCCACCTTGCGAATCTGCGGGGAGCGGACATCATTTTGTTCAACTGGGGCTCGCCTTGGATGAGCCACCCAGTGCTGGTGTTCGATTTCGGACCGGACGGCCGCGTGTGCATGTCGATCGAGGTGCGTTACCGAAAGGGGCAAGGGTACTCGGTTCTCAAAAGCCTCTACCGGCAGCAGGAGTTGATCTTCGTGGTGGCAGACGAGCGCGACGCGATTCTGCGGCGCACGAAGTACGGAAAAGAGCAGACCGCACACCTCTACCGCCTTGCCGTGGCCCCAGACGCAGTGCGGAACTCGTTCCTCGATTACATCGCGGTAATTAACGGCCTGTGCGAAACACCGCGCTGGTATCATGGCCTGTGCGCGAACTGCACCACGAGCTTCTACCGGCTACCTCACAGCCGGCGGCTCCGCGACTGGCGGGTGCTCGCCAACGGTCGGTTTGATCGTGCTCTTTACGACAACGGTCAACTGGATCAGTCACTACCCTTCGACGAACTGCGGCGTCTGGCCCTGATCAACGACATCGTAAACGCCGCACCCGAGGATGGGTTCGGCGACCATCTCCGCCGCGAACTGGAGAAACACCGCCATGAACGATGACATCCCTGCACTGTTGAAGGTCCACGAGTACTTTCGGGGAGCCAGCGACGAGGCCGTGCGGGACGTGCTGGCAGTGGCTCGCGTCCGCCACCTCGCGACGGGAGAAGTCGTTCACCAGCCGGAAGACACCCTTGCCTCCGTCGGGTTCATCCTCCGCGGCCGACTGAAGGCGGTGAAGGTGGATTCCAGCGGCAGGGAGACGCCCTTCCGCATCATGGAACGCGGCGAGCAGATGGGAATGATGCTCGGCGCGTTGCAGGAACCCGTCCCGGTCCGGGTCTTCTCGCTGGAGCCTTCGACCGTCTTGCAGGTGGATCACGCTCAGGCCATGGAGTTGACGCTGAAGCACCCGGACCTGCGGAGTCTGTGGCTGAAGACGTTTGCCGGTACCCTACGGAAGCAGTTCTTCGGTGCGACCACGAAGCGAGCACCGATGATGCTCGTGCTGATCCACGAATCGCCCGCGTCGCGTCCCGTGGCCGAGCGGCTTCTCGCCCGCCTCCGCGATGTGGGCGAGAACCTGGCCGTGCTGAGCGATTCCGACCGCTGGCAGGGCGTGACCGGCGTGCGATTCCGCTCCTTGGTGGCTAATGGTCAGTCGATTGAGCCGGAGGAAATCCGCAATCAGGTGGCCGAGTGGCAGGACACCAACCGAATCATCTTCGATGTCTCTGCCCAGATGACCCCCGATTGGGTCGAGCGGTTGATGCGGCTCGTCGATCGGGCGGTGTACTTCGTCTCCTCGACAGCGAGCGACGCTGCAGTCGCCCGGTTGCAAGCGTTCGACGTGCCGGCCCGCGGCTGGCGTGACAAGATCAGCATCGCCTGGTTGCTGGAGGGCAATGCGACCGTGGCCCCCGCCGTGCCAACCCTCCGAGATTATGCCATCCGCGATTTCAAGATCACGGAAGGGCCGCCGCGGCACCCGATGGGGTGGGGGTTCGGGGGTGGGATGGAACGGCTCGTTCACGACCTTCGCGGTGTCCGCATCGGGGTCGCGCTCGGCGGCGGGGCCGCCCGTGGCATGACCCACCTCGGCGTGCTGAAGGTGCTGGAGGAAAGCGGCATCGTTGTGGACATGATCGCGGGGACCAGTGCCGGCGCGTTAACCGGTGTCGTGTACGCTTCCGGGCTCGACTGCGACTACAGCTCTGACTGCTTCGCGAAGGATCTTCGCCCGTCGTGGCTGTTCCGCCACATCACGCGGGGAAGCCACTGGTCGCTGCTCTACAAGTATCGCCGTGGTCACTTCGACCCGATGCTTCGCCCTTACCTTCACGACTGGAAACTCGAACAACTCGCTGTGCCGTGCCTGTCCGTCACCGTGGATCTGGTGAGCGGCAAGTCGGTTGTGCGTGAGCGGGGCGATGCCGTCCATGCGATCCTGGAGAGCATTAACATACCGGTGCTGTCGGTGCCAATCGTTCGCAATGGTCAGGCATTGATCGACGGCGGCTTGGTGAACAACATCCCGGCCGACGTGCTGGTGGCGATGGGGTGCAACTTCGTGATCGCGGTGAGTGTGACGGCCAAGATGGAGAGCAAGTTCTGCGACATCAAGCCGGACGGACCAACGATGGGAAGGAAGCCGGGCGTGGTGCAAACGCTCCTCCGCAGCCTGTTGGTGCAGAACTACAACCTGAACGCCTTCGGTGTGCAGCCGGCCGATTTGGTGATCGAGCCAGACGTGACGGGGTTCGACATGACCGAGTTCGTCCGCGCCAAGGAAATGGCTGCGATCGGCAAGGCGGCGGCCCGAGAGCAAATTCCACAGCTCCGACAACTGCTCAACCGCCTCGACCCGCAGCTTTTCCCTGCGGTCAACGGCCAGCCAGCGTGAACGTCACGGCAGCAGGTCGCTAACGAGGAAGGATGCGGTTGGTGCGGCGAGGGGCGAGACGCGATCGGCGGGGCCGTTCAGGCTCATGCGAAAGTAGCTGTGGCCAAATCGCTGATCGGGTTCGGGGCGTGGATCACGGAACACGTAAAGCCGGTCGTGCGCGAGGTCGAGAACCCAGTAATCGGCGATGCCAGCGGCCGCGTAGAGACTCGCCTTCTCCCCAATGTCGAAGGCGAGCGAACTGTCGGCGACTTCGACCACGAGAACGGCCGTTGTTGGTGGTGTGGGTGGCTGCGAGCGCGGCGTGCCGGCGACGACGATGACATCGGGTTCGGGGTCGGTCGTTTGTCCCAGGTCCATTGGCAACTGCGGGCGAAACGTGAAGCTCTCGCCGAACGTGGCTTGCAGAGTTTGCAGCACGAACACGATCGCTCGGGCGTGCGGTTCGTTCATGGGCGACATGACGACAACCTCTCCGTCGATGAGCATGACTCGCTGATTGCCGAACATCCCGAGTTCGTGACAACGGACGAGTTCGTCCCGCGTCCACTTCCATTTTCGCGGTCCGTTCGCGACCGGCGGTGGCGTGAGCGTGACGGCTGGATCGGGTTGAGTTGCGACAGACATGGTTCACCTCCACCGATAGCGTAGTGTCATTCTTTCCCGAGAACCAGATCGACGACCCAGCACCCGCGAACGTGCGTCAGCGATTCGTCGCGGCAATGCGTGAGGACATCGGCGTGTTCGCAGCCAGCATCTTGAAGCGCATCCGCGAGAATCGGCATCGCGGAGAAATCACGAGACTCGTACATGTGCCGCGCCAGTGACACCGCGGTGTCAGTGCGCCACGCCGGATCGAACACGACGGGGCGAAACGGATTGCCGAAGATGTCGCGCAATAGATCGCAGTGCGCCCGCCGTTCCTCCGCAACGCCGTAACGCCACCTCCCGACGGCGACCGCAACTGATTCCGATGTCTCGAAGGTTAGCAACCTAGCCGCCAGCACCGCACGAACGACCGCATCCTTAGCTCCATGAAGTGGATCGCTCCGGAGTTGTCGTAACTGGCTGACGGCGTCGCGAACCGCAGGGTGCGTGCGGCCGGGAGCCACCAGGGAGTGATCCACGTGTTCGTCGAGTTCCCGCAGGAGTTGAGAGAAGCCTTCGTCTGCCAGTAACGCACGAACACGGTCGATACAGGCGAGGTTGAAACGAACCCAGCGGGTGAGCATGTGCGGCCAACGCCCTCTGAGCATCCTCCGCATATGCAACCGAGAACCACACGTCAGCCATTCCGCTTCCGTCATCGGCTTACCTCCCGGACAGCTTTGCCGCGATCATGTCGGGGTCGTAGACGCAGCCCCCCCAGACGCCGCCGCTCGCGTGTTGCAACGCCGCCCACAGTCGCGTGTCGGCTGGCAACGCGGGGTCAGCCTGTAAGTCGGGTCGCGGGCCGCGCTTCGCCAGTTCGGCAGTGCCCCACGCGACGCCGTGATCGGCGGTCGCGTCGCCGATCAGGTCGATGGTCCCTTCGAGCTTCGTGCGGTCGATGATGATCTGAACGCGGTCGCCGTCGCGGAGCTTGCCAATCGGGCCGCCCGCCAGCGCCTCCGGCGAAACGTGACCGATGCACGCCCCCGTGCTCACACCACTGAAACGAGCGTCCGTAATCACCGCGACCTGCTTGCCCCACTTCAGATGCTTCAACGCCGACGTCACCTGATACGTCTCCTCCATGCCCGAACCCAGCGGACCGCGGCAGCACAGCACTACGATGTCGCCAGGAACCACCTTCCGCTCGCCGTCGCCCTTGATCGCCGCAATCACCGCCTTCTCGGTGGTGAACACCTTCGCCGGGCCAACCTTCCGGTAGATGCCGTCGGCGTCCACAACCGACGGGTCGATCGCGGTGGACTTGATGACACAACCATCCGGGGCGAGGTTCCCACGCGGGAACGTGATCGTGCTCGTCAGCCCGCGTGCCTTCGCCTGCGTCGGCGACATGATGACCGTGTCCGGATCGACGCCGTCACGCGTCTTGAGCAACTCGCGGAGCTTAGTTCTGCGTTCGGACCGCGCCCACCAGTCGAGGACGTTGCCGAGTTTCTCGCCGCTGACGGTCAGCGCGTCCAGTTCGAGCAGACCGAGGGCGCGGAGGTGGAGCATCACTTCGGGAACGCCGCCCGCGAGGAACACGCGAATCGTCGGGTGGCCGATGGGGCCGTTCGGCAACGCATCGACGAGCCGCGGCACACTGCGGTTGAAGTGCGTCCAGTCGTCGATGGTGGGTCGCGTGATCCCGGCGTGGAAGGCGATGGCGGGGATGTGCAGCAGCAGGTTCGTGCTGCCACCGAACGCCGCGAACACCGCGAGCGCGTTCTTGAACGCCGCGTCGGTCAGGATGTGTTTCGTCGTGGTGCCGTTGTTCGACATGTTGAACAACGCGCGTGCCGAACGGCGTGCCATGTCCAACCAAATTGGCTGCCCCGACGGCGCGAGTGCCGAGTGCGGCAACGTCAGCCCGAGCGCCTCGCCGACAACCTGCGCTGTGGCCGCAGTTCCTAGAAACTGGCAACCGCCGCCCGGCGACGCACACGCATGGCAACCCGCTTCCGCGGCCTGTTCGAGTGTGATCTCGCCGTGGGCGTAGCGTGCGCCGATCGTCTGCACCTTGCCAGTGTCTTCTTCGCCCGTGTCGCCCGCAAGCATCACGCCGCCGGGCACCAGAATCGTCGGGTAATCATGTTGTGATGCCAATGCCATCATCATCGCCGGCAGTCCCTTGTCGCACGTCGCCACGCCCATCACGCCCGCCCGCGTGGGGTGCGATCGCATCAGCCGACGCATCACCTGCGAGGAATCGTTGCGGTACGGCAAGCTGTCGTACATGCCGGCGGTCCCCTGGGTGCGGCCGTCGCACGGATCGGTGACGCTTCCCGCGAACGGAATGCACCGCAGTCGCTTGAACTCCTCCGCAGCGGCCTTCACGAGCAGCCCGACTTCCCAGTGACCCGAGTGGAACCCGAGCGCGATCGGTGTGCCGTCCTCGGCGCGGAGGCCGCCGTGCGTGCTGAGGATGGTGAACTCTTTGCCGCCGAGGAGCGCGGGGTTCCAGCCCATGCCGACGTTCTGTGACCAGCCGAAGAGGTCGCCGCTGGGTGCGTGCCGCAACAGGTCGTCGGTGAGCGGCAACTTCCCCGTGGGGCCGGCCTTGGCGGTGATGAGTTCGTAAGCGTCGGCGGGTGTGTCGAGCACGTCGGAAGGCATGAGAGTTCTCTTGGCGAGCGGGGCGGCGTAAGCCCCCCGAGGTTTTTGTCATTGTGTTCAGACTCGGGGGGCTTACGCCGCCCCGCTCGCCTTAGATTACACGACGGAATACCATGTCCCCACCCCTTCTCGCAGGAGTCTCGCCACATGCGCTGCCTACTCTCCACGTTCGTTCTCACGCTCGCGGTCGCCACGGTCGCGAACGCACAGCCCGCCAAACTCGGTCCCGCGTTCGAGCAGGAACCCTACGGCAAACTCCCCGGCACCAAGGACAAGAACGGCAAGGAAGTCGCCGGGCCGACGGTCACACTGTTCACGCTCGTCAACAAGAACAACGTCGTGCTGAAGTGCATCGAATACGGTGCGATCATCACCGAGATTCGCGTGCCCGATAAGGATGGCAAGGTCGCCGACGTGGTGCTCGGTTTCGACAAACTCGAAGACTACCTGAAGGGCCACCCGTACTTCGGCACGAACGCAGGCCGGTGTGCGAACCGCATCGCCAACGCCAAGTTCACGCTCGACGGCAAGGAATACACGATCACGAAGCCGGGCGAAAAGGACGCGCACACCCTGCACGGCGGCAAGAATGGCTTCGACAAGAAACTGTGGAAGGGCGAGCCGTTCCTGGGTGCCACCGGTCCTGGCGTGAAGTTCAGCTACACCAGCGCCGACGGCGAAGAAGGCTACCCCGGCAGGCTAACCGTTTCTGTGACGTACACACTCACCGACAGCAACGAACTTGTGGTCGATTATCGCGCGACCACAGACAAGCCGACGATCTGCAACCTGGCGCATCACAGCTACTTCAACCTTGCCGGGCACAACAGCGGCGACATCAAGGATCAGGAAGCGGAGTTCGCCGCGAAGAACTACACCCCCGGCGACGACACGCTCATCCCCACGGGCAAGATCGCACCCGTGGCCGACACCGTCTTCGACTTCACGAAGAAGAAGGC
Organism: Planctomycetaceae bacterium; assembly: GCA_013823135.1. Taxonomy (GTDB): domain Bacteria; phylum Planctomycetota; class Planctomycetia; order Gemmatales; family Gemmataceae; genus Gemmata. The sequence continues at coordinate 71,828 of PNLP01000023.1, forward strand.
GATGGGGAAGGATCTCGAAAAAGCTGGCGGCAAGCCGATCGGCTTCGACCTGAACTACGTGCTCGACAAGGGGAACACCGATCGCCCCGAGTTCGCGGCACGGGTCACCGATCCGAAATCGGGCCGCACGCTGGAAGTGTTCACGACGGAGCCGGGCTTGCAGTTCTACACGGGCAACTTCCTCGACGGCAGCAACACGGGCAAGGGCGGCACGGTGTACAAGCAGTACACGGGCTTCTGCCTGGAACCGCAGAAATTCCCCGACTCGGTGAACAAGCCCGAGTGGAAGGACAAGTCAAACGTGGTGCTGAAACCGGGCGAGACTTACCGGCAGACCACCATCTACAAGTTTGGCGTTGTGAAGTAACAATGATGGTTTTCACTCTCCTTGCGGGAGAGGGTAGTTCGCGAAGCCAACCGGGTGAGGGACGAAACCTTGAACAGTTGTTAAGGTTTCGCCCGTCACCCACAACTTGCAAAGCCTCGTTCCGACTTCTCCACGAAGTTGGGGCGCGGTGGAAGTAGTTGCACTTCTCATCTACTCCCCTGATTGGGGCAATTCGCCAACATCTCAAACGGCCAAATCGCCTGAGCTTTAAGCCGTTGACCGTCCCGGAGTATAATACCTTGCCCTTTGAGTGCGTTCTCGACTTCTGGTGGAGCCGTTGCATGTACACATCAACCCCTTACGCATTGCTTGGCGTGCTTCTTTCGGCTGTGTTGTTCGGCACCCCTCGCCCGGTCCAGGCAGTTGAAACGGCTCCCGCTCCGCGTGCGGTCGTCGGTTTCCTTGTCGAGAAACACAAGGACATCGCCTACCGCAACGGAATGGGGGCGGACAAGGAACGGCACCTGCTCGATGTGTACGTTCCCAAGGGCAAAAAAGACTTCCCGGTCGTGCTGTTCGTTCACGGCGGGGCTTGGAAGTGGGGAGACAAGTCGCTGTACGCGGGGATCGGCGAGTCGTTCGCGGCCCGTGGCATCGGCATGGTCATCTGCAACTACCGGCTCTCACCCAAGGTGCAGCACCCGGCCCACATCGAGGACGTGGCCACGGCGTTCGCGTGGACGCACGACAACATAGCGAAATATGGCGGCAACCCGAACGATCTATTCGTGTGCGGGCACTCGGCCGGCGGGCACTTGGTCTCGCTGCTGGCAACCGACCCGTCGTATCTGAAGTCGGTCAAGAAGTCGCCAACCGACATCAAGGGCGTCATCTCGATCAGCGGCGTGTACAAGATTTACCACACCGAAAAAGTGTTCCTGGAGCCGTTCGGGAAGGACGAGACAATCTGCCTGAAGGCGTCGCCACTGACCCATGCAGCGGGGAAACACCCGCCGTTCCTGATCGCCTACGCGGACATGGATTACGAGCACCTCGACGTGATGGCGAAGGACATGGACGCGGCGCTAAAGAAGGCCGCGAACCCGTGCGACTTACTGATCTGCAAAGACCGCAGCCACATCAGCATCATCATTAACCTCGTGCAAGGCGATGACCCGCTCCACAAAACCATCTGCGAGTTCGTGTCGAAGCACATGAAGTGACGTTTGTGGGTCGTTGTGGGTTAGTTGTGGGAAGTCGGCGGTGGGTTGTTCCGACTGCCCCAACGGCCGACCGACAACAACCAACCCACAGCAACCCTCAAACTCACAACGCCCCCCATCCAGCCGACAATCCCCCCTCGCGCTACCCGACTTGACGGGTTGCGTTAGAATGAAGAAATGAAACCCACCGAAAATATCTCTGCCGGGAATCCGGCCGAGCCAACGCTCACCTTCTGGGGTGCTGCTGGCGGCGTCACCGGCTCGATGCACCTCGTCGAAGTCGGCAACCACAAAATCCTTCTGGATTGCGGGTTACACCAGGGTCGCCGCGAGGAAGCCCGGGAACGCAACGGTCGCTTTCCGTTCCACCCGCACCAGATCGACGCGGTCATTCTCAGCCACGCCCACATCGACCACTGCGGGAACCTGCCGACACTCGTGCGGCAAGGTTTCAGCGGTCCGGTGTATTGCACACCACCGACACGCGACCTGCTCCGCGTGATGCTCTCCGACTCGGCCAAGATTCAGGAAGAAGACGCCGCTCACATCAACATCGCCCGAAACTACGCCGAGCCGTTCGTGCAGCCGCTTTACCATCACTCTGATGTGGAAAAGGCGTTCAGTCAGGTGGTTCAGGTTCCATACGGCAAGGAGTCCAGCGTTACCAAGAGCGCCCGGTTCCGCTTCATCGAAGCCGGGCACATCCTGGGTTCCGCGATGGTTCACATGACCGTTGCCGGCCCGGATCGCGACCGCACCCTCTCGTTCAGCGGCGACATGGGCCGTCGCGGCTTGCCGATCCTGAAGCCGACCGGCGACATCCCGCCCGCCGACGTGCTGGTCTGCGAGAGCACCTACGGCAACCGACTCCACCGCTCCTTCACCGAAACCGTGGACAAGCTCTATGCCGCGATTCGCCAAACGGTCGAGAAGGAAGGGAAGATCCTGATCCCGGCGTTCAGCCTGGGTCGCACGCAACTCATCATTCACGTCTTACAGCAGGGCTTGCGAGCAAAGAGGATTCCGAACATCCCGATCTATGTCGATAGCCCGCTGGCGTCGGAAGTCGCGGAAGTTTACCGTGCGCACCCGAACAGCCTGTCGCCCGAGATTTCACAGGCACTCAAGGAGGGGCACGGGCTTCTTGGTGGCGATGGCGTGAACTACGTCCGCGACTTCGAGGAAAGCACGCGGCTCGCCTCGCGACCGGGGCCAGCGGTTATCATTGCCTCAAGCGGCATGTGCGACGCGGGCCGCATTCAGCAGCACTTGAAGCAACTCGTCGACGACCCGCGTTGCACGATCATCCTCGTGAGTTATCAGGCTTCGGGGACCGTGGGTCGCAAGCTGTTGGAGCCGAAACCGACGGTGCGGTTCCAGGGCCGCGACTGGAACAAGTGGCTCGACGTGGTGCATCTCGACGGCTTCAGCGGTCACGCGGACAAGGAAGACTTCATCGCGTATCTGAAGCCGGTTGTGGGGAAGATCGGCAAGGTGCGGTTGATTCACGGGGAACGCGAGCAGGCCGAGGCGCTGGCGATTATGCTTCGCGGCATGGGCTTCGACGACGTGGCCGTGCCCGCTCCCGGCGACCGCGTGGTGCTGGGGTGAAAACGGCCGGGTGAACCGCCCATGTCCACCGAAGAATTGCTGCATCAGGCGATCGCGGACCAGCCCGAGGAAGACACTCCGCGGCTCGCGTTCGCCGATTGGCTCGATGAACTCGGTGGTGAAGCCAACAGCACGCGCGCCGAGTTCATCCGTTTACAGGTGATGCTGTACCGGGCGAACGTCGAGATGCCCGAGACGAAAGCCGCTCGCCAACGTGCCGCGGACTTGCTCGAACGCTACCGCACGGCGTGGGGATTCCCGACGGGGCAGCTTCAATCGCGATGCGTCATCCGCCGCGGGTTCGTGGATGAGCTAATCGTTAGTGACAGGTGGGCCGCCAGGACGCTGGCCTTCCTGCCTCGTCATCCCATCACGCACATTCGCCTGGAAGGATTCAGCCCCGACACGTTCGAGGTGTTCGAGATCTTCGGATTGCTGGAAGTGCCCGCGTTCCGGAAGGTTCGTTCCCTGGAAGTCAAAACCGAACAGTGGATTGATGAACTTATCGGGCGACTGATTCGCCTCGGTCACTTCCCGTACCTCGAATCGCTCTCGCTCATCAGCACGGGAATCACGCCGAACGCGGTTGTGGATATCGCCAGGTGTCCGCGTTTGGCGAGACTCCGCACGCTTCGGGTCAGCTTTGTCGGAGGGTACTGGATGGACCCGCAACACCACATGCTTCGCGGTGTGCGTGATGAGGGTGCCGTGGCACTGGCCACGTCTCCGCATCTGCTCGAACTGCGTGAATTGTCGTTGCGGGGTGCCGCGATTGGTCCCGTGGGTGCCCGAGCTCTCGTGGAATCCCCGAACCTGATGAACCTCGAACGGCTAATCCTGACCGGCAATCCCTACCTCGACAAGGACGCTCAACACGCCCTCCGGCAGCGTTTCGGCAACCGCGTCTTCCTGTGACATGTTCGTGAGCTCACGCACATCCCGCCCCGTCTCGCCCGCAATTTCGCTCAATCTTCTCCCAACTCGCTTGCACGATTGCCAATCGTTGCGCACACCTTGTGTATGGACAATTGTTCACTATAACTCAGCGGGAGTCAAGACGTGCCACTCCGTTACCTGTTCCTCGACATGAACGCCTTCTTTGCTTCAGTCGAACAGCAGTACAAGCCCGAACTGCGCGGCAAGCCCGTCGCCGTGATCCCCACCGATGCCGAATCGACCGCGTGCATCGCAGCGAGTTACGAGGCCAAGGCGTTCGGCATCAAGACCGGAACGCCTGTGTGGGAAGCCCGGAAACTCTGTCGCGGACTTATTTGCGTTGTGGCCGACCACAAGCGTTACGTCATCATGCACAACCGCATCCTCGACGCACTCGGGTCGGTTCTTCCGATTGATCGTGTCATGTCCATCGACGAGATGTCATGTCGGTTGATGGGCGACGACCGCAAAACGGAGAACGCCATCGCGATCGGCTACCAGATCAAGAAAGCCATTTACGAGCGTGCTGGCGACCACATGCGTTGCTCCATCGGCATCGGGCCGAACACGATGCTCGCGAAGATGGCCGCCGACATGAAGAAGCCGAACGGGCTCACGGTGCTCACCGACGCGGACATTCCGAGTGCGCTCCACCAGTTGAAGCTGGAAGACTTCCCGGGGATCGGCCCGCGAATGGCGCGACGGCTCAACCTCTACGGCGTGTTCGCGGTGCAGCAGTTGTGTGCGTTGCCCGTGAAGTCGCTCTCGGAAGTGTGGGGGAGCAAGGTGCTGGGCGGGCGCTGGTTCCGGTTGCTGCGAGGCGAGGACGTGATCGATCCACCCAGTCGCCGACAAACGGTGAGTCATTCGCACGTGCTCCCGCCAGATCTGCGCACCGACGCGGGTTCCTACGGCATCCTCGTTCGGCTGGCACACAAGGCCGCGGCCCGTTTGCGAAAGATCAACTACTGGACGGGCGGCGTGAGTATCGGCGTGAGCTTTCAGGACGATCCCCATTCGGGTGGCTGGCACAGTGGCGGTTGGGACGCGGGTTGCCGGGTGCCACACTGCCAGGACACGCCGACGGTTCTTCTCGCGGTGGCGAAACTGTGGAAGGATCGGCCGCCGAATCGGGTGCCGTTCAAGGTAGGCGTCGTGCTGTCGGACTTGCGACCCGCCAAAAGCGCAACACCGTCGCTGTTCGAGGCCGACCGCAAAGCAGCAGAAGTGTCAAAGGCGATGGACGAGGTGAACGCGGAGTTCGGCGCGAGCGTGATTCACTTTGGTGCGATGCACGGACTCGAACACGCAGCCCCGACGCGGATCGCGTTCACGCAGATCCCGGACTTCGACCGCCGCGTGAGTTGAGTTGCGACGAAATCCGGAGACGACAGTTCAGCCGGCATCCGCCGGCGTTTGTGTTGGTGGAGTTGAAGGAGGCAACAAGCCCCGGCGTTCCGGGAGTAAGAACTGTTCGATATCGAGATCGCCTCGTCTTGCAGCTTGGTAAGCTCCAACCCACGGCGAAGCTAATCCGATCCCGAACGCTGCGTAGACAACTCCACACCCGACCAGGAAAGCGACCAACTCGGGCCGCCCTTCCACAGCTGGAGAGACCAGCCCGAAGATCACCACGAGCAGCACGCCAGCAAACCCCAACACGGCAACGAGCCACCGCGCCCACTCGGCTCCATCCCAGATGCGCCATAGCAGCCAGCCGGTCAGCAGCACACGAGAGATATGACTGGCTTCGAACCGGTGAGCCCAGATGCTGAAACCGACCACGGCCAGCTCGGACAGAGCAGCGAATACGATGAGAACGATGAGTACCCACTTACCCAGTCGAGCGTTGCGGTTCATGTGGCTTCCGCCAAGCGCATAAGTTCACCTGCCGCCGCTCACTACCGCGACGGGGAACCGTGATTAACGATGCGGCGGATTGCGGTCAAGTGCAGCGTCGGAAACGAGTGGGGCAACGCTGAGTGTGAGCTTGAGTGGTTTTTGTAAGGTGGGTCGAGTCGCGCTTCGCGACGAGCCCCACCATTTCGCAAGGTGATGGTGGGGCTCGACCGCAAAGCCGGTCTTGACCCACCCTACAGTATTCAATCTCTACCTGGCCTGGGGACCGCGCGAAGTCACCGGAACCTCAATCACTTCTTCTCGAAGAGTTGCGGTACGGTCTTCACGATCTCGTCGATTTGCTTGTCGGTCAGCTCGCCGGCGCGGAGGGCGAAGTTCGCCACAACCTTCTGCTTCGTGAACAGCATCACGGTCACGTCGGCGTCCTTGTTCAGCTTGTACGATGGCGGGCCGTCCGCATCCTCGAACGCACCCACGGGCACGGTCTTGAGCCCTTGCTTCTGTGCCCACTTTGCGAGCGCATCGAGGTCGGCCTTCTCGGCGAGTTGGGTACACCACACCTTGTAGCCCAAGTCCTTCGGTGTTGCGCCGGCCGCTTCGAGTTTGCCGAGCAACTTGCCGAGCGGTTCAGAGAGTGTTCGCGTGAACACGACCACCGCAGGCTTGTTCCCCTCGTGCTGTTCGCAGATGTAGCACGTTTGCTGGCCGCGTTGTGGGCCAGTGGCGACGAGGAAACTGTATGGCCCCGGTCGCTTACCGACGGGGACGCCCGAGACGCACGGGTCGGCCGCGATGGCGGAAAGTGTGAGTGTGAGTGCGAGCGAAAGGCAAAGAAGGATTCGGGTCATGGTGTGTTGGTGTTGGGTATCGAGTGAGTCTCGCATTTAGCGGTCGCCCCAGCGGGGCGACGAACAAAGTCACTTCCCGTCGGCTTCGCCCTCGGCGGCGGTGGCCTCGGTCATCGTCTTCGCGATCTTGGTCGCACGCCGGGCCATGTCGGCCTTGAGCATCTCGAAGTCCTTGGGGGCGGCGCGTGCCCAGAGACGCCCGGCGAGTTTCAGGCAACTCGCGGCCTCTTCCGTGCGACCCAGGCGATCGCAGAGAGCCCACAATCCCAGTGCCCCGCGAACACTCCCGGCATCGTGGGCCAGCGCTTCCTGGAACGCTTCCTCGGCCTCGACCGCGTTCCCGGCTTCGAGGGCACCAATGCCCCACGACTCCATGTACGAGGCCCCACCACCCCACGCATGATGGCTGAAGTCGTTTTTCGTCGCGTCCACGAGTTTTTTGAGCAACTTCAGACCGGCTTCGCCGTCGCCCTTCTGGCAGAGGTAACGACCCTGGACTTCCCACAGGCGGCGTTCCAGAGCCTTGTCGGTCTTCTTGGTTTGTTGCTGAGCACGAAGCGTGTCCACTTCGCGGCCGGCCTGCTCGGTGTCGCCCTTTTCGAGGCACATGCGTGCTGCGTAGTATGCGCCGTTTGCCTTGTCCGTCTTGCGGAATGTTTCGAGTTGTTTCTGGCACTCGGACCAATCTTGCTCGGCAAGCGCCATGCGGAACCATTCGGGCTTGAAGCTGTACTTGTACCCCTCGGCCTTGGCCTTGATGGCCTTGGCTTCGGCGAATCGGCCATCGTGAACGAGGCCACGGGTCAGCGTCTCCATGTGGTGGTTGAACTGGTGATCTTCACCCGGAGTCACGCCCTGATATTTGTGGTAAGCCATCTGAAGTTCAACAGCCTTCATGGACCAGTCGCAGGTTGTGCTCCACTTACCAATTCGCATGGCGAGGTGGGCCTGCATGTGGAAAGCGTGCGGCATACCAGGTGACGATTTCATGTAGCCCTCGGCGAATGGCCAGCCAAGCGCCGGGCGTTTGATCCCCTCGAAGAAGTGAACCAGTTCGTGGTTCGCGCCGGGGTGGATGGGGTTCACCTTCAGCAACGCCTTGTAGAAGGGAGCACCCGCGTTCGGACCGTCGGCAAGCTGTGCACGCCAGAACCAGCCTTCCTCGTCGTCCTCGTAAAGCGTGAGAAGTTCATCGAGCGACGACGCGGCTTTCTTGCGGCGTTCTTCCGGCCCGACGTTCGGCCACATCCCTTTTTCTTGCAGGCGTGATTGGATGAGCAGTTGCTCGCGGTGGCTGGCTCGCGGCATCAACTTGCGGGCCATTTCGAGGGTCAGATCCGCGGGCGATTTCGTCATTTTCTCGGGAAGCGAGGCAAAGCCAGCCGCACCGAGAACCCCCGCGAGCCCTCCGGTTTTGGGGGTGACAGCTCCCTTACCCCACTTGTCGAGCGAGCGGTGCAGAACGAGCCAGGCGTAAGCACAATCGGGGTCGTGCGAGAGTGCGGTCTCGGCGGCGCGAGCGGCTTCGATCCACACGTACGAGTAGTACATCCCCAGTGCCTGATCGACGAACGCCTGACACTGCTTGCTCGATGTGCCGACGCCATAGCGGTACAGGCACGCATCGAACATCGGCTTGGCCGGTGTGAGGCCGGTCAGCGGCATCTTCCCAGGTGCGGGCGAGGTTGGAACATCGACCGCCGGTTTCTTCGTCGGTTGAGGCGAACCGGGGGCCTCCCCCGAAGAGAGGGCGACGGCAGCAAGAAGCATGGCAAACGAGCCGATGAGTCGGCACATGGTGGGGCAGCTCCGACAGGCAGGATGTCCAGGAAAGTTTACCCCGGCAGTGATGATGGCGGAAGGGGCGACACGAATTCTGAGAAGAAATTCATCACGTTAAGCTAATCGCCGACGGTGGCAGGCTGCGGTGTAAGTCGTTTCCAGATCGACTGGTAAACACAACTCGGCCGAGAGAGCCAGCGGCAATGTCGGAAGTTCCCGACCAACCGCGAGCGGCATCGGCCACGACTCGACACGGCCTGTTTTGTCGCGAATCACGGGGCGATAGGCGACGGCACACAGGTCTGTGCCGGCGGGCAAACCGGGGTCGGCGGTCCAGCCGAGCAATCGCAAAATGTCGCCGTGCAGGTCGGCGGAACGGCTCGTGACGACATCCACAACAATCAGCGAGATTCCCTGAGCGAGATAGCCGGCGCACTTGTTCGCGAAGGCGGCCCGGTGTGTCGCGCGGTCCTTGTTCGCAGGGCTCACGAGTTCGACCGCGGCCACGAGTCTCGCTCCGCCTTCAGCTTCGTAAACGCGAACCTCGAACTCGTCCGGGAACGCCGCCGGAACCGTCAACGGGGGTGCGGGCGGTGCGTAAGTTCGAGTGGCAACGGACCCGTTGGACGGAGCGTTCTCGTCGGTAAATGTGGCGACATCGATCTCGATGCGGGCACCGGCGTGGGCGTGTTCTTCCGCGAAATATCCTTCGGGCAGAAGTTCTTCGTTCAGAACGTCAGCGATGGCTCCGGCCCAGGTCACGTGAAACGATTCCCAGTGGCGGTGGGGGGCGAGCGGTGGGTGAAAGTGATCGAGCAGCGGCATCGGCAAACCCCGAAATGCTCAGAACCTCAGCCCAGGCCATCGGCAAGGGGGCGAGTCTGGCCATTTGCCTTCTCCGCCCGAAAATTCAGGCGAGTTACCCGATTGTACCAACTTGTCGCCCTTGTTCCGCGTCATATCATCTGCCTGCGTCCAACTCGGCGTTCCAGCCAGCGAGCAACCCCGGTTTTCCAACTATGGCGACGCCCGCGATCGACGTTCAAAACCTGACGAAGAGCTACGGCCCCGTGCTGGCCGTGGACAACATCTCGTTCCAGGTTCAACCCGGCGAACTCGTCGGGTTCCTCGGCCCAAACGGTGCCGGGAAATCGACCTCCATGCGGATTCTCACCACGTGGCAACCCGCGAGCAGCGGGTACGCTCGGCTCGCCGGGTTCGACGTGATGTATGAGTCGATGGAGGTTCGCAAACGGATCGGGTATCTGCCCGAGAACGTTCCTGTGTACCCCGAGATGCGTGTTCGCGAATACCTGACGTATCGCGCCAAGCTCAAGGGCGTCGAGCGACAGGGCCGCACGGCCCGCATCGACTATTGCCTCGAAAAGTGCCGCATCAAGGAAGTGCAGAACCGCCTGCTCGCGACCCTTTCTAAGGGGTATCGGCAGCGGGTTGGCCTGGCCGACGCGATGCTCGCGAACCCGCCGATCCTGATCCTCGATGAACCGACCAGCGGTCTCGACCCCGTGCAGATCAACGAAACGCTCGGCACGATCAAGGAACTCGGCGGGCAGCACACGGTTCTGCTCTCGACGCACATCCTGAGCGAAGTCGAGAAGGTCTGCGAGCGGGTCATCATCATCAACAAGGGCCAGATCAAGTTCGACGACACGATGAAGTCGATCTCATCGCGTGAGCCCACGCTCATCGTCGAAGTTCGCGGCCCGTCCGAAGCCGTGACCCGCTTCCTGCAAGAGCAGCAGGAACTGGCGTCCGTTGCGGCGACAACGACCGAAGGCGATGCGACGACGTTCGAGATCAAGACCCGCAATCCCGAGAAGGATTTCCGGGACGAACTGGCCAAGCGGGTGTTGGGGCGAGGCTGGGGCGTTCGCCGGCTCGACTTGCGGCGGGTCAACCTCGACGACCTGTTCTCGGCCGTGGTGTTGCGAGAACCAGCGGCCCCAGCGCCGGCGGTTGTCGCGACAAGCGAACCGACCCCAACTCCGGCGGCGTAACAAAAATCAGACGTTTAGCCGCGACCCGAAGGGGAGCGTGATCGCTCCCCTTCGGGTCGCGGCTAAACGAGGTTGGTCCAGGATCATGCACCTATGAACACAACGCCATCCGAGACGAGTACGCCGACCATCGCCCCCAGCCCGTATAGCGGGTCGCCGGTCGAAACCGCGCCGTCCCCGATGATGGCCGACGGGCCAACGTTCGCGCGACTGGTCGGGTTCATCGGCCTCGTGTTCTTCGTCCTCGGGGCCGCCGCGGTGATCTCCACCCGCGCCCTGGGGCCGCGGATGGTGTCCGAAGGGCTGGGCCTGCTGTTCGCTGCCGTTGGCCTGGCGCTCATGGTCTACCACGCCACCACCGATGGCGAGCAGGAGATCCGCCGCATGTACGGCGGGTTCGCCCTGTTCTGGATTCTCGTGAGCGTCGTGGCGTCGTTCCTCCCCGGCCCAATGGGTGACGGCACCTCCGAGAAGGCTCTGGGCTTCTACCTGCTGCCGTGGGGCATCGGAACCGGAATCATCGGCCTGATGTTCGCGGTCCCGTTCTGTCGGCACGAAACGGACGAACTTTACCGCAATGCCGCCCTGACGGGCCTGCTCGCGATCGGCGGATTGCTGTCGGTTGGTGCGGTCACCGCGGGCATCTTCAAGCCGGACTTCCTCACTGGTCCGGGCCTCACGCTCGCCCTGCTCGGGCTGGCGTTCCTGTGTGCGTACCTCGGGCAGGTCGATGTCTCGGATGGAATCGGTTACACGGTTGCGTTCTCGATCGGCGCGTTTGGTGCTGGCGTGGCTGTTTACGCGATCGGCCGGGCCGCATTCCCGACGCTCCTGTTCGATGGAGCAACGAATCTTCGGCTGGCGAACGGCGAACTCGACATCTGGAAGACGCTGTTCCGGTTGCTCGGCGGTGTGGCGTTCCTGCTCCCAGCGATCTACGCTTTCACGACTCGCTCGCCGTTGTGGCTCAAGGCCACGACCGGCGCGATTGGGCTGATCGGTGCCGGCGTGGTTGTCGTGTCGCTGTTCGCGAACCCGATTCACACAGCACCGCGGCCGTTCCTGGTTCCAAACGGGCTCATCCTGATCGCCGTCGGATTGCTGTACCTCACGGTTTCGCTCGGAGTCTGTTCCGACAACCAGTTCGTGACCATGACTCGCCGCGAACTGTCGGCGTACTTCCTGTCACCCATCGGGTACCTCGTGCTGGGTGCGATGGCTGCGGTGCAGTGGCTCTTCTACGACTCGTTCATCGGCGGCCTCTCGAACGCCGGGGCACAGGAACGGTCCATCCCCGAGCCGATCATGGCCGGGTACTTCAACCTGCTCCCCGCGATTGTGTTGCTTCAGATCGTGCCGGCCCTGACGATGCGACTGGTGGCCGAAGAACGCCGCACCGGAAGCTTGGAAGTGCTGCTCACCGCCCCCGTGAACGAGTGGCCGGTGGTGCTGAGCAAGTTCGTCTCGACCTGGATCTTCTTCATGATCTGCTGGATGCCGTCGGCCCTGTACCTGATTGCTCTACGGCTGGAAGTGCCGGTGCCGTTCGACTACCGACCGCTGCTCAGTTTCTACATCTGCATCGCGGCACAGGGGCTCGCATTCGTCGGGATGGGCCTCTTCTTCTCGACGCTGACCAAGAACGAAATCGTGGCCGCGGCCCTGACGCAAGTCGGCATGATGATCTTCCTGCTCTGCTACCTGATTCGCGAGAGCCAGATGGCGCAGTGGCTCCCCGCGTCAGTGCGATCGGGCATGGGCCGCTTCTCGTTCTACCACATGTGGCAAGAAGCTCTGGCCGGTCGGTTGCCGCTGCGGGACACGTTCCTCTTCGGATCGTTCGGGGTGTTCTGGCTGTTCCTGTCCGTGAAGGTGCTGGAAACCCGTAAGTGGAACTGATACCAGTTTGGTTTAGCCGCGACCCGAAAGGGGAGCGCGGCCAGTAACGCGACACAATCACCGGATACGTGCAGGCGAGCCGCAACATGGAACCGACCAAGCCGACACCGAGCACCCTTCCCGCACCCGCATCGCCGGCGGTGGGCGAACCGCTCGTCGAGTTCATCCGGACGCAACGCTCGAACGCGGCAATCGCGCTCGGCGTGCTGGCCGTGATCTTCCTCGCGGTCGGCGTGTACCTCGCACTCAAGAGTTCTCGCGTTCCCACCGCGACACCCGACAAGCCGCTCACGAGCGAGAAGACCGACCCGGAGAAGTCGTTCGAACTGCCGAAGCCTCCGGGCGAAACCGAGAACCTCAAGCGTGGCGACTTCAACGTCGGCTGGGTCGCGTGCCTGTTCGCTTTCATCGTCGTCGCTTCCAGTTCGCTGTGGCTGGTCGCGAGTGTGCCGCTCCCCGGTGAAGCGCAGCAACGCACCGAGGCCCGCGTCCTGCTCCTGGCTCTCGGGGCGCTGCTTGGGGCGGTGCTCATGCTCGCGGGGTTGGTGCTGTTCTACCGCTGGAGCGAATACCTCTCGAAGTGGCTCGACAACAAGGAGATGGACGACCTCAAGTGGGTGCTCATCCCCGTCATGATGATCGTGGCCGGGATCGGCATGGTGTTCGCGGCGATTCAGCCCGCCCGCGCCGAAGAGCGGAACAACTCCTCCGTTCGCCGCATCGTGTACGGCTCGAACTTCGGCCTGACCGTGCTCCTGCTCCTCGTCGCGTTGATCGTTGTGAACGTCATCATCGCGGTGAAGGTGCCCAACAAACTCGACACGACAGCCACCGGGTTCTACGACTTGTCTGATCGAACCATTCAACTGCTCGGCGGGTTGAAAGAGCCGGTGTCGGCTTACGTGATCCTTCCCGAAGCATCCGACCGCGACCTCAGCGACATCCGCCAGTTGATGCTCGCCTACCAGGACGCCGGCGGCGGCAAGGTGAAGCTCAAGTTCCTCGACCCAGTTGCTAACCGCAGCGACCTCAAGACCCTTCGCGCGAAGTACCCGCAACTCGACCTCGTGATGGAACAGCGGAACGTCTCCGGGGCGGTTCTGCTCACCGTTGGCGAGGACGAGAAGCGACACGCGGTCATCCCCGATACCGAGTTCACGACGGCGGTGGATCGCAAGCCGGTCTTCCAGGGTGAGGCACGACTGTTCCGCGAACTCGCGGTGCTGGCCGACACGGACACCAAGCCGATTGTGTACTTCACGCAGTCGAACGGCGAAATGAGCATCGACCCCGCGGCCGAGGCACCCGACGACCAGAAGGTGAGCCGACTCCGCGCCTACCTGGAAAAGAACTACCTCGAAGTGCGGCCGCTCACGTTCACGCTGGAGAACCCTTCGGTTCCGGCCGATGCCGCCGTGGTCGTCATCGCGGAACCCCGCGTGCCGTTCACACCCGCCGCTGCCGATGCGATCCGGAAGTACATGAACGACCCCGCCAAGAAGGGGCGGTTGATCGTGCTGGCCGGCATCGTTCCGGGTGCGAACAATCAGGGCGTGATGAAGACCGGGCTGGAGGAAGTGCTCAGCGAGATGGGCGTCCGGCTCGGGAACAAGTTCGTGTACACGTTCCCAACGGAACAGCGGAGCCACCCGCTCCAGACGCTCGCGGGGTTCACCGCGTCGTCGATCCAGAGCAAGCAAGAAGTGGCGATGGCGATTGCCAAGGCGACACCGACGCTCTCGATGTTCCTGCCCCGCGAGGTCACGCCGATGCCAGGGGGCACGACCGTGCAGGCGATGCCACTCCTCGGTTCGGTCGGGGTGACGTGGCTGGAAGAAGATCGGATTCCCGAGGCTCGGCTGCAAGTCGCGGTGCAGGGGATTGCTCGCAACGAGGCCATCGCCGATGCGAAGGATCTGAGCAAGCGAAACCGCCCGCTGGCTGTTCTGGTCTCGCAGGCAGGCACACCCGGCCGCCCAGGAACGCCACCCACGCCGGGCGCACCCGCGTGTGCCGTTTACGGAAATGCCTTGTTTGTGTCGGACGAGATCGGCAAAAATGGATCACCCGATTCGGCCCCAATCTCCTACGACCTGATCGGCGTGACGATCGACTGGCTGCGTGGTCGACCATCAATCGCGGCCAGTGGCATCGAAGCCAAGAAGTACGTCGAGTATCAGTTCCCGCAACCATCGACGGTGGACCTCACGCGGCTCGAATACCTCCCCCTCGCGCTGGCGTTCCTGATCGTCGTGGGACTCGGGGTCGGGGTTTGGTTTGTCCGCCGCCGATAAGGCCGGTGGCGGAAACGGTGTAGCGGTTGCCCCATCGGGGCAACATGCCGACATGGCCCAACCCTTCGCAGCCGATAGCAGCAACATCGACAACAGTGCGACCGAGAATCAGGATCACAACCCATGAACTTCCGACTCACCGCGGTCCTGTTCGGCTCCATTTTTATCCTCGGACTCGTGCTCCTCGTCATGTCGTTCACCGGGGGCAGCAAGCCCTCGACCGACGCGATCATGGAGGAACTCGCGGTCACCAAGCCCGACCAAATCGACGTGATCGAGTTCGAGCGTGACGGCGGAGCAAAGCTGAAGCTCGTCCGCGACAAGAACAGCAAGGACCGCTGGGACATCGTCGAACCGAATCCCGCCAAGGCCGATTCCGCCGCGGTGAACGAAGTCATCAGCACGCTGTTGAAGGCCAAGCCAACCAGTTACTCCGCGATGCCGAACCTATCCACGGCCGGGTTGCAACCCGCCGGGATCAAGGTCACGCTGCGGCACGGCGAGAAGTTCTCGACGGTCAACCTCGGGAACGTGACGCCGGGGGGTAAGGGTGTGGTGTTCGTCACCACTTCTGCCCGACCAAAGCGACCGATGGCGATTCCGCGTGCGTCGCTCGAATCGCTGTTCCGCGAGCCAAACAAAGACGGAGCCGCTGCCGACCTCGCCAAGTGGACGGGCGACTTCCGCTCGAAGGCCGTGTTCGCAGCCGACACCCGCGGCGCGGGCGACGACGTGATCGGCGTCACGCTCAAGAACGGCGGCAAGACGCTCTCGCTCGTGCAGTCGCCGCGTGGCTGGAAGTTCGCCGATCCCGCGGGTTGGGGCGATGCTGACCCCGCCGGGGACACCGCCGCCGCGCCAGGCACGTTCACCGGAGTCCGCCCGCTGCTCGGGGCACTCACCAGCCTCCAGGCACTGACGGCTGCGGACTTCATCGAGAACCCAACGCCACAGGACATGGAGAAGTACGGGCTGAACCCGAACAACCCGGCACGGGTCGAGGTTCGGCTCACGAACAAGGACAAGGTTGAGACGGTCGTGTTCATCGGCAAGAAGGATGGCGCGTCCACGCCTGCTCCTGCATCGCCGCACGGAGCGCCGCCGAAGACCGACAAGTGGTGGGTTCAGGTTCAGGGGCAACCCGGTGTCATCCGTGCCAACTCGGGCGACCTGAGCGGGCTCGTTGGCGTGATCGCGAACCCGGACCCGCTCCGCGACCGGAACCTGCTGTCGGTCGAAAAGGTCCGCATCGACGGGCTCGATCTGGCGAACGGTGCCGTGAAACTTCGCAAGCCCGGCGGGCCGCTCGCCACGTGGAAGCTCTACGGCAACCCAGCAGCGGGCGACCCGCAGGTCGCCACGCTAGTGGATGTGGAACGAGTCATCAACGCGCTCACGGAACGGCGGACGATCAAATCGTTCCCCGCTGCAAATGAGGCCAACTTCGGCCCCGGCGCGGTGACCGTGAAGGTGTGGACCGACGGGTTCGAGGCGAACCCCGATGCGAAGGCCGACCCCAAGGCCGAGCCGAAGGAGAAGGGCAAGCCGATCACGCTCACGTTCGGGAAACTGGAAGGCGATCTCGTGAACGTCAAGCGAGTGCTGGCCGACGGCACGACCGACTACTTCCTGCTACCGGTGAAGATCAAACTCGGCTCCAGTCCTGACCCCGTGGATCTGCTCCAGGCCGTGAACAAGTCCCGGCTCGACTTCCTCGACAAGGATCTCAAGGGTTTCTCCAGCACGAACGTCAGCAAGTTGACAGTGCAGGGGGCCGCGAACTTCGACCTCGACCGCGACGACAAGTCTGACGAAGTGTCGGCGGGCGGGCCAGTGTTCCGCTTCGCCGCCGATGCTCGCGGGCCAGCGGGTCAGGTGTACAAGAAGGGCGAACAGGCCGACACGCAAACTGTGCAGGGCTTGCTCGATATCCTCGCGACGACGCCAAGCGTGACCCGGTTCGTGGACGAAACGCCGACGCCGGAAAAACTGGCCGAGTACGGGTTGGGGACCGCGACGAAGTTGCGGGTGATCGTGGGGCTCAAGGGTTCGGGGCCAGACGACAAGGAGCGGGTGTACGAGTTCGGCAAGGAAACCGCTGACCCGAACTTCGTGTACGCCCAGCAACGCGGCAAGAGCGGCGTCTTCACGCTGCCGAAGTTCATCTACGACAAGTTCCCCAACGCCGATCTCCGGAACCGCGTCATCTTCAAGGTGAACTCAGCTGAAGTGTCGAAGATCGAACTCGTCGGCTGGGGCGACAAGCTCGGCGCACCGAGCGAACTCATTCTGCAAAAGGACAAGGACGGGAACTGGGTCGCGACCAAGGCACCGACGGCTGGGTTCGTTGCGGACACGGCGAAGATCAACGCGTTCCTCTCCACGTTAAGTGGCATCGTGGCTCGCACCTACACGGGCGACAACTCGATGGAACCGAAGCATGGGCTCGGCGATCCCAAGCAAGTGTTCGTCATCACGCTGGCAAACGCTGCGGGTGGCCACCACCTCCACCTGCGACTCGGCGGGCCAGCCGACACGAACGGAACGACGATCTACGGCTTCACCAACCGCGTCCCGGACGGCAAGCCGATCATCACCGTGGATGCCGCGCCGTTCAAGCCATACAAGGAAGGCCCGGCCGCATTCGCCCGTTGATCAAAGGTCGGCCACCATGCCACGCGAGATTGTCCACGTCGGGCGGAAGATCCGCGTCGCCGTGGACACCACGACAACCCCCGACGGGCAGACCATTCGCCGCGACGTGGTGCTTCACCCCGGCGCGGTCGTCATCCTGCCCATCCTCGATGCCGAACACGTCGTCCTGCTCCGTAACCACCGCTTCACCATCGACGAAACCCTGTGGGAAGTCCCGGCGGGAACCGTCGAGCCCAACGAACCGCTGCAACTCTGTGCGGAACGCGAACTTGCCGAGGAGACCGGCTACGTTGCCGCGAAGTGGCGAAGCCTGGGCTACCTCTACGCCTCGCCCGGTGTGCTGAATGAGAAGTTGCACCTGTTCATCGCGGAAGAACTGACGCCCGGCCCGCCACGCCCCGAAGCCGACGAGGACTTGCAAGCGGTCACCGTGCGATTCGACGAGGCCATCAAGATGTGCCTGAGCGGCGAGATCAAGGACGCGAAGACGATCACTTCTTTGCTGCTGTGGGAAAGGATGCACCGGTCAGATTTGTGATTTGTGATTTACGATTTTTGATTGAAAGACGTGGATTACCCTTTTGGCTTTGGCTGAGGACAGTGGCTCCGAGCGGTCTTGCGTGCGGTAGTGAAGATCGCAATGAGTTCGTTCGCCTCGGTCAGCAGTGGCCCGATGAGTCGGGGATCAAGCACTTGCCCTTCGCAAATGACTTCAAGCCAGTAAGCACTCTCATCGGCTTCTTCAATCACTACGCCAAGTTTGTTGATGAAATCCTTCCGGGATCGCGAGCGACAAACGGCTCGGTAGTTGGCCCCCACCGAGGTTCCCGATTTCATCAACTGGTAAGCGATGACCCGACCCTGAGCGTTGTCGGGCAAGGCGGCGACCACCCGCAACACCCGGAGCGTGAACTGCTTCGTCCGCAGACGCATCTGCTCAGCGTTCATGCGAGCCTCCGCTCTTTCAATCGTCAATCACAAATCACAATTCTGAAATCTCACTGCGGCAGCGCGTTGGGTGCCTGGAAGGTTTCGGGCGGTTCGGACTTCGACACCACGACGATGCCGCCTTCGGTGATCGTGAAGCCTCGCTTGCGGTCGAACTCGGTGTCGTACCCCAGCACGGTGTACGGCGGCAGTTTCACTTCCTTGTCGATGATCGCACGACGAATTCGGCAGTAACGACCGACATCTACCTCGTCGAACAGAATGGAATCCTCGACCACGGCGTAGCTGTTCACACGCACGCCCGGCGAGAGGATGCTCCGACGAACCTGACCGCCCGAGATGATGCTCCCCGTGCAGACGATGCTATCGTGCGCTTCGCCACGGCGAGCCTGTCCCGGAGGTCCGTCGCCACTGAAGACGAACTTGGGCGGCGGGTTCTGCGGTTGAAACGTGCGGATCGGCCAGGTTTCGTCGTAGAGATTCAGAACCGGGTCGATGGCGATCAGGTCCATGTTGGCCTGATAGTAGGCGTCGAGCGTACCCACGTCACGCCAGTACGGCACGGCTTTCCGGTTCTCGTCCCGGAATCGGTACGCATACACCTTTTGCCCCGCGTCGATCATCTTGGGGATAATGTTCTTGCCGAAGTCGTGGTCGCTGTCGGGGTTCGCCGCGTCCTGACAAAGCAACTCGAACATGAGCCGCGTGCTGAAGACGTAAATCCCCATCGAACCGAGAGCATGACCTGGAACGCCCGGCATCGGATCGGCCGTTTTGGGCTTCTCTCGAAACGTGTGAACGCGGTCATCGTCGCCGGCTTGCATGATCCCGAAGTGCCTCACCTCATCGAGTGGAACCGGGATGCAACCGATGGTCACGTCCGCACCGCGCTGGCGGTGCGTCTGGACCATGTTGCCGTAGTCCATCTTGTAGATGTGGTCGCCGGCCAGAATCAGCGTCAGGTCAGCGATTTCCCGCTCGATGGAGTAGATGTTCTGATACACGGCGTCGGCCGTGCCCTTGTACCACGTTTCGTCGATGCGTTGTTGCGGAGGGAGCACCTCGACGGATTCACCGAGCTCGGTGCTCAGGAAGCCCCACCCCGCGCGAATGTGCCGGTCGAGGCTCCGCGACTTGAACTGCGTGACGACGAGGATTTGCCGGAGCCCGCTGTTGATGCAGTTGGACAGGGTGAAGTCGATGATGCGGTAAAGGCCACCGAATGGCACGGCGGGTTTGGCCCGGTCGCGGGTGAGCGGTTCCAGGCGAGTCCCACGGCCACCTGCCAAAATCAAAGTCAGCACGTTCCGCATAACCACTCCCATGTTCCTTCGCGTGTTCCCATTGTGGCGGAGGCGGGCACTCGGGGAAAGAGGTTGGTGCGGGAGAAACGATTCACGAGTTAGCAAGTTCGACGTAGACGTGACTGAATTGATCGATCATTCTGGCAACTGGGAAACGTTCAGTCGCTCGGACTCTGCCAGCCTTGCCCATCTTCTCAGCGTATGCGGGATCGTCAAGCAGCCAGCGGGTCTTGGTTGCGAGCATGGCCTTGTCGCCAACTGGTACGAGGAACCCCGTTACGCCATCGTCGATGATCTCGGTGAGGTCGGGTGTCGCACATGCGACCACGGGCTTGCCGGCCGCCATCGCTTCCAGCGCCTCGTTGGTTCCACCCTGTGGTGTGGTAACCCAAACGGCCAACGCCTTTTGAACGACCTGTGCTCGGTCCGTGGTTTCGTGCTCGGCAAACTTGACGCGAAAGTCTTCGTGCGCGAGGCCGTGCCCGAATTGCACCAGTGGCGAGGTTCCCGCCCCGGCACCGAACACGACCAGGTGCAGATCCTTGCAGTCGTACCGCAACATATCGAAAGCGACAATCGCGTCCTTCGCCCCCGACCCGTGCTCCAGTTGAGCATCCATGACGATGTATCGCGAGTTGAGGGGAATCCCCAACTTCTCCAGGATGGCATCGGGGTTCGCACCGGGAACGGACTCGGGCACTCCGGGGCAGATTCGCGTGAGTCGCTCGGCGTGGATCCCGAGCTTCCGGTATCGTTCACCATCCGCCCACGTTGTGGGAACAACTCGGTCGGCGCGACGGATCAACCGCGACGCGAACCACCCGCCCAGCCCACCGGTTGGAGTAGCCGCACCGGAGACAACCAACCGGGGGGTGTTGCCTGCGTCACCCTGCGAATCGACGACCAACCGCGCGGCTCGAGCCGCCTCCGTGCCGAAGATGTGCAGCACCGCCGGGTCTGTCTCACGGATCACCCGACGGAGGCGACGAAGACCTGTCAGGTCAAGTGAATGGCGGCTGGGAACCGAGTGAACAGGCACACCGGCAGCACGAAGTTCTTCGGCGATGGGGACACTGGGCGAGCCCAAGACACCGACCGAGACGAAAAATCGGTCGCGAGGCAAACCCAGGGCCAGCAACCGAACCGCCGTCGCGTCCTGGCCTGGTGCCAGTTCTTTCACAAGGAGAAATACGTTAATCATCGAGGCGCCCGTCTCGTTGTTCTTGCTGTTCGGCGAATCCGCGAGATGAACTCGCTGGCTTCGTGACGCCGGTCACCGCACACCGTACGAAACTTTCACCGCCACTGCCCGCGCAATGTTCGTGGCCGCTCATTTCACTCTTTGCCTTCCAGCACTCCGATGTAGGGCAAGTGCCGGTATTCGTCGTCGAAATCGAGTCCGTAGCCGACCACGAACTTATCGGGGATGGTGAACCCGATGAAGTCCGGCTCGAAGGGAACCTCCTGCCGGCCGATCTTGCGAAGCAGCACTCCCACCTTGACAGACGCAACTCCGAGATCGATCAGGTGAGACACAACACGGGTGAGGGTCTTCCCCGTATCGAGGATATCGTCGAGCAAAAGAACATGACGGCCCTTCAGGTCGGGAAGCAAGCCATCGTGAATTACGAGTTTGCCGGGTGTTGTGGCATCGCCGCGATAGCTCGATGCCGTGATGAACGCGACTCGCAGAGGCAGGTCGATGCGACGAACAAGGTCCGCCACGAACATCAGGCATCCATTCAGGATGCCAACGACCGTGACCGGTGGCTTACCTTCGTAAGCCTGACTAATCTGGATTGCGAGTGCATCCAACCGTTCCCGGATTGTGTCGGCGGGAATCAGGACGTTCATTGGGCGTCTCCGCGGGGGGGTTAGTTTCGAGGTTCGGGGTTGAAGTTTCAAGGTTCGCGAGAGTTTCCGTTGCCTACCGCAGGAGTGACGATCAGGTCGCATTTCGATTCCGCAGTGCTTCAACCAGAAGCCGGGCCGATAAACGGGCGTCCGCGAGGGGATCGTGCTCTGGTAATTCGCTCGGCAACCGCTTGGGTTTGTGCCAGGAGTTGATCCCCGCGCCCGCCCGAAACGACGCCAGTTCGTGGAGGGGGAAGGGGCCAGCGAAGTCTCGAGGGCCATCCGCACGCGCCTTGCCGCTCTTCACCGCCGGCCGTGCGTCATCCACACACGCGGCGAGGAATCGAGCTTCCACGGGCCAGCCGCAGTCCGCGACCAGCACCGCTCCCTCGGCTTTCCACCGGGTCCATACCGACCAGAATTCCTGGCGCAGTTCTGCCGGTGTTGAACGGGTGATCGGAAAGGCCGGGCAGTTGTCGCGGACCCAGGCTCGGCCCGTGTCGGAACCCGCGGTCTCGCTGACGGGGCACGCTTCTCGGCGAGCCTCCAGTTCCTGCCCGTTGCTGTCGATCACGATCCATCCGACGGCAAACCCTTCGCCGTGCAACCCCACGCTCTCGACATCGAATATCAGCCACAGACGCGACATGCTCGGTTCCTCCACTGCAAATGTAGCGGAGTTCGGGTGCTGCTGTCGGCTTGATTCCGCGGTACGGACGGTCTAAGATACATTATTCGATCAAATACAGGCTTGATAGTCTCCCAACAAGTGGTCCAGCCGGTCGGATGCCCCTTCCATGTCGGACGGCTCAGCAAACACAACCGATCTGCGCGTGCAACTCTCACGCTTCCGAAAGGGCGATCGAGCCGCGCTGAATGAACTGATCTTGCTCGCCGGTAACCGCCTCCAGACCTTAACTCAGCGGATGCTGCGGGACTACCCCGGCGTGCGGAGGTGGTCGCAGACCGACGACGTGCTTCAAAGCGCACTCATCAGGCTTTGCCGTGCGCTGGAGCAAATCAAACCCGAATCGGTTCGTGATTTCTACGCACTCGCCACCACCCAGATTCGCCGCGAACTGATCGACCTCGCCCGCCACTTCGCGGGCCCGGAATGCGGTGCCGCACACCACGAGAGCGTGGTCGGTGAGAAGGAACACGACATCCGGGACAAATCGAACCTGACGCACGAACCTTCCGCCCTCGCTGATTGGGGCGAGTTCCATGTTCAAGTTACCAGCCTTCCCGAGGAGCAACGCGAGGTGTTCGGCCTGATCTTTTACCAGGGAATGACGCAGGACGAAGCCGCCGACGTGCTGGGTGTTGGGTTGCGAACCGTGCAGCGTCGATGGCAGGCCGCGTTGCTCAGTTTGCATCGACTCCGAAGCGGTGAACGGCCGGGAACGTGAGCCGATTCGCGGGAGGCCCAACTGTGTCCACCTCCGACACGATCGACGAACTCCTGATCCGCTGGCAAGACCTTCGCCAGCGTGGCCTCCCCGCGTCGGTGCGTGAGTTGTGCGTCGATCACCCGGAACTGATAGACGAACTGGCCAAGCGCATCAGTGCTTTCGAGTCGATGGAAGCACTTCTGGGTCTGGGGCCGCACGCGACGCTTCCCGCAGTGAACCACAATCACGACGTTCCGTACCACCTTGCCGAAAAGTTGCTCCCCCTCGGGTATGAACTGCTCGAAATCATCGACCACGGCGGGATGGGGGTTGTCTACAAGGCGAACCAGGTCAAGCTCCGGCGGATCGTCGCGGTGAAGATGATCGCGGGCTTCCGGGTTGGGCCGAAGCAACTCGCCCGCTTTCGCGTGGAAGTCGAGGCAGTCGCTCAGTTACAGCACCCGCACATCGTGCAGATCTACGAAGTCGGCGAAGTCGATGGTCACTCGTTCTTCTCGATGGAGTACCTGGACGGCGGAACCCTGTCGCATCAACTGGAAGCCGGGCCACTGGCACCACGGGCTGCCGCGGAATTGCTGGAGGTTCTCGCCAGGGCCATTCACCATGCCCACACCCGCAACATCGTCCATCGCGATCTAAAACCGGGGAACATTCTTTTGAATGCGGAGTGCGGAACGCGGAGTGCGGAATTCAAGCATGAGTCGGCCGGTACTGATTCCGCACTCCGAATTCCGCACTCCGCAATTGTTCCGAAGGTGGCCGACTTCGGTTTGGCCAAGCGGCTGGGGTCGGACTCGGACCACACCGCGACGGGCGAAGTTGTCGGCACGCCAAACTACATGGCACCCGAGCAGGCCGCGGGCCGCAGCAACACGAGCGGCCCCGCGTGCGATCAGTACGCCCTCGGGGCCATTTTGTACGAGGCACTGACTGGTCGCCCGCCGTTCCAGTCGAACACCGTGCTCGAAACCCTGCGGATGGTCGTTTCGGACGAGCCAGAATCACCTCGAAGTATTCGGCCCGAAATTCCGCGTGACCTCGAAGCGATCTGCTTGAAATGCCTGGAGAAGAAGCCAGCACACCGCTACCCCACGGCGGAAGCACTTGCCGACGACCTGCGGCGGTTCCTGGCCGGGCTTCCGGTCGTGGCACGGCCGCAGTCTCGCGTTGCTCGCGGCCTGAAGTGGTGTCGCCGCCGGCCCGCGTTGATGGGTTTGCTTCTCCTGCTCGCCCTCGCACCGGTGGCGATTGCGACATGGAAACGGATCGAGAGTGAGAATCGTCAGGCGCGTATTGTGGCGCGTGCGGTCGAGGTCGCACCGCAAGCCCGCGAGATATTGCAGCGGCACTGCTACGAGTGCCACGGCGAACGTGTCGAACGGAAGTTGCTCGTGCTGGATCGCGTGTCGCTACTCGATCCGAGCCGGAAGAACGTCGTGCCCGGGCACCCCGATCAGTCTCGCCTCATTCAGCGAATTGTCGATGGTACGATGCCGCCGAAGGAAGAGGAACTGCGGTTGCCGCGTGTGTCGCCGCTGGAACTGAGCATCCTGCAAGAGTGGATCGCCGGGGGAGCGCCACCGTTCCCGCCTGAAGATCCGCAGTCGCCGACGCCGCCCGTGGTTCCTCGCTCCGAACTCGCGGCACAGGTGAAAGGCATCGTGATTCAGCACTGCTACGAGTGCCATCAACTGAAAGATGCAAAGGGCGGCATCCTGGTGATGGATCACAACCTGTTAACCATTACGCGAGCGGTTGTGGTTCCCGGTCAACCGGAGAAGTCCGAGTTCTATCAACTGCTCGTCGCTGCGGACAACGATCCGTTACTGATGCCGCCCGTTGGGCAACCTC
This sequence comes from Planctomycetaceae bacterium, assembly GCA_013823135.1. GTDB lineage: Bacteria > Planctomycetota > Planctomycetia > Gemmatales > Gemmataceae > Gemmata. The sequence goes on from PNLP01000023.1 coordinate 96,651, forward strand.
GGATGACGGCGGACGAGATCGAGACGATCCGCAAATGGATCGAGGCCGGAGCGCCGCCGTTCCCGGCAACACCGGCGAGCGGGGGACGTTAGTAACCGGTATCCCGATTAGCCGCGACGCGGAGTCTTCGGAGCGGACCGTGAGGCGTAACCGCAACTCCGAGTCTGGCAGTTGGGTGAAACGGGGATTGTGTGCGTGATACTGGTCGTGTGAAATGACGTCCGCAGGCGACAACACTGGGGCGAGCGGGCCAGTACACCTCGCACGACTTCTGTTGCAAAGACACGTATCGTTTCGTTTTCGATTCTGGAGGGCACACGGATGGCGCAGCTTTCGGACGAAGCCCACAATCGCATACAAATTCTCTGCAAGATGGGCGACTCGCTCGCCAAGCAGGGCCAGTATCCGGCAGCCTTACAGCAATACTGGGCCGCGTGGGATTTGCTCCCTGAGCCGCAGACGGACTGGGAGGCGGCCACCTGGGTACTGGCCGCCATCGGCGACGCCAATTTCCTTGGCGGCGACTACGTTGCGGGGCGGGACAACCTGTCGATGGCGATGCACTGCCCAAACGCAATCGGCAACCCGTTCCTGCACCTGCGGCTTGGCCAGTGCCAGTTCGAGTTGGGCAACCTCGAACGGGCGGCGGACGAGCTGGCCCGCGCGTACATGGGGGGCAGGTCAGACATATTCGAGGGCGCAGACAAATACTTCGCGTTCCTCAAGACCAGGCTCCAGCCACCACCGGGCGGTTGGTAGCCCAATAGACCCGTTGAATCTTAGTCACCTTCACCCGAAGCTGATGCCGGTCATCGCCACGGCTTCACGGAGTCGTTTCAGGTAGTCGGTGCGTGAGATGTTTGTCGCGCCGAGCCGTGTTGTGTGCGGAGTTTTCATCTGCACGTCGAGAAGGGCGAATCCGCGTTCGCGGAGGCGTGCGACGAGTGCCGCGAGTGCGACCTTCGAGCCGTCGGTCACGCGGTAGAACATGGACTCGGCCGCGAACACACCGCCGATGGCGAGACCGTAGATGCCGCCGGCGAGTTCGTCGCCCACCCACGTCTCGACGCTGTGGGCGTGCCCGAGGCGGTTCATTTCGGTGTACGCGGCGAGCATGTCCGGCGTGACCCAGGTTCCGCCCTCGCGGTTCTCGCCACACGATTGCATCACGGTCGCGAAGCACTGGTTCACGGTCACACGGAATTTACCGGAACGAATGGTGCGTGCGAGTCGATGCGAGACGTGAAGCCCACCGTAACCGGGGGTGCCATTGGGGTGATCCGCGAGCTCAAAGATGGCCCGCGGGTTGGGCGACCACCACAAGATCGGGTCGCCCTCGTTGAACCAGGGGAAAACGCCTTCGGAGTACGCCCGCAGGAGCATTCGCGGGCCGAGATCGCCACCGATGCCGACGAACCCGTCCTCGTCCGCGAGTTCTGGCGGAATCCAGGGCACGTCGCGGACTCGGGGTTCCCGGCTCACTTGTCCTTTTCCTTGTCCTTTTCCTTCTCCAGCTTTTCCAACAAGGCCTTGGCCTCGGCTCCCGATTTGGTGGCCGGGAACTCCCGCGCGATGATCTCCAGCACGGGCTTGGCCGACGCGGGTTTCCCAGCATCGAGCAGTTTCTTCGCCAGCACGAGTTTCTTCGCCGCGTCGGCTTCCTCCGCAGCACCCGGCGGCGGCGTCTCGATACCGCGTTCCCCCGTCGTGGTCATCCGCACCCATCCATCGTACTTGTCCCCTTCCTTGGACACCACCACGTAGCCGAGCCCAGGGCCAGCCTTCTTGAGCAGCGTATCGAGCGCCACTTCGAGGGGCTGGTTCTTCGCGGCGAACGTCATCTTCTGACCGAACGGGAAGCCTGGGCCGTAGCTGAGCATCAGCGGTTCGTCGGTCTTTTCTTCCGCGAGGTGCGCGAACTCCTTCAGGATTTCGCCGAGTTTGACCTCGGTGAAATCGACCGTCACCTTCGTTTTGAGCGACTTCGTCCTTGTGAACTCCGCAAGTGGCGTGTCCTTCACCACCAATTTTGCCGGTTCCTTCGCCGCCTGTGCGGCCACGGTACCGGGTTTCCCGGCCGACGAGATCAACCCCGCCGACAGCACCGCAAACAGGATCGCACGCATGAAATGATTCCTCATTGGGTCGTTGTCGGTTGGTTGTGGGTGGTTGGTTTACGGTGTTTCCTGTCGCGGAGTTTGCCCATCCCTCAGACACACTCGGAATGCCATTTTGAGGCTCCCGGCGACCTCCAACGAACCACAACCGACCAGCAAAAACCGTGTAAGCGGAACTAGTTTACCTGATTACACTTCCGGCAAGCAGAAAAGTTCTCATTACGCTGTAACCTCGCTGGTTTGGGATCGCCGTTTCTCGTAAAATAACACCGTCATCAGGAGTGAGTTCCAAAGCCCTGCGGATGACTCCAAAATCCACAGGTTCGAGCGAGGAGACGCAGTTGGCCGCACGC
>PNLP01000024.1 GCA_013823135.1 Planctomycetaceae bacterium
CCGCGTAGATCTGCGTGACGTCGGCCCTCGAGTGCCCGAGAAGAACCTGAGCGGCCTCCAAACCATGGTCCTCGCGGACCGTGGTTGCGAATAGGTGACGGATTTGGTTCGGGTGCCAATGCGGAACGTTCGCCCGCGCGGCGGCGTCGGCGACGGCATTGGCGTACCGCTCGGGGCTGAAGCTGTCTCGTGGCTGTCGCTTCGGTTTCGCGCACCGGCGGTTGTTCTGGCTGGGCTGAACCTTCGTCTTGCGCTTCGCCCGCATCTTCGCGTACCGCTCTGCTCGCGCTTGCCTCGGACTGAACGTTGTGGCCAGTGGATCGACAACGCAGCCGCCCACGAGTTCCACGGTACGGCCGGTGTCCCTGAGCAGTTCCGCGTCATGCTCCCGGCCTGCTTCCTGGTAGGCGTCGGCCATTGCGAGCCGGGCGTTGCGGTCTCCGGCGAGGTCGATAGTCTCCCACCCCCGCGGCGGTGGGCGGGTGCCGACGAGGAACTCTTTCAACACGGTCTGGGTTTTCGGTCCCAGGGGGATGACAAGTTTCTTACCGTGGTGCCTTGTTTTGTGCCGCGACGGCCGGTACAGCCAGATGTCCTTCGTGCGGTCGATCTGAGCGAACGTGATCGCCGCCGCTTCGCCCGGTCGAATTCCGGTCAGCATCTGAACTTCGACCATAGCTCGAAGCGGCCTGCTCATGTGGGGCAGAGTAGCACGAACATGGGCGGGATCGCCCGGAAGGACGGGTTTACTCTCCCGGGCAGCGGTTCGCCCGGCTTGAAGCCCCTTGAGCGTCCGGAGTGCCGTATAGACCTCGACGGGAACCAATTCCTCCGAAGCCGCCCAGCGGAACACCCGCTTGACGCGGTCGATCCGCTTATTGATGAGCGTCCGACACCAGTCCGAATTGAGCATCTGCTGACGCACGTTCTTCAAGGCCCGTGGCCCGAACTCACCCGCGCGTGTCAGGTCGTACAGACTTCGCAGGGGTGCGAGGCTCGCCTTCAGTTCTTTCACCTCAGAGGTTGGCGTTCCGTCGGGGTGCCGGTAGTGCAATTCGGCGTGTCTCATGAAAGCGAGCAGCACCTCGCTCACGGTGCGTTCGCCCGCCCGCGCAGCTGGTGTTGACGCGATGGCAGCCCCGACCGTTTGGAGATCGGCCAGGACGCGACGGTACGCTTCCTGACTTTCGGGGGTTCCGTACTTGCCCAGGTAGATCATTCGTCGCGAGCCGCCGGAACTGACCCGAACAAATGCTTGTCCGGTGGACTTGTGGTGGGCGTAGGCGGGGACGTGGTTTGCTTTGCGAGGCATAAGGAAACTCGGATATGGTGTAGGACTACACCACTTCCCGACGATTCCGACCCCGCTCCAGACCACCTGGAGGTAAGCGTAACTGCTTCGGCCGAAAGGACTTGTGAACAGCTCCCCGAGTAGGACTCGAACCTACAACAAACCGGTTAACAGGCAGAGGAAACCACTACGGCGATGGTCGCGAACACCTTGAATTCCCAGCACTCTATCACATCTCACGCCCGACGCAAGCGGATAGATTTGGAGCAAGAAACAAGGGGCTCTTGCGGTATTTTCGCTGTGCTGCGGTAACGCGCGGTATGAGATGTGAACAGGCGCGAACGCCGGGATGATGTGCGCACCCGGAGTAGTGTTGGGGAGCCATACCGCAGGATGCGCGGTATAGGAGTGGCCCCATTTGGTAGATACTTGAGAGCAGTTGAATCTGCTGGTGTTCGCATCGGGAGTGCGGTAGGTTGCCGTGTGGGTATGTCGCCAGTCGTCACAATAAAAGTGGCAAGGAATAGGCCAGAGAACAGGGGCATTGCCTTGGACAACGCAAATCTCTCGGGAATCCTATCTGACACTGGCAATCGAACGTTCTGGATCAAGCCGGTTGGTCTCCCTGGTACACTTCCGACTGGCACTGAGACGTACAACACCGATCCCCAACGTGTGGACTTCTCCGTTCGCCCAGTGTCAGTCCAACTTAGGGACGTGTTCCTGGCGTACCGAGTTGGGGACTTGCGTTTGATGTATGTTGGAGAGTGCGATTCCGAGATGCGCCAAGCAACAGCGGATGAGATAGCCCTAAACCCGAATCGGGGCCGGTGGCCATGGTACTTTGAAGCGAAGAACCTCACACCAGAGTACGGCAGTGTATGGTTGCAACATGACCTGAGACCGGTTCGGCTTGTGGAAGAGTTCAACGCGCTAAACCCTGGCGCTACAGCGAGACTCAACGGCTTGATGTATGGCCGCGACAGACTCCGAGTGGCACGCACGTTCGCAGAGTTTATCATCAGAAGGGTTATGGCACTTCCACAGGTGGAGAGTGATCCCGCCTAACGGGAAATACAGGGGCGGTGTCTGGCCGGTTGCGGCTCATCTGGCACCGGGGCGACGTGGTGAACAGCGTGACAGTCGCGGGCTGGTGGGAAGTGCGGATTGAAGAAGTGAGGTAGCCGTCAACAATCCCAGCTAGCCGAGTGGAGCGGTGCTTGTGGGTTCAGCCGGTTGTTCAATCTTGACATTCAGCAGGTAGCTTTGCGTTAGCCACTTCTGCGTGCCAACCTTGCGAACCCGGCCTTCGATTACCGCAACCCCTCCCTTTGGCCAGGTGATTGCCTCTTCCAAGCGGATCTGGAACCGTTTGGCGAGATGTGGCAGTATGAACTGAAACTCAGTTTTTGCGAATGGCATTACAGAACCGTCGGGGTGCTGTAGCTCAAGTTCGAACTCGAACTTGTCGTCGAAACTATCACCCTTTCCCAAGTCAATCGCCCAGCACGAAAGGACAGCCATCGGGCGGAAGGCAAAAAACGCCACCCTGCCCGGCGCGGGTGCGGGGAGTTTTAAAACCGTGATCGTGTCTACCACTTCGTAAATACTGACGAGTTTTGTATCCTCGTCGACCGAGTACGAGTGAGACAGGAGTTGGTACACGGGACGAGGCATCAGTACAGCCTTGAGGCTTCTGCCCCTTTCGATCGTGGCGGCGGTAAGTTCATCGACGCAGTCGCAGGGGCTGCGGTCGACTGTGTAACACGGGATGGCAACTCCGGATACACCATCACACCTTGCTGAGGGAGGACGGCGCGTGGAATGTCAGCGATTGCGACATCCCAACACTTGATCGGTTCCGGTTCAGGTGAGACGTCGTAAATCCAACCGCGAGGCTGATTAAGCACACTCCACACGTCGCACCACCCGAGTGTGAGAGCGCTTGCGACGGCCAGATCCGCGCGGACGACGAGAAACCGGCGAACGCCTCTGTCCTCACCACACTGGTAGGCCAAGAACTGGCCGCCTCGACCGTCGCCGACTGTGAAGATCCGCGGGCCGTCGAAGTCGTACAGCACCTCATCCGGCTTCAACGGAAGCCAGTTTGGGTTGGCAACAACTCCCTTCAGGGCCCACATTACCTTGTCTCCACTGTTACGAAACCTTCGTGCCTCACAACACCATCATATGCCCACCACGTCGTGTGGGAGGGTTTGCCGGTTTGCTTGGTCACCCCATGCGCCGCGGTGAGTATACCGCGCGCGATGAAGTGCGGCATTCCCGGAAACAGATTCATTCGGTGTATTGCGTGCTCCAAAACGCGGAATACCGAAATACCGTGACTCTTGCACAGTGTGGAAGCAGTGACAGGCTCCCTCAAAGGGCATCCATCCTCGTGGTATGTCAGAAAATCCGCGGCTTGAGGTGGGTTGCTCTGAGTGCAGCGGAACACAACACCGTCCGCCGGCTCAGACCCATCGAGCGGACACCTCGGTGGGAAGCATGGTGGAAACTTCTGCGCATCGGCCGCACCTTCCATCTCCATAACCCCAGGAGCCCGTGGCGTGAACCCCAACTCGGCACAGGATGGAGGAAAGATATCCGCGTGGTGTTCGGGCGGAAAGTGAAATGTTTCTTGCGCAGAATTTCTGGAAGATCACAGCCCGGAGCAATCGCACCGGGCCGTTCGGGTTGCCGAGCTGGCCGGCGGTCGCGGGTAGGCGTCCGGTTATGTCGCCACCCGCTTCACCTGCGCCAGCTCGGTTAGCGATCACACACCGTAAGGTAGAACCACGTCGGTGAAGTAGGCGAGCGCCCACGCGAACCCGTGGAGGCTCACCTGTGGAAGCCAATCGCGCCCCGGAATCGCGCACGAGGGGAAACGCGGGCTTGCAGTTCGACAACGCGGCGCTGCCCTGCTCGAGTCAATCCTGTGATGTGGTTCCCGCTGCTGATGACGTAGCCAGCTCGGCGAAGCGATGACAGGAGCACGGGCGAAATCGGGGCGGCAAGGATGAGCTCGCCGTTGAGCACACGGGCGAGACGGAGCAACGCGGTATCTTCGGCGGTGGTGCCGACGCTCTGAACTGGTCGGGCCGCGGTTCGTGGCGGGATCATGGGTCATGTCCTCAGTCAGTGGAGCCGAACGAAAGTACCGTTGAAAGCGGGCGTGGCAGCGATCGAGATTTCTCGAAGGAATCCCGCACCGACGACAAGAACCGGTTTCCCGCGGGTCTGTTCCCTACGGGAAAGGGTCGCGGTGATTCCCGGTGAGCATCCGGAAAGCTCGGGATGGTCGGCGATGAACCGCATGGCGGATCGGCCGCGGATGGTCGCGGGATTGGTTTTCCAGAACACCCCGCCGGGCTCCTCCCAGACGATCAACGAACGGTCAGCGGTGGAAGCCAACTCCCGCCGGTAATCGTGCGCGACGAGTAACCGGATTGCGTCCGTTTGCGGTCGGGCATTGGTTCCGAGTAGTGCGGCGGTGAGCGACCCACGAGCAATCAACGTGTGAACCGCTGAAGCGGGGTCGGGACTGGTCACGGGGCCATCGGAGACAACCCCGAACGGACAAGCGCGGCCGGAAGCGTACACAGCGTTCGGGCATCGCGGCGGCTTGGGCCTCGGTGGCGTCGGCATGGTCGCGGTCCGGGCCGGCTTCGCTGTGGTCGTGTTGCCGATTCGGTTTGGCGTCATTCGCACAAGTGCGGGCGATCGAACCGCGGCGACCGGCCGCGGCCGCGGCGATGAGTTGATCGGGTTTCGCTTGAACCGGTTCGCGACCACTACGGACGTTTGCCGATCGCCACCCAGCACGACGAAACTCAATTCGCGGAAGCGGCAACCGCGGCCGATCGAACACGGGCCGGGGTATTGGCGTCCCCAATTCGCAATCCCGATCTCACCCTCTCGCACGGTCTCAACAGTCGCGGGGTCGGCTCCTACGCTGGCCTGCCACGGGTAGCCGGATTGCGCGTATTGCAAAACTTGTGCGGCGCAACCCCTGGCAACACCCGGACTGAGGAACGCGCCGGCGGCGATGAGATGACCGCGGTTTATCGTGAGAGAATCGACGTGGCCGACAACGGAACCGATCTCGGGCAGGTGGTCGTAAAGCGCGGGGATCCGCTGTTGTGACAAATCCGCGGTTTCAAGATCGACTACCACAGGAACGGCCGACGAATCCAACCGCATCGGCTCCCCGGTGTAAGCCACCATTGAGAACCTCGCGGGCTTCGCCTTCGTCGCGCCGGCCGCGCCTGTGATGACCACAGGGCGGGGGCTTGAGAGATGAACGCGCGTCGGCCGACGTTGAGGAACGCGGCCGACGTTGGGGCTGTTCTTCTTGAACACGAGCGCGGGCATGATGAACCCCACAGAGATCAAAGGACTACCACAGGCGGGGCGGATCACACTGCCGCGGCTTCGAACCGTACCCGTTCCATCTCCGCGGTCACTTCGTCTTTCCTGGCCAGAATTGCGCCAAGCTCTTTTTTCAACTCGGGCGTTCTTCGCTTCGCCTGTGCGATGGGTTCGCGGTGGTCCCCATTTTCGCTGAACGCTTCTGCGTTCAAGTAAGGTTGATACTCCGCAATCCGCCGGCGAACTTCCTTCTCCTCTTGGCACAACGCTTCATAATGCTTGGTCAACTCCGCGGAGCGGGTGGCAAACTCCCGGCGCGGGCAATCCCTAAACAGGTTTTGTTCAGCATCCCCGGCTTCGCCTAACTTGCGGGTCGCCTCGGCCCACCTTGCGTAGATCGGGGCGCGGCGGGCTTCGATCTCAGCGGTGAGGCGGGCCAACTCCTCATCCAATTCGGTCAGCTTCCCTTGGAGAGCTTCCCGCTCGGCGGTGATCCTGGGGATTGCGGCGACGAGGGCACGCCACTGAATCCGATCTTCGGCCTTCTCGATGTCCGCGTCAAACTGCTCGTAATTTCGGCCAACTTCAAGGATGAACGCATCGACCCAAGCGGGATCGACTTCTTTTCCGGCGGCACAATCGCGGACCAATTTCCAGTAATCGCGTTCGTGCTTTTCGGTACGGGCCGCGGCGAATTGACGGACCTGTTCAACGAGTGTGGCGGTTGCGGACATTGAAGCCTCCTACTTGGTTGATGGGGCGGGTTTGGTCGGTTTCGGCGCGTGCGGTCTTCCGTCTCGGGGTATCGGTGGCATAGGCCGGTAAACGCCCACGATGGAGGGCAACGCGGCCGATGCGGTCACGAGGTCGATTTCCACAGTGGGGAAGTTCCTCAAACACCGCGGACAGCGACGACAACGGCGAAGAACACCGTCACCCATGCGGCGAGTGAACGCGACCACGAGCGGGATTGGCTTCCCGCCACGGGTACATACGTCGCATGTAAACGCGGTCGCGGCCATTGTTATAACACCGTCCATTAGCGTGCAGTATACCATATACCATATTTGTATATCCGGCGTAAGCACAATTTTTCATAATACCTACTTCGATTCAAACAACTTCGTGAACTCGGCAACGATGGCGGGTATTGATTCGCCTTTCTTAACTCTGTCTCTAAGTCTAACAATATGCTCCCAGTTCATCTTCCCCAACATTGACAACATCGCGGGAACGTCGCGGTCGGATTGTTGACCGGGCCGGGGGTGGCGGTCGTCAAGAGCCCTATCAATCAAGTTCACTTCCTTACCATCCTTGCCTGTGAGATAGGCGTTCATCTCCCGGCCGTGACGGCGCTCGCGCTTGCACCACCCCCCCAGATGGGGCGACGGACCGCGGTTCGTACCAATGTCGGGAAGGAACCCTTCTCGGGATCGTAGGACCGGGCAGACTTCCACAGGGCGAGCATCGCGGCCGACTCGAACTCAATGCGGAGAGCTGGCCGGCGTTTCACCGCCAGCAACGCCAGACTGCGGGCAAGCGGCATGTATGCGACGGCGAGGGCTTCCCGGTCGATCTCGGGCGCGGCCTGGGTGGAAGTGGCGTGGCGGGCGCGTTCATCCTGTGAACCCCGTGGGGAAGTGCCGATCGTTTCAGTTTACGCGATCCGGCGATTGATCGGAAGTGACGATGAGAAATGTGAATATGATCGGCAGGAACGATGATGACCACAGGCGGGAGCGGAACGTGGATAGTCAGACGGAAGATATACAAATAAACTTTGTTGTGCACTACGACTGTTCCCGTGGGTATGCTGCGCGATTTTTACCTCGGGAAGTACCTTGAGAAATCTTGTGGTACGTTTCTCGCTCTACCGTACCCAGTGAGCTTGACCGAGCTAGGCTATTATCTTAGATCAATGTAAGCACATCGACCGCCCCTGCCAATAAACACCACGCTGGCAGGCGATCCACCAGGTGTTTTAATCTTGATACGTCCTGCTTCATAGTTCAACATAACAATCTCGCCGCTTTGTGTGATTCGAATATCGGTCGCTCGTCCGAAGTAACTTTCGATAGATTCCATCGGCTCCATTCGGAACTGCTCTATTAGCTGATCTTTCGTATATGTCCGAGAACTAAAAGGCCAGAAGTTCACACACATCACCAACAGTAAAATTACCCCGAAGGTATAGAAAAATGCACGCCCAATCTTTACCATTTCTTTCCCGTAACGTGGGCCGCACTTTCGTTCTACCCGCTCCTCTACGGAGTTGACCCACTTCCCCGCAGCCGAGGCCCACTTCTCTACAGCGTTTTGAGTTTGAGGGGCGGGCTCCTCATCCAGCGACAAGGGTGCCAGTGTAGTTGCCGGTGTTTCCTCGGTCGTCTTTACGGGTGCTGGCCATCGCTTGATTGTTGCCTTGCATTGCGGGCAGGCGAGGGTTGAGCCTTCCAGAGACGGCGGTGCTTTTACGGTGGTCTCGCATGCTGGGCAGATAAAATCGGCACGCATGGTCGTTTCCTAGCGGTGAATCGGTCAACGGGATTCCGGTGGGTACCTGCCTAGCGTGAACAGCGCATTCTCGACCATCATATTCCAACCTTCCGTAACACAAACACTTAAAATGACCACCCTCTTGGCGGTAATCACCTACCTGACTTCGCTCACGAGGTCAACGCCCTGGTTCGTCGGTCCGGTCTTGGTCGGCGTTCATAAATGGACACAACAGGTTCGGCGGTGTTGGGACGGTAGTCATGAACGGTTCCTTATTCGTTTGGGGGCACAACTCCAGATCCATCCGGAGCCGCGATGCGAAGCGGTGTTCATGGGGAACGGTTCCTTGTTCGGTTGTGGGTCTGGTGGGCACGTTAAACAACGCGGCCAATCCTTCAGCAGAAAGCACGGTTGCGAACTCCTGGCGTCACTCTCGTTTGCCCTGTGTCCCTAGGTGGCCCTAGGTGGCCCTAGTGGAAAATCGTTGCTAGGGACACACTTAAACGATTGATGGCAAGAAACTTACTTCGTTTGTCCCTAGGTGGCCCTAGCTCTGGTCAACACACGCATGCGCGTGTGCGCGTACACACACGAAAAATGTGTGCGTCATGGGGCAATACGTTTCGGTTCCACTCGCGTGCGCGCGTGCTTTCTCTGTCCCTAGGGCCACCTAGGGACAGATACATATTTGCAGGGAATCGTAGGGGATTCATGATGTTCAACATCGTCTCGTCACTAGGGCCACCTAGGGCCAGCTAGGGACAAATCTCCCCGATATTAAGATTCGGCGGGAACAGTTCAGTTGTTCCAGTGATCCGAAACGGCGGATCGTTGCTTGGGCGGTGTCAACGCACCGTCGAAATCTGGGTCGAGTGCGATTCCTTTGTAAAAGTAACCTCTGCAAAAACCGTCACGAGCACGAACGCGATCCACTCCGGGAATCGCGGCTCGAAGGTCTTTCCCGAACGTCTCAGCGGTCCCCGCGAATCGCCTTCCGTGGTGATCACACCAGTGTTTCCACTGGTTGAAGAGCCGGTTGGTTTCAACCCTCCCTTCCGGTATCAGCTCGCAACAATCACGGACGAACGCGGCCACAGGGCTACTCAGGTCGTGAAGTTCTTCGATGACAGTTTCGGCGCTCGCGGGTTGAGTAAACCGCCCCTGCTCGTGGAGGCTGCGGTATCCTTCGATTGCCCAAATCAGGATCCCGGGAAGTTCGAGCATGAGCCGGTCCGTCAGCCTGTGGTCTTCCTTGCCAAGAAAAGAGTTGTTCAGTTTGACCATGACGAGACGGCTGGCGAGTGCGCCTGATGAATCTTCAAGGCGAGGAAGTTCGTTGCTCATGATCATGATTCGGGAAACCAGTTTCATGGTTACCGGTTCCCGAAACTTCCGGTCGATGGTCAAGGTGTCCTCTCCCGAAATGCTCAACAGTCGCTCCGTAACAACGCTGGTGTCGTTGTGGGGCGGCGGTCGCATGTCAGCGATGATGGCTAACGTCTTCCCGATTAGCGGTTGTAAGCCGAAGTTCCTGGAAAGAGACTTCGCGGTCGGGCCTGCAACATTTGCCGCGCCAAGCAACGCGGTGAGTACCCGTGCAATGGTTCCCTTCCCGGCTCGTTTCGGTCCGAGAAGGAACAAGATTTTTTGAAACCGGGTGTCGGCTGTGAGGCAATAACCGAACCACTCTCGAAGGGTTTGGATGCTCTCCGGGTCTTCTGGCCAAAGCGAGGAAAGGAAATTCAGCCATTGGGTAGGATTGGTGGCGTTCGGGTCGAACGCAAAGGGCAGCGCAACCGGGGTGAAGAAAGCCGGCGTCGGTGCCATCACACAATCCGGCTTGCCACTGGCAGCGGCGGCGATGTCAACGATTCCATTTCTTGTGGACACAATCGCGGTGGGGTCGGGGCCGACTCCACCGTCGATCCATGAAGGCGCATCGACGGTTCCCGGAAGTAGGCACGTTCCCTTGATTGCCTGAGTGATGTTGGCAATCAACCCGGTTGTCACCTCCTCCGCCGTGGGTGAGTCGTCGGCGGGTGATCCCCGCTCTTTCCATGCGTCAATTGCTGCTTCGAGTTGCCGAACAAACTCGGCACGAACCCACTTCGTTACTTGTGCGATCACGTCATCCGCTGAAATTTGGTGGTACGCTCCCTGCTGGTAGATGTGGAAGTCTCCCCGCCAGAATCGAAGTGCGGGGATCGATCCGAGAAACCCGCTGGCCAGAATGTGCGGGTCGGTCACCTTGTAAAAGAATGGGTTAGCGACCGCGGTCTTCGCGTCGGTCGATTGATGTGGTGGCGTGCCTACCCGTTTGAGGCTCCTCGGGTCGTCCCGCTTCGGGTCGTAGAACTGCTGAACCCCTTCGATAGCTTTTCGGATTGTCATTCCGCGGTAGTCGGAGCGCTCCCACTTGTCCCGCATCAAACCCGATGCGCGAAATATCGTGTCGATCCGCTCGACGTCCGGGCCGGTGTAGAACGCAATCAAATTACATAGTGCGAGGTCGGCGGCGGAGTCGTCCCCACCCTGCGCGGTTGTGCTTCCCGCCCACAGGGCAGCGCCGGCCGCGGCGTTCTTCGCGGTTTTGGTGATCCGCTCGATAACTTCCATGTCGGAGAGTGCGCGGCCGCGGCTCCCGCTTCCGCCTGTGGAATCGGCCTTGCTCCGCCGTTTCTCCTCCTTGCTCGGGAAGTAGTCTCGCTGAAGTTTGGCGAGTGCGGCGCGGCAATCGGTCACGTCCTGGCCGGCGGTTTCGATCCGCTGGCCGGTCACCGTGAAGTAACGTCCATCGTCGTAGACTTCGATTTCTTGTCCGTCTGGTTGCTTGGCCTTCTGGCCTCGTTTCAACCCTGCCTCGGAGAGTGAACCGCGGCCCCATAGTTTGATTCCCATTCCAGACGGCGACACTTCCGCGTATGTGGCGAACGCTCGGAGTATGTCCACAGCGAGAGGCGTCAACACTCCGGTTTCCGGGTCGCGGCAACTGTCTATGTCGATACCGAAAATGCCATCATCTTCGCAGAACACCCGCCCCAACCCGTCAACGGAAAGCGGGTCGCGGGTCCGGGCGACGTTGGCCGCGGATCGGACCGCGGCGAACTCCCCCCATGTATCCGGGTTGCTCGTGTCCGCGGTCGCGAGGCAATCCCCGGTAACCGCATCAAGCGGGAGTTTCGTGTAGCAACCGTTTCGCCAGTTGTAGCGCCACGCCACCCAACGCGGGCCGGTTTTCAGGGTATCGGGAATCGCGTCCCCGTTGAACGCGGGGCGCGGCGGGCGGGCGTTTACGTCCCCGTGGAACTGGCGTTTGGTTTTGCCCTTCACGGGCGATACGGGCTTGCTCACGGCTGTCTCGTCCTTGAGGGGTTCGGGGGATGTTTTGGGGTCGTCGGTTTCGATTAGGCGGAGCGTCACAGGTTGTTACCGCCTTTCATGGTCGGGGTCGGTGGATTTTGGTCGCCGTCCTGGGTGGCAACGTCTGGGAACTGCTTCGCCCATGCGGCGATCCGCGGTGAGTCGCAAGAACGCAAGCCATCGAGCAGGCGTTGAAGCGTCTCGGCCGCGGTCGGAGCTGGCGGGCGAGATGAAGCGGCGCGGCGGCGGGCGTTAGCGGGGGGCATCGGTTGTGCCTCCCTTCTGGCCAACTTGTCGGCGAAGTGAAGCACGAAGCAAGACGAGCAGCGCGGCACGCTCTCGTTGCATCTCGCTAAGCCGTTCGCGAATTTTGTCCGCGTCCAGTTGGCGAACCAATGCAACGGGATCGACTGGTAAAGCGGCTTTGTTTTTCATGACCCCATAGTGCCGGGGTCACGTTCTGGGTTGCATGGCGGATGGGTACGGGATGGGTACGGGATGGGTACGGGATGGGTACAGGGTGTTATGTTGCATCTTGCACGCGGATGAGATAGCCACCCGCGTTCTTCTTTCCGGGCTTGCGAACGGCGTCGGCAAACGTCCCGTCATACTTCTTAATCAGGTTCGCCATAACTCGGGGTATGTTGGTCACTCCTGATACATCGAGCAAGGTCGTCGTATCCATAGCGGTCCCGCGTTGTTGGAAAGCCGTGAGGATAAAATCCTCTTCGCGTGTCACGAAGTACTGACTCACGCGGTCCCGAGAATAACTACGTCCCCCGTGGCTCCAGATTATGGGCAACCCCGTGTCATCTGCCGAAGTTGGTTGCTGGTGTTTCGTCTGTGGCGTCACCGATTCCGCCGGGCCGGTCGCGGCCTCGTCCGCTTGTCCTTCGACACGGGTAAGCGCCTCGGCGAGTTTGCCAGCAATCTCGCCGATCTGCTCAATCGTTGGGGTCGGTATCGTCTCTCGCAACTTCGGTGAGGCTTCGAAGCCGGTCGCGGTTGCTGCCTCGGCGAGTCGTCCACGGAGTTGGACTAGCTCACGGGTTGCGGAATGAACCCCTGTGTACACGTCCTGCCGGGCCGCGGGCCAAACATCGAATGCCACGGTAGACAGTTCGGGGCGGTTGTGGAGCAAGGTTGCCAGCGATCGACCGTCACGGGTTGCGGCGTTGATTGCCCTGCGAACCGTTGCGGCGTCAGTGCCGAAGGCGTCGAACACGGTTCGCATTTCGGCGCGGTCGATCATATCCAAGAGGGTGGCGGATTCCGCGACGAGGTTGCCACGGACCGCATCAAGCCAACCGTCCCCCAACGGTTCCGGGTCGGGGTCATCGCAGAAACTGAGAAGCGTTTCGGCCTGGGCAACGAAACTGTGAACGGCGTGCCAGAGCGTGAAAATATGTGAGCGGGCCGACATGGGTGATCCTCAGAAAAGAGAAGTGCCGAAGGGTTCCTTGATCGCTTGCCGCTCTGAGGTACGGCGAACGAACTCGGAACCGGTCAATGGGCGCGAACCATTGTCGGCAGAGATACTGTATCAATCCTGATGCATTAACGCGATATGAAAATCTCTCTGACTCATAGTGAGTAGCCACTTTAAAGTCGTGTCATTTTGACGCATTTTGACGCATTTGACGCATTACTCGCGTGTAACCACAGCGGAGAAAGTGCCAATAATTCTCGCCCTGGCCGCGGCGGGACGAAGAAAGCCGGCGAGGCTTCCCCGCCGGCTGGTTGCGTTTCCTGGCCGCCGCTCTCATGTGGTCGATTCTGCTTCATATCGCTTTTGATATCTTATGTTTATTCGCTGTTTATACTATATAACTCTGGATCGTTCGTTGAATCTTTGTTTCGATCGCACTTTGTTACCTAGCTGAGATTTGTCTTGTGTGCTAAGCTTATTCCAGATCTGCCATTAACAGGAGGTCATATGCCGAAAATCCCAGTGAGTATACCAAGCGAGTCTTGATGGAACTTCCGGAAGGACACGTTCACGAGGTGAAGTTGGTTGCGAAGGATCGAGCAGGATTTTCAAGGGTGTGGTGATGGAGGCGTTACAGCGAGATGTGGTCTATCTGCCACCGAGGCCAGAACCTGTCACGGAGTCGCCCCCCCCACATGCCACTGTCGGACGTTGACCCGAAACGAAGTAAGCCGTTCGCGAAGGAGGCAGGGCGAAGAAATGAGCCAGAAACCTAACCCCAGAGCGGTGATTGAGTCGCTTCGTGTAGTGGCACACGCAATCGGGAAAGCGGTCCTGGCTCAGTCTTCGTACACTCCGGCGATTGTTTCGGAGATGTTGCGAGGACTGTCAAAAGCGGAGCGGGCCAGCTTGTTGCAAGGCGGCTCGCGTTCTCAGACCGACAACGAGAGTTTCAACCGGTGACCACAGGCGGGACGATCACACACACAACATGGAGGTATGAAACGTGAAACGCGCGACGATGAGCGAGAAAGCCACTCTGTTGGCCGGGTTTGTCGAGAACGATCCAACCGATAAGCATTGCCGGGCGGCGCTGGTCGATGAGTTGAAGAAGTGCGGGTTCTCCGACAGTGAAATCCGGGCGAGGGTCGGCGGCTCTGGGAAGGCGGGCGGCTCCGGAAAGGCGGGCGGCTCCGCTCCTGTGGTCACAACCCGGCGAATGTCCACGATCGTGAAAGGCGAGAGCAAGCGGCTTGATGGGACCGTGCGGCCTTGGAGGCGCGTGAATTTGCTCACCTTGTCAATCCCCGATCTGGCCGATGCGCTTGAATTCGCGAACGGCGGGCGTCGGGTCCGAACGCTGACCATGCCGCAAATCCTCGGGGCGGCGAAGTGGCTGCGCGACAATCCTACGAAGGTTGTCCGTGCCATCGGTGGCGGCGAGCTGGCCAGCCGCGGCACGGGTGTTCAAACTGCGTGCGTCATGGCGAAGCGTCGGGACGGAACCATCCGGGTTGCCATCGACCCGATTACCGCGAATCCGGGAACGCGGATCACTGAGGAACTGGAGGGGATATCGGCATACGCAAATCCTCGGGAATGGATAGCGTGGGCGGAAGCTGTGCCCGCTCACGAGGTGTGACCACAGGCGGGAGCGGGAAACGTGAAACGTGAAACGTGAAAAGCCCTGGCATCGCGCCGGGGCTTTTTCTTGTTGGTCGCCGTTCCCGTCTCCGAGTGTTACTTGATGCCAAGCGAGTCGAGTTCCGCGGCGGCTTTCGCGGCGGCGCGTGTTCGTTGCTTGGGGGATCGAGGAACCATGACAGGATTCATGTCAGGCATTTCGGCCGCTTCTGTCTGCCTGGCGAAGAATCGCAACACCGCTTGCCGGCTAGTTCGCAGTTGCCCATGCACGCGGATCGATTCGAGTTTCAAGTGAGAACCATTTGGCAACTTGACGCCTCGCAATGCATGGCGTCCTACCGTGCTTTTATGGGTTGGTGCATCACCGTGACCACAGCCGTAGAGTTTCGCGGCCGCACTCATCGAAATCAGTCCTTCACTTACAAGACGCTCAACGAGCGCGGCCGCGGTTTCGGGTGAAACAACTGACAGGGTGGCGTTCATCGGCGATCGCTCCGGGTGTTGGTAGTCCTCACGCAACACCTCGGTTATCACTGATTGCACCCATAAGCGCACTAGCAATCTGATCCTTTACCCGGTTTCCATAAAGATCGTGCGACGGGTGGCGTTTTATTTCTTCTCGGAAGACTTCAATACGGTTTCACGGGTGTTGATTTGGCCTCAACCGATCGCTTTCGCAACTCGTGTGGCGAGCGTGAAATCCCGTTCGGCGTAAATCTCCGTTGTGCTTGCGTTCGCGTGGCCGAGAAGCACCTGGGCCGCTTCGAGTCCATGTTGTACCCGTACAGTCGTGGCGAAGAGGTGGCGGAGTTGGTTCGGGTGCCAGTGCGGTACACCAGCGGCTTCGCAGGCTCGACTAATCGAGGTTGCATATGTCGTCGGGTTGTAGCCAGTTCCGGGTTTCCGCTTCGGGTTCTTCTTCTTGCGGTTCTCCTGCGACGGTTGCACTTTCGATTTACGGTTCGCTCGCATGACTCGAAAGCGTTCCTCTCGCTCGTGGGCCGGGCTGAATACTGGCGTCGTCGGATCGATCACACAACCCGCCACGAACGCAACCGGCCGAGCCAGATCGCGGAGCAATGCTGCGTCACGGTCTCGGTTGGCTTCTTGGTACGCATCGGCAGCAACAAGCCTTGCCGTGTCGTCGGCAAGGTCGATGCCAGTAAACCCGGCTGGCGGCGGATGGCTTCCCACGAGGAATGCGGAGATGACGGCACGGGCGCGGGGGCCGAACGGGATGACTCGGACCTTGCCACGGTGCGCGGTCTTGTGGCGAACCGGGCGGTAGACCCACAGTTCCCCAGAACGGTCCACCTGGGCGATCGTCAGCCGTCGCACTTCACCGGGCCTCATCCCTGTGAGTTGTTGTAACTCGACCATCGCGCGAACGTGTCGATTGAGGTAGGGCAGGGTGGCGGCGACGTGAGCAGCATCCACAGGCGAGACAGGTTCGCTTTCCCGGACTTCGGTTCGCCCACGCCCGAGTCCTTGGACGGTTCGGAGAGCTTGGTAGACAGTGACAGGAACCAACTCTTCTGCTGTCGCCCAGCGGAACACGCGTTTCACCCGATCGAGGCGACGGTTGATAACGGTTCTGCACCATCCCGCGGCAATCATCTGATGACGGACCGCAACCAGCGCCCGCGGGCCGAACTCTGCCGCGGCGGTGTGCCCATAGACCCGACGGACGGGAGCAAGAGAACGCTTGATCTCATCAACTTCAGAAGTCGGTTGCCCGTCCGCGTCTCGGTAGTGGGTGAACGCCCATCGCATGAACGCGGCGAGCAATTCATCAATCGTGAAGTTGTGGGCATGTTGGCCGGGGGCAGCAACAACCTGGGTTGTCACTGCGGAGGCGATTTCCGCGATGATACGGCAGTACTCTTTGCGGGAATCTGGTGAGTTGTACTCGCCCAAGTACACGTCACGACGTCCCCCACCCGGTAAGGGTATCGTGACGATTGCTTGGCCACTATTTTTGTGGAGGCGGTACGAAGGGACTGATGGCGGACGAGGCATTGCGCAACCCTTCTGCGGTATTGTACCGCAGTTTCAGGCTTCGCGACCGTCGCCCCGGACCATCCGGAGGTAAGCGTAACTGCTTTGGCCGTAAGGACTTCTGACCAGCTCCCCGAGTAGGACTCGAACCTACAACAAACCGGTTAACAGCCGGTTGCTCTACCATTGAGCTATCGGGGAAGGACAAAACAACACTCACTCTTATAAAGGACACCACGGCACGCGACAAGGGGAGACCAACGTTTTCGTGCCTTCACTCAGGCAACGCTTGGCAGTCGTCAACTTACGCACAGAGTTTCAAATTCTAGCCTCCACTCGAGCCCACATAATGACAAACAGGCGCACTCTCCTGAAATCCTTGGGTTTAGCAACCACGACTGCGATCATTCGAGATAATCAACAAGATGCGTTTGCGGCCCCCAATGAAACTGCCGTAAAGGGCCGCGCGAAGCAGTCCATTGTGTTCTGGTGTTTCAATGCACGTGGTGACAAGTGGAGCGCCGAGAAGACCTGCGAGGTCACCAAGGAACTTGGCGTCAGTTCGGTTGAACTTATCTCACCAATGCACTGGCCCACCCTGAAAAAGCACGGTCTCATTTGTGCAATCGCCTCGAACGGGTCACCCGGTGGGTTCAAACGCGCGTTCAACAATGTGAAGTTTCACGCCGAGACCATTGAACACACGACAAAGACCATCGACTTGTGTGCCGACGCGGGGGTTCCCAGTGTCATCGCATTTGTGGGGTACAGGTGGACCAACCCCGATGACCCGAAGTCGGCTGCCATTAGCACCGAGGATGCGTTCACGAATTGCGTGAAGGGGTTAAAAGAGCTTGCGGTGCACGCCGAGAAGAAGGGGGTGACGGTCTGTGTCGAGCACCTCAACACCCGAGATAACTCGGACCCCATGAAGGGCCACCCTGGGTATCAGGGGGACGATCTCGACTTCGTCGCAAGCATCATCCGCAAGGTTGGATCGCCACGAATCAAACTGCTGTTCGACATCTACCACGTTCAGTTGATGCACGGCGATTTGATTCGCCGAATCGAGCAGAACAAGGACATCATCGGCCACGTTCACACGGCTGGTGCGCCCGGTCGTGGCGAACTCGACGACAACCAGGAGGTCAATTACGCTGCCGTCATCAAGAAACTTCTAGACGGCGGTTACACGGGGTACATCGGGCAGGAGTTTATCCCCACCCGCGATCCACTGGCGGGGTTGAAGCAAGCCGTGAAAGTCTGCGATGTCTGAACGTGACTCCCGACATCAACAGTGCGAACATCCAGCATCATTGGCTCGGTTTCAACGCCCACTCGAAAAACGCGTACAACACATCGTTCGATTCTTCGGTCGGTGAGTGGGTCTTGCGGGTGGAAAGTCCCACTCGGTTGTCGAAGCCGAGCACTTTGTTTACGGCGATCAAGTGGTTCAGTGGCTTCCAGCGTTCCGCAAGATCCTCGGAACCACCGGAGACAAAAAACGGACGTGGTGCCATCAGGGCATGGAGTTCGTGCAGATCGCGACCATCGGCCATCATCTTCTTGTAGGGTCCTGTTCGGGGGTTCTTCTCGTTCGGCACGCCGGCTTTTCGCTGCGTTTCCAATTTGCTGTCGAAGCCCAAGTACCACGGCTCCCAGTAGTTGACGTTGCTCCGTTTCTCATCGAAGACGATGCCGGGGTCGGAGGTCGCAGCGCACGCGAACTTCTCGTAGAGGCAGCCCGCGAACATCGACCATTTGCCACCGTAGGAATGGCCCACAACCCCGATTCGTTTGGGGTCCACGTTAGGCATGTTGGAGAGCGCGTTGTAGCAGTTGGCGGCTTCGTATGCGTGGAACGACAGCGGCTGAATGCGGCACGTTTCCTTGGTCGGGTAGTACGTGTTCGGATCACCACCCAGCGAGAGCGTGACGAATCCGCGCCTGGCGAGTTGCAGTGCGAAGTCTCGCATTGTCGCCTTGCCCAAGCCGACGCCTGTTTTGGCTTCGTAGAAGACGACCACCACAGCGGGGAAGGGGCCTTTGCCTTCGGGCACCAACAGGTAGGCATCATCGACGATGCGACCCGGAGCAGTCTCGATCTTGATACTGTGCTGTGTGATCCCCTCGCGTTGTTCCTTGTCGCCGTACTCGACCTTGGGCTTCTCGATCAGGGCTGGCCATTCACCCATTTCCGCGTGCCAGTACTTCAAGATCTCCCCGCGGCGTTTTTGCCAGTCGGCGGCATTCTTGACGGGTGTCCCGTCATCGAACTTGAGTGGCGAGCGGTGCGTCCCAAGATCATTGGCGAACTCGGGAGTCGGCTTGAAGAACGGGGCAAGTTTTGCCGGCGGGTCGGCGGCACGGATTGCGGAGACCGCCGCGATACAGAGGAGAAGTGCCAGGAGAGTTCGGGGGATCATCTGATTCTCCGGAATGGGGCAGGGCAGGTGCCTTCGAGAACTGTACCCGCTCGCGTGTGCTCGGCCTACTACGTTCTGGCTCAAGGAGATCAGCGGGAAATTCTGCTGTCCAACGTCGATCCGATCGGCTCTGATATCAGGAACGATCCTCCCCCCGGCGCGTTCTTCTGCCCGGAGTTGTCTCCATGCTACGACTCCTTCTCGCTCTTGCGATCATCGTCACAGCGGGCACCCGCCCGGCGTTCGCGCAGCCTTCCGACAAAGACAAAGCTCCCTTCGCGTTCTTCGAGAACAAGATTCGCCCCGTGCTCGTGCGGGAGTGTTACTCCTGCCACTCGGCCGACACCAAGAAGGGACCGAAGGGCGGGCTGTTCGTGGATACCCGCGACGGTCTGCTCAAGGGCGGCGACTCGGGCAAGTCGATCGTCCCCGGCAAGCCGACCGAGAGTTTGCTCATGAACGCCCTTCACGGCGATGGCGTTTCGACCATGCCGCCGAAGGGGAAGTTGTCCGACGCGATCATTGCCGACTTCGAGAAGTGGGTGAAGATGGGTGCCCCGGACCCACGCAACGGAATGGTGACAGCGGTTGCCGGCATCGACATCGAGAAGGGGAAGCAGTTCTGGAGTTTCCAGCCGGTTCGCTCTCCAGCGGTGCCGACGATCCGCGATCCGAAGTACGTGGTCCGCAATTCCATCGACCCGTTCATCCTGGCACCCCTCGAAGCCAAAGGCTTGTCGCCCGCTCCGGATGCCGACCCGCAAACACTCATCCGCCGGCTCTACATCGACCTGATTGGCCTTCCACCGAGCCCCGAGGAAGTCGATGCGTTCGTGAAAGACCCGTCCCCCGCGGCTTATTCCGCGGTTGTGGATCGTCTGCTCGCGTCGCCCCGGTTCGGTGAACGGTGGGGCCGGCACTGGCTCGACCTCGCAAGATACGCCGACAGCAACGGCAAGGACGAGAACCTCACGTTCCACGAAGCCTATCTGTACCGCGATTACGTCATCAAGTCGTTCAACGCGGATAAGCCCTTCAACCGCTTCATCGTCGAGCAACTCGCAGGCGACTTGCTCAAGGCCGAGACGGCAGCCGAACAAGATGAGTTGTTGAAGGCGACGGGGTTTCTGGTCGTGGGTCCGAAGATCCTAGCCGAGCGTGACAAGCCTCGGCTCCGGATGGACGTGGTCGATGAGCAACTCGACACCATCGGGAAGTCGTTCATGGGGTTGACGCTGGGTTGTGCTCGCTGCCACGATCACAAGTTCGACCCGGTGCCAACAGCCGACTACTATGCGATGGCTGGCATCCTGATGAGCACTCGCACGGTCAACGGCTTCAAGCTGGGAAATCCCGCGGTTTCAGGCTGGATGCTCCGCAACCTCGGCGGGCCTGAGCCTGAGAAGGTCGTGGCCGCTCGCGCTGCATATCAGTCGAGGCAGAAAAAGGTGCAGGATGAGATCAAAGCGGTGAAGGCGGTCCTTGCCCTTGCTCAGGATAAGGCGACCATGCGAAGCCCAGGAGCGCTTCTGGGTATTACCGTGGACGACAAGGAAGCCAAGCTCGTCGGCATGTGGAAGCCATCCGTGTTCACCAAGCCTTACGTCGGCGACGGCTACATTCACGACGACAAGTCGGGGAAGGGCGAGAAGAGCGCGACATTCACGCCCAAGTTGCCAAAAGCCGGTGAATATGAGGTTCTCGTCTCGTACACCCCGGCCACAGGCCGTGCGACCAACATCCCCATCACCATCACATTCGATGGCGGCACGGAAACTGTCACGCTCGACCAGACGAAGGCACCGAAGATCGACTCGCTTTTTCAGTCGCTCGGCAAGTTCAAGTTCAAGGCAGGCTCCGAAGGGTCCGTAACGATCTCGAACAAGGGGACCGAAGGGCACGTGCTCGCCGACGCGGTTCGCTTCATCCCCGCCGGTGAACTCGCCAAGTCCCCCGAGATGGAGATGGGCGTACCCGCGGAAGTGAAAGCGGCCGTTGCCGAGAACCAGGCGAAGTTAAAGGCACTGGAAGCACAACTTGCCGCGATCAAGAAAGACACACCGCCGCCCGCGAAAATGGTGATGGCGGTACAGGATGAAGCCAAGATCGAAGACGCGAAGATCAACATTCGCGGCAACCCTGCACAGCTCGGAGCGCTTGTCCCTCGCGGCTTCTTGCAGGTCGCCTCCGTCGGGCCAAAACCCACTCTCCCCGCGAACGAAAGCGGCCGGTTGCAACTCGCAGAGTGGATCGCGTCGGACACGAACCCGCTCACGGCTCGCGTCGCGGTGAACCGCGTGTGGATGCACCTGTTCGGTTCGGGGCTTGTTCGCACCGTCGATAACTTCGGCATTCAGGGCGAGAAGCCCAGCCACCCCGAACTACTCGATTATCTCGCGGCTCAGTTCGTGAAAAATGGCTGGTCGCACAAGAAGTTGATACGCGAGATGGTTCTCAGCCACGCTTACCAGTTATCGGTGAACGCGGACGAGTCGTTGCTGAAAGCGGATGTCGAGAATCGCCTCTTCGGGCGAGCGAATCGCCGGCGAGTCGAGGCCGAGGTGATCCGCGACACCATCCTCACGGTGTCAGGAAAGCTCGACCTGAACGGTGGCGGCCCGGTTGTCGCTCACCTGCCCGAGAAGGCCATCGAGAACGACTCAAAGGGTGGACTGAACACCGATCCGCTCACGCACCGATCCGTGTACCTGCCGATATTGCGGAACGACTTGCCCACGTTGTTCGAGGTGTTCGACTTCGCCGATCCCGATGTCGCCGATGGGCAGCGAGACGCGACGACAGTTTCAACACAAGCGCTCTACCTGATGAACAGCACGTTCTCGAACACGCACGCCAAGCTGTCTGCCGAACGGTTACTCACCGAATCGACCGACGACGCGAAACGCCTGGAGTTGCTATTCCGTCGGGCACTCGCCCGGTCGCCAACCAAGGCCGAAACCGCTGCCACGACGCGGTTCCTGGCGGACTACAAGAAGTCGATTGAATCGCTCGGCACCGGCCAGAAACCCAAGAACCCGGAACTGGCCGCATGGAGCGCGGTCTGCCTTTCGGTGTTCGGGTCGAGCGAATTTCGGTTTGTTGAGTGATTTGGCGAGCGGCTGGCTTACCCCGGCTGTTCCCGCTACCGACACGAACAACTCAGTCTGCCCGGAGAATCATATGTACACACGTCGCGAAATGCTCATGTCCGCTTCCGCGGGTGCGGGGTTCGGTTACCTCGCGTTCCTCGATATGCTCGCGCGGGCGGGCGAGACCAAGGTCGTCAACGCACTCTCGCCAAAGGCCGGGCACCACGCCGCGAAGGCCAAGCGCGTCATCTTCGTCTTCATGCACGGCGGTCCTTCGCAGGTCGATACCTGGGACTACAAGCCGGAACTCGCCAAGCGCGACGGCCAGGAGTTGCCGTTCGAGCCCGCGAAGGGGACGACCGTTTCCCGCAAGCTCATGAAGCCGCTCTGGAAGTTCCAGAAGCACGGCGAATCGGGGATCATGGTTTCGGACCTGTTCCCCGAGACAGCGAAGCACGTGGATGACCTGTGTGTCATCAACAGCATGCACACCGACGGACAGAGCCACGGTCAAGCGGTGCTCAAACTCCATACGGGTGACATCGCATTGTCACGGCCCAGTATTGGGAGTTGGCTCACATACGGCCTTGGCACCGAGAATCAGAACCTGCCGGGGTTCGTGACCATCTGCCCGACCCGCGGCCACGGCGGCGCACAGAACTACGGAAACGCATTCCTTCCCGCCGCGTATCAGGGTACGGCCATCGGAGCAGCGGGAACGCCCGCGTCGAGCGCCCAAATCAAAAACGTCCACCACCCCGAGTTGCCGCCCGAACTGCAACGGCAACAACTCGACTTCATGCAGGTGTTGAACAAGGAACACACGGCACGAGCAGGGGCCGATGATCGCCTCGAAGCGACAGCCGCCAGTTATGAACTCGCGTTCCGGATGCAGGCCGCCGTGCCGAAGGTTGCCGACATCCGCGACGAATCCAAGGACACCCTCAAGCTGTACGGCATCAACGAGAAGCCGACCGACGACTTCGGCCGCCAGTGTCTCATGGCTCGGCGGTTCGCCGAGGCCGGAGTGCGCTACATTCAGGTGTCGCATAGCTTCAAGTGGGATCAGCACGGGAACATGAAGCAACACGAGACGAATGCCCGCGATGTCGATAAACCCATCGCAGGGTTGCTGACCGACCTCAAGCAGCGTGGGTTGCTCAAGGACACGCTCGTGGTGTGGGGCGGCGAGTTCGGTCGCACGCCGGTCACACAGGGGAAGGATGGGCGCGACCACAACCCGCAAGGGTTCAGCATGTGGCTGGCGGGTGGCGGCGTGAAGTCGGGGTACGTTCACGGGGCGACCGACGACTTCGGTTACCATGCGGTGAAGGACAAGGTCCACATGCACGACCTTCACGCGACGATTCTCCACCTGCTCGGCATCGACCACGAGAAACTGACCTACAAGCACGCCGGCCGCGACTTCCGGCTGACCGACGTGTACGGCCACGTGGTGAAGGACTTGTTCGCGTGACGGAGCGTGATGCGTCTGGTATGCCGTGGTGGTTGTGGCCGAACGTGCTCGCGCTCGATGCCCCGACGGTCGCGGTGATCTGGCAGCGGTTCCTTGCAGATGCTTTTGAAGTGGCAGTGCCGGTCGCCGCTTCGCTTGTTCTTGGGCTGGTCGTGTGGGGAATCTACCTGTTCGATCGCATGCTGGATGGCGTGCGATCCGGTCAAACCCAACACCGCCACCGATTCGCCGCGAGACACTCGAAACTCGTCACAACTGTCGCAGGCTTGGCTTTTCTCGTAGCTGGCTTACTCACTCCTCTACTCCCGTGGCCGTATCTCCTCGCGGGCGGAATCACCGCCGTGCTTGTCGCCGCGTACCTTGCAGTGATCCATCTTGCCGGAGTGCCACACGTTGGCGGGAAGGAGTGCCTCGTCGGGGTTCTCTTCGCGACCGGCGTGGGAATTCCGCTGATTGCATCGAGTGTTTCCCCGAGTGCGTGGCTCCCCGCACTTGTTGGCTTCGGCTTTGCGTGCTGGTTCAACTGTCGACTGATTGATGAGTGCGAGCAGATGCGGCACCCGAGCTCAACGAGAGACTGGTATCTTGGCTTCGCAATTACCGGTTGCGCGTTGTTCAGCCCTTTGACTGTTGCTGTCGCACTGGTGCTGGCGAACGGGTTGTTACTCGTATTGCACTTCGCCCAGACACGACACGGGAACACCATCAACGCACTGGCGGACGTCGCACTGCTCACCCCGTCCGCGGTGTGGTTGGTGTCGTGATCCGATTCTGTTGCACTGGTATTCCTGTCTCGCATGATTCTGACGTTGACTCGGAGATGAACTCGCACACCGGTTCGCATCCCGGCAACGGAACCAACTCCTGATTCGTAATTTAGCGAGTTTCTACCACGCCTGAAATTGTTCTGATGAACTATCTTCCGGACGAATGGAACGGTTCCGGGCCTGAAATCGTCATTCCGGACGTGGTCTCCCCCAATCGCCCGGAATCGATTGAGGACATCGTTAATCCACGGAGCTACCCAGTCGGTTTGGTGGGGCTGTTAAGAGGAGTCGATTTCTCATTTGGAATGTGGAGACGATGAGAAGATTCTTGGTGTGGCGAGTCTGTGCACTCAGGGTGTCTTCAGCAGGCAAAGAATACGTTTAGGATCATGAACGGGCCTCCGCCCGTGACTCGCCGCGGGGATTCAAGACTCTCCCGTGGTCCGTTCCAAATCAGGAGTGTGGTATGATTCGCATATTCGTTGCTCCGCTCGTGGCGATCGCCGTCGCGACCAGTTTGGTGGCTTTCGCCGATCCCGCCGTTGCTCAACCCGGTAAGGGGTTTGAGAAGGGTAAGGGGAAGGGATTCGACAAGGGTGGCCCCGGTGGCGGCGATGCCGTGAAGACCCTCGAAGCCGAGCTTGCCAAACTCAAATCACTGGAAGCAGATCTGGAATCGAAGCTGAAGCAACTCAAGGGACCAGCCCCGAAGCAACCGGCCGGCCCCGGCCCAGGCGGCTTTGGTCGTCCCGGTGGCTTTGGCCCTCCTGCAATGGGTGGGTTTGGCCCACCGATGCCATTCGGTTGGGGCAAGGAGAAGGAAAAGGATCGTGGTCCCGGCAGCTTCGGACCTCCCGGAGGCTGGGGTGAACGTGGCGGCTCGAAGGGTGCGTTCCCAGGGGCAGTGCAGGGCGTCGTCCGGGCGGCGAGTGGTCTGTCTGCCGAGCAGCTCAAGGAAGTGATCGCAGCTCTGCAGAAACTCCAGAGCGAGAAGCAACGAGCAGCAGCTCCGACACCACGGAGTTCGGAACGACCAGGCTACCGCCCAGAAGGTGGCCGACCCGAGGGGCGTCCGGCTCCGAAGACCGAGAGCCGACCCAGTGTATCGAACGCTCAGATACTCGAACGGCTCGATCGTTTGGCTCGCGAACTTGACGAGATTCGTCGCGCTGTTCGGAAGTAATGCAAGTGGCTGATTCAGGCGAGCGGTGACCGAGAGGTTGCCGCTCGCCTTTGTTTCTATCCACCTCAGCGACGTTCCAGGCCGAAAAAGTTGCGAAGTCCCAGATACATGATCATGCTGATGGATCGAATCGCTTCTTTGCGGTTCACTTTACTCGCCCCTGCACGGCGATTCTCGAAGATGATGGGGTATTCGCCGAGTTTGCACCCCGCCTTGTGACACCGGAAAAGCACTTCTTGCTGGAACGAGTAACCGCGCGACCGCACTTTTTCGAGTGGCACCTGTCGCAACTTGCTCACACGATAGCAACGGTAGGCACCGCTTGCGTCCTTGACGGGCATTCGGAACAGGAAGCGAACCATCGTGTTCACGGAGCGGGACATGATCTTGCGTGCAACCGGCCAGTTCTCCGTGCCACCGCCTTGAACATATCTCGAACCGATCATCACGTCATACTTACTCATTCCCGCTAGAATGCCCGGAAGGTATCGTGGTGGGTGGCTGAAATCCGCATCCATGTTTTGCAGGTAATCGTATCCGTTAGTCATCGCGTAGTTCATTGCGGCGAGGGTGGCAGTCCCCAGTCCCAACTTGCCTGGTCGTTTCAGGAGTTTCACGCGGGGATCTGTGGTGCCCAAGTCCTCGGCGATCTTCCAGGTGCCGTCGGGGGAATTGTCGTCGATGACGAGGATGTCGGCTCGCGGAAGAACCTTGTGGATCTCCGTAATCAGCGATGCGAGGTTACCGGCCTCGTTATAAGTTGCCAGTGAGACAAGGATTCGAGGCTCGGCAGTTCGGGCGGGTGAACCCTGGGCAATGGCCCCGGGAGTTCCGGAAGGCTCAGACATGAAGCGATACCTGCTTGTATCCTGGTCAGTGTGTCGGCTATCTTTCTAGAGTATTGATCCCTTTCCGTCCGTTTTTATGCCCGGCCGCGATACTCCACTACCGCGGTGAGGATTCTCCGATGGCGACCGTAGTTGAAGTTCCGTGCCCACACTGCGAGCAGAACCTGAAGGTTCCGGACACGGTATTTGGCAAAAAGGTGAGGTGCAAACACTGCGAACTCGCCTTCGTGGTCGAAGATCCGGCCAAAAAACCGCCCAAGCCCAGTAAGCCGGCAAAACCTGCTCCAAAGCCTGAACCCAAGGCTGCGGCGAAACAGAAAGCACCATCGAAGCCGGCCGCGAGCCCGCCTCCACCTCCTCCGGAGCCCGCGAAAAGTCCATTCATGGACGATGAGGAGGAGGCAAAGATGAAAGTCGAGTTGATTAAGGAGGAAGATGTTCCGCGATGCCCCCACTGTGCGAAGGAACTCGACCCACCTGATGCCAAAGTGTGCCTGAACTGTGGCTTCAACAACCTGACCCGAGAACGCGCTGAAGTAAAACGGGTTGTCGCCGCTACGAATGAAGACTGGTTCATGCACCTGTTCCCCGGCATCTTCGCCGTGGTACTCTCGATTACTCTCATAGGGCTGAACATCTGGTTCATCATGAACGTGCGTGAGTGGATGATTGGCTCCATCGTCGATATGGACGAGAAGGACGCGGCTGGTCGGCCAAAGTTCTATGTCCACCCCGGTGCGTTCATCTTCGCGATCGGGATCATTTCGCTCCGCATCGTGGTTCCGTCACTCCGCTTCGCGTACCGCCGGCTCGTATTGGATTACAAGCCCGAGGAAAAGGTCAAGAAGTAACCGATCGGGCCTGGAACGAGTGGCAGCATCAAGGGACCGTCGCCCATGCTTGCGCAACTGAACACGTTTGCCCTGGTGGGGATCGACGCCGTTCCGGTGCAAGTCGAGGTGGACGTCACGCCTGCTCAGATGCCCAAGACCGTGATGGTCGGGTTGCCCGAGCTCGTGGTGCGGGAGAGTATCCATCGCATCGAGCGGGCGATGGTGAACCTTGGCTATCGCCTGCCGACTGGTCGAACTGTTGTGAACCTCGCCCCTGCCGATCTTCGCAAGGACGCAGGGGCGTTCGATCTTCCCATTGCAGTTGGCATCCTCGTAGCAACGGGTCAAATCACAGCAGACAAACTTGACGGCTTTTCTTCGGTCGGGGAACTCGCACTCGACGGCAGCGTGCGGCCGATCGCTGGTGCGCTATCTATGGCGATGGAAGCGCGAACGCGGGGCGACACGCGCATCATTGTGCCTGCCGCGAATGCTCGAGAGGCGGCGGTCGTGCGAGAAGTCGAGGTGTTCGGTGTGGCATCGCTGGCAGAGGCGGTCGGGATCATCGTCGGTGCTGGAGATGTCGAGCCGGTTTCGCCACCAACCGACGAAGTCGAAGGACGATTGAACCGCTACGACATCGACTTTGCCGACGTGAAAGGGCAGGAGTTCGCGAAGCGAGCGCTGACCGTCGCCGCCGCTGGTGGTCACAACGTCATTATGCTCGGATCGCCTGGCAGTGGTAAGACGATGCTCGCACGGCGATTGCCTACAATTCTGCCACCGCTGACACCGGAAGAAAGCCTGGGCACAACTCGCATCTATTCCGCGGTCGGGAAACTGCCTCCGGGTGAATCGCTGCTTAGCACTCGACCGTTTCGCAGTCCACACCACACGATTTCTGATGCGGGAATGGTTGGCGGCGGAAGCACTCCGCAACCCGGCGAAATATCGCTCGCACATCACGGTGTTCTGTTCCTTGACGAGCTTCCCGAGTTCAACCGTCGAAGTCTCGAATCCCTGCGTCAACCGCTTGAAGAGGGCGTCGTAACGATCAGCAGGGCGGCGCACTCGACGACGTTCCCCGCTGATTTCGTGCTCATCGCCGCAATGAACCCGTGTCCGTGTGGCTTCCTGGGAGATCCGAAGCACCAATGTAAGTGTGCCCCGATTGCGGTTGAGAAGTACATGGGCCGAATCTCTGGACCCCTTTTGGACCGCACTGGTCCGAGTCTGCACATCCCCTGAGATGCACCACACCACCTCGAAGCGGATAGCGCGTAATCTTCGTCTTCTTGACCACCTCGAAGGTCAGGTCGACCCGCTCGAGAAATTCTCGCACCACAGGTCGAACGAGGTCTTTTTCGGCGGCTGCCATGATTTCGATGAGCCGGTCAACCTTCGCGATAAAGTGTTCGACCGAGCCTGTTGGTGACCGGCGATTCAATCGGTCGAGTTCGGCCTGAGCGGTCTCTCTATCCTGGCGCCAACCTCGAATCTGATTCTGCACGTCCGGAATATTTTCCGGGTCGAGCAAACAGAGGTTGTTCTTTGCCTTCGTAATTTTGCCATCCAGAGCCTTCAGCTTCTGCTGAAGCCCCTTCACCACATCATCGTTCCCCTCAAGCTGCTCGCTCTGCCGACGAATCTCAGCGAGCAATCGCTCGCGTTCCGTGGGGTCGAGCAAACGCTCCTGGAGTACCTTGGCGATTTGCTTGAGGATGTCGCGTTCGAGAACCGTCGCCGGTCCGCAAACGCCACGGGTCATATAGCCACCACACCGGTAGACCGGCTCGACGACGCCGCCACTTCGGCGCTTGGTCCCATACATCGGGTAGCCGCAGTTTGAGCAGAGCAGAAGCCCGGACAGCGGCAGTTGGTCCTTCTTCCTGCTGGGCGACTTTCGAATCCGATTCGCAACGAGGAGCTTCTGTGTCTTGTCGAAGAGCTCAGGTTCAACAATCGCTTCGTGCTGGTTCGGAATGATGACCCAGCGTTCCTGGGGCGCACGATGTGCTCCGTGGTCGTCCTTCTTGGCCAGCACGACCTCGCTGCCGTCGTAGCGATAAAACTTTCCTTGTGGAAACTTGCCCCAGACGTAGCTGCCCGCATAGAAGGGGTTCGTCAGGATGTGGTGAATGGAGTGCTTCCCCCATTCGGCACCTTGTGGGGACGGTATGCGAAGCTCGTTCAGTTCCGCCACGATGGACGTCAAACTTCCATCGCGATTGGCGTAAGCATCAAAAATTCGCCGTACGGCCTGCGCTTTCTCGGGTGCTTCAGCGTCAATCTCAAGGCCAACCCGCTTCCCATCAACCCGCCGATACCGGTAGCCGTAAGGCGCACGCCCCACGAACATCCGCCCCTCCTTGGCCTTCTTGGCCATCCCGGTTGCAACTCGCCGCCCGAGCGTACTGGATTCGTTTGACGCCTTATGCTGACCGATGAGCCCCATCAGGAGACCGCCCAGGTCGTCGCGTTCCCACGTCAGTCGCCGCCCGTCTGCAACGAGTTCAACGAACACGTTAACTTCACGGAGAGGAAGGGCGACCTTCGTGATGTATTCCAGAGGGTCCTCGCGAGATAATCGTGATTGCTCATCAACGATGATGAGGCTGAACAGCCCCTTCTTGGCATCTTGCAGCATCCGTTGGAAATTTGGGCGAGAGGAATCTGACCCCCGCATACCCAGGTCTTGGTAGAACTCGACAATCTGATAGCCCTTGCGTTCGCAGTAGGGCAGGATTTGCGCCCGCTGACGTTCGGGGGACCCAGCTTGGTCATCAGTGCTCATGCGGATGTAGACGGCAGCGCGCATTGCGGCACCTCCGAGTTAGCTGAGACAGGTTTCTGGGTGTCGAGTTCGGCTTTTGGCGAAAGCTCAGTTGCCAAAATCAGGCGGGCCAAGGCTTGAATCGCTGCGTCCGATAGACGGGATTCTGGGTTCTGAACCGTGAACATGAAGTCGGGTCATCACGTTGCCTGCTAGAGGGTTGATTACGCCAAAATGCCGGCCGTGGCCGGGTTGTGAAGAGTTCCAATAGGGGGCAGGAGAGCAGTACCCCTGCCTAGCTTGCAGTGTCTCATGAATTGCCGACCTGTCCAGTACAAAAATATTTCACGAATTGGGTCGCTCAAAAATATCCGAGCGTATTGACGGCAGTCAAACCTATGGTAATATCTTTGGCTTTCCTGATTCCGATACTGCGGGGCATTATCATATTTTGAGACAATCGGAAGGATAGTATTCTCATCGGTCCTCATACTCCCCTGCACACGAGAGCAGAGGGGCGAGCCAGATGGCCGTGTTCTGGGCGACTTGAGAAAAAACAGAAAAACCTTTGCCATTTCCTTGACAACGTCCGGCTGTCCTGCATAATCTACTTTCCGACTTTGCGGGCCACCCAGTCGCGCGACTGTGGATTTTGGCTCTCTCCGTGTCCTCGTGTGAGGTTTGCATGGTGATTTCAGCAACGTCCGTTGCCCAGATGGTTGATGCATCTCAAGGGGTTCTCCTCTGTTCAGACAGTTCTTTGTCTTTGGTCAGTCTCGTTAGAATCAGATAAAGCCACGTCAGACGAACTGCTTTCTCATCCCGCTTCTTTGATTGATGCCGGTTGGCATTTGAAAAGATTGAGTCCGGTCAACTGCTTGTTGTTGGCATCCTGAGTCTGACCAAGGGGCTGCTGAGAAGCCGTCCCAGCGTTCTCGATTGCAGTCCAGCTTCTCATCGTTGACAGAATCAGAGACGTTCGCGACTCCACTGGAGACTTGCGCATGGACATCATTCCTACAGACGACGTACTCCTGGCATCTCTGGAACAGAAGCTCCAACTTGTTCGCGACCGCATTCGGGGTGTTGCCGAAGGGTATCAGACTGGCTTTTATCTGTATGGAGAGGGCGGAACCTCGAAGTCCTACACCGTGGAAGAGACCTTGAAGCAGCTCGAGAAGCCATACAAGCTGACGAATACTCGCGTTACGGGCAAAGGGCTATTCGATGTCCTCAACGAATTTCCAGACGCGATTCACGTCATTGAGGACGCAGAGACTTTGTTCAAAGACAAAAACTCGTTTGGCGTCTTGCGGTCGGCGTTGTGGGGACAAGTGGGCGAGAATGGGCAACAGGAACGACCCGTTCACTGGCAGACTGCAAATGGACGTGAAGAGTTCGTCTTCACGGGTGGCTTAATCCTCATCTCGAACTGCCCTCTCGACAACGTCCCCGAGACCCGCGCTATCAAAACGCGGATTGACTATCTGCAGTATGAGCCGACCAATGAGGAGGTCGCTGCTCTGATGCGAAAGATTGCTCGGAAAGGGCATCGGCATGGGTCCCAGTGGCTGACGCCGGAGGAGTGTCTGGAGGTTGCCAACGAGATTGCGGAGCAGGTTGGCCGGATGAAACGAAATCTCGACCTTCGTCTTCTCATCAAGACATTCCAAGACCGATTGCAATATCAGAATGGCGCGGCTGAAACGCATTGGGTGGACCTGTTGGTGTCCCGGATGAAGGAGCGGGTGATTGCACCCTCGGTTGGCCTCGTTGCGCAGCGAAAAGAGCGAGACTTTGCGCTCTTACGGCAAATCAAGAACCTGCCACCCAAGGAACGATTGGCCGTTTGGGTGGAAGAAACCGGAAAGGGCCAGGCAGTCCTTTACCGCCGGCTGAACGAACTGAACGAAGTGGATTCTCAGATTTCTCAGAATCGCGTCCTTTGTGAGAAAAATGAGACGCCTGCGACTGAGCTATCAGTCTGAGAGCGAGAGGAAGCCATAGTTCAGGGCCGGGCGAAGTGTTTCTTCGCTCGGCCTTTCGCTTTGTGGCATCCTGAAAATGTTCCGCACGGCCTCATCCACCCTGAGTTGGGCACGAGGCCATCAAGGATGAAGGCGGAATCTATATTTTTTGGTGGTCCTGGGTCGTGTACCGCGTGTATTGTTTTAGCAGGGAAAGGCTCACGTTCTGAGAAAGACAAAAGACTGAATCAATCATCTCGACCGCCAGAGTTGTAAACAAACTCCCAACCTGAAGACTACGACCCAGAACATCTCAATCGAATCCGTTTACTACGGAACATCCCAAAGCCCAGTCGGGGCCGAATAATACTTTTCCGGAAGAGGTGAGCAGGGAAGCAGAGGCTGCCCGCGCGGAAAGTGTTCTCGGTGCGGCATCAGCCACCAGCCGGCATCTCGGAGTTGCGATTGCTTTGCCAGCTGGCCGACATCGTCGGTACTATCTTGTGCGACAAATTCCGAACCCAAACTACATCATCCCAGGGGTGCCCGAGTCAAAGATGGTCTCTCTCAGGTCAGATTATTGCACGAGCGAATCCTTCAAAGCCCACCTTCCCGAGTCGTTCAACCTATCGGTCGTCAGCCCCGCGTGGGCAGCATACGCATGCTGGGTCGTGTCTGCGGTCGTCATCCGACGATTCATTGACCGAGAGGCAGACTCATCGACGTTCGTGCCCTTGGATAGCCGCTACATCGACGGACATATCCCGGCGAAGGTTCGTCGGCCGTTACTCGACCAGTTGTTGGAAGCGAGGGTCTTGGAGTGCGACAACTTGTTCTACTTCAACCGATACTTCGACGGCGGTCCGGGGAAATGTCTTTGCTATCGCCTCGGTGAAGGCCATCGAGATTCTAATATCTATGCCCGGGACATTACTCACCCCGAGCTACTGAGAAAAATCGCACGGTTCGCGGACAAAGAGCGGGACGCGATTACCGACCCGATTCACCTCGCACTCCGCCGCTGGCACGACCAAGTTGAAGTCCTTCCCACCGCGCCGCACGGCGAGCATCCTCTTCTCGACAACCTGATTGACGGCGAACGCCGGTTCACGGTCTGCGCTCAAGGCCGCGTCCACACGAACGTAGCGAATCTTCCCAGGCAATACCGGCAGTTCCTGCGCCTGGACAAGCAAGAACTGTTCTCGTGCGACGTCTCCACGTCCCAGCCACTGCTCCTGGGATTGCTCCTCCAGAAGAACAAGGAAACCAGAGGAGAATGCAGAGGAAGAGTGGGAAGAGGAGAGAGAGGAAGTCATGAAGCAGTATTTAATCCTTACTCTGATTCCTCATTGAACGTCTTCCTTGAAGACTGCCTCAGTGGCACGGTCTACGACCGGATTGCGACCGCCACCGGCTATCTCCGAGACGACGTGAAGTCGATGTTCCTGGCGGTGATTTACGGGCATCCCGACCACATGCACACAAAGGTGGGCCTGGCCATTCGAGACCTGTACCCTGACGTGTTCAACGCCGTCGTCGAGCTGAACTACGAGCTTGGTCACGGGGGTCTGCCAAAGTTGATGCAGAAGCAGGAGAGCCGGGTGATGATTGGCCGCGTCGCTGCTCGTCTAATCCGCGACTATCCCGCGATGCCGCTCCTCACCGTTCACGACAGTGTGCTGGTCCCAGAGGAGTTTGCGGCGGCCGCGACGAATGTTATCCGCGAGGAGTGGATTGCCGAGTTCGGCGTGGAGCCAGGTGTCAAGACGTCGGGGTTCATGGCCCCTCAATCGCCCCGAGAGAAGCGGAGTCGCAGACCTCGACCTCAGACCCTTGGCGTGCCAATGGCATGTTGATGTGACGACCCACGGGATGCGGTTTCTCACTTTTCTCAGTTTCTCGAAATGCCGAGAAAGTGAGAATTGCACTCGGGGGAGGGGAAGGATGTCTGGCCGATGTGCATCCTTTCCCTGCTAAACGTCGCGAGTCACATCCATGGCACTCCCAATGGAGTCTTATGGCAATGCAGGCCAGGGCGCGGCAATCGGCTTTAGAATTTGAATGATACGTGCGTACTCGTCGGCCAGCTTCTTGTCCTCAGGCCCGTATTTTCGGACAAGAGCGATTAACCCTCCTGCGAGTCTGGCTTGCATCTCAATCATCTTCTCCTTCCACGCAATTCGCTTCGCCTCGAACTCCCTGTCGATGTCCAGTTCCTCGAACTTCCGTTGGATGTTGGTCTTCGGGGTGGTTAATGCATCCTTCGCTTCCCGAGCAAGCCGGGGCAATGTCTCTCGCATCTTCTGGTCTTCGGCCACAAGGTAATGAGCCGTCTCCTCGGCCTTCTTCAGTTCTGCTACCAACTCTGGTGGCCATGCGGTGGATGCTCGGATTGTTTGCACAGGTCCAGGAGAGGTGCCTTCGTCACTACTGTGCTTGTTTGAGGTCGCAAACAAGACAACAAGGACAATGGCTATCCCAGAAACACAGATTCCAAGCTCAATCCACCTCAGCTTCTTCTGCTTGTTTGGAGGCGTTGTTGAGGTCGCATCGGACGGAGTTTGAAGTTGAGACGCACCGACAGGATTAAGGTTCAACCCACCGCCAAGGGCACCCCAGTTGCTAAATGACATTTCATAGCGGGCCGTCTTTCCGTCTTCGACTTGAACAATCACCGTTCGTGACAACCCGCCCCCACTGACCTCCACAACACGGGCTCCAGCCGCAACGTCGAGTGTCAGTGTCGCGCCGCCCTTTACTTCACCCATGAACTCGCCGTCCACACTCACCCTGACAACGTGCATTCCTCCGGTCATCGAGGACGACCGAATCAGATGAAGTTTCCCGGTTGAGGCACCTGGCTTGGAGACACCGCAGTGCGGACAGGCCATGGCTTTGCGAGAAACGTTTGCCCCACAATCCTTACACGGTACGAGGGATGTCGATTTGGTGGGGGCTGATAGCGGTGGAGGCGGTGACTGTACGACTTCAGCATCGTCCGGCAGAGGTTCACAGTCGTCGCCCTCGGTCGGTTGCGGAACGACGAGTGGCTTCTTGCACTCGACGCAGGCCGTCCGCTTCCCGGCTTTGTCCTCCGAGACCGAATACTTTCGGGAGCAGACGGGGCACGCAAACTTAATCATCTCGACTCCAAATAATTGGACTCCTGCTGCCGCTGGTCGGCCATCTGGTTCGCAGAACGCCCAGTGGTTCCGATGTGGCAGAGGGAAAGTTACCAGGGGAAATCAACTCAGACAACTCGCTACCAGACAGTTCGCTACCATCGCTCTGTCTGTGGCACAAAAGAGTGCCAGACGGTGAACTGCATCCACCTCTGGCCCCAGGTTCTCGTGGACACTCTTCAACAACAATTCGGTTCACTCATTCGCCGACGTCGGCTTGCGGCCGGCATCGGTCAGGAAGGTCTTGCAGACACGGCGAATCTTCACAGAACCCACATCAGTCTGTTGGAACGAGGCAAGCGGATGCCTTCGCTTTTGGTCATCAAAAAACTCGCCCGCGCCCTTGGGACGACGATGGCGAGCTTGATGGAAGAGCTTGAGCAGGAAGAATTGCCTGCGGACGAAGAGAAGATTCGGCCCAAGCCCATCGTGCCAATCAAGAGCAAGAAGAAGCCGACGTAGCTTCGGCCGTCAGTTCGAACTGCTTACCTGAACGACGCGACCAAAAGGTGCCGTGGTCTTTCCACCAGTGACGGCCCAAAGAACGGCCACATCTGGAGCGACAGCTGGGAAAGTGGTTTCCAAATCGGTCAGAGCAACGACACAGGCCGGAGAACGATTTTCCCGCTCGAGGTACTCGAAAATCGGCCGGTGGTCTGTTCCCCCGCCCCCGACTGGGTTCAAGACGAGCGGCCCGTCAGCCGAGTTCCACTCCTCGACCTTTGTAATCTCGCAGTCGTGGTACAGAATCGTGGCCGAGCAGGCGAACGCCCCGAGGATGGCCTCGACCTCCGAGCCGAACACCGCGAGTTCTTTCTCGCCGACCGAGCCCGAGGTATCCACGGCGATAATGATTTCGCCCAGCTCCAGGTTTCTCATGCCTGGAAGATAGACCCCCTCCGCGATGTGCCTGCGGTTCGGATGGCTCCACGAGTAATCGTTCTTGGCCTGCGAACTTACAAACTCGCGCAGAATGTCTTTCCAGTCCGCAGCAGGATGAAGGACCTGACCAACCAAACGAGCCAGCCCTCCGGGTAAGTCCCCACGACCTTTGCTCGCCTGCTCGGCCTGGGCGACGGCGACTTCCCACTTGGCCTGTTGTTCTCGGGCATCGGCTGGGTCCTTCGCGTCTCGAACTTCGCCACACCCGCCGGGGTCGGAGGACTTTCCTCCGCCGCCATCCTTTCCCTGCTCATCGGGCTCCCCTCCCTGAGGTTCGCCCAACATCGAGTAATACTCTTCGGCCGACTTCTCCTTGGGGAACTTGGCGTACTTCCCCTCGCCGGGCATCAACCGCGATTGCGGCAGTACGAAACCCGCCTGGGCAACGATTTGGTTCACCCCGAGGTCTGCTGCCTCGTTCCACCGTTCAGCATCGCGTCCTGCCCGCCTGCACTGGTGTGACAGCACCAGGTGCATGATTTCGTGACAGATGACCCCGACCCTCTCGTCCACCGTCAGGCCGTTGCACCAGTCGGGATTTACGAACAGTGTTCGGCCGTCCGTGGCCATCGTGGGCGTGGTCCAATCCACGGAGAGGTCAAGCCGGAGCGCAAGTGAAGCGAAGAAGGCAGCGGCCGGCTTGTTGGTCAAAACCAGTTTGGCTCTGGCCCCCACGACCGCCTTCATTGCTTTCTCTTCGCTCGCTTGTCGTTCCGCCGCCCGCTCAAGAGCGGCAAACGGGTCGTCAGGCGATGACATGGCTCCCCTCCGCAAAGACGGCCTCAAACGGATTCGCGGCCAAGAGGAGAGCGGCGACAGCGTTCGTCTGTTCGACTTTGTCGAGGGCCTTTCGGAGCTGGTCGAGACCGACCCCGAGAATCGTCTCGTACTCGGCCACCTTGTTCCTCAACTGGGCTGCTTCCTGCTTACGGGACTTGATGGCCCGCTCGCCCAAATCACCGGACTGAATTTCCTCCGTCAGTCGTGCGACCTCGGTGTTCACTTCCGTCACCAACCCGTCGTGAACCGCCTTCACCGAGGCGGCGTCGAGATAGTGCCGGATGACGTAGCCCGTCGCCTTCCCGCCGTCGGCCGCGTACTCAACCCCCTCCATGGCGGCCTCCCACTCGCCAAGTCGCGAGCCGGGAAGCCAATACACCCCGCCGGTCGGCCGGAGCCGTGTCGCCCCCAACCTTTGAAGGACCCGGACCAACACTCCGCCCATCTGTCCTGACGTGATTCGCCCGAAGTGCTGGTGGTACGCGGCGTTGACCTCGTCGATTTTGGCCAGGTTGCCGCTGAAGACGGGAGCAGCATTGTCACCGTAGGTTTTCGCCGTCAACACGGTCGAGTACGTGTTTCCGTCCTCGCCGCGATTCTCGTTGACGACCGAGAAACCTGTCTTGGCCGCGAGCGGGCGGATGAGAACTTTGGCCCCCGCGAACACATCCTGAAGTGCATCCCGCAAGCAAGCGACTGCCGGCCGCTGTTCGGGCACATCACTTTCCAGCCCCATGGGTCGCCAGGCGGTCAGCAATCTCTGCCGCTCGAAGTACGGCGAGAGCGACCAGTAGATGACCGAGCCGTCCGGCCTTGCATCAACGTCAACCATGTCTGTCTCCTTGTGGATTTGTGAATGGGAT
The DNA here is from genome assembly GCA_013823135.1 of Planctomycetaceae bacterium. Taxonomy (GTDB): domain Bacteria; phylum Planctomycetota; class Planctomycetia; order Gemmatales; family Gemmataceae; genus Gemmata. The sequence goes on from PNLP01000024.1 coordinate 37,717, forward strand.
TGAGCAGGGAAAATCAGGCTGCGACGAACAGGCCCTTTGTCCTTGCGCTCGCCAACCAGCGCTGGACATCGGGATTGGCGACAAGAGAGCGGTCCAGGGCGATGGCGTCGCGAATCGCCATCACGCCGAATTCATCAGGAAGCCGAAGCGCGAGCTTCGTGAAGTTCCCGACGAGAGTTCTGTCTGCCTTGCACTTCTGTAAAAGCGCGCCGATGAGGGCGAACATCACGGCCGGCTCCTTGCTCGGGAGGTGGCACGTAGTTGGGGATTTAAGAACGGCGTCGATGTCCGGGAGTTGCGTGTAGAGTTGCAGGAACGCCATGAACTCCGCTGCCGGCCCCGAACTGACGCAACCTGCCACGACCTGGTGCAACTGGTTCGGAGGGGTGACACGGAATACCCGGCTGACGAACTCCCACGAGCGGGGACTCGCGAAGGCTCGCGGGTTTGTTGAAGGGTCGAAGGAATGAAGCAGGGCCGGGCGGAATCGGATGAACGCCCTGACTTCGGGAGCGATATCGTTCGCGAGAGCCCACGCATGCCATGAATCGGGGCAGACGTCGAGGTCGAGATGAAGGAACCTGTTCGTCAACCCACAATTGACCCTGCCCGCCCCCGCTCGGTCCTCAATCCGATTACTCGCGGCCAACACCGACCAGCCCTCGGGCAGAACGTACTCCCCCAGCCGCCTATCGAGGACAAGTTGAAAGAACGCGCTCTGAACCAGCGGTGGAGCTTGCGCCAGTTCATCGAGGAGCAACACCCCATTACCTGAACTCGGAAGGAACGTTGGCTGGCACCAAACAGTCTTCCCGTTCTCGACCTTGGGCAATCCTCGCAAGTCAACCGGGTCAAGTTGGCTCGCACGAAGGTCCAGGAATTCGAGCCCCAAGCTATCGCTGACCTGACGGACCAAGCTGGATTTGCCGCACCCTGGCGGCCCCCACAGGTACGTTGGCTGGCGCGTGGGGATGACGGCGGTCAATACTTCGACAATGTCTGACGGACTCATCGGTTACACCTTGTGAATGAGCAGGAGAGGGCATCTCTCCCGCAAGGAACTGGGACTGAACCCTTCTCTGCTCAATGACTCAGTTCGCGTCGGACCTGGCGTTCACCAGGCGGACCACCAACCAGTTGTGAACCTTTGCCAAGCGGTCGAGCCTCGCGACCTTCATCCTCGCCTCGGCCTTCACCGACTCCTCGGCGACACGGTTCAAAAGAGACTCGAATGTGGCCTTCGTGACCGGGAAATACTCGCTCATCGAATCGCCCTCAAATGAAACGAGCCCTCCACAGGAAGGCTCAACGACCAGACCTGGGTTACGCTCCCAGGCTCTGCCAAAATCAATCTCTGGCCCCCCGTCTACGGGTTGTCGTCAACCACCTCCAACACCACCAACGCACCCACCAGATACGCCACGGTTTTCCAGGTCAGGCCTGCGTCAATCACGGGGACAATGCCCCAGACGGCCGTGACGTTGCCCCAGAACGTGCCGATGCACTCAACGATGTCCATGACTGCTCTCCTGCTAAAAAGTTGTGCCCCGATTCGGGGCGGACTGTGGATTGCAAAGGGAAAACATTTTGTCCGAGTCAGCGTGCGGTCCAACGTGCGCGCCCGCTCACGCTCACGGGCCGCGTTTGCGAGTGACCTTGCACGGACTGCGTACTCGCACTGCTGCGCGGAAATGCGTACAACCCCGCGAGCCGAAGCCCCGGGGTCGTGTCATTCGAGTTGTGGCCGTGGCTTACACGGTGCGGTTCAACAGACGGACTTGCTTGGCCATTGCTTCCGCAAGGGTGCGTGCCGTGGCCTTGAGTTGTTCCGGACGACCAAACGCGGACTTCGGCATCGGCCGGACTTTCTCCGGCCCACTTCCTTGTGCCCCACGGGGCGGACGAACATTCAGGGCAAAGTGCCAACGTTCAACCGCCACGTGCTTCACCAACTCACCCAACGCTTCCACCGTACCCACGCACTGGAACGCCGACGGTAGCGAGTCTGCAATCACCTTGCCCTTTGCGGAGTAGTGGCCGTGCGATGCTTCGCAGACGTCCAGAATGACGCCAAGTTGTTTCGCGGTCCGGGTGAACGAACGACGCACATCTGACGGCTTCATTCCTTCGACATCCGGGCGAATGTGAACGATAACGCCACGGCCTGAAATCGTTCTTTTGACCTCCGCCCCACCGTCGAGCGTCTCGACCTCGGTGACACGAATTGTCCGGACAATCGAGCCCGTAGGCGTCGGTGTCATTGCTGAACTCCTGAGTGTAAATCAGACGAAGGGACACCCGGGGAATCGAACCCCGCCCGGCTCCGTCGGTGTCCTTGCGGAATCAGCCCTTCACCCCGTTCAACGTGCCCGACTTCGCACGGGCTTTCACCGGTTCCGGAACTGGGTCGGCGACTTCCTTCACCTCCGGTTCTGGCACGGTGAACCCCAGCACGTTCGCGGTCGCCGACATCGCGGCCGCACCAAAGATTCCCTTACCGCTCACGTTGCGGCTTCGGTCGGCGTCCTTGCCGATGGCCTTTGCGGACGCATCGACCCCGCCCTTTGCCGCTTCCATGAACGCGGCCTCACTCATGTCCGTGGGCACGCTGTTGAGCGTGACTGTTTTCATAATGCCCTTACTGGTGTCTTTGAAGCGTGCGGTCGCCTTGACCTTGTCCGCCCCGAAAATCGCCGTCATGAATGCATCGGCCATATGTCATCCTCTTGCCCGGTGGGACGAACCCGCCCCGGGCAGTGTTGCCCGTGTGAACCCGAGACGCGAAGTTGCGTCCCGCAGTAACACGGCTTGTCGCACGGCGAGCGTTCTTTCGGACGCCCGGATTCCGTCACGACGTTGGGCACAAAGCCCGAGAGAGTGAGCGGGGAATCGAACCCCGCATTGCGGCCTGTCCGCTACTCTGGTGTGCAGACAATCGGCGGCTCACCGGTGAGCGAGAAGGGCACGACGTGGCACATTGGCTTGGCGGCCCACTCCGCAGCGGCTTCCGGACTGGCGACCGTTCCCACGTACCGGCGGCCGATAAACAGGTCCCACAGCATGTCGTTCACGGTCACTCTCCGCAGGGGTCAGCCGAATCCGTCGGGCCGGGCCGGGCCGGGGAGTCTGTCGTCCCCGGCAACCAACTAAAGAAATTGGGGAGGGGGAGGGGTTTTTCTGTTCGGGCCGGGACGTGGGCCGGCTTGTGTGGCAGGCGGGGGGCGTGCAGACGCGATGGGCAGGTGGGAAAACTGGTAGTCTCAGCTAAGAGTTGCTGCCTCGGTCACGAGATTCAGTATCGCCCGCGACATTCGGGCCGTTTGTCTCACCAAAAATCTGCCGGCCGACCAGACTTCGAAAAGATGTAAGGACGATGGAATTGTGAGATGATTGGGTGATGCTTCCCTGCTAATGAATGAGGGCGACGGGAGCAATGGGCTGGAGGCAGTCTGTGGACCTTGTTGAGTTCCGCCATGCGTTCGCCAGGTTCGTTGGCCCCGACAAGTACCGTAAGTTCCTTCGGGCGTTGAACGGTGAGGGGCGGTGGCGGGCTCGGCTCCTGTATTGGCAAGAGGAAATGTTGTCGCGGTTCGCTGCCTCGACGGGGAATGAGATGGTGACTTTCGAGCAGGTCGAATCGCTCCTTAGAGTGTGCGAAATGCATCACCTCGAGCTGGAGCGTGACCCCGAAGCGTTGTCGAGCCGGTGCCGAGGCGCGGTCACCGATTACACCCGGGCGCAAGCCGAGCACTTCCCGAACACCGACTGCGGCCCTTTGGAGATGGGCAGGCGTCGCGAGAACTATCGGTCCGGGCGATGGTACTGCCCGACGTGTCGCGCATCAGAATCGGAGTGGAGGCGGCGCACGGGGTCTGGCAGTGACTGAGTCAAAGTAGGAGTTCATTTTCAGCCAAGGAGAACTATTACCGATGACACGACGAGTAACAACCATCTGTTTGGTTGCCGCCGGAGTGGCGGGAGTGGGGCTCGTTCTGTGCCTTCAAGATTGCCGTCCCCCTGTGGACCGGGGGTTCAAGAACGCGAGTCTGGGCCATGCCAAGACGGAAGCCGAATTCGTTGCCCTGCTTGGCCCACCTGGCGATTACTCCACCAGCAGGAGGACCTATGAGTTTTTCAAGGTGAGCGACATACCCGAAGTCCGAGAGATTGAGTGGAAGGATGATTACGCGGCCGTCGTGGCAGCATTTCTCGGTGACGGCGGACCCGTAGCGTACTGGAACAGAGCGAAGGCGGTCCCGAACATGACCGACCGTCTGTGTTGCTTTCGCGAGGTCGAGGATTAGCTTTCGCGAACATCTCGGCCTTGAACTGTGTCTGTGCCCCACCTTCCCTGCTCACGACTTCGGATGACTTAGCAGGACAGCCATGGTCTCGTTCTACGTCCCCCGACAGCCCTACAAACCAGACGTTCAAGTCGTGGTCCGCTGGCGGAACGGCCATGCTTCGCATCAAGAGATAGCGGCGCTGAGGCAACTCCTTACCGAGTTGAGGGACCGGCCGATTGCGGAAGTATTCCACGAAGCACGTGCAATGCCCGAGTGGGTTCTGGCCATCTGCAACCCAGGAGATGCCCAACGTCTTCGGGACCGAGCGGAACGGATGGGGCTCGTAGCGGTCGTTGAGCCGGTCGTTGTTCCACACCTCATTGACGGGTAACCAGATGGCCGAGTTGCTCCAACCGCTCCGCGTCCCCGCTGGCTGGCGTGTTACCTGGAACACCTTGTTTGAGTTGGACCCAACTCCGGAAAACGTCGGTCGCGGATACTTCGGAGAGTCGTCCCTGTTTTCAGCCGTTCACGAGCACTTGCGGCTTTGGCTCGACGTGGAATGGCGACCGGAAGACGACCCGTCAGGTGAGTACCGGTTGATGGTGGAGTATGCGCCCTGGGAGCGGGCAGAGCGTGGCCGTCGTCGAAAAGGCGTCCCGCTCGAGTTCAAGGATTCGAGAGTGGTTCACCAGTTCTTAACCCGTGAGCGGGCCGAGTTGGTGCGGGAGTTGGAGGCGGCATTCGTGACTCGCCGAGAGTGGGTTGAACACTCGTAGTTGGGAGCCACCGTCGAACCCAAGGCGAGGACAACCTAATGGCGATTACTCGGAGCGAAGCGGCGCGGCTGGCGTTGCAGTTGGCCAACCGAACCTGGGGCTACCCAAGCGCAGGAGAGGAGCTTGTCATCCTCGAAGACTGGGTTGTAGAGTCCGATTCCGCTTGGGCGTTCACGTACAACACCCGCTCATTTGTAGAAACGGGCGACGTAATGCGAGCACTAGGGGTTGGTAACGGCCCCATCATCGTGGTCAAATCGAGTGGAGCGGTCCACCAGATGCCGTCAGCGTACAGTGCTCGGGAAGCACTGCGCGTTTGGGACAAGGCTGAATGGGATTGAGCAGAGGAGGGACTCGGCAATGAGTGACGAACAAGGCTTCCTCAAGGCAATCAATCGCGACCCCAAAGAGCTTACGCACCGGCTGGTCTACGCTGATTGGCTAGACGAGCGCGACGACCCACGCGGTGACTTCATCCGACTTCACCTTGCATTGAAAGCCACCGCCCCAGACCATTGCGACCGTGTGGCGGGGGAGCACGAACTGAGTCAGTTGCGGAAAGTCTGCGAACCCGCTTGGCTGGCAGTTATCGAGCGTGAATACGCTCTTCCACGTGCCGCACATAGCCAGCACGGCTGCGGGTGTTTCGAAGGCTTATCTGGCAAAAAGAACTCCCCGACACCGTATTTCCACGTCGAAGCACAGGACACTGAGTGCGACGCCTGGAAGCGGTTGCTGGATTTGGTTGAGGATGCCGCAGCGGACGGGCGGGAAGAGTTTGCTCCGCTCAGAGAAATGGACCGAGCGACACGGCTTCAGATTCGGACCCTGCCGCCGACCATCGCCAAGTTAAAGGCGGTGAAGCAACTTCATCTTTACGGCAGCAACTTGGTTCGCATTCCGCCAGAAATTGGGGAGATGACGAGTTTGGAGGAGTTCACCCCGTACACGTCGTATGAGCTGCACTGGTTCCCATACGAGATAACACGCTGTCCCAATCTCAAAGACAGCACGGTCAGTACCCGAGCCCTGTACGGGAATTACAAGTATCGGCCGCCGTTCCCACGCCTGAAAACGGGCGCAGAGGTGACTCCAGGACTGTTGGAGACGGAGCGGCTACCACTCAAGCGGTGGCAGGGGAATTCGTCCCGCCCCTGTAGCGTCTGCGGTCAGCCATTCGAGGACCGTCGGCAGCACCGAGTCTGGGTTTCGCTCCGTGTGGCGACCGACGTGTTACCCTTACTCGTGAACGCCTGCTCGGAAGACTGCATCAAGCGACTCCCAGCTCCGTCGAGCAAATACGTCCAAACCCCACACAAGGGCAGGCACGGCGTGCAGCAACCGCCTCGAGGGTTCTGAACAGTCATTGAGTCGTGCAAGGTTGTGCCTTCTCTGCTAAACGATGGACTGCGATGAACGTGGTGTACAACTGCCACATACCCGAGGTCATGGGCTACCCCGAGAAAGGGTATTGCTTCTCACGTGGCGAGGATGCGTTTCTGATGTGGGGCGGGTACTTCTACGACCTCATGCAAGCAATGTGGACGGTCTACGGGAGGGAACTCGACGCCGAGCGGCCGGATGCTCCGAACCTCACACAGGTTCCGATACTCGCGGAATGGAATACTGGGAACATTGGGTCGTCCGCACCGTTCCTTTTGTCCGAGCCCGGAAAGATGGCAATTGCGTTCCGAGAAGCCGTAGCAGCGTTGGGCCGAGCACAGCCGCATCTTGAAGAATCACCGATTCATGGCGTTGCCCTGGCTGAGTTCTTGGAGCAAGCGGCGACAGCAGGTCAGTGGGTATGTTTGGAGGAATGGTGGGATTGAGCCCCTCCAGATGAATGTCGGGTGGACTTTCGAGGAGAACAGTTTGTGAAGTGTTTTTTCGCTACCTCACTGGTCTTGCTGTCCGTGGCTGTGTGCCGAGCAGACCCTCCCATCACAGTGCGAGATGAGAAGTTAAACTTCACCATTGTTCTGCCCGACGGCTTCGTGCCCGCACCGGACGAATTGCGAACGCCCGGGTTTCCTTACAACTACGTGCGCGATGCGCAACAACCCGAACGGATGCTATTCATCCGAATCCGAGGAACCGGGGTCTCAGTCAAGCAGGACGAGATGACACGGGATGACCTCGCGGACATTAAGAAATCTTTCCCTGGTGTCGAGATATCGAAGGAGCAGTGGAAAACTTTCAACCTCGACGGAGCTCGGCAAGTCTCGACAGACGAGAGCGGGCACCGCTGGGTTCAGTACGCGGTCGGGATTCCACTTCAAGGGGAAGCGGTTCTCCTTATCGTCAGTGGCCCCGAGAACCGCGAAGCCGAAGTTAAGGGACTGCTCAAGGAAGTCCTCGGTCGATTCGAGGGGACGCCCGGTTGGCCTATCTCGAACCAGCGACAAACAACGGCAAAGAATGGTTTCGTACTCAAGAATAAGCATCTCGTTCTTGCGGGTCTCGGGTTTCTCGTTGTCTTGTTCGTGGTATGGAGACGAAGGCGGCGAAGGAGAGCGAGACTGAACGTACCCATTGCAAGTTAGCTGGGGTCGGCAGAGAAAGGATAGTCAGACAGCAGTACCCGCCACTGAGCCTTCCCTGCGAAATACTTGCGTGGTCGGCGACTCGGAATCCACTGAGATGCGTCGATGACCGACCTCGAAGCCCTCCTCACCGGAATCGTTGCAGACCCCCAGGAAGAAACCCGGTGGCTTGTACTGGCCGACTATCTACAAGAGTATGACGACCCACGCCGAGGCGAGTTGCTGCGGTTGCACCGAAAGTTGCTTGCGACGTGTTGCGAGCCGGAGGCACATCCCGAGAGGAAGGGTTGGCACGAGCGAATTGTCGAGTTAATCGCAGCGGGGGTCAGGCCGTGCGTGCCGCATAAGACCTTGGAGTTGCCGAGCGGCGTTCCCATGGCCTTTTCATTTGTCCCGCCAGGTTCGTTCCTGATGGGAGGGAATGTAAACGATAGTGAGAAGCCGATTCACAAGGTGACGCTAACGAAGGGGTTCTTCTTGGGCGTTCATCCGGTCACACAGGCCCAGTGGCAAGCAGTGATGGGCTTCGACCCGAGTCATTTCAAGGGACCGAAGAGGCCCGTGGAACAGGTGTCGTCGAATTACTGCGAGGAGTTCTGCCGGAAGGTGACGGCAGCGTTGACCGGTCGAGGACGAGTAGAGTTACCGAGCGAAGCGGAGTGGGAGTACGCCTGCCGAGCCGGGACCACGAGCGAGTATCACTTCGGGGACATCATCAACAGCGACCTCGCCAACTACAACGGGAACCTTTGCTGGAACGGCTCCCCGAAGGGGACTTATCGCGAAGCGACAACGGACGTCGGCTCGTTCCCGGCGAACCCTTGGGGGCTGTTTGACATGCACGGCAATGTCTGGGATTGGTGCCGGGACGGGTATGGAAATTATTCTTCGAGTGAGCAAGCCGACCCGAAAGGAAGTTCAAACGAAGAATATCGCGTCCTGCGTGGCGGTTCCTGGCGCAGCACTCCGGTGAACTGCCGCGCCGCGTACCGCCTCAGGCTCGGGCCTGCGAACCGTAACAACTTCATCGGCTTCCGGGTCTGTTTCCGCCTGGACTAATTACCATTTTATGTTTGATTGTTTTAATATTTTCCAATCCGCCGAACTGAGCCGCAAGCGATTCTCGACCTTGCGATTGAGTATCTCAGTCGGTGGGTCGTGTCAGCAGGGAAGGCCATGTGTGCTCTCCTGCTCAAGTCCGCCCTTCTCTCGCAGACCCATACAACCACCGCGACAGCATTCGAGTCATCAACGGCATCGCCCCATACGTCATGATGCAAACCAGCAGGGATGTGGTCGCGAATGTCCGGAGCAACATCGGCCAGTCGCTGAGGAGCGGAACGAGCGCGTACTGAACGAGCGAGATTAGCGGATAAAGCGCCAGTATCGTGACGGCAACCATCTTGTACCGGGGCGGCGGAGATTGACCGAGCGGAGGCGAGAACCAGACCTCCATCCCGGTGTGTCGTTCCCTTGCGGGTGGGTGCGTGGTGAACGGTTCGAGCCGGTCCAGCCATTCCTCGCGCGTGCTCGACTCCTCCCACCGAGCGAGGTTCTCGAGCGTGTCGAATCGGAACAGTACAAGGTACTCGGGCCGCTTGGGGTCGGTCGGGCGGATGATGTGAAAGCCCATGTGGCCGTCGAACCGGAGCGCCGCTTGCGTGATGCCACGAAGCCATTCCTCGAACGGTCCTTCCTTCCCCAACTTGACCCGGTGGCGAACGACGACGGTGACTGGGCCTTCCTGATTCATGACCATCTTTCCTCAGACCGCATGAGAGTCTTCCCCAAGCAAAGTAGACAAGCTTCGTCGGGGATTGCTCAAGAAACCATGAGTAACCAGATAGTGCTCAGTCTCCTTGTAGGGAACAGCGCAAATCCCCCCGGTGCCGAAGACGTATATCCTGGCGTCCGGGTAGGCCATGATGATGGGCGAGTGGGTTGCAATGACGAACTGGGAACCGCGCTCGCAGAAGTCATGTAGTAGGACCAAGAACTCGAGTTGTCGCTTGGGCGAGAGCGCCGCCTCGGGTTCATCCATCAAGTACAAGCCATTGCCCCGAAAGCGATTTTTGAAAAGGGCGAAGAAGGATTCGCCGTGGGACTGCTCGTGAAGCGATTGACCCCCGTAAGCAGAGATAATCTTCGCGCCCCCTGCCGGTTCCTGGTCCAACCGTTCAATCTCGGTTGCCACGTTAAAGAAGCTTTCGGCTCTCAAGAAATAGCTGTCGGCCGGGCGGCGGAACGTCTTGGCGAGACGTAGACTTTGGTAGAGCGGTGAATGTGAAGCGCGGGTCGCGAAGTTGAAGTTCCGACTACCGCCCTCAGCGTTTAAGTCGCACGAAACCGCGAGTGCTTCAAGCAGGGTCGATTTCCCGGCTCCGTTCTCACCCACGAAGAACGTCACCTTCGGGTGAAACTCCATGGTCTCGAGATTCCGAAAGGCGGGCAGGCAGAACGGGTAAGCTTCTGGCGATGGGATGCGTTCGCGGAGTAGCCGAACGTCGAGCAGGTATGGCCCCGGTGAGTCCTTCGATTTCCGCCGGGCCATTCGTTATCCCTCACACATGCTCACTGTGGATGTCATTCCGCCCGGCATCAGTGCAATGATGCAATACTGCTTCTTGATTGCCATCCTCTCTATCCCCCCTCTCCCAATCGCCATCTTACTGGAATCCCTTGGGTCAGCGAGCACTCCGATACCCACGGCTGAGCGTAAATCCGAGCCGCCCCGGCCCCGTCAAGAACTTGAGTAGGCCATCGAGTCGCGACCGGGACTCCGGCTGTTGTTCAAGAGCCTGACGCAGCACCTTGAGGAACGTAGGCACCGTCGATTTGTCGAGGCCGAAGCCGATGTTGGGTCGGTAGCGTTTGCCGACCAGGGTCACCGCTTCTCGCCAGTGGGCCACCTCGATAGTCAGTGGGTTGCCACGGTCCTCCCAGCTTTTCGGCACGAGCCGCGATACCTCATCATTCACAAACCGCCTCCTTGGCCTTCTGGGCCAGTAGTTGTTTCATTCCCGCACGCAAAACATCGACCCAGGAAATGTCGCATCGTCTTTCAGCCGCCAGTCGCCTGGCAAGGTCTTGTAGGGCTTGAACGATGAGAGGGTCGAGCCAGACGGAGTAACGCTTCATCAATCATCTCTTTGTGGTGCTCTCCAACATCAGATACACCAGGTCACACTCGTAGGGCGTGGATGATTTGGAGGGCAAGTAGGACCAGCCGGTGTATGGACTGATGAGGTTCCTCGCCGAGTAATGGTGTGATTGGTTACTCTCCCCTCGGCGGGGGACCACAAATCACATTCACAAGGATTGCTCTCTTGAAGATGATTCGATTAACGGCCAGTACGACCAAGATGGTGCGAGACGAGGCCGACCTCGATGAAGAGAACGAAGTGCAGTCACTACGAGTTCCCGCCGCCGTCTTCAGAATGGCTGTGGCGCTCGCCGAGACGACCAACCGTCAGTTCCGGGCGCAGGGCAAGCAGTACTTCTCGGCTCGAGAACTCTTGAAGGGGCTGAATACCTGGCTTGCGAGTCAGCAGGAAAGGACCCCACGCCCCCGGCTCAGTCGTCAGACGTCGCTCGACCAACTGTCCGATTTCTTTGCCGTCCCCGCGAACCGGAAGTGGCTCGACAAGGTCGTGAAGTTTGTCGAAGTGAATAACGGCTTTACGATTGAAGACTGAGGGCGTTGGCTCGCCCGTCACGCCAGACAAGCGAACCCCTCTCGGTTCCGCAGGCCCGACAATGCCATCCGACCAGCCTCTTGGGTTTCCTGTGCCGATGAAATTCTTTCTGACAGCTCGGGCAGGTCGAACGCCAGCGGCCCTTCGGCATCTCGATTTCCTCCCCGTAACAACGTTCGGGCCTGGCACCGATTTCCAGGCACTTGGCCTTCCAACTGTCGTCGTGACCACTGCCAGTCAGGGCGTGAGCTATCTCGTGCAAAATCGTATCCAGGACATCCTCGTCACTGTTCAGGTCGATGAAGCGGATGCTCAATTCGATGCGGCCAGGTTTCGTTCGGGTCGGATAGAAGCACACGCCCGCACGGCGCAAATTGGTGTTGAAGCCGAACGACCAGCCGGTGAGGCCGTGTTCCGCCATAAGGGCCAGAGCAAGCGTTCTCGCCCCCTGGCATTCCCTGCTCAAAGTTTGCTCGTTCATGTCATGCCCCAAAAAGAAAGTGGCCCGCTAAGGCCACTGGTGAGAGTTCAAAAATTTCGTGATGGGATGGCTGCGACTACACCTTGCCCAACACGAGGTCACAAACCCAGCACCCACGAACATGTTGCCCTGGCCCACGGCAGTGCGAAAGCACATCCTCGTTTTCACAGCCCGCATCCTCGAGGGCGTCGCCCAAAATCGCCATCACGCTGAAGTCGCGGGCCGAGTAAATGTGCTGCGCCAGAGCGAGCACGGTCGAGGTACGCCATTCGGGGTCGAAGCTCACAAGGCGAAACGGATTGCCGAAGATTTCCCGCACCAAATCTGCATGGGCCGCAAACTCCGCTTGGTACTGCGGTTCATGCTCATCGCAAGTGCCGGCAGACGCGGAAGCCGCTGAAAACGGAACCAACGTGGCAGCGGAGCGGGCGTCTACTCCCAAACAATTTCCTACCATCACGGCGGCATAAGTCTCGGGGTGCACGAAATCGCCCCGATGTACGACGGAATTCGTGCCGGGGTCTAGTCTCTCGAACTCTTCAACCACCTGCCGGACCTGTCTCTCGCACTCGGCGAACTCTTCCTCTGTGCATCCACCGTCAGCAAATCGCTCCGCAACACCAACTGCGTTCCAAAGGGTCTTGTCATTCACGAACTGAGCCGCTCGACGCCAGCAGCAAGCGACAGCGAATAGCCGATGCTTTCGGGGTGAAAATGGAACATTTGCCGCCATGTAAGCGGGCTCGGTACACATTCGCCATTCCGCTTCGGTCATCGGTCGCTCCCTACTCCTTGCCCCCACCCGATACCTCTCACCAACCGCGAAAAGACGGGAGCAACCTCCACACCGGATTGGCTGAACCAGGATTAGATGGTGGAGTATCACACTACGAGTAGGGGTAGGGGTAGAACCCGTCCTTAGCCGAGCGATACAAGTAGACGGCTGCTCCAACCCCTGGCCAGACGAACTGAGCCACCATCTGATTTTGCCGGCTTATCTTCGGACCCTCGTAGCCGTCATAGGGGAACAGTCCGCCGAGCTTGTCCCGACGCAGGTGCTTATCCGGCAGGTCTCCCTCGGCCAATCGGCGTCGGTGGAAGGTCCACTGGTCCATCGAGTCCTCCACCCGCGTGTAGTGGATGTACTGCACTGGCTGGGACCCGCACCGAACACCAGTCCTTCGGTCGTTGGCCGGCGAAGCTTTCGGCAGGGCTTCCATGTGCAACCACTTCCGGTTCTCTCGGCAGTCGTCGCAGACGTAGAACTGGAGGGCCAAGTGGTCATCCAGTAGCAACCGCTCGGAAGAGTACAACTGGCCCACGAACGACATCCGCCCCTGGCATGCCTGGCACCTGGGCCACATGTAAGGTAGGTGGGTGGGCACGCCGCCCACACGGTCGAGCGTATCACCCGGCCGGCTCGAATAATCCATGACCCAGGACACGCTCCGACCCACTTGAATAGCCTCCCAACAGAGCCCTTTCCTCGGCCGAACGCCAGACTATCGTCGTCCCACTCCGTGCTGGCGGCCGACACGGTTTACTAGCAGTCATTTTGCTGCAAGTTACTCCCGAACGCATTCGGAATTCGAGCCATATTGGCACGGCCATTCCGCTGGCATTCCATTTTCTGCGGCCCGCATTCCAGCAAGTCGATTTCCAGAGTCTTTTCAGCTCGCCGGTGTATTTATCTGTGACCGACAACAGAGGAACTTCTCACAGTGATTACAGACGAACGCTGGGCCAACTGCAAAGGATGTTTCGGTATCTACCAAGTCTCTGACCAAGGGCGAGTCTTCAATGCTCGCCGCCAAAAAATGCTCTCGGGGACCGTCACCCGTGAGGGCTATCGTCAAGTGACTCTAACCCTCCCCGGGAAGCGCCCCGGCTATCATCTCGTCCATGCTCTCGCCCTCGAAGCCTTCGTCGGCCCCCGTCCTGACGGGTTTGTGTGCGACCACATCAACGGAAACCGCTCGGACAACCGGGTTTCGAATCTGGAATGGGTGACGCCGCTCGAAAATGTTCGCCGGGCCATTCGTGCTGGTCGTCGTCGCATCAATCCTGCCCTCGGCGAAGCCCACCCTCGGAGCAAGTTCACGAAGGAGCAGGTTCAATCCATTCGCGCTCGTCACCAGAGCGGAACCAGCATGAGGGAGTTGGCCCGTGAGTACCGGGTTCACCTGAGCGCGGTCTGGAAGATTGTGAAAGGGAAGACGTGGCGGCATGTGGCTGTCACGCAACAAGGCGATAGTCAGAATGTTCAACTCATGTGATTGGAGAATCAATGGCAACGCTACACATCATGTATGACCTGGAAAAGAAGCAGTTCATTGGTGCGAGTACGGCCGGACAATTCCTGTCCGGTCTCGGCTCCATCGTGCTCCGTAACGGCTCACTCTCAGTGCTTGATATCAACGGGCACGACCTGCTCGGTACATCGCAGGCAAACACTGTGCCCCCTGCGGAGCACTCGAAGGCCCAAGCGGACATCGCCGAGGCGTTCGGCGTGGAGGCCCAATCTTGAGTTTGCCTTCTGGTGTCAGCGAAGCTGACTTCCTGGAAATCGTTGACCACATCGCGAAGACGCTGCGGCCGAAGTTCGGCCGCGTTCACGGGAGTAAGGAAGATTTCGCACAGCAAGTTGTCGTGTGGTCCTTGGAAGCTCTGCCGAGGTACGACTCATCTCGGCCGCTGCCGAACTACCTCTACCGCAACGCTCGGAACCGCGCATTGAATGCCGTCCGGGATAAGGTGACCCGATTCGATTACCCCTGCAAGGAATGCCACGAGGGGAGGCCCTGCGGCCCAAATGGGAATTTCTGCCCCAAGTACGCGGCTTGGTCGAAGAGGAATCAGGCCAAGGAAAAGCTCTCCCGCGTCCTGCCTCTCCAAGCCAGCTCAGACCGGCCGACCGGCCCATCGACCGCCGAGGATGAAGTGCTCGCTCGAGACCTCGCGAGCAAGATTGAGGCCGAGATGCCACCCAAACTCTTGGCCGACTACAAGAAGATGCTCGAGGGTGATTGGCGGTCGGTAAGTCGCTCACGGAGACAAAGGATTCGAAGGGTCGTCGCGGAAATATTGGGCGAGGATGGGATTGTTCCGCTGTGTGGGGAGGCGGTGAGGTGAGCAGGGAAGCCTCTCCTGCTAATCACCCAGCAGACCCTCGTATTTGTTTGGCCTATCGTGAGCCCGTTTGTTAGCATTTGCCGAGAGGCGTCCAAACCTCAGGGTGAGCAACCATGCCACGACTCATCACCGGTGGCTTCGACATTCACCGTCGAGGAACATTCCATAATACGTTCAGTCGTGCTCCGAGACCACGCCCGAAGCACCTGCAAGGTAAGTCAAGCCAGCCAAAGTTCGATGACTCCATCTTGGCCTCGAAGCGGTTGTGGGGAAGCGGGTTTGCTGGGTCAAAGTACCTTCAGCCACAGGTTGCAGAAGTACTCGGACACGACATCTTCATCACAACGGTCATTATTGCTGGTAAACCACATTGGAAGTGGTCTATCGAGAGCATCATGTGTCTCGGCATAAGTCAGAGTCGTCATGAGGCCCGCATCACCGCAATCAAAGAAGTGCTCCGGTGGCTCGGCCCGCCCAGAAAGTATGACGTCCTCAAGAACCTTGCGAGACTCGCTGGTCGCTGAAGTCTGACAGCAGCAAAACACTCTGACCGGAAACGTGGCGATTCTCACTTTCTCAGTTTTTGCGGAAAGTGAGAAAAGTGAGATTCAGGTGCCACGATAAGCAGAGAAGGGTTTGCGGTAACCGCACGGACCTGAGCCAAGAGATTGTGCCTCGCATCTGGCAGAACACTTTCTGGAAACACGGCGATTCTCGTTTCTCACTTTTGCCGGAGAAGTGAGAACAGTGAGACGCGGCTTCGTTGAAAGTCCCCTTGCGGGGTCTTTAAATCGGACCAAGTGCTTGGGCAGCCATGTGCTTACAAGGGAGACGAAAAGGTTGGGCAAGCACCCCATCGACGCTGGACGTTCCCCCAGTCTGGTCGGTGCAACGATGCCTCGGGAAGTCGAACTCGCTTGTTGGCGAACGTCATATACGGGGTGTTGTGTAGGCTCGGGTCGATTACCACCGTTAGGTGGTCTGGCGCATCTGGGCGGAGACGAATTAGCAAGAGGTCGAAGAGCCTATGGATATCCGCTCGGAGCAAGATTCCATTCTGAATGTTCTGTGACAAGCTTTGCTTGAACGGAATAATGTGGGCCGCTTCAAGTGCCCCATCTCCATTCCAGTCCGAGATAGCGCACTTATGTTCGTAGGCTTTCAAGAGGCGAGCTCTGAATTCCGCTTGACCGGGCCGACCTTCAGCTTGCTTCTTGGCCTTTGCAAGCCCTTCTGCAAGTCCTTCCGAGAGGTCACGAAATGGCTTCGCTTCTCGCTTGAACCGCGAGCCTTGCTTGATGGCATCCCGAAAGTGGCCGGCCGCTTCCTCATATTCTCCTGCCCAGTAACTGGTCAGCCCCAGCAGGAAACTCTCCTCGTCGCTCTCCGCCCGCTTGGAAAGTAGTCCGGCTTTCAGAGTCAAGGCGTCAGCCACGCACACCGGTGAGGCTGGGAAGTCTCTCGCGCGTCGAAGCACGATACTATCCTGCGAGTTCGAGGATGGTGGCCACGGCCGTGCATTCCGCGTCTGTTCCCCGATATACACTTTTCGGGGGTCATCAATCTCATTCACTCGTTCATCAAACCGAGGTAGGGTAACGGGCATTGCCCGCGCAGGCAAATTCCTGAGTGAGTCGATGGGGATTGTTAAAGTGTCGGCGATTGCAACCACTTCGCGCCACTCCGGGTCTGCTTCTCCCCCCTCCAAAGATAAGATGCGTGCGAGAGAGGTGCCAGTCTTGTCCGCGAGTTCAGCCTGACTCAGCTTCGCACGCTCCCGATGATATCTTAGATTGGTTGCAAACATTGCTGAGCTTTCCAGTGCGGTGAGTTGGAATTGCCGAACAGTCGTGGGATTCTCGCTCACCGACCCTTCAACTTCCCCGCGATGGCCTGGAACTGCTCCAATGCTGTCTCCAGGTCGTCCGCGATTTCGTCTGCTAACACGTCGGGTTTCGGCAAGTCGTCGCTGTCCTCGAGGCTTTTGTCCTTCATCCAGAAGATGTCCAGGTTCACCTTGTCGCGTTTCACAAGCTCGTCGTATTCGAAGGAACGCCAGCGGCCGTCGAGGGTGGTGTCGTTCCAGGTTGGTTTGCGTAGGTGTCGTTTCTCAGGTCGGTAGCACTCGACGAACTCGTCCAGGTCGGCGCGCTTCAGCGGGTTTGTTTTCAGGGTAAAGTGGATGTTCGTCCGCAAGTCGTAGACCCACAGCTTCGTCGTCCACGGTTGCTCGCGGGCCGGCTTGGCGTCGAAGAACAAGACGTTCGCCTTCACACCCTGCGCGTAGAAGATGCCCGTTGGTAGACGCAAGAGCGTATGCACATCGAACTGGCGAAGCAGGTTGGTCCGCACCTTCTCCCCGGCCCCGCCTTCAAACAGAACGTTGTCCGGCACCACGATGGCACAGCGGCCGTTCACCTTCAGGAGCGTCTTCACGTGCTGGAGGAAGTTGAGTTGCTTGTTCTTGGTCGTCGTCCAGAAGTCCTGCCGCTCGTAGCTTGCGTCTTCCTTCTCCAAGTTGCCGGCTTCGTTCACGATGGAGATGGTGCTCTTCTTCCCGAACGGCGGATTGGTCAGGACCAGCGAGAAGCGGTCGCCGGGGTCGGTCGCCAATGAATCCACGCCGGACACGACAGGGCAGCGGCTCGGCTCACCATCCTTGGCCGGGCCGGGGTCGATGCCGTGCAGGTACAGGTTCATGATGCACAGCCGGGCCGTGTTGGGAACCAACTCCCAGCCCTTCACGAAAGCCGTCCGTAAGTGCTTCTTCTGGTCCTTATCCAGTTCCTTGCCGTGGTGCTTCACAACGTAGTCGTATGCCCCGAGCAAGAACCCGCCGGTGCCGCTCGCCGGGTCGCCAACGTTGTCGGCCGGGGTTGGCCGAACGCAATCAACGATGGCCTTGATGAGCGGCCTCGGCGTGAAGTATTGCCCCGCGCCCTGGCCCGCATCGGACATGCTTCGTTCAATCAGCCCTTCGTAAATGTCCCCCTTCACGTCCGCGTCCATCGACATCCAGGTCTCTTTGTCGATGAAATCGACCACGAGCCGGCGGAGGGTCTCGGGCTTCTCGATGGCGGACTTGGCCCGCTTGAAGATGTCGCCGAGCATCCCCGGCTTCTTGGCGAGTTCGACGAGAACCTTGTCGTAATGCTTCTTCAAGTCCTCCCCGTCTCTGCTCAAGAGCGAAGCCCACCCGAGTTCAGCAGGAACGATGGCCGGGCGGCTGTGCGGCGGCTTGGTGAGTTCGTCCGCCATCTTCAGGAACAGGAGGAAGGTGATTTCCTCCGTGTACGCCAGATAGGGAACCCCGTCGTGCCACAGCACGGTGGCGAAGTTCCACGCCTTATCGACGATACGTTTCGTTTCGTTGCTCATGCCGGTATTACTCCGTCGGGCGTTCGATGAGGTCGAGGACCGGCAACTCGTCTGTCCCGCTGAGCAGGGAAGCAGCCAGGGAGGTTGCGTCGTCGGTTGTGACGTCTGAAGGGAGACCACTGACGCCAACGAGCGGTACCCCGACATCTGAGGCCCAAGCGTTGTACGCCTGTCGGAAACTTGTTGCCGTCTCGATGTAGTGGGCAAGATGGAGACCGACAGCGGGAGTCCGTTTCCGAATCAGGTCTTGGAGGGCCGTTCGCCAAGTCGCGCGGGTTTCGTAAACGGTGGTGGCCGTGCCGCGAGGGCTATACACGTTCACGTCGTGGCAGACCAGAATCGCTGTTCGACCCAGCGGGGTATCACAAATCGGGTCGGCTTGGTCATCGGGCACATTCAAGTAAGCCTCTTCGGTCGGCGTGGGAAACCGTTTCGGTAACAGAATGGGTGGGCCATCTGGCGGAAGTACGACCGCAAACTGTCCGACCTGGCGTTCGATATCCGAGCGGTAACAGGCAGCGTAAACATCCACCCCGAACACCACCAACGGTCGCGTGAGTGGAATTGATGACTGGATGGCCTCGGCGGCACCTCGGGCGTTCTCGGTCACGGCGACGAACTCGTCCGCGTTCGGGTATCGTGCGTCGGTGGGTTGTGGGAGGCCGGTGCAAACAAATCCTGCCCCGGCGACGAGCAACTGTTCGGTGGAGGCTCCATCCACGAGCAGGAGCGCCTGTCGCAACGATTCTGCCGCGATTCGACAGCTCCTATCGCCCCACCGATGGAACAGTCGGACAACGCGGGGTTTGGCAGTGGGCCGGGTGAGCACATCGAGTCTGTGCGCGGGATGATTGGCGGCTGGGGCCTGCGACCGGTCAAGCTGTCCCATCAGCATCCTCAGAGTCGGCGGAATGTGTCTCCTGCTTACGACGAGGCCGGGTTGGGCGGTTGGGCCTGGCTCCTGCAGTTGACGCCGTGCGGCTCTGCCGGATGCGTTCCAGCAAAACGGACGCGGGCTCATCTTTCGGGTCTTGCGGGACCAAGCGGCCGGCGAACGCTTCCTTCAGGATGCTCTGACGCAGTCGGGTGGCACGCTTCAGACTGGCCGCGATGTAGTTCTCTGTAGCGACGATGAGGGAAAGTTGATATTCCACCTCCGAGCAGAGAACTCCTTGTTCGTCTTTCGGGGGGAGTGGGATGGGTGTCGGGCGTACGTCATCGAGATTGAAGTTGGCCCGTGCGACATCTACCTTTGTGGCAGAGATGTGCAATTGAAGTAACGGTGACAACAAAATCTGAACAAGGAGTCGAGGTATCATCGAATCCTTGAAGAGCCTGATAATTGCTACAGCCTGATTAAGGTTAGCTCCATTTAGCGATTCGGAAGCCAACGCTGCCCGCCCAACCGATGCACCGACCAAGTTTAGCAGGACATCTCCCGTGCGGATTATTGAGAGTGGGTGAGTTTGGTTGAACTTCTCTGGCAGATACGCAAGCTCGTTCAGGTCTAACTCCCCCCAGCGAACATTTTGGCTGCGGAGGAAGGGAACACCGTTCGTTGTGTAATCGTACCCCTGCCAGCTCGGGGAGGTGCCTTTCGTCACCAACTCAGTCAACTGTTCGATAGTTGCCCAGCACCAGCCTTGAGGAAGTATTTGGAGGCTATCCGTCTTTGGCTCAACTGGTTTGGGGTACTTCTCTTGCCAGCCCTTCGGCGGCGTCTTCCCGTTTGCAGCGAACTTGGCCAGTTGGTCGGCTTCCCACTTCCGTCGGCGCTCGGTCAGGATGCGGTCGAGCAGCTTGGTCGCCGGCTCGGCGTTCGGGTGAGCGGCCCGCCAGTCGGTAGTCAGTTCCCCGGTCACCGCCGCCTTCAGCACGGCCGCCCGATACTTCTTCAGGTTCGCCCGCGCCCGTTGCAACGCCGACACGCCGGCATCGAGGTCGGAGAGGAGTTCATCCAACCTCGCCAGAATTCGCTCTTGTTCTGCGAGAGGCGGAACTGGGACGGGGAAACGTCGGAGCACCCGCTTGTTGATAGATGCCAGATTCGTCGTCTGCTTTCCATTGCGGGAAAACCAGTCTTGGCCGAACAGGTTGCCGTGATGGGAAACAAACTTCGGAAGAATCACGGAGGTGTTCGGTCGAGCACGGAAGATGTGGTTCTGGTGAATGCACTCCGATAACTCACCATTCCAAACCCAACCCCTCCCGAGTTTGTCTCGGTCGCCCCCCTCAGTGAAGAGGACGTCCCCTACCTGGAGTTGGAGGTCACAAATTATCTGCTCATCAGCAGGGATGGTCTTCATCTCGTTCAGGTCGAGGAAGCCCCGCTGGACGTTGGCGACTCTCAGATAAGGGATTTCACGAGTGGTTGAGCCAGCGAGTCGATTCTGACCTTTCGTAATTCCGCCTTCAATTTCCGCAATCTCACTCAGTTCTGCCCAACACCAACTTGGCGGGAGCGGAGGCAACGTGTCAGATTGAACCTCCCCAAGGTCATCTGCATTCGGCGTTCCGCTCATGCCGCAAGCCTCGTGTTCAAGTCATCCAGCAGGCCGTTAAGCTTGTCGCCGAACAACTGGTGAGCCTTCCCAAGTCCGCCCATTTGGTTGAACGGCACGTCTGATAAATCTTCAGCGTCGATGCTCAGGCTGGCCGCGATGTGGTCGCGAATCGCATCGAGCCACTTTCGTTGTTCCGGCGTGAACGCCACACCTTGCTTCTCCTGCTCATTCAACCACGCCCGATACCGCTCTTCCACCGTCATCTCAACCGGGGCCAGGTCGGAGGCCGGGTCCAGCGCGTGCCTTACGAGGGCAATCACATCCACCAGTTTCTTGCCGCCGGAGGCACGGACCTTGTCAGGCTCAACGGCCGTGAACGCGGCCCACACCCGCTCGGGGTGCAATTGATGTGGAGGCCGCTTCAACGCCTCGGCGAGTTCCCGCACCTGCCCATAACGTAAGCCCGCACGGCGCGGCCGGCTGTACAAGATTTGCAGCGCCTCGATTTCTTCCCGGTGGTCGTCGAGGAATTGCCGGAACGACGTGACCAGACCGCGTGCCTTCTCCAAAGCCTCGGCGTCGAACTCCGCCCGGACGAGCGAGTCTTTGGTGAGTTCGTCGATGACCTGCGAGAGTTCGGCCACGCTGTCGAGAATGCTCTTTCTCAAGGCCGGGGCGTGGAACGGCTTCAGGGCCTCCCGCATTCGCTCTTGCTCGGCCTTATCAAATTGTTCGTCGGTCGGTTCCTGCCCTGCGGGGAGGTTGAACTTCGTCGCCGCGTGCTTTGACACCTCATCCGGGTCGATGCTCTTGAGTAGACCCGTGGCCAACTCGCAGACCGTCATGCCCGCTGCCTTCGCGATGCTCAGTTCCTGCTTATCGGTCAGTTGCCGTTCCAACCGAGTGAGCCGTGCCGCGAGGGTGGATACGAGGTCGGCGTCGGCCGCACCCATCTTGACCGCGTCGAGTACCTTCGTGAGCGGGACGTAGGGCTTCCGGTCGAGCGGCTTGGTGGCCTGCTTCTCGTCTTCACAAACACCGACCGCATCCACGATGACGAAGTGCGTCTTCGCGGCGGCGTCCGGCGTAACACTCCGCAAAGAGTCCGGGTCGATGACGCGACACCCACGCCCCTTCATCTGTTCGAAGTAAGCGAGCGACTTGATGTTCCGCATGAACAGGAGACATTCGAGCGGCTTCACGTCCGTGCCCGTGGCAATCATGTCCACCGTGACTGCAACCCGGGGGAAGTAGCAGATGCGGAAGTCGGCGAGCAGGTCTTCGGGCTTCTTGCCGGTGGACTTGGAGGTGATTTTCTGGCAGAACTCGTTCCCCTTGCCGAACTCCTCGCGCATCGTCTTCACGATGTCTTCGGCGTGCAGGTCGGTCTTCGCGAACACGAGCGTCTTCGGGACCTCCGTCCGGCCAGGGAAGATTTCGCCGAGCCGTTCCTTGAAGGTGCGAATGACGAGACGAATTTGGTCGGGCGAAACGACATCGCGGTCGAGTTGCGTGGCCGTGAACGTCTTGTCCTCGTCGAGTTCCTTGTACTTCTTCGCCTTCGTTCGTCGGTCGCGGTGGGGAACGAACACGCCCGGCTGTTTCGCCAACTGAACGCCATCACGGGTGACCTTGGTTTCGATGCGGTATACGTCGTATCCGACATTCACCCCGTCTGCGACCGCCTTCTCGTGGCTGTAATCCTGAACCAGGTTCTGGTTGAAGAACCCAAGCGTCTGGGCCGTCGGTGTCGCGGTGAGGCCGATGAGAAATGCGTCGTAGTAATCGAGGACCTGACGCCACAGGTTGTAGATGCTGCGGTGGCACTCATCGACCACGATGAAATCGAAGGTCTCGATGGGGAACTTCGGGTTGTACTCGACATCTACAGGCTTCTTGGGGAGCGCCCCTTCGGCCTCGTACATCGAGCCGTCTTCGTTCTCCTCGGGGCAATCTTCCTGACCCAGAAGCATCGAATACAGTCGCTGAATGGTTGTAATGACAACCTTGGAAGCCTCGGGGATGCCGTTCTTCTTCAGATGCGTGACCGTGTATTCGTCCGTGAACTTCATCCCGCCCGGGGTCACGAACTGCTGGAACTCGTTCAGCGTTTGCTTGCCGAGGTTGTTGCGGTCCACGAGGAAGAGGATTCGCTTCGCACCGCCGAACTTCGCAAGACGGTAGCAGGCGTTGACGGCCGTGAATGTTTTCCCGCTGCCGGTGGCCATCTGGATGAGAGCACGGGGACGGTTATCGGCGAGGGACTTCTCGAGGCTGCGGATGGCGTCGGACTGAACCACCCACATCTTTCCCTGCTCAAGCTCGGGCAAGCATTTCAAACGACTGCGAACCTGGGCCTCTAACCCGACCAACCGAAGGAGTTCTTCGGGCTTGTGGAAGGCGAACACTTCGCGGCTACGTGCGTCCTGTTCGAGGAAGTTGGTGAACTGGGTGACGGTCCCGGTGGATTCGTAGGCGAACGGGAGTGGTAGATGGTGAGCAGGAAGGTTCTTGGGCAAGCCTTCGGTGTATTTCGCCGACTGCGTTTCGACCCCCGTCAACGTGTGCCCTTCAGGCTTCGCCTCAACGACCCCGATGGCCTTCCCGTCGGCGTAAAGCAAGTAGTCGGCCGGCCCGGTCTTGAGCTGAAATTCGCGCACCGCCACGCCGAGTGAGGCATAGCTGTTCATGTCCGCGAAATCCTGCACCTCCCATCCCGCCTGAGCGAGAAGGTGGTCGATTTCCTCGCGGGCCTTTTGCTCGGGCGTCATCCCCAGTCACCCCATGATGATAGAGGTGGTAGTCTATGCGAATCAAAGGATGATTGGAAGGATGGTTGCGGCTGGGTAAAGTAAGAAGCACTGCGGCGACCAAGAACCATTGAGGCTTTAACATGCTCAAGAGTATCCGGCTCCCGAGGGGTGAGTGGTTCTACGACCCAGAGAATCGACTCGGAAACGGCAATTTTGCCACTGTGTTCGCAGGTCATTCGGCTGAGCACGGTGAGATTGCGGTAAAGCAGTTGCGCGTTGGAACCGCAGACGAGGTGTGCTCGACACGTCGGGAGCTCGAAATCGCAAACCAACTGGTGGGGAAATCCTTCCAACATGTTGTTCCGATTTTCGATTCAGGTCGGGATACGCAGTCGGACTTCAATTACGTCGTCATGGCCAAGGCTGAACGGACCCTTGATGAGGACCTGAAGCGAGGCGTCCCCTTCGACCAACAGAAGGCTGTAACTATCTTGTTGGACCTCGCGAAGGGGCTCGAAGAGGTCGCCGACATCGTCCACAGGGACTTGAAACCCAAGAACATATTGCTTCACCAGGACCGCTGGAAGATTGCTGATTTTGGGATTGCACGCTTCATCGAAGAGTCTACTTCGGACGAAACCCTCAAAGATTTCAAAAGCAAACCATATGCTGCACCGGAACAATTCGAGGGCAAAAGGGCGACGGCAGAAACGGACATCTATTCATTGGGGTGTATCGGCTATGCGCTCCTGACCGGAAAGTCTCCCTTTGATGGGCCAGCTGAGGAATACAAAGACAAACACCTGAATGAACGACCCAAGCCTATCTCACACGTCAGCTTGGAGCTTCGAACTCTCCTCTTGCGGATGCTAGAGAAAAAGCAGGCCAGCCGACCGAGTCGCGAAAGCGTTAAGAGACAACTGGAAAACATCTTGGTTCCTCCTTCGCGGAACGAGCCGGTCGCTTCGCTTACGGTACCTGGCGTAGCATCGCAACCCGACCTCGCTGAGATTCTGGCCCGGATTCACTCGCAGGCTGAGATACTTGAGGACTCGCGAGCGGTTCAGGAGCAAGAGAAGGTCGAAGCTGAAAAGGTGCTCCAGAGGCTACGAGAGCCTTTTAATCGCATCGCCGAGGCATTCCGGGAAACGAAACTCTCTGAGGGTCTGTGTCAGCAAATCGGCAGCATGTCAACTCTGCTCTTTCGAGCTTCTGACGCTAAAAACGGATTGTGGAGCAAAGGTCTATCTGTCTCGGCTTCGAGTATGGGAGCAAAGTCAGCCAGCCTCCGCAGTGGTGTCATTCCTCGCGAGCACGGTCGCATTGACCTCCAATGCATAGTGCAGGTGGACCTTCATTCCGGCTCGATGGTGCGCCTGGTCACTGGGTTCATCATCAAGATGCGGGGCAAACTTGAGCCTATCGGGGCCTGGCAAGAAGTAGCGCTGTTGGGGTCGGCGAGTCTGGACAACAGCATCAACAACCTCGTTGGGCATCTAACTGCTCAGTTGCCGACAGCACTTGAACGGTTTTTCCAGGTGCTCTCGAGTAGCAAGTAAGTGAGTGGGCCTTGGGAGCAGCAATCAAATGACCTCGTCAATCAGTCGCGGCATCCACTCGGCCCGGGCATCGACCGAACGCTGACCGGGTACGTGGGGCTTATCGTGGCCCAGGCGTGCCTTCCCAACAACGACGTTCGCGACTCGTTCGCGCTGGCCTACACAAACGCGAAGTTCTGACGTGTGCGTTGCATGGGGCGTTCGTCGGTAACGGATACCGACGTGTACGCCCCCTGACAAAGAAGTTACGAGAGGCAAACGTGTTGAGTTGAGCAGGGAAGGCATCCCGCCGTTCAGATGAACTTCCGAAAAAGTTGCCGCAGTCACTCATCCTGGTTCCGCCTTGCCCGCTCTTGCACTGAGACGGGGAGACCGTGCCTGTCTACCAGTTCAGTCACCTGCTCGCCCGTCAAAATCCCGTTAGGACTATCAAGGAGGGCATACGCAACTGCCTCAACTGCTCTCCAGTGCTTATCTACCACCCTCGCTGCCCTGTCCTCCGCTCGGACGACCTCGGCCAGAATCTCCTCGAAAGTGACATCCGGTGGTTGGACACCGTAGCAGCTCCAGTAGAGTCCTGCTTGCGTCATGTGGAATGACGGGTAACCGGATGTACACTTACGTCTCACCAACTTCCGTTCATCCCACTGTCCGAGTTGTTTAAGCTTCAACCTCCGGCAAATCTCGCGAGCATCTCGAAGAGATTTGAACGTATCGTTCTGTCCAAACGGGCCAGTCTCTCCGATTTCACCCGCTTCAATGCGGCGGCTTACCAAATTGTCATAAACATCTAGTAACTTTCCTTCTCCGTACTCTCCTGCGACAGCATGTGTCAGTTTACGCTTCAACTCTAGAAGAGATGACCCATCGTAGACCCTGAGCCACATCGCCTCACCGGTCCCATCCTCTCTTGCTGCCACCGACGTGAGCTTCCATCCATAGGAAAGCCCGACTATTGCGTGGCCCGCCTCGTGGTAACAAACCTCTTCTTCTAGTGTCAGCAAATCGGTCTCCTATATATCTGCCAGTTCTATATCTAGCATGACGCATAGCTAGAAATAGCACTCATATAATTGATAATAAATTACACTTTGCATCTTGTCAATTGCCTTTATATTATGTTTTGTCATTACCAAAAAATATTTTTTGCTCTCATCGAGTGTTCGTTGCCGAGACTCCAAAGTGTTCGACTGCGAGGAGGAATCAGATAACGTCGTCAATCAGTCGCTGCATCCTCTCAGCCCGCGTCATAACCTGGTAGTACCTGGTCACGGCTTCGCTCATGGGCTAGCCCTGGCGGTCCTGAACGAGCAGCCTCCCTTTCTCTCGTGAACGGTTCTCACTTTTCTCATTCATCGGGCGAAGTGAGAAAACTGAGAAGCCTTTCCCGAACTCGCGTCTCCACTTTTAGTGATTGGGCGTTCACTACTGACATCAGAAGTATTACACTCGGAAGTCGTAGAGGCCAGCCGCAGGAAGGGGTTCGGCGTGTTCCAGTTTGTTCCCGTACACGAGCGAGTGCTGTGCAGACCCCGCGAAGCGTCATCGAATCAGTTGCCCGCGACCTTGTCGTGTCTTTATCCTCCCTTCCGATTCCGCCCACCGTTCGTGTCGCTGATGTCGAGGGGCGAATCGCTTGCTTGATAATGGTTTGGGACGCGAGCCAGATGATGCCGACGATGGGGTATGAACGCAGGAGACGTTCAGCCGGAGGTCGGGAGGGCTGCAAAACCGACATCGTGGAAGTCGTGCGGGCGGCAGGCCGAGCTCTCACGCGAAAGGAAGTGCTTCGCGAGCTGCGATTAGCAGGGAAGAGGCATGGGCCGGGCACGGTGGCAAAGGCTCTGGCGGGCCTGACCGCTGCTGGCGGGCTTGTGAACTTGAAGGACAAGAAAGGATACCGATTGCCGGCCTGGAGGAGGGGCGACACCCCGAGCTTGTTTTCATGATTCGGCACTGCCTACTTCTCTGCTCCCGCATTGAAGATATTTCGGCGGTGGTAAGCTAGATTGCTCACATTAAGCATATGACCCGGCAAGATTCGGCACCGGCCCTCCATCCCGAGAAGGCTCATGTCGTCCGCAATTGAGAACGCGCCGTAGTCGAACAAAACGTGATGGTTGGGGCAGAGACAGAGGACGTTGTCAGGTTGGTCCGGCCCAGGGTTCTCGCCACCAAGCGGATGAATATGCGCGGCCTCAGCGTACGGCCCTCCGGGTGTTTCCAGCCGGACATCGCACACCTGGCATCGGAAGTTGTGGATGCGTTTGACTGCCGTAGCGACTTCAGTGTCACGGATGACCCTCTGAGTAATAACCTGTTGGCGAGCAGGGGACTCAGTGCCCTCGGGTAATCGTTCGGGGACGATTTCACCCCCCTCGTCAGTCGCCCACTGAGAGACGCCGGGACTATCTTCGTGGTGAAACCGCTCGATTAACCCGAGTAGTGTCTCACCATCCGTGTCAGTGATTGGAAAGTTGGTTCCTTGTTGGCCAGATTTCACCGGGAGCTTTTCCCACACAGGTTGGGCTCGAAGAAAGTCGGTAGTCACACTGATGCGGTTAGTGAGCGTACCCACCACCCGACAAATAAAGGAGGTATCGCCCCCAATCCAATACCCTTGCTCGCTCTCAAGTTCCAGCATGTCACGAGGTGGTTCATCGACCCGCATGACGGCTCGAATGCCACCTCCTTTACCATTGGCCCAAAGAAAGACGATGTCCCCTGGGCCAATTTGATTCCGGTGGCGTGACACGCTCCAAGTAATCGTTGAGTGTGGGTCATGAAGCCGTTTGTCGATTTGGTACTGCTTAGGGTTGCACTTGAAGAGCCAGAACGCCATGACAACTCTCCTGAATAGAGGCAGTAGCGAGTGCAGGTCACTCCGAAAGAACGAGGGAAATTCGTTAATCTCGCGGCCGGCCCTGGAAAACTTCCTTGTGGTGCCACGCAACGAACACGGACGAGGGAACAGCGTCCGCCCGGTTGGGGCGTGCAGCCTTCCGCCCGTGGAATCGACCCAGCGCCCGCTCGAGGTTCCGACCGTTCGCCTGCTCAGACACCCAAACTCTCTCACTATCCGGAGACAAGGTCAGAGCCCCACGGTCGAACAGTTTGTGGTGGAGCGAGCACATGCATAACCCGTTTGTGATAACGTCCGGCCCACCGCTTGCGTGCCACCGGATGTGCGCCGCTTCCACCCCGACCGGTGCGTTCCCGAGCCGAAGTCCAACACGACAGACAACACATGCGTATCCATACGCGGTGAGAACTGCTTCTCGGAATGCCCGGTCTCGTGCCGCACGCACTGGCGAGGGTGTGTCGATGTCGAGGCCGACAGCAGCCAAGATGTCCTCATGGGTGGAGGGAGCGAAGTGTGAATCAAGAAGCGTCCTCGCAATCAGCTGTACAAGAGCTGGGGTCCGTTCGAGTCCGACACGCACGGTCATCGAGAATTGTCCGGCGGCATGAGCTTCACGAAGTTGCCTCGCAGAGGGCGACGAGTGACCTTTGCGTGGAGGATAACCACTGTCTGGGGTAACTTCCCAGACGCCATCTGTTCTCAAGTACCAAAACGGGAACTCGGGGTGATGCTGTTGGCGAGGCGGTCCGAACTCCATCAACAAGTTGCGGAGAGGAACTTCGATGTCGGCGTATGGGATGAGGCCCCGGCACCCTTGCACCCAATGACCGAGGGCCAGGAGCACCAGGAGCGGTTTGTGCGGGGCACGGTCTCCATCTCGCTCCCACACTCGGAGGCGAGAGAAGGCAGTGAGTACCGGGTCGAGGATAGGTTCGGACAGCATTGTCCTCAGAAGATAACGGGCTCGAACTGCCACTCAAAGCTAATTCGAGCGGCGTGGTCAAATCCACTTGCCAAATTCGGCTGATTTCCTCTCCGATTTTGGTACACTCGTTCTTTCCCAGGGACGAATAGCCTGTGTGAAGCGTTTGCAGGAGATGGGATGGTTCGCGACGCTGAGAAGAAAAAAACGCTCTTACACGAATGGTTGGTCCCATTTCTACCAACGCGCGCCGTGCGAATTCTCGACTCGGGTTCCATTCTTGAGAAAGCTTCTGTGCAGCAACGTCTTTCCACTCTTTCTGGCAATTGCCCAAACACTTTCTCGATTTACGTTCTTTTCTCGGAGACAACAGAAGGCTTGGTCCCAGTATACATCGGCAAGGCGGACCAACCTCTCGTGCGGTGGGGGCAACATCTGGATGGCTGGCTCGCAGGTTCGGGGGTTTACGGAGGTTGGAGACGGGCTCTGCTAGATGACCAAGGGAAAGCACGAACTGCGCTCACCCTTCTCGTAGTGCCCGGTACTGATATCACTCGCCCACCAATCCCGGGGTTTCCGACGACAGTCGGAGCAGTCGAATACCAATTGGTCGGGCTTGCGGGAGATGCTTATCCCGGCCGGTTGTTGAACCACGAGGGGGTGGGGCGATGACGTGCCTTCGTGAGTGGTTCTTAAGTGTGCCCGGCCACAGCTTTGTGCAACTGTTCGACACCGACGACGCGCTCGTCGTACAGACGAAGCTGATGGGGAGCAGTCAAAAACATATCCTGAGGCGTTCTTCGGCTATGGAAGCCGCAGTCGTGGGCTGCATCGAGCAAGGGCTTGCGGCTCCCGAGTGGGAGGGCATGCTGTACGTGATGGGCTGGGGGACAGGCCCCACGTTCCGCCCGCTTTACGTCGGCAAAGCCGAGCGTCGTGGCGTGAAACACCCTGTCAGCCACAACATAACCAACATCAGAACAAACACCAGCAAGTTCGCCCGCTGGGGAGACGGCCTGGACTACCACATCGGCGACCTCAGCCACGCCATTTTCGCGTTCGAGGCTTATCGGAAGCCGTCGAAGAAATACAGAAGGTGGGCATCAGTTCTATTCCGCTCCTTTGACCCTCCGACGTTGAGGGAGGCCGTTAACTTCTACTCGGCCCCGTGGTGTGCCGGTTGCACCGGCCCATCCGGCTTGGCAGGTTCACTTCCCGCTGCTGAGAAGGAGATTATCGCTCTTGCGTCAGTTCAGTTCGAGGACTCGCTGCTGAATGTGGACGGGGTGTGAGTTTCGACTCCGCTTCGATGTAAAGGCTGAGAACAGTAATGACCAACCGGATTGTTCTCGTGTCGTGCGTAAAGACGAAGCAGAAGTGCCCCGCGCCTGCACGGGAGCTCTACACGTCACCCTTGTTCAAAGGGATGCGGCAGTACGCTGAGCGTGTGGGGGACGCTTGGTACGTTTTGTCGGCACAATACGGCGTGCTGAGACCGGATGAACTCGTTGCCCCATACGAGCGGACTCTCAAAGCCATGCCGAAGAAGGAACGGATTGAGTGGGGACAGCAAGTTCAACTCAAGCTCTTGGAATTGCTCCCACCCGATTCGGAGGTCATTATTCTTGCGGGCGAAGCATATCGGGAGAACATCGTTGGTTTCTTGGAGGAACACGGCTTCACCGTTTCAGTCCCGATGTTTGGTCTGAAGTTCGGGCCTCAACTGCGCTGGTTGAAGGACCAAGCCGCCACCGGGTTCTGACAACATGGGGGCAGTCCTGCATCTCCCGGGACGGTTCTCGCTTTTCTCCATTCCCGAGCAAAGTGAGAAAAGTGAGAATCGGTTCAATCTTCGCGAGATTCGACTGATTCCAACTCTCGTTCTGGTACACTCGTTACGATTGCCTATCCGAGGAGCGAGGAACATATGGCACGCCCCTCCGGCCACTGGCTCGCATACTTGCGTTTCGATTACCACGGTGAAGTACGAGTGCTTCACTTGTTTTGCGACAATCGGGCACAACTGGATGAGGTGTTTTCCCTGCGCAAGGGGCTACCCGAAGATTCTGGGACGGAACTCGTCGAGTACGCCGTCTTCCATTCAAGCCGCAACGTTTACCTGCGGGAAGCTCCGAACTTCCCGGAGAGGCACATTCTCACATACGCCACATTCATGGCCGCGTGGCGAGGAACCGTCGGCGAACCTGAGCCGTCAGCACCCCCCACAGCCTCGCTCTACCGCTTGCTCGGTTCCGCTCCTCGAGCGCTGGAGGTTCGGCGATGAATGCCGAGGCTCCCCCAGCCTTACTTGGAGAATACCGGACGCCACTATTCATCTACGGGTCCTCGGTCAAATGTCGCATCCGAGGCCAGGTCATCGTCACGAAATTAACCGATACTCCTATCCCGTGGCCTGTCGGGAAGCTTCCTGGTTGCCGTGCCCGCGCTCTAGTGTTGTTCGGTGACCTCGTCGATGCCGTACGCCGAGAATCTGTCGCGGCTGTCGCCTACTATTGGGGTGTCACTGCCCAAACGGTCACGAAGTGGCGGAAGGCACTGCGGGTTGGCGCGCTCAACGAGGGCACGACCCGACTGAAATCCGCGAGCGCAAAGGAATCTCCGGGCATCGCCAAGGCTTTGTTGAAGGCTAAGTCGAAGGCTCGTGACCCTGAGCGACGACAGAAGATTGCTGAAGCCCGTCGTGGGAAACCACGACCGATACACGTCATCGAGGCAATGCGGAACGGACGGGCAGGTAAACCGCAATCAGATGACACCCGAAATAAGATTCGGGATGCTCACCTTCGGCGTGGAACGTTGCCGCAGAAAGCGGGTCGGCCGTGGACTGAGCAGGAACAGGCAATGCTCGGGCAGATGTCCGATACGGAAGTCGCCCAAAAGACGAAACGAAAAGTGTCAGCGGTGATTGCAATGCGATACCGACTTCGCATCGGGAAATACCTTCCATTAACAGGCAACAACGAGACAGATGCTACTTCGAGCGCAAAGCTCGACCAATGGCGTTCGCCGAAAAGCCCAACTCCGCGCCTATCTCGGCGAGAGTCTTCTTCTGCTCACGTAGTTCGCAAATCCTCCCGATGAGAAGAGAGGCGGAGGTGTACGGCTGTCTTTTAATCCCTGCTGCGGCCAGCACTCTGGCAACCTGTTTTCGATTGAGACCAGTGAGATTTCCAATCTGGGTGGGTCGCTTCCCTTGGTGGTGCAGTTCGAGTATCTTCTTTCGAAGCTCGATGTTGAGGCAAGTCGGTGGTTTGATGTCGGAGCGGATGGTAAAAGGGACGGAAAATGTCCAGACTGGTTCCGCTGCTGGATCGAATCGACCTTCACATCGAAGTCCCACCTGTTCCGTTCGAGGATTTGTCGAAGCCCGGCGACGGCACCGGCAGCGCATCAATGCGCGATCAGGTGTACAACGCGCGGGAAGTTCAGTTGAAGCGATTCGGGAAGGGTGCGGGCAAGCTAAACGGTCGCATGACTTCGCGGCAGATTCGCACGCATTGCAAATTGGACGCGGAGGGTCAGGCCACCCTGAAGGAGGCGATGGAGGCGTTGGGGTTATCGGCGCGAGCACATGATCGCATCTTGCGTGTGGCTCGCACGGTGGCCGACCTCGCGGGCAGCGACAACATCACGCAGGATCACGTCGCGGAAGCCATCGGCTATCGTGCGCTGGACCGCAAACTCTGGGCGAGCTAACGCCATGACTGAAGCCGAATGGCGTGCGTGCAGCGATCCGCACTCGATGCTCACTTTCCTGAGAGAGAAGGCAACAGACAGGAAACTGAGACTCATCGCTTGTACATGGTGCCGTGCAGTCTGGTATCAACTTGCAAACAACCAGTGTCGGGCTGCTGTTGAACTCTCCGAGCGGGTTGCGGATGATGCTTCCGCAAAGGAAGAGATGACTCAGGTCCGAGAAACTGCGAGGGCGACGAGTACCAACATGCGGGGCTATTCCCATTCTGGACGCAAAGGAGCTGGGTATGAAGCCGCCCTCAATGCCTCGATTGGCGAGATGTGGCACATGGGCATCGTTCTCGAAAGCACGCAACTCCTCGCTACTCGTCCGGGTTTTAGACACTTTCAGTGCGACGTGATCCGAGAGGTTATGTGCAACCCGCTCCGCCCTATTACCTTCGATCCGGCTTGGCTCACATCAACAGTTGTTGCCATCGCACAGGGGATGTACGAGTCGCGTGACTTCAGTGCGATGCAGATACTCGCCGACGCCCTACAAGATGCTTGCTGCGAAAACGAAGACATCCTGACCCATTGCCGTGGAAACGGTCCGCACGTTCGCGGTTGTTGGGTGGTTGATCTCGTCCTTGGTAAATCGTAGACCTCGCCACACTATCCCTCTCACCGACTCCATCATGAAAATCACGCGCCTCGAAACGATCTATCTCCCCGAGTATCCATCGTTCCTGTTCGTCGCGGTTCACACCGACACCGGACTCGTTGGCTACGCGGACACGTGCTACATGCCCGAGGCGGTTGCGGGGTACATTCACGGCTTCGCGGCCCCGATGCTGCTGGGGCACGATCCCCTTGCCATCGAACTTCACTGGCGACGGCTGTACGAGGTCATCGCACACACGGTCGGGAAGGGGGCTGAACTGCGTGGGCTTTCGGCCATTGATGTGTGCCTGTGGGACATTTTCGGGCAGGTGACCGGAATGCCGATCTGGCAGCTACTCGGTGGCGCGTGCCGCGATCGGATTCGCACTTACAACACTTGCGGCGGGCCGAGTTACGGCAAGGCGGCGAAGGGTGGCACGGGCTACGGCACCGAGAACCCCACAGGGAAGTACGAGGATCTCGCGGCGTTCATGGAACGGCCCGGCGAACTCGCTCTCGATCTGCTTTCGGAAGGCTACACGGCCATGAAGTTGTGGCCGTTCGATTACGTCGCACACTACCCCGGTGGCTGGGACAATTGGCGGAACTTTCGCGGTATGTTCGACCCTAACCTCCGTTCGCTTGGTGGGCATGACATCACTGCCGCGGACCTGAACCGAGCGCTTGAACCATTCCGCCAGATTCGCAAGGCCGTCGGCGACAAGATGGAGATCATGGTTGAAGGCCACGGGCTGTGGTCGCTTCCTGCAGCACTGAAGATTGCCCGTGCTATGGAGGAGTTTCGCCCGGCTTGGCTGGAAGACCTGATGCGTGCCGACGACGTGCACGCACTCGTGGAACTGCGACGTGGCACTACGTGCCCCATCCTGGCGAGCGAATACCTCGCAACCCGCTACGAATATCGCCCGCTTCTCGAAGCACAGGCGGCGGACATCGTGATGATTGACCCGACGTGGGCGGGCGGCATCACGGAGTGCAAGAAGATTTGCTCGATGGCCGAGACGTACAAGCGGCCCGTGGCGATGCACGACTGCACGGGACCGTTCACGCTTTACGCGGGGATTCACCTGGCGATTAACGCTCCCAACGCGATCTATCAGGAATCGGTGCGGGCGTACATGCGGGTGAATTACCCGGAGTTGGTGACTGACATGCCAGTGCTTGAGAAAGGCCACCTCCTCGCGCCAACCAAGCCCGGCATCGGCACGACGCTACTACCGGACGTGCGAAAACGCGCCGGGGTGGTAGTGCGTGAATCTCGTTAGACTATCACGTCCAACCCGTGTCCCATGTTTCCCAGGATGTCACCCATGACCCGCCACTTGTTTGTTGTCTCGGTGCTGCTCGCTGCCCAGTTCGGTCTGTTGCACGCCGATCCTCCCAAACCCACCCCTGATGTCAAGGCCGACATCGAAGCGATCCAAAAGGCGATGCTTGCCGGTCGGACCGACGAGGAGTTTATCAAGAAGAATGGGGAAAAGCGGATTGCTGAGTGGCGCAAGGCCGCAGAAACCGGATCAGCCGAGGCGCGGTTCCTACTCAGTCGGTGCCACGAGTACAGCATTGGATTGAAACGGGACGGTGCTGTCGAGTTGCAGTTATTAAACAAGTCGGCTGAGCAAGGATTTGCGCTCTCACAAGTAATTCTGGCGGGCATCCACCTTCAGGTTGCTACAGATCACGATCGGGCCGAAAGCTTCAAATGGTTCCGGAAGGCTGCTGAACAAGGAAACGCTGTCGGTCAAAACGGTTTGGGCCTCTGCTACCAAAAAGGCTTTGGAGTCAAGCAAGATGATGCGGAAGCACTGAAGTGGTATCAGAAGTCGGCCGAACAGGGCCACGCCATGTCGCAGAATAGTGTCGGGTTCTATTCCAGCCAAGGCCGTGTTGTCAAACAGGATATTGTCGAAGCGGTGAAGTGGTATCGAAAGGCAGCCGAACAGAACTTTGCTCCTGCTCAGTGGAATCTCGGCAACGCATACTCCGATGGCCGTGGGGTGAAGACAGATCCCATCGAAGCCGTGGTGTGGTGGCGTAAGGCAGCCGAACAGGGATACCTAGATGCACAGAACATTCTCGGGTTCGTCTACGAGACGGGGGACGGTGTGAAACAAGATCATGCGGAGGCAGTGAAGTGGTATCGAAAGGCCGCCGAACAGGGACACCGGCTGGGTCAATTGAATCTCGGTGTCTGTTACTCAGTAGGTCGGGGTGTGAAGAAAGATGATATCGAGGCTGTGAATTGGATCCGCAAGTCTGCCGAACAGGGGCTCGCGAATGCACAATCCGTACTCGGTTACTGTTACGCCACTGGAATGGGGGTGAAGCAGGACGAGAGCGAAGCGATCAACTGGCTCCAGAAAGCAGCAGATCAAGGGCACCCAGAGGCTAAAGCCTACCTGTCGAAACTCAAGAAACCGTAGATCGCCCGACCTCAAAAATCAGAGATTATTCTGCCGCCAGCGCTGCCCTGAGTTCCTTCAACAATCGCTCCACGTCGTCCATCGTGTTGTACCCGTGGATGGCAATCCGCAAGCGACCAGCGTGACACATCACGTGAACATTCGCTGCCAGCAACCGTTGATGGATCGCATCGGCCTTGGGGTGGCGGAAGGCCAGTATTCCGGCGATGTGTTCCGGTTCGTCCGGGGTGAGCAACTCGACCGGCAACTTCTTGAGTTCCGCCACACAACTCAGCACGAGTGGCCGCGTGGCTGCGTCGATCTTCGCCACGCCCACGCTGCGGATGTAGTCAAGCCCCGCACGGATGGCGTACACGGCCGGGTAGTTTGGCATTCCCACAGTGAAACTCGCAGCACCAGGTTTGCTCACCGCCTTGTCGAAGCGGGTAGCCCCGAAGGGGTCTTCTAGATTGAACCATCCGCCGGCGGGAACAGTCCATTCGGCAGATCGTGCCGCAGGCACTCCGACCAACCCGCCACCATGCGAGGCCAGAATCCACTTGTGCGTGCTGCTCACGATCAAATCTGCACCGGCGAGATCGAGTGGGATTCGACCGAGAGCTTGCGTCACATCCACCGCAAGCAGGGCAGGGGAGTGCTCCCGGACCGCTGCGATCACTTCTGGCAACGTGATCCGAAAGCCGTTGAAGAAACTGACCAGCGACACGGTCACGAGCCGCGTTTTCGGCCCGAGCAGTGGAACCAGATCTTCTATTCGGAGAGCCCCGCCACGGTTCCGCCACACACGGGGCGATGCGGGACAGGACGGTTGTAGCCAGGGGGTTGCACCCGCTGGGAAATCCAGGTCATTGACAACAACCTCGTCCCCCGGCTTCAATCGTAAGGCCATCGCGGCTAGGTTGTAAGCCTCCGATGAACAAGAGCAGATGCTCACCTCGTTGGCGGTTAAACCGAAGAACTCAGCTGTGAGTGCCTTCGCTGCGTCCCATTGTGCAACGTGTGGCACACGCCCGGCCATACCAAGTCGCTTGTCCTGAAAATACTGATCGAGCGCATCGCGAACGGCCAGCGGTGGAATTCCCTCCGCGGCGCTGTTCAGGTAAGCCATGTCATCGAGAACTGCAAAGTCCTGGCTTCGAGATTGGGGTGTTAGCATCGTTCTGCGCCTGGGAGGGAGCGGATTGGGCCACTTGCAAATATGCTAACCTCACACGTGGCTTCTGACCTCTCACTCCGGTGCTGAATGGCCAACTTCTTCAAGTATAAGTCCGTTGCGGATCTGGAAGCTGAAAACGACCGACTCGGAATACGCCTCAGTTTCTCCGATGATCTATCGCCGCTATTCCAACCGCTTGCCATCGGAAGCCGGACCGCCGGGAATCGTTGGTGCATTCATCCGATGGAAGGCTGCGATGGCGACCTGGACGGACGGCCTGGACCGCTAACTCATCGTCGCTACGAGCGATTCGGAGCAGGTGGGGCGAAGGTGATTTGGGGAGAGGCGTGTGCCGTTACCGAGGACGGTCGCGCAAACCCACGTCAGATCGTACTCAATGAAGCCACGAAGGCCGACTTTGCACGTATGGTTGCCGACTGCCGTGCGGCTCACCGGGCTGCGAATGGCGACGACTCCGATCTTCTATTCGGTTTGCAGCTTACTCACTCCGGACGATACAGCTACCGCAAGCCGATCATCGCCACGCACGACCCGCTTCTGGTCGGTCGCTACAAGGTTACCGCCGACACACCGCTCGTCACCGACGATGAACTGAAACGGTTGGTGGACGCCTACGTTGTCACGGCGAAACTGGCAGTCGAGGTCGGGTTCGATTTCCTCGATGTGAAACAGTGCCACCGGTATTTGCTCAACGAACTGCTCGGCGCGAGAAATCGCCCCGGTCCGTTCGGTGGCAGCTACGAGAACCGTACACGGCTGGCGCGTGAGATTATCCAGGCGGTTCGGGCCGCGGTGCCAGCGAACATCATCCTGGCCACGCGGATGAATGCCTTCGACAGCATACCGTTCAACCCGCCGGGAGAGCCGGTGCCGCACACGGTCCCATTGGCAAACGGCTGGGGGATGTCCGCGAACGACCCGTTCACCCCTGACTTGACGGAACCCCTCCGCTGGATCGCGGACATGCGATCACTTGGGGTCACGCTCGTGAACCTCACCATGGGCAACCCATACGCACAGCCGCACTTTGGTCGCCCGGCAGAGTATCCGCCGCCTGACGGGTACGAGTCACCCGAACACCCGCTGTTGGGGGTCCACAGGCATTTCCAGGCGACTGAAGTTGTTCAGCGTGCCAATCCCGATCTCGCGGTTGTGGGAACTGGCTACAGCTACCTCCAAGAGTTTCTCCCACAGGCCGCCGCGGCGAATGTGCGTGATGGTCGCGTGTCGCTCGCTGGCGTCGGTCGCGCTTCGCTCTCGCAACCCGACTGGGTTCGGCAACTGCTCGACCACGGTAAGTTCGACCGCAAGCGGGTCTGTCGGACGTTTAGCTATTGCACCGCCATCATGCGGGCGAAAGAGCACCCGATGGGTCAGTTCCCCACGGGGTGCCCTCCGTTCGACAAGGAAACCTACGGCGACATCTGGAAGGAAGTGCAACAACTCGCGGCACGGAAGTGACAGCGGAGTTCGGTCTACTTCCGTCCCTTTCCTGTGATTGTGCGGGTTTCGGTGAGGACGAGATCCATGAACACGTCGTGCGGGGCGACGGGGATCTCGTCGAAGATCTGGCAGTCGAAGGCCATACCGACCAGCGGGGCGTCAGGCCGAGACGTCGCCAGTAAGCGATCGTAGTAGCCTTTCCCCTGACCCATTCGCCCGCCGTGTAGATCGAACGCGGTGCCGGGGACCATCACGAGATCCAGCTCCGAAGGCTGCACAATCTTGGAGGCCAGGGTTCGCAGCTCGGCTTTCGGTTCGAGGATCTTGTACGCTCCCTCAACCAACTCGCTCATGTCTTCGAGCCAGAAGAGTTCCAGCGTGTTGGTCTCCACGATGCACCACGGAACGACGACCCGTTTCCCGTGCGTGAGGGCGGAGGGGAGAGCGTGCCGGGTGCGGACCTCGCTTCCCGCATCGACGTACCACATCACCGTTTTCGCAGCGGTGTAGGCGTCCAACGCCGTGAACTTCTCGCAGATGCCCCGGCTCACTTCGTCCTTGTTTTTCTGGGCAACGCGGTTCTTACGAGCCTGTTCGCGAAGTGCCGCCTTAAGTTCAGACATGGTGTGCCGTGGGTTGATGGTGGGTGATAACTTCGCTTCGAAGACGCGACAATTCCCGCGTTCGGAATGCTGCTCTCAGATCGGCAACCGACCTCTGTAGTGAACAGCTGTTTGGTATAATTCAATCACCGAAAACATCCCATTTCTTCCTCGCGGGAGTGAAGCGTGGTCGCAACACCATCATCCTCGTTCACCCTCATCACAATGATGCTCCCCGGACCAGATCGGAAGCGAATTCCCAGCCCATATCACTTCCGCGTGACATACCGGAACCCAAATCCGGGCGAGACGGGCTGCATCGTAACCTGGGAAGTCCGCGGTGGTCGAGAACAGTATCAAATCTCCCTCGAACGCACCGATGACGATGCCTTGGTCTGGCACTGCACGTGCCCGGATGCGGTGTATCACGCCGACTATCGCCATGCCTGTGGTTGCAAGCATGTGCAGGGGATCAAACAGGTTTTCGAGTCCATCGGAAACCCCGTGGGTCGATTGTCCGCACGGGCTGTTGCGTAACGCTCACTCACGATTTCGCCGGGAACCGATCCTGGAGCGCAACAACGGTCAGTTCGCGTTCCTTGAGTGCCCGACAAGCATCGGCTGCGGCCTGTGCCGCCGATAGCGTTGTGATGCAGGTGACGCGGTTCGTCACGGCCTCCGCACGAATCTTCCCCTCGTCGCTCGAACTCCCGCGGCCGCTCGGCGTGTTAATGATGAGCGCGACCTGACCATTCTTCATGAAGTCGATCAGATTCGGTCTCCCCTCGGCAATCTTCGGAACCTCTTCAACCGCAACCCCATGCTGAACGAGCACGCGCGCGGTCCCACGGGTTGCGATCAGTCGGAACCCCATTTCTGCGAACGTTCGGGCGATCGGCACCACCGTGAGCTTGTCTCGTTCAGCCACCGAGAGGAACACCGTCCCCGAGGATGGCAAAGGCGCGCTCGCTGCCATCTGCGATTTCGCGAAGGCCATAGGCATCGAGTCGTCGATCCCCATCACCTCACCGGTCGATTTCATTTCCGGGCCAAGAATGATGTCAACACCCGGGAACTTGTTGAACGGAAACACGCTCTCCTTGATCGAGAAGTGTTTGGGTACCACCTCATCCTTGACGTTCAGTTCATCGAGCGTCTTGCCAACCATCACCAGCGCCGCGAGGCGAGCCAAAGGAACGCCAGTTGCCTTCGATACGAATGGGACGGTTCGGCTCGCGCGCGGGTTTGCTTCAAGAATGTAAATGTCCTGTGTGCCGTCCGGGTTCGGAGCGGGAACCGCGAACTGCAGGTTCATCAGTCCCTTGACATGCAAAGCGAAAGCGAGTTTACGTGCTTGAACCTTGATCTCATCCACGACCGATTGCGGGAGCGAGTGGGGCGGAATCACACACGCCGAGTCGCCAGAGTGGATACCGGCTTCTTCGATGTGCTGCATGACGCCGCCGATCACGGTCCGGTGACCATCCGAAAGGCAATCGACATCGACCTCCGTCGCGTTCTCCAGGAATTGGTCGATGAGAACTGGCCGTTGAGGCGAGAGGTCTGGCTCGACACGCGTCATGTACGTTGTGAGTTCTTCCTCGGTGTACACGATCTTCATGTCCCGACCACCGAGCACGAAACTCGGGCGAACAAGTACCGGGAAGCCGATTCGTCGTGCGACTCTCAGGGCTTCAGCACGTTCGACCGCTGTGCCATTCGCAGGCTGCTTGATCCCGAGTTCAGTGATCAGTCGTGCAAACTTGCCACGATCCTCCGCAACTTCAATGTTATCGACGCTTGTCCCGATGATGGAGACGCCGTTCATCTCCAAAGCTTTTGCGAGGTTCAGCGGAGTCTGCCCGCCGAATTGAACAATCGTCCCTTCCGGCTTCATCCGGTCGTGGATGTTGAGCACGTCTTCCACGGTGAGAGGCTCGAAGAACAGGTGGTCTGACGTGTCGTAGTCGGTGCTCACGGTCTCGGGGTTCGAGTTCACCATGATGACTTCGTAGCCAGCATCTCGCAGTGCGAAAGCCGCTTGGACGCAGCAGTAGTCGAACTCAATCCCCTGCCCGATGCGGTTTGGCCCACCACCGAGGATCATGATGCGCGGTTTGCCCGTCGCGGGGCTAACCTCGTCCTCACCGATGGTTCCAGCACCACTACCACTCGTCGAGGTGCCGCGCTCGTAAGTGCTGTAGTAATACGGTGTGAACGCCTCAAACTCTGCGGCGCAGGTGTCAACGCTCTTGAAGACAGCTTCAATTCCGAGTTCCTTGCGGACGCGTCGAACTTCAGTTTGAGAGCAATCCCAGAGGGTCGCTAGTTGTCGATCAACGAACCCATATTGCTTCGCCTTGAGCATGAGTTCCGGCGTGGCGTTCTCCAGTGACCCACACTCGCGGAGTTCGTCTTCCATCTTCACAAGGTCAAAGATGGCCTGCAGGAACCATGGATCGATCTTGGTGCGTGCGAAGACATCTTCGATGCTCATACCGGCCAGAAACGCATAGCGGATATACCAGATGCGCTCGGAGTTTGGTGTCGCAAGTTTGTAGGTGATCTCTTCGTGTGGCGGTTGTCGGTTTGTTCCCCAGCGATCTCGCTTGTCGCACCCAAGTCCAAAGCGACCGACCTCAAGACCACGCAGTGCCTTCTGGAGAGACTCCTTGAAGGTCCGCCCGATCGCCATCGTCTCACCCACCGACTTCATCTGGGTGGTGAGGACGGGGTTCGCCTCGGGGAACTTTTCGAATGCAAATCGTGGCACCTTCGTCACAACGTAGTCAATCGTGGGCTCAAAGCAGGCTGACAAGAATGGTGCGGCCGTGGAATCACTGGCTTTCCCATACCGTGGGCTGGTAATGTCGTTTTGCAACTCATCGAGTGTGTAGCCTACTGCCAGCTTGGCTGCAATCTTGGCAATTGGGAAGCCCGTGGCTTTGGACGCGAGTGCGGACGAGCGGCTCACGCGGGGGTTCATCTCGATGACGATCATTCGCCCATCGACAGGATTGGTCGCGAACTGGATGTTGCTCCCTCCCGTCTCGACACCGATCTCGCGGATGACGGCCTTGGCCGCGTCACGCATCCGCTGATATTCCTTGTCGCTGAGCGTCTGGGCAGGGGCGACTGTGATGCTATCGCCGGTGTGTACGCCCATCGGGTCGAGGTTTTCGATCGAGCAGATGATAATGACGTTGTCGGCCTTGTCGCGGATAACCTCCAGCTCGTACTCCTTCCAGCCGATCACGGACTCTTCGACGAGTACCTCGCCGGTCGGCGACAGATCGATTCCCTTCGTGATGATGTCAATGAATTCTTCGCGATTGTAAGCGATCCCGCCCCCGCTACCACCCATTGTGAAGCTCGGCCGCAGCACGCAAGGCAACCCGACCTGCTCAATGGCGAGGAACGCCTCCGCCAGCGACCGCACGACGAGGGATTTGGGAACTCCCAGGCCGATCTTGATCATCGCATCCTTGAACTTCTGCCGGTCCTCCGCCTTGTCGATCACGTCGGCCCGTGCCCCGATCATCTCGACGTTGTACTTCTCCAGAACGCCGTGTTTAACGAGATCCATTGCGGTGTTGAGGGCAGTTTGTCCACCAAGGGTTGGGAGCAGTGCGTGAGGCCGCTCCTTTTCGATGATCTTCTCAACGACTTGCCAGGTGATTGGCTCGATGTAAGTGCGGTCGGCGGTCTCCGGATCGGTCATGATCGTCGCTGGATTGGAGTTTACCAGGATGACCGAATAACCTTCCTCGCGGAGCGCCTTGCACGCCTGCGTTCCGGAGTAGTCGAACTCACACGCTTGCCCAATGATGATGGGCCCGGAGCCGATCAGCAGGATCTTCTTGATGTCGGTTCGCTTCGGCATTTTTGCTTGTCATTAGAACAGGGGGCAGCGCAAACTCCGCATAACTTATGAACAGCGGCGCCAATTACCAAGGGGCTGGCGTGGACTGGAAGTCGTGAACAGATCGGATAGCATGTGCGATGCGAATAACCCGGAGAATCCATCCCATGTTACAACGCGGCATCCCTGTCCCAATCCTGATTGCGGTTGCGATTGGGTGCTCCAAGAAGCCCAACGAAACACCCTCGGGCGATTCCAAGGGTTGTTCCGATATCGTCGAGGCAACCGATCCGAGCACGGCCTACACAATCAAACTCCGGAATCCGGCAAAAGACGACAAGACCGAGATTGTGAAGACTCGAACCGCTTCCGAGACGAGCAGGACCGCCAATTCCACGCAGAAGCGGGAAGAAAAACTCCGCTTCGAGTTCGTTGAAACCGTCCTCGATACCTCGCCTGACGAACCTCGGCCAACCAAGGTTTCACGTGCGTACAAGGTTGCCGAGCAGACCGACCAGAATGCAGAGTTGAAGAGCCTTTCGTATGCCGGCAAGACCGTCACCATCGAGAAGTATCTCATGGGTTACAAGTACATGGTGGATGGGAAATCCATGCCGGTCACGGAGCAGATTGAACTGAACAAAGAGTATACCAGCAATCGCGAGAACTTTGATGTCATGCTTCCCAAAGCAGCAGTGAAAGTCGGTGAGGAGTGGGCAGTTGATCTCGCCGCGATTAAGGCTCTTTCGGGGAATTTGCCGTTCCCCTACCACAAGGACAGAAGCAAGATCACTGGCAAACTGTTGCGTGCTTTCACCAAGAAGAGCCAGCAGTGGGGCGTGATCGAGTGGAAGATCGAGATTGTGTTCGACACCTTTGCGACGAATGGCTCCCCGATCAAGGGTTCGCTTCCTTCAACTGTGACGGTTGAAGGTGTAATCGACGGTTCCTCACGTGCCGGAAAGACGACCATGACCATGAAGGGAACGATCGACCACCGCGATATGATTGGTCACGAGGTCGGGACAACCATCGAAGGGACACAGGAACAAACCCTGACCCCGGTGAATTGAAACGTTTCTGATGTTTCGTTGATTGTGACTACTGGAGGTTTATCATGCGGCAGACCGGATTCGCAGGCATCGTGCTTGGGTTGTTGGCAGTCTCAGCCAACGCCCAGGAAGCGGTTACGATCAAGGAAGGCAGACCCAACGTGGGTGACCGTGTTCGGGTGACAAAGACGGACAGTATGAAGACGGTCGTTACTGTCACGGTGGGCGGGAAGACTTCGACCAAAGATGATCCTGAGAGCAAATCCATTGTCTACACCGATGAGGTTCTCGCGGTCGGTGAGGGGATGAGGAAGCCATTGAAGCTGAAACGCACATACGAG
Source organism: Planctomycetaceae bacterium (assembly GCA_013823135.1). Classification (GTDB taxonomy): domain Bacteria; phylum Planctomycetota; class Planctomycetia; order Gemmatales; family Gemmataceae; genus Gemmata. Next base: position 81,892 of record PNLP01000024.1, read on the forward strand.
AAGTACGAGGTCGCCAAAGGTGGGAAGGTACTGCCTGGCCCGCCACTGAACACCGCGATCGTGATCGAGAAGAAAGAAAGCAAGTACACGTACAACGCCGAGGGAAAGACACTCGATGCGGCATTCGTGGCAACGCTGACAAAGGAGTTCGAAGAGGACGCCAATGATCCCGGTGCCAAGGAACTCTTCCCAGACAAGCCTGTCAAGCCCGGCGATACCTGGAAGGTAGATTTGTCGAAAGTCGGTTGGCTGAGCGGCAAGGATGCGAAGTTGGCTGCCGATCTGGAGAAGAGCGAATTGACCGGGAAACTTGTGAAGGCCTACAAAAAGGACGGCAAGCAGTTCGGTGTCCTCGAGTTTACTGGCAGTGTCACCATTAAGAGTTTGGGGGAGAAATCGCCCGTCATGGTGAAACCAGGCAGCATCATGACTTTCAAAATGAGCGGTGAAGGCTGCATCGACGGAACTGCCCCAAGTGGAAAGATGACCACGCTAATCGAGGGAACAATCAACGGGGATGTCGGCGAGAACTCTTTGGTGGTCACCATGAAAGGAACGAATAACTCTGTGTCAGAACTGCTGCCAAAGAAATAATCGCAACCCCCTTCGTTTCTCGTGCAACCCCCGACTTGTCGGGGGTTGTTTCGTTCGCTGGTTCTGCCTGGCGAGCATGCCCTGTGGTGGCCAAGCACGCGAGATGACGTACTCTACATGCGACGGGTGCGAGCAGGGTGAGTCCACCTTGTGAGCCGAAGAGGGAAGCCGGTGAGAATCCGGCGCAGGGCCGCTGCTGTGTTCGGTCAGAGTTGCGGCGAGAACGCCACTGCGGGTAACCGTGGGAAGGCTGCCTGACTCGTGAAGAGCCGAGAGCCAGAAGACCTGCCCGTCATTTCCGCGGCACATGCCGCTTGTCGTTCGGGGCCTCGGATCCAGGCTGCCGGGCGGGCCGGTCATGTACCGTGCTGCGTTCGCAGCCGCCGTCCCGTTCCGTGCTTGGATTACGCCCCGACTCACCCGTCCGACCCGACGGGCAGGAGCGAATCCCGTGATCGGTTCTTTTCAACTCCGGGGGCACATGCCTCCAACTCGCCGTGCCTTTACGCTAATCGAACTCTTGGTGGTGATTGCGATTATCGCGGTCCTGATTGGGCTATTACTGCCGGCCGTGCAGAAGGTACGGATGGCAGCCGCTCGAGCGAAGGGGCAGAGTAACCTAAAACAACTCACCCTTGCGTTGCACAACTACGAGTCTACGTTCCAGAAGTTCCCCCCACACACCGACTCTTCAGTCGCGTGGCCGAGCGGCAAGAACTGGTTTGGATCAACGGTGAGCAACACATCCGCACCATACAACATCCTTTCGGTTGACCCGGCAGGTGGGATTCTGACGCCGTACTATGAGAACAACGTGCGGGTGAACAACTGCCCGATGTTCGATGCGTATCCGATCAGCAAGGTGTACAACGGCCTGACCGCTGGCTACGCCTACAACCGCCACATTAGCAACGAACCCGCGTGGCCCAACCCAGTTACTGGCAAACGGTTTGGGGACTTCCAGACCACATCCGCCACGATCGCATTTGCAGAGGTTGTTCAGCTTCAAAGTGGCGGGACACTTCAGGAACCGCTTGGTGGGTATTTCGGTTCCCCGTATGTCGCAAGCAAAGCCATCACAACCTCTGCAGTGACGGCAGGACAATTCCGCTTCGCGGGAGTCGCGAACGTATCGTTCCTCGATGGCCATGTCGAAACTCGAACGCCAATCGACTTGCCCTCGATTACGCCGTTTAGCCAAGCGACATGGGACGCAGTGAAGACGAAGTTCTCGCTAGGCTTCCTGACGAGCAACGCGAGCGAGTACACCGGGCAGTAAGGCGAACCCGTCCGAGTCTGAGCGCCAGCGAAGTTCAACGAGTCTCCTTCGCTGGCGCTCAGACTCGAACTTTTACCCTCAGGTTTTCTTGCGGCCAACAACCTTGAGTTTTACCTTGTCGGCCACGAACGTTTTCTCGCCGTGGCCGGGGAAGCGAATCTTCACTCGCCGCAATGCTCCGAAACCGCTCACGTCGGTTACCGTGCCGATGTTGAATTCCTCGTGTTGCACCAGTACGCCGACCGCCAACCCCGTGTCGGCACCATCGGGAATCGTCGGCTTGATGTCGGTGTGCTTCTTTGGCGGAATGTACGGTCGCGCCCCCGTGTCGGCCCAGTCGCTCGCGGCGTTGCCGGTCTTCGCACGCCATTCGTCGGCAGCACTTCTCGCCATGTTCCGCGACATCGACGGGTCGAGCCGTTCGACTCCATCCCGCGGCAGTTCTCGCAGGAAGCTACTCTCGATGGCGTAGTTCATCTGGCCGCGGAATTCGCGCAAACGAGCATGAGTCAGGTAGAGTTCCTTCATCGCGCGTGTCATGCCCACGAAGCACAACCGGCGTTCCTCCTCGATCTCGTCCTCGCGACCCATGCTCCGTTCGTGCGGCAACAAGCCTTCCTCAACGGCCATCACGTACACCACAGGGAACTCGAGCCCCTTGGAAGCGTGCAACGTCATCACCGAGACGTGATCGGTCTGCTCGTCCCAACCGTCCACATCCGACGCGAGGGTGATCTGTTCGAGGAAGTCGGTGATGGTGCTCTCAGGGCTCTGGTCGTGGAATTGCTTCGCAGCCGTGACGAGTTCCTCGACGTTGGCCAGGCGTTCCGCATCGTCCTCGTCGCCGGATTCACGGAGTGATGTTGCGTAACCGGTCTTGTCGAGCACAAGGCGGATCAGATCTTGCGGCGGCAAGTCGAGTCGTGCCCGCAGTTCTGTCATGAGCTTGTGGAAATCGCGAAGCCCGGTTGCAGCTTTGCCCTTGATTTCGGTGATCTTCCCTACTTGACCGGCCGCGTCCATCAGCGTCATCTCGCGATCGGCTGCGACCGCCATGAGTTTGTCGAGCGAAACTTTGCCGATGCCACGCGGCGGCTCGTTCACCACACGCATGAAGCTGACCGTGTCCGACGGGTTGGCGAGCAACCGCAGATACGCGAGCACATCCTTGTTTTCTTTGCGGTCAAAGAAGGCGAGTCCCTTTACGATCTGGAACGGGACGCCGTGCTTGACGAACGCACTTTCAAGCGATCGCGTCAGGGCATTGATTCGCAGGAAGATGGCGTGATCGCGGTACTTGAACTTCCCTTTCGTCACGGCGTCCTTGATCCGCATGACGATCCCTTCGGCCTCATCGAGTCCGTTATCGAACGTGATGACGCGGACTGGGTCGCCCTGCGGGTTATCGGTGACCAGCGACTTCTTCTTCCTTTGCTTGTTGTGGTCGATCAGCGTGCTGGCCGCGTGGAGAATGGTCTTCGTGCTGCGGTAGTTCTTGTTCAAGGTGATGACACGAGCCGCAGGAAAGTCGCGCTCGAAGTCGAGGATGTTCTTGATGTCCGAACCGCGCCACTTGTAAATCGATTGGTCGGGGTCTCCGACCACGCAGAGGTTCGGGTGGTGGATCGAGAGTCGCTTGGCGATTTCGTACTGGGCGGAGTTGGTGTCCTGGTATTCGTCGATCAGCACGTAGCGGAAACGGTTGTCGAGTTCGGCCCGCAGTTCCTCGTTGTGCCGCATTGCCATCGCGGGCAAGTACAGCAAATCATCGAAGTCCATCGCGTTCGCGGCACGCAGGCGCTTCTCGTAACCGACGTAAACCTTGCTCACCGTTTGCGTGAAGAAGTCGGTCGCGGTCTTGTCGTATTGCGGTGGGGTAATCAGCGCGTTCTTTGCCTTGCTGATCGCGCTGCCGATGCGTTCTGGGCTGAATTTCACGTTGTCGATACCGCAAGATTCCAGCGCAGCCTTGATGAGCTTGTTCCGGTCGTCCATGTCGTAGATCGTGAAGTTCCGGTCAAACCCCAGACGTTCGGCGTACTGCCGCAACAGTCTTGCGCCGAGTGCGTGGAAAGTGCTCACGATCACGCGGTTTCCGGGCACCAGTTGTTCGACGCGACCACGCATTTCACCCGCAGCTTTGTTCGTGAACGTGATCGCGAGGATGTTACTCGGCCGAATCCCTTGCGAAAGCAAATAGGCGACGCGGCGAGTGATCACGCGGGTCTTGCCGCTGCCTGCACCGGCGAGAATCAGGAGTGGCCCTTCGCCATGAATCACAGCTGCTTGTTGATCGTCGGTCAGGTCGGCCAGGAGATCACGGGCAGGGGGCAAAGGCATGTCGAATCCTTCCGGGGTGTCTTCCGCCAACGCCAGGAGTAAAAATGGGGAGACGAGGGAATTGTACCTCGCAGACCAAAGCCCACCCAGAGCAAGGGTCGGGCTTTCGCGAATCGAAGGCGGCACATGGAGATCGTCGGACTTGGCAGCCAGGTAATGGACTGTGCTCGCGTGCGAAAACTCATCGACAAGCATGGCGAGACGTTTCTGAAACAGGTCTACACCGACCGCGAGGTGCAGTTCTGCAACGGGAAAACACGGACCACGGAACAGTTCACCGCACTCTGGGCAGCCAAAGAAGCCGTGTTCCGGGCACTTGGAATCACCTGGAAACGCGGCACAAGTTGGACCGACATTGAAGTCGTTTCCGAGAACACAGGAGCACAGCAGGTCGTTGTCAGTGGACCCACCGCAGAGTTCATGATCGCGCGCGGAGTTTCGCAAGTGCTACTGACAACTGCCTTCTGCCGAGAGTTCGCCACAGCGACCGGTATCGCGGTGCGGAACACGGAGACGCGCCCTGCCGAAGACACCGCACTCGACGATTGATAGGAATCGGACCGTTTTCAAAGTCCACCGGCTATCCGCAAACCAACGACCACCACCATTCCCACGAGAAGTGGTACTGCGACTCGTTTTGCAAGAGTAAACGGGTTCGTGCCACTCAGCGTGGCGCACATGAGTGTCACAGCGGCAACGGGAGACATGGTCCGCCCCGCAGCACTTCCCAGCGACACCAACCCTCCGACGTCAACAGGGTCGAGTCCCAGTGCCACGGCGGGGTTGTAGAAGAACTCATACAGGCTCTGGGTGCTGGCCATTCCCGAACCACTGATCGCGGCGAAACTCAACGGCACGAAGCCTGCCAGTGGTTGCATCAGTTGCGGTGTTCCGGCGATGAGCCGCCCCAGTGCTTCGGCCAGTCCCGCGGATTCGATCGCCTTCCCGAAACAGGTCGCGATCACGATCAGACTGACCACGTTTGCGAAGCCATACCCCGCCCCGTCGAAGAACTGCTTCACACAACCCCGTGCTTTCGATGGCGTAACCGCGGCCGCGGCCAGCACACCGACCAGCATTGCCAGCCCGATCAATCGCGAGTTGTAGGCCGAGTCACGCTTACCATCTGGCTTCTTGTTGATGACCCACTCATCAGGAATGTCGAACAGCTTGTATGGCTCCGGGAGACCGGACGCGAACAATAACGCGAGCGGCACCAAGGGCACGAGAGCCTTGAAGAGGTTGATCCGTTCTGGCGAACCGACCGCATCGGCGACGGGGTGCGACTCATCCGCGACCGTCGCTCCCGAGCTTGTTTCGGTTGAACCTTTTCGTTCCCACCAGAAGCTCATGGCCCAGAACACCAGCACCGACACGGCGAGTTGCGTGAACACCAGTGGCGGCATGTACCTCTGCGTCTGCTCGGTTGTCGAAACGCCGGTCAGGGCGAACACCGTGAGAAGTTCGGGTGCTCCTGGGTTCAAGAGTTCCCCGCCGACCGAAGCACCAAGCAGCAGGCAGGCTCCAATCGTTGCCATCGAATACCGTGCGGCTCGCATCAGTGGCACGATGACTGGTCCGATGCAGACAGCCGTGCTCGTCTGACTGATAACCGGAATGTTCACCAGGAACCCCACCAGGAGGACACCCGGCACGAGCAGCCAGCGCACGCGCCGCAGTGGCTTCACCAACAGCAACACCAGATGCCGCTCGCACCCCGTGTGCCGGAGGACGTAAGCAAAGCCCATCGCCGAACAAATGGGCACTACGAACTTCTCGTTTGAGAAGGTGGCCAGGAACTCGCGGAGGACTTTCGCGAGCGGATGGACAGAGTAGGAGGTGAACCATTCGCCCAGGGCCGCGCCTGTTGATCGACCCCCGACCTTCGGCCACTCGGGCAACCCAGCAGCAAGGGCAATGAGGATGGCTGCGGTCAACAGAACGAGCCGCACATCGTGTGCTTTCACGACGAGCCAGACTGCGATGGCGATAACCACCAGCGCAGCAAACCCTGCGAATTCCATGTGTGCCTCGTTTGTCGAGTGAGCCGACCGAGCCGAGCGTGTCGATTAGGTAACGCAGTCCATTTCCACCAGGAAGACGTATTGTCCGACGCATCCGGGCAATCGGCCGATAGTTTTCCGCAAACTGGATTGATGTCAACCGATTGAAGGCCATTTTTCGTGAATAGTGGATTGAACTGGGGTGAGTGGGGGAGAACCAATGCCGAACGATGCGAAGCTGGGATTACTAGTGGGAGTGGTCGGGGTGATTGTCGTGGCCGTGATGTCCGCGAATCGGTCGCCTCAGACTGAAGTGGCGGCAAACGTCCCGAGCACCTTGCAAAAAAATAGCTCGGCAGCGACTGCGAAACCCGCTGTGAATCTGGTTGTTGATGCGAACCTGAAGCGTATCCCTGAACTCCACCCAGTTCCTGCCGTGCTACCAGTGGAACTACCCTCGACACCCGTGGTCCGAACAAAGCGCGAACCGGTCGCGACTCCAACCAGCCGAACACGTGCCGACGACGACATTGAGCCGTGATGCTGCCTCGTACGTGACGAACCACTTGTATTCCACGCGGTCGTCTGTAACCTGCCCATCGGTACTGTTTTCCCGAACGTGAGTCCCGTCATGGCTGCTACCCGAGGCGAGTTGTTCGCAGGCGTCACCGTCGCGATTGTCACCCCGTTCAAGAACGGTGAGATCGACTGGAACGACCTCGGGAAACTCGTGGACTGGCACTGCGAACAAGGCACCGACTCGCTCGCTCCTTGCGGCACCACCGGCGAATCGCCCACGCTCACCCACGACGAGAACGAGCGGGTCGTCGCGTTCGTGTGCGAGCGGGCACGCGGCCGCACCAAGATCATGGCTGGCACGGGGTCGAACAACACGGCCGAAGCGATTCGCATGACGAAGGCCGCGAAGAAGGCCGGCGCGAACGGCACCCTGCAAGTCGGGCCGTACTACAACAAGCCATCGCAGGAAGGGTACTTCCGCCACTTCGCCGCGATTGCGGAAGCGACTGATCTTCCCATCGTGGTCTACAACATTCCGGGCCGCACCGGATCGAACATCCTGCCCGAAACGCTCGCCCGCATGGCCGAGAAGTGCCCCACCGTCGTCGCCGTGAAAGAGGCAACCGGCTCACTCGATCAGGCAAGCCAAACCGTGGCGCTTTGTGACATCACCATTCTGAGTGGCGACGACAGTCTCACACTTCCGCTCATGAGCATTGGCGGCAAGGGCGTGGTGTCGGTCGTGGGGAATATCGTGCCGCGCGACATGATGGCGCTGGTGAAGGCGTTCGCTGCGGGGAAGTTCGAAGAAGCCCTGACGTGGCACCGCAAGCTGTTCCCGCTTTGCCGCGACATGCTGAGCGTTTCGACGAATCCGATTCCGCTCAAAGCCGCGATGAAGTTGCTGGGACGCGGTACCGGTGAGATGCGATTGCCGATGTACCCGCTCGATGCAGCGGGTGAGGCTCGCGTCCGGCAGACGTTGGTGAACTACGGCTTGCTCAAGGCCTGAGTCAGGTCTCACTTCGTCAAGGAATGAGCGAGGGCCGGGAATAACTCCCGGCCCCTCGCATTTCGTCTCAACCGATCACTTCGTCAGTTGCGGCTTCAAAGTCTTAAGGGGTGCGCCGTTCTTGTCCACGAAACGAAGTCCGCCCTTCCAGTCGCCGCTGCCATTGCAGACCTTGAACACCACGACGTTCACGCCCTTGTTCAGCGTTACACCGCCGAACGAGTTCTGATCCTTCCCGACGGCACGGGATTCCAACACTTTCCCAATCTCCTTACCGTTCACGTACACCTTCGCGCCGTCGTCGCTACCGAGTCGGAGGATGACGTCCTTGAACTCCTGTGGTGCTACCAGATAGGAAACGCAATACGCCGATGCGTTGTCCGCCCCGCCGCTGACACTCGGGAAGTCGATGCAGAAATCGTCGGTTTCGACTTTCTTCCACACGAGTTCCTTACCCCCAATCTTGACCTTATCCCCCTCCTTGGGTTCAAGCTTCGCCTCGTTGGGAAGGAGTTGCGTGTCGACCGCCTTGTTCGAGTCGGCACCCCCTGGGTGCGGGACGGGGGTCAACACCAGCCAGTGGCGGATGAACCCTTCCGAGTCCATCGGTTTGCCTGTGGAATCCTCGTAACTTGCGAGCTGGTTCTCAACGACCTTCCCACGCTGTCGGATCGCGTTGCGGAGTCGATCGACCTGGTTCTTGTAGTCGCGCCCGGCGTTGGCATCGACCGACGCGAGTACGGGTTGAACTCGCTTCTCGGCCTCATCGAGTTTCTTCACGAGTTCTTCGGGCTTGTAGCACGTCTTCATGATCTCGCGGAACCGTGCGATGTACCGCTTTTTCCCCTCGGGCGTTTCGATCAGTGCACGTGCGACTATTGCATTGAAGCCGGGGAGGATGCTCCAGTTGATGTCGCCGAACATCTGGTCCATGCCCGACGGGATGAAGACCATCTTGTCGCGTTCGGGGTCGTGGTAGATGCGATAGTTGTTCGGCTTCATCGGGTAGCCGTCCCAGTCCGACATAATGACCTCGACCACGCACATGCTGATGAACTCGTCCAGATCAAGCACTTTCTCCAGCATCTGGAAACGCTTGGCCTTCTCGGGTTCGCGTGCGGCATCGAGCAGAGCTTTCAGGTCCTTGCGGTCCGCCACATCCTTCTTGGTTGAGATCAGATCGAGCGGTTGGTCGATGTCGCGGAGGAACCCGCCGTCGTAGAAGTTGCCGTTGGCGCTCTTGAAGTGCCTTCGCAAGAAGTTCTTGTCGTAACCTTCCTTCAGGTAGTAGAACCCGAGCTTGCGTCCGTTGAGCGTGACGACCGCGTGGCTGATCCGTGCGGCCGGCACGCCAACGGCCTTGCAAATCTCTCCGCAAATGTACTCGGACAGGTAGCTCGGATCCTGCGCCGAGTTTGCGAGGTGGAACTTATCCATCCCGCGGTAGGCGAGATCCTCGGTGAACTTGTCCATGTTGATCGTCAGGCCGGGTCGGTCATCGAATCCCCGGAAGCTGCCGACCGATCCCCGGAGGTGAATCGCCACGTCGGTGTAGGTCTTGTCGCCGTCCTTGATCGTCGCCTTGACGTACTTCCGCGGCTCACGGCGAAGGCTGTCCGCTTCCTTCTTCTCGACCGTGATCGCGAGGCTCGGGATCTTCCCCTCGGCAAAGAACGCGTCGGTCTCGGCGACACCCTTCTTCACGGGGGGCGCGGCAGGGGGTTGGGCACTGATTCCCGCGACCGCCGCCGCGACAAAAAGCGCCAACCCGACAGCAAAGCGGTACATGCGTTACCCCTGGGACGGAGATGGTTCAACCGCCAGAATGGTCTCTCCACTCGACGCCTTGAACACCTTCGATGCGGTTCAATTCGAGAATGAGCGCGACGGATGAAACTTCCGAGCGAAGCCTCGCTGAGTAAGTGAGTTCGAGCAAGACACCCTGTTTCACGGTTCCTACCGCGGTCACACGGAACGCAGCAAGGTGTTTCAACAGCGCCGGGGTGACGACGGCTTCCGGATCCGGACACACGGCAAGCTTGATGACGAGTGTGGACGCCGCGCCGCGACCACCGCCGCGGCTCCAGAAACTCAATCCCCACGCAACCAGACCGATGACGAGGACACTCACCCAGGCGAGCGTCACAAACCCCGACCCGACGGCCATGCCGGTGACAACTGCGAAGATCACGAACGCCGTGTCGCGGGTGTCATCGACGATGGTTCGGAACCGGACGATCGAGAGCACCCCGACGAGCCCGAAGGCACGCGCCAGGTTCTGCCCGATCACGAGCGTGACCATCGCGAGAAGGATCGTGAGGAGAACAAGCGTGGAAACGAGCGACGCGGTCTCGACCCGAGTTCGGCGCTGCGTCAGGAAGTAGATCAACGCGACCAGGATGCCGAAGAAAGCCGCAGTTCCCAAGCATTCGATCAGCTCGGGAGCCGCTTCAATCTTGTTCGGTGCCAGTTCTCGGAACCATTCTGTCATCGACTCAATCCCGCCCTTCGGTTGCGCAATCGCTAAGGAAAACGTGTGGTTGGTAAGGACGATCCACCAACCCAGCACTCCCGATCATTTGGGGCAATGGGTATGGCAAAACAAAACAGCACCCTCGCAAAGGGTGTAACCAACCGGAGGGAGCGTCCGGTATTGTGAATGCTGTGGAGTGGTAACTGGCAGGTCCACGACCGCAACAAATCCGTCGATCAACCGATGCCTGGCAGGACGGCACCTTCATAGCAGCATGACACGAATTACGGACAAAATCTACCGCTGTCCACCGAATTCTCGGAGCGACGAAGTATGA
>PNLP01000025.1 GCA_013823135.1 Planctomycetaceae bacterium
CAGCCTGAGATCACGCTTGGTTTAGGATTAGAGCAGGTTCAGAACTCTAGCGCGAACATTTGTGGGGAAGGCCACTGGCCTGCCTGGACTGATGGCAGGCCAGAGTGGCCTTCCCCACAAAGGACCCTCATCATCTTTCCCGTACCTACACTTTTCCGTCGCACACCATTCTCTCAAATGGTGTGCGAATGATACTCGAGTAACGCTTTGCACCGAGCCCCGAACGAGCGTATGATAGGCTCGTCAGCACACCGATTATCTCGAGACTTCAATGTCTTCAGACACGCCCACCCCGCCCAAATCTGCCATTCAGACGACCGGGTACATCCCCAATCCAACCCCAACGCTCTCGGTCATCCCGCAAGAACCGCCAGCAGCAGCTGACGGCGTGGCAGCGTCAACTTTGCCCTCCGAAATTGGAGGACTGCTCCGCGAGATGGGCGGGCCAGCAAGCACCCAACTGACGGCAGACGAGGGACGGGGAACGATTAGCCAATCGCCAGCCGAGCAGGTTCGGTCGGCGGGGATGTCGGGCGACACCTCCGGAACCAGTCTCCCCGGATACGAGATTCTCGGTGAACTCGGCCGCGGCGGGATGGGCGTGGTGTACAAGGCCCGGCAGGTGTCGCTCAATAGAATCGTTGCACTCAAGACGATTCGTGGGAACCGGGTCGGCCCGAAAGACCTTGCACGATTTCTCATCGAAGCCGAGGCGGTCGCGGCGATCGAGCATCCCAACGTGGTTCGGGTTTACGAGTACGGCGACTACGACGGCCACCCGTACATGGCTCTCGAATACCTGCCGGGCGGCACGCTGGGCGACCGCATCGAGAAAGCCGGGAAGTTGCCACCACTGGAGGCCGCCGGGCTCATTGCCACAATCGCACGCGGTGTCGCCGCGGCCCACGCGCTTCGTATCGTCCACCGCGACTTGAAGCCCGCGAACGTCCTCTTCGGGAAAGAGGAATCTGCAGGGGATATCTCCACTGCACCCGATGCCACGCCCAACTCGCACCCTTCTGCCTCAGCCCCGAAAGTCGCGGACTTCGGACTTGCCAAGCGTGGCGCGTCCGACCTGACGCAAACGCAAGCCGTCATGGGGACCCCCGCGTACATGGCACCCGAACAAGCGGACGGCCGTACCAAGTTCGTCGGCCCCACCGCAGACGTGTGGTCACTTGGGGTGATCCTGTTCGAGTGTCTTCACGGCGACCGGCCTTTTGAAGCGCCAGACGTGCACGGCTTGCTGGGAATGATTCGGTCGGCGGAGGTGCCCGCGTACGACTCCCAGTCCCGGGTTCCGCGTGAGTTGGATCTCATCTGTCGCAAGTGCCTGGAGAAGATTCCCGCCGACAGGTATCCGTCGGCCACAGAGTTGGCAGACGACCTCGAGCGATTTTGTCGTGGCGAACCTGTCACCGTGCGACCGCTCGGGCCGACCGCTCGCGCAGCCCGCTGGGCGAAGCGCAACCCCGTTGTGGCGGGACTCGTCGGTTTTGTCTTCGTCGTGTCCGTGGGACTCGTGGCGTCGCTGTTTGCTCAATATAAGCAAGCCGTGGCCCGTGCAGAATTCGAGCATCATGCCAAGGAGGAAGCGGAGAGACTGAAGGTAGACGCCGTGAAGTTTGCCGAGGAGAACGCCAAACTGGCGCAATCGGAAACCGCCCGCCGGAAAGAGGCAGAGCAACTCCGCAAGCAGGCCGATGCTGAGGCGGCGCGTGCCAATCAGGTTTCGGACTTCATGACCGGGCTATTCCGAGGCACCGACCCACTCGATTTCTTTGGGAACGACATTCTGCCGCAGAGTTGGGAAAAGCAGCGGAGCAAGACGGCCGACACTTTGCTCAAGGAAGCCGCCGAGAAATTCCGCACGGGGCTCCAGGATCAGCCACTGACCAAGGCCAGGCTGTCCGAAGCTGTGGCCAACAGCCTCACGAGTTTCGGCGACTACAAGTCCGCAGAGCCGATCTTCAAGGAAGCACTCGCACTCCGCAGGCAACACCTTCCCCCCAATCACCCCGACGTGATCGAGAACGAACTCGCCATCGGGCGGATGTACTGGAACCTCGGGGACTTCCCCGCTGCCCTCGAATGGTTCCGCGGCGCAATGGCCAAGCAACGCAACAACGGCGCTTCTGAAGAAGCCATACTCGCGTGTCGTTTCTACGAAGCGCTCGCCCTCACATTCATCGACGAACCCGCGGCCGACGTGATCTTCCGCGAGGTGATCGAGGGCCGCGACCGACTCCTTGGCCCGAACCACAAAGACACGATCTCCGCACGAATTGCTTTCGCCGGGACGCTGCTGGATCAGGGCCGCACCGGAGAATTGGTGAACGTGCTACCCAAGATACTGGCGTCGCTCCAGTCGCACCCCAGCGCCCAGTTCCGGCTCGTCGGTGATGTCATCTCAGCGTTCCAAACCGGCGTGGGGCTCGTGCACATGGCGAATTCCACCCCGGCGCTCGCCGATTCGTTCCGCCGCCAGGCAGAGACCAAACTCCGCGAAGCGCTCAAGAAGGGAGAGCAGCACTTCCCGTTCGATCACTGGATGGTAAACATGATCCGCTTTGAACTCGCGGGCGTGCTCTCCGAGATGGGCAAATGGAACGAGGCGGACGCACTTTACACACGAATGGTGGAGAGCATCCGGAAGACCTACGGATTCGCTCATCCCAAGTTGCTGATTGTCGGGCACGTGGTCGGTATCCGCTGGGCCAGGAACGGGCGACTCGTCGATGCTCGCAAGCTCTGGGAAGACATCGACATCGCGAACAAGACGCAGTTCGGAGCGGACAACCACTGGCGAGGTAAGCTGTTGCTCGGGCGTGCAACCTTCGAATCCGAGTTCGGTTCCGTCATCACCGCGCAGAAGTACCTCGTGGAAGCGCTGGGATTGGTTCGTGCCGGGAAGGTCGCTATCAACAGACCGGTTTGCCAGACGCTCCTGCTTGCAGGAAAGGGGTTCGCCAGGCCAAACCTCTCGGAACCGGCGAAGCTGATTGCGAAAGATTTGCTGGCCACCACACGGCAATACATCAGTTCCGTGTTCGGCACACGGAGCCGAGAAATGTGCCTCGCGTTGCGAGTCGAGGGCGAGGAGTTGTTCGAGATGGGATACCGAGCGGCCGGTCTGGAACGGTTGACGGAATCGCTGGCGATCATCTCACTGCTAAACGGATCGAGCGACGACGACGAACGACACGACTTGTGGGCGGCACTGGGCAGAGCGGAGAACGCTCGCGGACGCTTTGAGACCGCAGAAGGCTACTATGCCAAGGCGTTCGCGATCTCACGCGGGGACTGGCCTCGCGACCGACTCACCGACGGCTGGGGACTTGTGACCGCCCGCGTCGGCCTGCGGAAATTCGCCCAGGCCATTCCCGTACTCGAAAGCATCCGCAGGTGGAACGTCTCCAGCATGGTCTCGGATCAGGAACTCGCCTGGACCGATCTCTGCCTTGCCGCGGCTCGCTTCACTGCGGGAGACGCGGAGGAATATCTTGCTGACATCCGTGGGATGATGAAACGAGCTGAGCAGTCGACAAATGTGAACGTACTCGCAAGAACCGCATGGGCAGTGGGTCTCTCTCCGGATACGATCCCGACCGAGGCTGCTGACCTGGCGAAGTTGCTTGCTGCGAAGCTCACCCCTGCCTCTCGGTTTGCGTGGGGCTACTGGTCACTGGCACTCGTAAGGCTTCGCGCTGGCGATCTCGAAGGGGCGGAGAACGCACTCACTGCGGGAGGCACGACGTTCGGCACGCCACCACGAGAGTGGGCCTTCTACCCGATCATCAAAGGGTTGTGCGCTGTGAAGCGAGGTGACATCGTGGCCGCACAGGCGCACCTGCGAAAAGCTGAGGAACTGGTTGCGGGCGAAAGGCCGTCGGAGGCACGCCCGTTTGCTTACGCCGATACGATCTGGGCCGATCGGTTCTTCACCGATTTGCTACTGGCCGAGTTACGTGCCAAGATCACTCCACGAGATGTCGCACCTCCACCCCGCGAGGTGAAAGTGCATCCTTGATTCTCAGAACTGCAGGATCACTTCGACAAACAGTGACATCAGCGCGTTCACCTTGCTGTCTTGCTTGTTGTAAAGTTGGCGGAAGGCACCGCTCGGAATCAACGTCGAGATGCCACCCATCACGATGGCGTTGTTGTTCAAGCGGGGCCGCCACTCGATCCCGCTGCTCAGGTCGGTGCCGATGTAACGGTCGATGTTGCTTTGATACACGAACTGTTCCAGCGATGCCGTCTTGTCGAAGAACAGCGCGTTCACGTTATTCACGACTCGATACCGCGGCGTAATATCGAAGTCCACGCCCGCGTTGATGAGCCACAACCCCGGGTTCACGAAGTTACTTTGCCCCTGGATTCGGCTGGACCGCAAGTTGGCGTACTGGCTCTGGTCGTTCGTCAGGCCGACGCCGAATAACGGGATGCGTTGTCGACGCCAGAAGCTGAACTCACCACCGAAGTTCATGTTGTCGAAAATACCGTCGAAGCCCGTCGCGTGACCGTTGTTCGGATTGCCGTCACCCGACTGATAAAGACCACTCACACGGAAGCGAGCCCAGTCCCGGTCGTAGGACAGTTCAAGGGCAGCGAGTTGTGCCGAGATCGACTGCCGAACACCCGCAAGCGGGTTACGGCTGTCGTTACCGAGCACCCAGTAGAAGGCGTGCGACACGTTGTAACGGCCGATGTGCCCGTCACCTGCAAGGCCAAGGTAGAAGGCGTCGATCGTGTGCGGTTGGAACACGCCAACTGGGTCTGGCCGCACGAGGAAGCCGTTGTTGTCGAAGTAGAAGCTCGTGTTGTCGTTGTTGTAATGAAAGCTCGCCTGGGCCGTGTAACCGGGGAAGATGAAGTCTTGCCGGTAAAGGTTCGCGATCACGATGTTCTGGTTACGGCCCGAGAAGGCATTGAGCTGGCTATTCGTTTCCTTCTGGCGCGGGCGGAAGTACGCAAGGTTATACTGCGTCCGGTTCCCGTCCAGGTTACCGAACAACCGGATACCGGTGTTCACGTCGCTGAAGATGAAGCCACGGAAGTCGCTGGTAAACGGCTGCGAACCGGCTCGGACCGACACGAAGTCGTACTCTGGGCTGAGATCCGCGATCTTGTATTCCGCAAAGTACTCTTGAAGCGTGGTCCACGTCCGTTCGCGAATCGTACCCTTCCGCACGTCTGGGCTGACCACCCCAAGTTCCTGCACGCTAAGCACGTTCACGTTGAACGCAGGGGTCAACTTCAAGCGCCAATCCACTGGCTTGAACGCGGCATCACCGTGGAATAACTCGAACGAAGTCGTGACAAGTTGCGAGGAGACGAACTGCCCGGGTCGGCCGAAGAAATCGACCGTGTTCTCACGGGCTGTGCTCTCGAACGGCGTCGTCGCGGTTGGAATCGAGCGGCCTTCAAACAGGGTGCTGAATGTCCCTGTGAAGTTGAAGAATGTGTGCTGCCCGATGATCGGATAGTCACCCTTCAACACGTTCTGGTTGAACGGATCGGTGATCTTGCCCAACTGGTACGGATAGTCGGCCACGCGGGGGTGGTTCTTGCCATAGCGATCCCACGCGGGAAGACCGATACGCCAGCGGTCCTCGATGGTGTCATATTCCGAGTTGTTGCCAGACCGCGGGGCGACCCCACTCTGCCCCGCGAAGCCGAGAGTCGGGTAATAGACGTAGTTAGCCAGCGTCGGCATTTCTTGCGGCGACCCTGCCGGCGGTGGTGGCGTGGGCTCGAGCAATCGGTTGAGTGGATCGCGTGTTTCGACCGGTGGCAGTTGGCTCGGCTTGACACCAGAGACGACGGGATTGGGCACTGTCTGCTGAGGAAATGCCCCAGGCTGAGGAAAGGCCGCGGAAACCGAGCCTGCCCGTGCTGGCAAATCGTTCCGGTAACCTTGCTGTCGCGGCTGTCGCGTCACAGGCGCAGCAGGCTCCAAGCGCTTTGGAATCGCTCGTGGCGGAGGTGCAACCTCCCCAGATTCTGGGGACGATGGCACAGGTGGGAGTTCAGGCAACTGGCCCCCCTCGAGCCGTTGCCCAACGGCGGTCGCGGCTACAGCGCTCAACACGCCGGCCGCAACCCACCTTCCCAATCGTGATTGCCGGCCCATGCCCGTCCCCCCGATCCATGGTGTCCACGAGATTGAATCGGTCAAATCTGTACCGGAGATGAGGATTCTTCCGATGAGTCAGGTGAATCCGGTTAATCGGGCGAATCGGTGGAGTTTTCGGTGCCGACGTCCGATTTGACTCAAGTACCAAGTTCGCGGGGGCTGCCATGTCGATCGAGAAATACCGGACGGAGCTGCGTTGCGAATTCCTGGAAGATCGCGACACACCTGCAACTGCCAGTTTGGCGGCCGGGGTTCTCACGATCACGGGCGATGCGGGGAACGACCGCATCCGGGTCACGCCAGAAGGCGACACACTGCGGGTTCTGGATGGGACTCAGGAACTTGGGGTGTTTTCGTCGGCGGCTGTGACCAGCATCACGATCGACGGTGGCGATGGCAATGACAGCATCATCGTCAATGAGTTGGTCGGCCAGACCCTCACAATCAACGGGGGCGACGGCAACGACAAGCTCGTTGCGGCAAGCGGTGGGGCTTCCCTCAACGGTGGACCAGGGGACGACACGCTGTTCGGGGGGCTTGGGGCGACGGCGTTCGATGGCGGACCAGGAGCCGACAGCCTGTTGCGGGTCAGGACGACCGATGCCGTGGTTCCCGACCCGAACGACAAGATCCTGCTCGAACAACCACTCCCGAGCACCGCTGCGGCTCCGCAGCAAGTCTTGACGGCAAGCGAAGTCGATACCCTCATCAGACGAGCCACGGCAGCAACGGCCAGCACGGACGGCATCGTTGTCGTAACGGACCGGAACGGGCGGATCCTGGGCGTAAATGTGGGAAGTGGTGTGTCGAGCGCCATCACCAGCGACCCGCAAAAACTCGTATTCGCCATCGACGGAGCTGTCGCATTGGCCCGCACCGGAGCGTTCTTCGGCAACAACCAGGCACCGCTCACGAGCCGTACCGTCAACTCGCTCAGCCAATCCACGATCACGCAACGTGAAGTCGAATCGAATCCGAACATCACCGATCCGAACTCGACCATTCGCGGTCCGGGGTTCGTTGCAGCGGTTGGCATCAAGGGGCACTTCCCCCCAGGTGTCGCGAACGCGCCGCAGGTCGACCTCTTCCAGATCGAGCACACCAACCGCGATGGTACATACAGCCCAGGGCCAGACAAGATCATCGGCACGGCCGACGACATCCTGCGTACCGAGCGATTCAATGCCGATTCAGCCTTTGTGCTCCCCGGTCAGGAGTTGTTCCCACCCGATTCGTACGGTGTTGAGTCAGGTGTCTCCCCTCGGGTTAACGGCAATCCGGTCGCCCAGGGTCGAGGCCTCGCAACGCTACCGGGCGGTATTCCAATCTTCAAGAATGGGCAGTCCGTCGGCGGCATCGGCATCTTCTTCCCTGGCCAGACCGGCTATGCCACGGAAATGAATTCCATCCTCAGCGCGACTTACGATCCCAGTAAACCAGATCGTTCGCTCGAAGCTGAGTGGATGGCGTACGCGGCCGTGGGCGGCACCACGACCACAGTTACGAACGGGATCAACCCTGTCCCCATTGGCACGATTGGTGGCGTGGCAGTGCCAGCCGGATTCGGCTTGCCAACAGGCCGCATCGATCTCGTGGGGATTACGCTCGATATCTTCGGGCCGAGCGGTCAGCAGGGTATTGATACCTTGCTGGCGGTCGGGGCTGCCGTGGGTCGCGGAACACCACAAGGCGCGAACCAGGTCATCGTCATGGGCGACCCGAACCTGACACGAGACGGGGTCGTAGTTCCGCAGGGCTGGCTGATTCAACCGCACGACGGCGTGGGAGTCACGGCTGCCGACGTGATGCAGATCGTGACGCAAGGCATCAACCAGGCGAACCTTACCCGTGCCGCGATCCGACTCCCACTCGGAACACGCACCAAGATGGTGTTCGCCGTGTCGGACCTCGAAGGCAACATCGTGGGTCTTTACCGCGACCCGGATGCCACGGTCTTCTCGCTCGACGTAGCGGTCGCAAAGGCCCGCAATACCGCGTACTATGCGAACGCGGCACAGCTCCAGGCGATCGACCAGATCCCAGGAGTTCCGGCAGGTACAGCTTTCGAGGCACGCACGTTCCGGTACGTCGCACTGCCCCGATTCCCGGAAAGCGTGACGGGAACGCCACCAGGTCCGTTCTCCCAACTGAACGACGGTGGTGTCGACCCGCTGACGGGCCTCACAGTGGGAGCACCGCTTCCGGCCTCGGCTTATACCAGCGTCCTTGGGTACGATTCGTTCAACCCAGGTACCAATTTCCGTGCTCCGACGGATATCGCCAACCAGAACGGTATTGTGTTCTTCCCGGGTGCCGCACCGATTTACAAGGCAACGACCCCCGGTGGGCCCGCGGTACTCATTGGCGGGTTTGGTGTCAGTGGCGACGGTGTCGATCAGGACGATGTGATGACCATTGCGGGGCAGGCGACTTACAACGTCCCGACCAACGTCTTGCGGGCCGATCAGGTTCTGGTTCGGGGCGTGCGGTTGCCCTACCAGAAAACGAACCGCAATCCGCAGGGTTGATTCAAGTAACGACGTGCGAAGAACGATCTAAGAAGAGGAGAAACCAAAGTCGTGGGCTTTAGTTTCTCCTCTTCGTTGTAGTTCCTCAACCGGGCGTTCACATGCGTTGGGTATTCGTCGCGATGCTTGTGTGCGTTGTCTCCAGCTGTGCGTTCGCTCAAGAACGCTTCGTGGAGCGGGCACCGAGGCGAACACCGGTTCCGCACACGATGGAACGTGCGGGGTATCCGACAACCGTCAAGCCCAACGCGATTGCGTCGGTGCCAACGCAGTTCGTCGGCGGGTACATCGGTGGGGCAAAACTGCGTGGCAACAACGTCTTTGCCCGCGGTGCGGTTGCGACCGTCGGGGCAATTCAGGACGGCACTTACGGCATCGACTACGCAGGGATTCAAACGCGGCCAGGAAGGGTCTTCCTCGCCCCGTCTTACGATCCGTCAATTGGGCCGACTATCGCTCGCGCTTACCGAACGGATGGGCCACAGGTACTGGATGTGTTTTCACTGCGACCGGTTCGGAAAGCCGTGATCGAAGCCCGCGAGGCGGGCCACGAACACGAGTGATCTGTTTCCTGGCGAGCCGCCCGCGTCAGCGACTGGAGGAAGGCGATCGAAGCAATGGCACGCGGATCTCGCAGAAGGAACGCGGATGAAGAGGATCAGAGAAGTGAGTGATCCGCAGATATCACAGATGGACACAGATTAGAAAACCAAGACAGGATAAGCGGGTTTCGAACACAACTCTGCTGCTTTGTCTTCAAATCTGTGTCCATCTGTGATATCTGCGGATCAAACTGCTTTCTGCTTTTGTCTGATCCTCTTCATCCGCGCTTCATCCTCTTTATCCGCGTGCCATTGCTTCGATTGTCGTGGACTTTGTTGAGCTACGAGAAAACTCCGGTCGCTGACGCTCCCGGCTCGCCAAGTCACTCTCATCCTCGGCCGCTTAGGGTTATCTCACGCAACAGGCCTGTTCAGGCGACTCAGCACCTCATCAAGCAAATCAGGGCCAGTCGTACGGTGCGCGGCGATGTGTGGGCAAGCCTGGACGCAGAACGGTTCACCGCCGTTGCAAAGGTCGCAGTTCACGGCCCGTCGTGCTGCCGTGACATGTGGGTTGCCACCCGGAATTGCTGCTGCATCCGGGTTCGGCTGCGTTCGGGCTACCATGTGAATCGACCCGTAGGGACAATTCCGCTCGCACAGCCCGCAACCGATGCAGTGGTTCTCGATCACCACTTCGAGGTGCTGCCCGCGACGGTGAATCGCATCGACCGGGCAACCTTCCATGCAATAGGGCTTGTGGCACGACCGGCACGACGTAGCCACGAGGAAGTCGCCAAAACGAAGCCCTTCGCGGAGCAGTCGGGCGTTGCCGTCGTGCGAGTCCGCACATGCCCGCGTGCATTCATCGCAGCGTGTGCAACTCGTAAGGTCGAGAACCAGCAACCGCTGACCCTGGTATAGCCCCTGCCGAACGTACTCGCTCAGCACGCCGGGGGTGGGGGTCTGGGTGAGCCCCGCAACAGCCGGTCGCGGAGCGCCGGCAAGCCCTTCGCGAACCGACGGGAACGTCTCGCAGAGTTTCCGGAACACCGGACCAGGCACACGCACCAGTTCGACGGGGTCGAGCGCCGCGACCGACGCTGACCGCATCCCCGGGCGATCCGAGAGCAACGCGCCTTCGCCGAAGTGGTCGCCAGCGGAAAGCAAGCGGATGACCTGCTCGCGGCCGCCAATCGTCGTGAACACGCGAACCGTGCCAAGCCGAACGAGGTAGAAGTCGCTGGCGGGGTCGCCTTCCGCGACGATGCCATCACCCGCTTCCACACGTCGGAACTCGGCACCTTCGGTGAGCAGCAACATGATGGCTCGCTCACGTTGCTCTGCATTCAGTGGCTTGAACAGGTCGCCGCCCGTGACGCACGCCTGAATCGCGCGGAAGGTGTACATCTCTTGAAGGTCGTCGCGTGCGGACGCGGATCGCAACATCATGTCGAGCATGTTGCGGGTCACTTCGTAGACGACGACCGGACCAGGGTTGTTTCGGTTGAGGGTCGCACTGGTTCGCCCGTGCTCATCGCGGGTTAGCGTGAGGCTGGGGTTATCGCGCTCGGCAACGGCAACCACGGTCGCGGTTCGCGGGCGGTGCGTGAGGCACGTCATTTCGCCCAATACAAGCTCATCGCCCGTCGCGATGCGGACGAGCGGACCATACCCGGAATCGGTTTTGGCACTACGACCGAGAAGCCGGGCAAAGAAACCGGGTTTCGCAGCGGGGCCGGCAAGGCGTGAGTAAATCTCGAACGTGCCGGTGCCCTGCAGCAAGAACGCGGTGCTACCGTACTGCCCTTCGTCGCAGAGGAGTTTGCGTTCGCCGGGAGCAATCTCCCACTTTCGCACCGCCCCCTCGTTCCACTTCAAGTACGAGTACGGCACCGCCTGGAACGGGAAGACGACTCGTGCGCCGCGGGTGGGACTGTCGTAGCGCAGCCAAACCTTCTGCATCTCGTCGGCCGTGAGGAATCCCGAGTCTGCCGGGAACGCGGTATTCGGGTTCACAGGAATCTGTGTCGGTGAGTCGGCCCAGGCTCGTGGTTGCACGCGACGACGCAGCGACAGCGCCCCGGTGGGGCAGCTCGTCATGCACTCGCCGCACTGCACGCAGTTCGACTCGCCCATCACGGAGTCGAGGTCGAAGCTGATGCGGGTGCCGTACCCCTTGCCGGTGTGCCCGATGACCTTGAACGGCTTCACCTCGGAACACGCACGGACGCAGCGATCGCACAGAATGCACTTGTCGTGATCGACGACCACCGTGCGCGACGAGTATGGGTAGCCGTCGTGAACCTTGGCGTTCCAGTCTTCCCACGCCTGGTGTGCGGTGGCGGTCCCGGCTCGTTCCGGCTCGTGAACGTCCGGGGCCAGCGGGAGCGTGAAGCGCCGCGGCTTGCTGGACGGAGGTACGAGTGGATCGAATTCGTCCAAGTGCTCTTCCGGGGCGCCGGCCGCGTTTCGGCTCGGGAGGTCGGCCGGGCGTTCGAGCCGTTTGCGAACGCGATCGACACCCAGCGACAGGATGACGGTACCGAGTTCGTCGTCGTAGCGTTTCGCGGTGCCCAGGTCGGGGTGGCAGTGGTCCGCGAGAAGGAACTCGGCAAGCAACTTAACCGAGCCGTTCACGTCGGCCGCGAAGCGCTCAACCGCCTTCATGTCGGCGGTCGCTTTCGCCTCCGGGTTGTAGCCGTCCACGCCAGCCCGCGTGGTGACAACCATGTTCGTCTCGACCCGGTGCTGGCATGCGGGCACGAGCTTGCGACCTGGCGTGAGCTTGCCTCGCTTCATGCTGCTGATCTGCACCGAGCACATCCGGCAAACGGCGACCGGCGTCACGTGTCGCTGGTGACACAACACGGGGATACGAGTCTTCAGTTCCTCATCGGTCCAGATTCCGAGCGCGACGAGTTGTGCGGCCGCGTCGTGAATGGTCGTGGTTCGCGGGATGAGCCCGCCGTCGGTGTCGCGAAGCGGGTTCCCGAGCGCGTCGGTCTTGGGCACGGCGCGTGGCACTTCAATCGAGTAGCCATCGATCACGATCGTGACGAGATCCTTGAACCGGTCGCGCGTTTCCTTGTCGCGACGAACGAGGACGTCGTTGTCGTCGCGCGCGAAGAGTGACTCTTCCTCGCGGCCGAGGAACATAGGGTCTTCGGTGGCAATCGCGGGAGCATCAGGCATGGTCAGGCTTCCGTTTAGCGTCCGCCCCGGCGGGGCGGCGCATTTCGCCGATCAGAACACGCCGCCCCGTTGGGACGGATGCTAAACCGTCGGTTTCTTCACACACTCATCGGAGAAGTACGCCATCACGGTCGCGAGCGGAATCGGGGCAACGTAGCCCAGCCCGCAGATCGATGTGAGCTGAAGCGCCTTGGTGATTTCCTTCACGTCGGCACCAGCTCCCTCGGCCTTCGTGCCTGTCTCACGACTGGCGATCAACTCAGTCCCAATCTGCACGAGCTTCTGCGACCCGAGGCGGCACGGGATACACTTCCCGCACGACTCATTGCGGTAGAACTCCGTGAAGTTCACTGCCTGATCCAGCAGGTCGGTTCCCTCCGCGTACACGACCAGCCCGGCCCCCAGCATTGGCTCCACCGGCAATCGTAGCAGTGCGTGCAGGTTGCGGAAGAAGTTCAGGTCGAGCGGTACGCCAAGCAGGTCGAGCGTCGTTTCGCCGATGGGCATGTAGGTCCGCATGAACCATTCCATGATCTCGGCGTCGTTGTTGGAACGCTCGCGAATTCGAGCCACGGCGTCGGCTCGTTTCTTCTCGTCCAGTTTCGGATCGACCGGCAATCGCGCCGGGAGCAACCCGCCCGACGGTCCCGAGGTCGCGATCGCCTTCAGTTTCCCGTTCACGCCGCCACAGTATTCGGGGCTTTCGATCAACTCACGGAACGGCAACCCAACCGGAACCTCATACACCCCCGGCCGCTTCACATCGCCGCTGACGGAGAAGATTCGCCGACCGCCGAATCCGGGTTGCTTGCCTTCGCCGGGAACGCGCCAGCCGCGAGTCGCGTAGGAGGTGCCCGCACGCAGGATGATGTACGGCGTCCAAGCCAGCGTCTCGACGTTGTTCACAACCGTCGGCTTGTCGCGCAGGCCGTTCGTCGTCAGTTCCGGCGGCCGGTTGCGAGGCTGGCTGCGGCGATCTTCCATCGCTTCGATGAGGGCAGATTGCTCGCCGCAGATGTACCCACCAGGGCTTTCGAATACCTCGACCGGGAACGACCGACCCGTGTTGAACACGTTGGGACCACAAGCCCCGAGTTCCTGAGCACGAGCGATCTCTTCGCGAAGTTCGTGGATCTGCTCGAGGTATTCGTGGCGAACGTAGATGTAGCCGGCAGTCGCACCGGTCATGAGCCCGGCGAGGATTACCCCTTCCACTAACAAGTGCGGTAGGCGGAGCATGATCTCGCGGTCTTTGAACGTACCCGGTTCGCTCTCGTCGCCGTTGGAAACGATGTACTTTTCGTTGGCAGGTTCACGCCAGACGTCGAGCCATTTCTGGTATGCGGGTGCCCCTGCCCCACCCATGCCCAGCAGACCCGCGGCCTTCAATTCCGCGAGCAGCGGGTGATGCTCCTTGACGTAGTTATCGAGATCCTTGCCGCCGAGTTCGCGGGGCGGAGCGGCGAGCGGTTTCGGTAGGGTTCCAAGGAAGTCGATGAACTTGCGAACGGCCCGGTAGTCGCGTGGCCAGTTCTCCCGGCCGTAGACGTCGATCTCCCATGCCTCGGTCGCATTGACGTTTGGTAGGTATTTCGCGTCGTCATCGGGGGGAGGTGCCGCCTCGCCAGTCGCGAGTTTGCGGACGATCTGCTCCAACTCCGCACGCGACTTCCCCGCGTAGACCCAGGCGTGAACGTGCTCGGGCATCGGGTGGCGTTCCGCCCACGCGACCGGGGCGCGATCGCACCGACCGAGGCACGACACGCCTTCGACGCACACCTTCTTACCGGTTTGTGCGGAGAGTTGATCGGCGAGTGCGGGAAGCCCCTTCTTGGGGTCGAGCAGGTCGGCCGCACCACGGAGGTGGCAGGCCATGTCGCGGCAGACACGCACCACGGTCGGTGCCGGGTTTGATCGCTGGAGAACGAATGCAGGGAAGAAACTGCTGATTTCCTCGACGCGGTAAAGCGGTACCCCGGTTTCTCGCGCGAGCTTCCGCATTTCCTCATCGGGGAGGAAGCCGAAGCGGTTCTGAATCTCGCGGAGTCGCTGCACGATCATGTGGAAGCCCGTTGTCGCATTTGATTCGCATTGGCGAGCAGCGGGGTTGAATCCCGCCGCCCCAAAGACCCGGCGGGGATCAACCTCACCGCTCGCCCATCACTTACCGCGAAGGAAGTCGGCCAAGTCCAGTGGCTTGGCCGGGAACCCAACCTGGGCACCACGGCCTTGTAGCCCGTGATCCGCATTGTGATAGCGGTGGCAATCCGTGCAACCATACCGAACCCCGCCACCCGAAATCGCTGTTTTGTCCGGCAGAGTCACTTTCGTGCCCGACGGCGAATGGCACGCTTTGCACGAGTCGATGCCAAGAATCTGCAGCGGTTCTTTCTCAACAAGCAACGTCCCTGGGGGCGTGTACGCCGCACCTGTTCCAGGATGGCAAGTCGCGCAGGTCGCACCACGGTGTGCTGTGTGATCGAACATGGCCCATTTGAACCAGACGCTGTGGTTTGGCAATGGAGCAATCTTCGCGAACTTATCCTGAGCAGAAGCCGGAGTCACATCATGGCACTTCGCACACCCGGCATCGCTGGTCGTGAGGGAGGATATGGCTTTACTCGTCAGCCGAGCAGACTCATCTCGAAGCGTTCGTGCTGGCGTCGCCAGCGGTTGGTCGATCATGCCTCCGGGGCCGACGGGGGTCGCCAGTGCCGGGTGATCTTTCGCAGCGAGCGAACGGAGATAGCCCGCGGCCACTTCGCCCGTGAGTTCCTCGATCTGCTTACGGTGCGGTACGTCGAAGCCCGAAATCACAAGACCACTGGCGCTGGCCCCATCCGGGGCACGCAGCGGGTGACAGGCTCGGCAGTGCGCCTCGAAGTTGATGGGGAGAAGCGTCGCCCCGGCAGCCCGAGCTGGCAACACGGATCGCGCCGGTTCACCCGCTGAGTCCAGGGCAGCTTTGAGCTTGTCGTAGTTTGCTGTTCCCGCGCCACTGTCGAGCGTGTGGCATGACGCGCACGCGAGGGTGATAAGATCGCCATCCTGCTTCGAGTCGGTGTAGCGCTGAACGGCAGCCTCGCCGGAGAGTTGTCGCAACTTCGCAACCGTCATCGCTTCCTGACCGCCCTTGATATGGGCCTGGCCCGGATTCATGTGAAGCGAGTGGCTGAACTTCAGCTTGCGCTCCGGCGGCGTGGACAACGGACGGAACTCGGGGTGATCGGTGGTGAAGCCTGTGATCTTCGCCGCGCAGTTCGGGTTTCCAGTCGCCTGATTGGCTGCGAGGTTCGCGTGACACCGTGTACAACTGCTATCCGCAAGGCGAACGAGCGAAAAATCTTTGCCACTATGGTCGTGGTGGCAGTTGGAGCACTGCGCGTGGAACTCTCGGCCACTGGCAGTTAGGTTCGCATTGTGGGGAGCGCCGGCGTGGCACTTTTCGCATGTCATTGCTTGCCAGCGCTGGCGCGTGTTGAACACCGAAAGTGGACTGAAGTCGGAGGTCGAGAATCCGACATGGCACGCAGCACAGTCGTTCTCCCAGGCTGCGTGCGGGTTTGCAAGTGGACCGTGGCTGAACGAGTACGCGACCTTTTCAGGAGCAGCGATGTCGGCGACTGCCCAAAGTCCTGCGAGAACGAAAGCGACAGCCGAAAGCAAGAAACGGTCGCGGCGCATCCATTCCGACCGGTGAAAATACCGACGGTTGCCGGTGAATCGGTCGGACAGGTCGCGGCTCGGAGAACGGGGCATCTTGGGTTCACCAGTATTTCAACGCCTTCACGGCGTGGAGTACCATGAGCGTGGTCATTGCGACCGATAGAGGCAAGTGGACCAGCAACCAGTTGTGCAACCAGAAGTGCATTCGTGCTTGTGCATCCCACTGCCGCCGGAGATCGGCCAGATTGCGAAGGCGTTCGATCACCGGAACCGTCACTTCAGGCACAGCGGCTCGCAACCGGATGAACCTTTGCTCAGCCTCGGTCAGCGAAGCAAGCGGCGAACCCGATCGCCTACCAAACTCAAGATAAGGCAGCAGGAGTTGGTTCAAGAACGCAAACAACTCGGCGGCCTGGGCACCGACCACTGCGGGTTCGGCCGACTCCGCTTCAGGCGGTGCGGTTACGAGCGCCTGGACGAGCCGCGAGGCCTCCTGTGCGTGATATTCACCAACGTAGTCAATCTGCGAGGCGATCGTTTCTTGAGGGACTTGAGCAAGGATTCTCTGTGGGAGCCACTGCTGCATCAGCAACCCCCAAATGCCACTGAAGGTAACAAGGAGGAACAGGACAAATGTCGCTGTACTGAGAGGACCGCCAAACCCGAGACCCGCATGCACAATCACGACGGGGAGGCACACCAACCCGAGCCTGATGTGCCAACGCATCCACACACGGGTATTTCCCAGACGGAGCCCGCGGTATTTCTTGCGGGGTAGCAGTGCCATCTCGAAAAAGACGATGGCTCCCGCCACAACGCCCAATGTTACACCAAGGGGGCTGCTTGGTTCAGGTGGCCAAACCCACAGACCAAGGGCAGCGCCAAGCGCGGCGAGCGCAACACCAACGACCGTGATGGCCGTGGTGGCGAAGAGAATGGCGGCAACCCTACCGCGTACCGAACTCGTCTTTCCGACCAGCACGCGCGGCTCCGCTAACCTTGTGGGTGATGATTGGAGAAGGGTAAGGTATCCCACTAGCCTGTGTCGGTCAACGAACCCTGGCAAGGAAACCGAAATCGTTTACCTGAACCTGTGCCGCAACTGTCCGTCGATTATCTCATTCTTGGTTCGATCGTGCCGCCGTTCCATGTGATTTTGCAGCGAGGCAACGCCTCTTTAAGTTCATCGATCTTCTTTTCGCTGACCTGTGTATCCCGCAGATCGAGTTGCAGGAGGTTCTCGGCTTTCATGAAATGATCCAACCCGGCGTCGGTGATCCCTGTCCGCAACACGTTCACCACGCGAAGGTTCTTGCAGCTCTTGAATTGCGAGATTCCCTTGTCGGTAACCTGCGTCGCCGCAAGCAAGAGAACCTCAAGTGATTCGCAGTCCTTGAAGTAGCCCAGTCCGGTATCCGTCACTGCTGTGCTGCACACGTCGAGTACCTGTATATCCTTGCAATCCTTGAGATGCGCGAGGCCAGCATCACTGACCGGCGTCAACTGCAGACTGATGACCATGACGTGTTTGCAACCCTTGAACGCAGCCATTCCCGCATCGCTCAGTTGCCTGTTCCCCAGAAGAATCACGTCCTTGAGCCAAAATGCGTCTCGCGGAATGTCGCCAGGCAGGGTGATCTCGCGATTGTCGCCGACAAGGTGAATCCTGCCCCCGATCGAAGTCACGTACTCGGCCGCCATGCGATCAGGGTCGGCGGTAACAGCCACCGCTGGCGGTTTTGGTTTCGGTGTCGTTTTGGGTGGCTCTGGTGCCGCCGACTGCGTGGCTTCTTCCGCTTTTTTCGGGGTGAACTGATTCACCATGAATCCCAGTGCCAGACCCACCGCAAAGATCACGATCCCTGCGATCAGCCAGACCGGGATTTCGCGGCGTTCAACCTGCCGATACGCAGGAATGGATCGAGATGACGGCTTTGGTACTTGCACTGGTTCAACAGGAGCAAGGCTCGGGGTCGGTTCCGTTACCGCAAATGCTTCGAACGGCTCAGGAGCGGCCTGAGCAACGGGAATCGGTAGCGAAAACATGGGCAGACTTGCAGCCATCTGCGCTGGTCCCCCATTCGCGGTCTCAATGGAACGAATCTCAGCCACAACCTGCTCGGCGGATTGCGGCCTGTCGGCGGGTTTCTTCGCAAGCAACCGCATCACGAGTGCTGACAGGAGCGGCGGCACGGCGGGGTTCAACTCGCTGGGTTGCTGAGGAGTCTCAACTGCCAGCGCTGTGAGTAGCCCCACGAGGGAATCACTCTCGAAAGGGAGCACCCCCGTGCACATCTCGTAGAGCACGATCCCCAGGGAAAACAGGTCGCTCCGGAAATCCAGCGTGAGCTTGCGGGCCTGCTCAGGAGACATGTACGCTGGCGTTCCCAGCACCATCCCCCCGGTTGTGAGCTGCGTCAGGGGGGCGAAGTTGGCGTCCTCGTTCCTGGCCAGGCCGAAGTCCAGGATGCGGACGCGGAGCCGTTTTCCTTCCAGCCAGATGTTCGCCGGCTTGATGTCCCGGTGGATCAATCCTTGTTCGTGTGCCGCGGACAGTCCCTCGGCAATCTCACGCCCGATGCGAAGCACTTCGGAGATCGGTGGCCGCCGATTCGCATGAAGCGCCTCTTGAAGGCTCATCCCCTTGAGCAGAGGCATGGCGAGGAAGGGAACGCCCCCGTCTTCACCGACCTGAAAAATGGGGACCACGTGCTCGTGCTGAACCTTGGCCTGTGCGCGTGCTTCACGGAGGAAGCGCCTTCGTGCGTCGGGATTGGCCGCGTACTCCGGGAGCATCACTTTAAGGGCGATCTCACGCTGGAGACCGGGGTCTTCCGCACGAAACACGGCTCCCATTCCACCTGCTCCGATGGGAGCGAGCACGCGGTACGGTCCGAGCCGGCCAATCTCGTCGTCTTGTTGCGAGGGTGCCAGGAAGTGATACTGCCCCGGCGTCGGGATTCCCGGCGGCATGGCCAGCGTGTTGTGTGGGGAATCGGTCTCAACGCGGGAATTGGAAGCGTCCGTGCATTCGGTCCGGTCGCCGAAAGCAGCACCCGTGATCGTCGAGCCACACTGGGGGCAAGTCGAGACCGAACGGCCGTTCGGTGCTGTCTGATGCGTGATCGCGGAGTGGCATTCAGGGCAGTTCACTGTCTGGGTGGTCATCGGGCACCCCGGTGGGAATGAACACTGTCATTCTGCCAAACAAGCGTGGTAAAACAACTCCTATTCGACATGGTGAATTATTGGCACAGATGAATCGGGGACGACGACTCGCGTTTGCACGTTTCTGCGTCGCATGATTCTGACATAGACTCGGGGATGAACTACCTCCGGGCAACGCAACCGGGTTGCACAACTGATTGCTGGCGAGTCATTTAATGAGGTACTGCGGAGCGTGAAACTGTTCTGATGAACTTTCTTCTGTACGAATGGATTGGTTCCGGAGTGGGGTGTGCATATCTCCCGGAATCAAGAGCATCAAAGCAGGATTCACCGGAGAGAACGCTGGGAACGCAGAGAGAAGACAAAAAGCGAAGAGAAGTGGGATGTTCGCAACCCTGCATTGTCTCGGTCTTGGTTTTCCCACTCCGTCCTCTGCGTTCTCTCCGGTGAATACTGGAATCGACTTGCCTCCCGCCACAAAAACCCAGACGATATCAACCACATCAACTGCGGATTCGACAATGATTAAGGGCGTCACCCTGATGGGGTTGACGTACAACGACCAGCATGAGCCCTGTTCAGGATCGCTCCTTCACTCTCGGCATCGCTGTCGCCACGATCCTCGCCATCGGGGTTGTGGTGTTCGTCCTCCAACCGCGCAGCCACGGCGAAGTGCGCGTGCCCAGCGAGACTCCTGCCCCAGTCGGCAAGCCGATTCCCAAGGGAACCGCGATCGGGAACACGGGTTGCATGTCAGCAGCGTGTCACGGTGGCCCGGCGGCCGAATCGCTTGCGGGGAAGTTCGACGCGAACACCTGGGAAGGTTCCGGCACGTGCTGGAACGCCCGCGACCCCCACGCGCGAGCCTATAGCCTGCTGACCGACAAGCCTGACCGCCCCGTTCGGGCGACCGCACGCCACATCATGGCGGGCCTGCACAGCACAATCCCAGCGACCGAAGACGTCCGCTGTCTCGCGTGCCACAGCAACCCGAGCCTTGCGACACATGGCACGGCCGAACCGCGACTCGTCTCGCTGCGGAGTGAGGGGGTCGGTTGCGAGTCGTGCCACGGGAACGCAAGCGGTTGGCTGCGTGAACACACCACCTGGAAAAGCGACAACCACGCGGAATACGCCAGCACCGGGATGACGCCGTTGTTCGACATCGGTGACCGCTCGATGACCTGTCTGGGGTGCCACGTCGGCGCTCCCGCCGATCCCGCACGCGGCTACCCCGTGCGTGACATGAACCACGACATGATCGCCGCCGGGCACCCTCGTCTCGACTTCGACTTCGCTGAGTTCCACCGCGAGCTACCCAAGCACTGGCAGGAAAAGGAACGCACACCCACGGGCCAGAAACCCCGTGGAGCGGCATTCGACGCACGGTTGTGGGTTGTCGGACGAGTGGCTCAGGCCGAGACCGCGTGCAAGCTCCTGGCGGATCGCGCCGCACGGGCGAGTGCTAACGACCCGCGAACACCGTGGCCGGAACTGGCCGAGTTCAACTGTGCCGCGTGCCACCACGACTTGCCGCAACCCTGGCGGAGTGAACCCCAAACGCGGGGCGAGCGGCCTCTGGGTTCGCTCCGCTGGCAGACCATCTGGCCGATCACAGAATCGCCGGAGTACGGCGCGATTCAACCGGTCGTGACGATGATGCAGCGGGCAAGGCCGGCTGGGTTCGGAGTAGTCGGGCCAGTTGCTCAACAGTCCGCGAAAAATCTGGGAGAAGTCCGCCACAACCTCGTGGCAATGTCCGATGCTGATTTGGTGCGAAGGGCTCGACTCGGTTTCCCCGCGACGTTCAGCGAACACGCCGAGTGGGACACTGCCGGGCAGATTCTGTGGGGGCTCGCGGCGTTGGACCGTGCCCGCCTGCTGAATCGCCCAGTTACTGAGTTCGACCGAGCCTTCGACGCCGTCCGCCGACGTGACTGGGCGGCGGCCAAGCCGGCGCTGGACAAGCTGATCGGCAAGCCGTGAGCAGTAGTCGGAATCCGCGCAAGGAAGCGAGACTTCATCCCAGAGCCTGCCGTGCGTTCCGCCATTGTGGTCGGAGTGGTGATGATCGGTATGGGCGGGTCCGGGCTGTTCAAGCGGGTCGAAATCCCGCCACCCCCGGATAACACCCCGCTCCCCACCGCGAAACCCTACGGAATCGGGAAACCCCCGTATGCCATGCTGTCGAGCGAGAGTTGTGCGTCCGCGGCGTGCCACGGCGGCGGGCAACTTGACACCGCCCGCAGTGAATTCTCGACGTGGTCGTCGACGGCGTTTCTCGGCACTCTCTACGACCCGCACGCCACCGCGTACCGCGTTCTGTTCAACGCGGATTCGGTTCGCATCGGCAAACTCATGGGGATCAAGGAACCTCACAAGGAACAGCTTTGCCTGAAGTGTCACTCCACGGAGGGGATCCAACCTGCCGAGGCGGTGAGCGAAGGGGTCGGCTGTGCGGGCTGCCACGGGCCAGCGGAAAAGTGGATCTCGGCCCACACGCTCCCCGAGTGGAAGTCGCTTTCTAACGAGACCAAGTTCAACGACTACGGCTTCATTCCCGGCAAGAACCTCGTGGCACGAATGCTGAACTGCACGTCGTGCCACGTGGGCGACGGTGACCGCGAGGTCAACCACGACCTGATTGCCGCCGGCCACCCGCGACTGAGTTTCGAGTACACAAAGTTCCAGTTCAACCCGAAGTATCGCCACCACTGGGACGACCTGCCGGAATACGACTTTGAAGTGCGAGCGTGGACCGTGGGGCAAGCCGCAACATTGCGTGCCGCGACCGACCTTCTCCGCGTGCGTGCCGAGCGAGCCGCAGCAGACGACCCCAAGACACCCTGGCCCGAGTTCTCCGGCTTAAGCTGCTACGCATGCCACCAGAGCGTCGGGACAGGCGAAGTTAGCCGCGATTCCGCCAGCCCCAAGCGACCACTCGGGGTTCCGGGCTGGGAACTGTGGTCGAATAGCGCGGCGGGGGTCGCCGCGAATCTGTGCCCGGAAGCGTTCCCCGGTGTCACGCCGCCACAACTGCGAGAACTGGCCGCGCTTCGCAAACTGATGCAGAAGCAGCGACCCGACCCGAAAGCGGTGGCGAGTCGCGCCCGCCGCGCCGTGGCTGAACTTGATGGGTGGCTCGCAGCGATTCAAGCCGCGGAAGACAAGGCACCAACAAAGCGACTCGCACCCGACGCATCGCGGAAGTTCGCACACGCCCTCGCGGCAAATGCATTGTCGCCGGATCGCACGAAACTCGCGGACTACGACTGGGATGCCCTCGCCGCGAATTACCTGGGCGCTGCCGCGATGTATCACGCTTCGGGTGGCAAGAAGGCCGTTCCCACGTGGACCGATCCGGTTCGCGGGTTGATGGCCGATCTGGAATTTCCTAAGCGGAAGCCCGGCGAACGGTTCGACAGTCCAGCCGGCTTTGGTAAGACAGCAAGGGACCGTGTGCGGGATCGGTTCCGCGATTTGTACGATGTGACCGCCGAACCGGGAGCGAAGCCATGAGGCTGGATGCAAACCGAGCGCGAGTGTTGGTCGCGTTGACCGTGGCCGCAAGCAGCCTTGTTCTCGGGCTGGCGTCCGGCTCACGTGCCACGCCTGGCGGCCAGGACAAGGCCGACGCCAAGGCTGCCCCTTCCGGCGGGTGTAACCCCGGCAAAGGTCCAACAAAGGACACCGCGGGCGATATCTCGGCAGGTATCCAGGCGTGCGAGCTTTGCCACATTGGTTCAACCAAGGGGCAGGCCGCGAAGTTTCTCAAGGTCTACCAGTCCGACGAGTTCGTGCTGTTGAACGAATCGGAGACCTGGGTCAACTCTGACATTCACAGCCAGGCGATGAAGTGCCTGACGCAGCCGCTCGGCAAGCAGATGTCGGCCAACCTGAAGTACAACGTCGCCGAGGCTCCCCAGTGCCTCGCATGCCACTCGGTGGACAAGTCTCCCACCAAGCCACTCGCTGAGAAGAAATACAAGGACTTCGCGACCGCCGACGGGGGCGTGAACTGCACCGTTTGCCACGGGTTGTACGAACGCTGGCAGTCGGACCATTACAAGACGCCTGACCAGGAAGGCCAGCCACTGCCGTGGCGATCGAAGGCACCGGATTACAAGTGGGACCGCGGCATGGTCGATCTGCGGAACCCTGTCATCAAGGCAAAGCTGTGCGTGTCGTGCCACATTGGCAACGCCAGCGAAGGTAAAGTCGTCACGCACGAAATGTACGCCGCCGGGCACCCACCGCTTCCGCCATTCGAGATCGCCTCGTACATGGAAGGCGAGCCGAAGCACTGGGCGTACCCCACCGACCCCAGGATGAAGTTCTTCGCGGGGTTGCCTGCCGAGGAACGCTGGTCCAAGTTCCACTTCCACGTAGAAAAAGACGAATCGTACCTGAGCCGGCACTACGCAGTTGGTGCAATTGCGGCACTGCGAGCCGAGGCCGAGTTGTTGCTTGTGGACGCGGAAGCCGCTGCGAAGGGCGGTGAAGGAATGGACTTCGCACGCTTCGACTGCTACGCCTGTCACCACGACCTGAAGTACCCAAGCGAACGGCAGAAGCGCGGCTACGAAGGCCCCCCAGGCCGCCCCACGCTGCGAACTGCAACCGGCATCCCGGCAGCGATCGTGGCCAAGCACGCCGAAGGGATCGAGGCGGGCGGGCTGAAAGCAAAGGCCACCGGCTTCGACGAGAAGTGGACCGCACTCCGCAAGGCCGCGACCTCCCGCCCGTTCGGGCATCCGGCGCAGGTGAAGGAGACCGCGAAGAACGTAGTCGATTGGTGCGATGCGTTCCTTGCCGTGCAGTGCGACAGTGCCGCCCCGCTCTACTCACCGGAGCAGGCCAAGCGCCTCCGCGACATGATCGGCGAGGCCGCAACTGGCCCGCAATCGCTCGCCGATGCCGAGGCCGCGATGGTGCTGGCGTGGGGTTACATGACGCTTTCAAAGGAAGCGCGAGTCAACCTTCCCGAGGGCAAGTTGAAGAGCCTCTCCGGAATCATCCCATTGAACGTGCGAGTGGAGCCGTACTCGGTGAAGGGGATGGATGCGTCACCAGTGCCGGCTCAGTTCCCACCGCGAATGAAGGCAATCAACGCCTTCGACTCGGCGTTGTTCAAGGAAGCATTTTCTGGACTGACCTCTGGGAAGTAGACCCACCGAGATGAAAAACGCCGCGGAGGCTTTCGCCTCCGCGGCGTTTGAGTTAGCTCAACTGAGTCACTTCTTCACTGTCACCCAGATCACTTCGCTTGAGTAGCCGATCTTCACGACAAAGTTGATCGCCACGAACGCCTGCACGCTCACGGGCACGTCCTCGCACTCCGCAGCGGTCGCGTCGGCCTTCAACACGATGTGGCCCACCTTGCCTGTGCCGAGGAGCGTCTTGCTTTTGCCCTCGACCATCGTCACGCCCGGCGGGAGCGGGTTGCCGAACACAGAACCGAGGTGCCGCAACAGTACGTCGAGCGTCACGGCCTTGTCGTAAGCCGGCCCGCGAAGCACCTCCACGTCGATCTTCACTTCCTCGCCCGGCTTCAGCACGACACGGTTCTTGCTCACCTTCACCGTCGCGATGTCCGACGGTGTGGTGACCGAAACCGCTTGCATTCCCGCATCGAACCGCCCGCGACCGCCGCCAGGCAGGTAGATCTCCTCAACCGCGATTGCTTCGTGAACGAGTGGCATCGGCTTCCCACCCGCGTCCGGCACTTCACCCGTGCCGATCACCTTGACGACAGCGGCATCCACCTTCGCATCCTCGGCGGCCGACACCACGAGCAGGCCCTGCGTCATGTTCGCGGGGATGGTCAGCGGATTGACCGTCACGCCAGCGGGGAGTCCCTTCACTTCCACTTTCACCGGGCCGGTGAAGCCATTCACTCGCGTTACCTGGGCGTACCACGCGGTCCTGGTGCCGGCCCCGATCATCGCCTTCGAGGGGTCGCACTTGATCGTGAAATCGGGACGTGCGAAGTCGCATTCGAGGTAGTAGACGAACCCCTCGCCGCCCTTGTTGTTGAGGTCGCGAACGCGCACGACAACGTCGCC
The DNA here is from genome assembly GCA_013823135.1 of Planctomycetaceae bacterium. GTDB lineage: Bacteria > Planctomycetota > Planctomycetia > Gemmatales > Gemmataceae > Gemmata. The sequence continues at coordinate 25,304 of PNLP01000025.1, forward strand.
ATCGGTTGTGGGGGTGAAGACCACCCCTGCGTCCTTGCCGTTGAGATCGTCGTTCGATGCGAGCACCTTCCCGTCCGGGGTCATCACATCAATCTGGCTATCAAGCTGACTCCGGAGCACCGTGCCGAAGCGGCGGGCGAACACTTCCAGTCGAAGCGGCTTCCCCTTGATCGCGGTGAAAACGAAGTGGTCGAGGTCACGCTTCACGCCAATCCGACCGTTCACGCCGCAAGGCAGGACGATCCGCGTCGCGTCTTTTGGCGTGTCGTTCGGTTCCTTTTCCTCGAAGAGCGGCAACGCCGTCACGACCACAGGCGCGGGGTTGGTTTCGAGGTCGTTCGCACGCAGCGGAACAGTGGCGACACCCGGAAGGCTCGGGGCAGTGACTGTCCAGTTGGTGCCAAGCTTCGCGGCGCTGCCGACCGGCATGGCCTTGACGGTCTGCCCCAGGCTCACGCCCATCGGGAAGACCTGTGCGGCGTAGGGTTTGTCAGTGATTGTGAGTGCGTAGGCCCAGCGTGGGTCGCCGTCGTATTTCGCGTCACGCACCGCGACGCGGTATTCGCCATCCTTTGGCACGTTGAACATGAGCACGGGATCAGCGAAGAACCCGTCGTCGGCCGCGGCAAGTTCTTTGCCCGCCGTGTCGTAGATGGCGATGAGCGGATCGGCGTGCTTCTGGAGGTCGTGAATCTTGTCCTGAATCCGTGCGCAGAACACTTCGAACGTCAGTGTCTGCCCGGCTTTCGCCGTGAACTTGTAGTAATCGACGTTCTCGGCAACTTCCACTCGTCCGCAGACCACGCTCGGAACCGTCACGGGTTGCGCCTTCTCAAGCACGTTGATCCCCGGCAACTCCTGCACAACGGGAAGGTCCACGACAACGAGTTGCCCCAGCGACGAGATGCCGTGGCTCGTGGCGACCCGGAATTCATGCACGCCCAGCCTCGCATCCGCGGCAACAGCCACCTTGAGACTGATCGCGGGCACGCTCGGCACCGGCGTTTTGGGGTCGATCTTCGGCGGTTCCTTGGGCGGAATGGGAACGGCACTCACACCGACGCCATCGAACAGAACCTTGTAGGCTCCCGCGAGTGAACTCGTCTGGCACGTCACAGTGACATCGACGGTCGTGCCGCGTTGAACTGCAACTGGCGACGTGTACGTCACCATGGGGAAGGATGTCTGGGCAGATGCAGCGGCAGGGGTGAGAGCCGCGAAGAGAAGCGCGAGGGGAAGGCGCATGAGGAGGGCTCCGGGAATGGAAAAGCCCACCCATTCGTTGCTGTGGGTGGGCTTCGGTTGGTCAGTTCATCGCGCCGGGCGATTCGAACTTGCTCAATTCGAGAACCGATTCGGCGTCCTGAATCTTGTAGGAGAGTTTCACGATCCCTTTGTCTTTGACGAACCACATCCGCACCGTGGTCTTCGTCCCGGCGACGTCGAGGTCGAGTCCTTCTACCAACACGGCCTCGACTTCCTTGTCCATCACCTTGACCTTCTCCTTGTCCTCTTTCACCTTGAATGTTCCGGCGACGGTCTGGGTGCCGACCTTGCTCTTCACTTCCCAGCTTTCGCCCTTCTTCACAGGGATTTGCAGCACCTTCACGGGCGGATCGATCTTGTCGTCCTTCACCTTGACTCGGTACACGCCGTCGCCGCGGATCACGTACAGTTCGGAAGCGACGACCTTGCCGTTCACCATGGTATCGACCTTGGTGCAATCCTCTGTGCCAACCTTTTCGTTCCCGGAAACGACAACTTCGATGTTCTGATCCTGAACCTTGTAAGTCCACTTCGTCTTGAGCTTGATCGGGAAGTAACCTTCGGCGTTGGGTGCTGTCGTGTCCTTGGGGGGTTGGGCGAGGATCGATCCGCCGAACAGCACCACAACCGACCCAATGAATAGCCTTGTCAATCGCAACATCCGTAGCACCCCTGTGTTGAATTCCGAATGTGGAAGCAGGCGTAGTATACACGCCTTGCTGGCATCGTTTAGCCGCGGCAGCATGAGAGCATTGCAAAAACCCGCGGCGAGCGAGATCATTTCTTCTCTGTCGGAGCCGGAGCGGGCTCCTTCTTCAGATCCCCGGTGTTGACCGCTTCGGTCTTGGGGTCTTTCTTGGGCTCGGTGGGCTTCGGGTCGGTCTTCAACTCGGCGTCGGCAGGTTTCGGGATATCGACACGCTCCGCGGCTTTGTCGAGGTTCCCGAGGTCTGCACCATCATCGCCGGCTCGCGTACTCATCGCGAGGATCACCTTCGGATTGATATTCGCCGGGACGAACCGAACTGAGCCGTCGCCCATGAGAACGTAGGTCCCATCTTTACCAGCGGGCGTCCCGTACTTGTGGGACAGGCCTCGCATCGGTTCGGCCGCGTCGAGCCCACGAACGGTTGCGCCACCGCCAGCGATCCACGGTTGCGAGAGACCTGGGGGCGTTTGCATCAAGAAGATCGTGTTCGACAGCCCATCTTTCACCTCATCGACCTTTGAGCCCCAGTCGTAGCCCACCATACCCATTTTCTTGGCATTCTCAGGCTTGGTCGGGTCAAACCGGGCTGCGTTGATGTCCTTCCCCGCAATGGCCACATAGTTTGTACCGCCCAGGATTCGTCCGTCGGCCACGAATGGCGATGTGGCTCGCCAAGACGACTGAGGGTAGGCCGGCACCAACAACTCGGGCACCCAGGCTTCCCCCGCCTCCAGGTTCCGGATGTTCGCCTTGAGGTCGTTCTCGTACCACGCCGCGTTTCGATCAATCATCCGCGATAGCCCATCGCGACCCATGAACGGGAGCAACTCGGCGAACAAACTCACCCGCGTATTCGGTTGGTGTCGAAGGCCCATCCGCGAGACATCAGTCAGCTTTCGTTCTGCGGTCCCACGGGGGAAATGACCAGACGGAGGAGCCGTCATTTTGGGAACAGCAGCAATCAATCCGTGATAAGAGAGATCGGAGGCAAATACCGCCATCTTTCCCTTGATCGTATTCACCACACCCACCAACCGCGGTTCGAGTTTGAGGCGGTAGGTCTCTGCTGTCCAGTTGAGTTCTGCCGCGATGGTCACGTACTTATCCGTCATCGACAGGGCAATATGCGACGGCGCGGTCGGCTGTGGCTTGTTCGGGTCGATCAACGGTTGCACACCACCCGGGCCAATTGGCGGTTGCACACCACCCGGGCCGATTGGGGGCTGTGTCCCTGGACCGATTGGTGGCTGCATGCCACCAGGACCGGGAGCAGGTCCAATGGGCGGTTGGGTGCCTCCGGGACCGATTTCCGGAGTCATCATTCCGACTGTCGTGAAGTTGCGAGGTTCGACGACAGTGTTGAGGAACATGCCCGTGCCCCAGGCAGCCAGTTGGAGGTTGGGAACCAGTTGGTCGCGAACGACTTCAAATGCGGCCGTATCAGAATCCATCACGAGCCGAATTGAAGTGGATAGCCCGTAAGTCGTGAACATCGAGACGGATGCGGAGATGTATTGTGCGCGTGTTAGAATCGGATCGAGAATCGCCGTAATCGGTTGAAACTCGGTCTTCAGCAACTTCGGATCGTAAAGTCCCTGAACCGTCTTCTCACTGTAAAGGAACAATGGTGGGGTGGAGGCTTCACCACCGAGATCCTTCATCGCTCGCTTCAGTTTGGGGTCGATCGACAGAAACAACGGGTTCTCAGCTTGAATGACCCCTGGTGGCGGCGTGCCAACGGCACTCTGGGCTTTGGGGAGTCCCTTAGCATCGAGGCCCGACAGGAAACTGTCCAGCTGTGCGTGGTCGCCAATAAAGATGTGTTGCGAGTCGTACACGCAGAACCCGATCACTCGCGGTCCCGTCGCGGTCTTCACAGCCGAAGAAGGCAGTTTCTCGTAGACTTCGGCGAATAGCGAGTCGAAGTGAAAGGCGTTTGAAACGGCGTTCGCGAACGGGTTCGATTTGAACGCATAGAGAGTCCACTTCTTCTTCACCGACTTGGAAGCAGTCGTTGGCGCAATCCCTGCGACGATATCCTTCTCGAAGACGGGCGACTTGAGGCGAACGACTCCGAACGGATCTCGAGAGCTGCCGACGAATGCGTGGTAGTAGAGGGACACCTGATCGGCGTCGATGCCGAACGATCCGCTGAACATCTTCAGGCTGTTCTGGTCGAAGAAGAACGAGGCGGGCGTGAGCTTGATCTTCTCAACATCGAATCGGTACAGAGCAACGGTCTGGCCGGGGAGGAGGTTCGATGCGTCCTTGTCGCTTGGCGTTGCCGTCGGCTTCTTGGGGGGCTCAACTTCTTTCTTCGGTTCGACTGGTTCTTCCTTCGGGTCGCCCGGATTGGTCTTCGGATTCGGTGTTGGGTTGAAATTGGGTCGAGGCTTGGGCTTGGGGTCGCTCCCACCACCGCCAATGACGGCAAACCCCACTGCCGCCAGCACCGCAACCGCCATCACGCCGACGATCACTGCCAACTTCTTCGACTTCTTCTTTCCGCCGGCAGCATCGGGGGATACTGCGAGTTTCTTCTTCTTCTCAGCTTTGTCCGCCTTCTCGGTGTCCTTGGGAATGCCCCCTGCGGGTTCCTCAGCCTTGAACCGGTATTTACATTTGGGGCACTCGACCTTGGTGCCGATTGCCTTTTCGCTTTTAATCGGAACCTGGTGTTCGCAACTCGGACACGGGAGCTTGAAACTGGCCATGAAGCCTCCAGCAGCGGCGACGCGAGAGATGACGGTCGCAATGACTTAGGCGTTCATCTTAGCGGGATGCAATCGGAAGGTGCAAAGGGATTTGGGGTAGGGAACGAGAAGAATCCGCTTCCGTTCCCCAATGTGGGCTCACTTGGGCGGGGATGCCGCGGACTGCGCTTTCTTGCGTTCGGCGATTTCGTCCGCAAACAGGCCGCGAACGGTTTTCTTTGCTTTCCAGTCCACGAACCACGGGAAATACCGGTTCACGAGTACGAGCAACTTCCCTTGGAGAGTGAGCGTCACATCTACGGTGCCCTTCTCCATCGCCCGCAACACCGCCTGCGCGACCTGGTCACTGGTCATCCCGCGAAGGTGGTCCAGTTGCATCTTGGCCTTCTGTTCCAGCATGTTCTGCGAGAAGTTCGTCTGCGTGAGGCCGGGGCTGACCACAATCACATCAATGCCGTCTTTCGCCAGTTCCGCACGGATCGCTTCGCTGAACCCCGCCACCGCGAACTTGCTGGAGGAATACAGCGATCGCGCAGGCAACGCCCGCTTTCCCACAACTGACGAAATGTTCACGATCGCTGGCGTCACGCCCTGTTTGAGCAGCGGAAGGAACACACGGGTGGTCTCGGACAGCCCGAAGAAGTTCGTCTCGAAGATGGCACGCAGAACCTCCGGGTCGGAATCCATGAAGTGCCCGGTCGCTCCGATGCCGGCGTTGTTCACGAGCACATCGAGCCCGCCGAAATGCTTCACGGCCGCGTCGACCATCGCCTGCCGGTCTTCGGGCTTGGTCACGTCCGCAGGCACGGTCTCGATGATGCCGTTGGCCGCACGCACCTCGGTCGCCAGTTGAGCGAGCAGCTCCGGCGAGCGTGCCGCAGCCAGCACCTTGGCCCCGCGCGCAGCCGCAGCGACCACGAGCGCCCGACCAATCCCCTGCGACGCCCCGGTGACGAGCACTCGCAACCCCGCCAGTTTCCGTCTCGCCATGATCGTTCCCCACTGTGATCTTTGTGTTTTACCAATCCGACACGCCGAGTGCGACGGCAGGGGCTACGATGACACCCGGCAACCACGGGGGAATGTGATGGCCACGACGATTTTCTCGAATGCGACGATTGTCCTACCGGATCGCTTGCTTCATCGCGGCAGTGTCTCCGTTAATGGGGATCGGATCACATCCGTTGGCACACCGTTCCCAGGGGCCGCAGACACGATCAATCTGAACTGTTGGTATTTGTGCCCAGGATTCGTCGATCTCCACGTCCACGGTGGCGACGGTGCCGACTTCATGGACGGCACCGCGGAAGCATTCCGCACCGTTTGCCGCTGCCACCTGCGCCACGGTACGACAAGCCTGACACCCACGAGTACCGTCGCGCGGATGGATCAGTACCTGCAATTCCTCGAACTCTGCGGTGAGCTCCACGGAGACGTTCCGGGCGGCGCGAGGATTGTTAGCTCGCACTTCTACGGGCCGTACTTCGCACGGCCGGCTCGCGGTTGCCACCCCGATCAAGACTTCCTGACGCCGAACGCCGAGAACGCGGAAGCGTTCACAAAGCTCGCCACGCGAATGCCGCTCAACATTACCGTTGCCCCCGAGATCGAGAACGCCAACTGGCTCGTTCAGACGTACTCGGCGCGTGGGGTGCGTTTCAATGCGGGCCACAGCTTCGCCACGTTTCCGCAGGTCGAAGCTGCGGTTGCAGCCGGGGTGCGGCACGTCGATCATCTGTTCTGTGCGATGTCGGACCGGGCACGCCTGCGACAATCGCAGACCTACCCGATGCGTGGCGGGCTCATGGAAGCAACGCTGTACTTCGATGAACTCACCACGGAAGTTATCGCAGACGGAAAGCACCTCACCCCGGAGTTGCTGCGGCTCGCGTACAAGGTCAAGGGTCCGGATCGGCTCGCCCTCGTGACCGATTCCATGCGTGCCGTTGATCTCCCCGATGGCGAATACTGGTTCGGGGCGGAGGGGACTGGAGAGCGGGTTCGGAAGCTGGACGGGGTGGGCGTCACGGTTCAGGGAACCGCTCTCGCGTCCGGGGTGATGGGGATGGATCACGGCGTTCGCACGATCCACCGCACGGCGGGGGTTCCCCTCCCGGAAGCGGTGCGGATGGCGAGCCTGACGCCAGCACGCATTCTGGGGTTGGACGGAGATATCGGGAGTCTGGAGGTGGGAAAACGAGCCGATTTCGTGGTGCTCGACGCGGAGTTGAACGTCAGGCAAGTGTACGTGGGCGGCGAACGGCTTGTGTAGCGCGAGGGCCTCCAACGAAAGCAGCAGCCCATGTGGGCTGCTGCTTTCGTTCACTTCAGATCGTCAGTCGCCGATGTTGGCGAGGTAGTCGTCGTACTTCTTGCGAGCATTGAACTCATCGTCCATGAGCTTCTTCTGCTTGGCGGTCAGCGTGTCGATTTCCTTTTCCTGGTCGGAAAGCTTCTTGAGGTAGGTGGCGTACACCTCGGCTTCCTTCGGCGTCTCACGCAGGTTCTTCCGGATTCGGTCCTGATCCTGGTTAAGCCGTTGCAGGTCGGAGATGACCTGAGCCAACTCGCGGCGCGAGAAGTCCCACGATTCCTTGACCTTGAGAGCCTGGGTCAACTGCTGCTTCAGTTCCGGGCTCGCTTCGGCCAGGTTGATGAAGTGGCGGATGGTGTTGTCGTTGTTGTTCGTCAGTGTGATGCTGTTGGCGACGTCCTTCTCTTCCTTGACTGTGAAGGTCTTGGTCTCCGTGGACTTCACGGCGACCTGGAAGCGGTAGACATCTGGAGTGTCTTCGACCGGCTTTTCGGTATCGACGATCTTGAACTGCTGGTTGGTGCGATTCGGATGCTCGATCAACAGCGTGCGGTCGGTCTGGCTGCGGTTGACGATCCGGTACTTCTTCTCTTCGGTGAACTTCGTCATCGTGTGAATGATGCCACGGACGGCCTTCACGCTGGTGATCTTCTGGGTGCCAGGGCCGACCTGCGGATCGACTTCAGTGCCGAGGTCGATGGCGTAGCTCACGAGCCGCTCTTCGTTAGGCTGAACGTCGAGAACGCGGGTATCCCCAGCGTACACGCTCCCTTCGAACACAGTGATCGGTCCCTGGTTCAGGTGAGCACCCGAGGTGTTCTTGAACTTGAGGCCCAGCAGCGGGTGCGTCTTCTGCACGTTCTGGTTATAGATGCTGACCTTCTGGCCTTCGACTTCCTTGCCCACGATCGGGAGCATCGCGCTCTTTTGGCGACCAAGAGTCACGGGGTGGTCAATCGTGTACTGGAAGAAGTCGCCCAGCGCACCTGCCGTGGCTGCGTTGCCTGCTACGCCGAGGTTCGGCCGGCTGCCGAGTTCCTTGGCCAGTTCCCGTGCGTAGTTCGCGTCACCGGGCCGGCCATCCGCGATCCGCATTTTGCCAGGAGCTCCTGCGGCTTGTTGATCCATCTGCTTGAACGATTCGTCTGCTTTGCGGTTACGCTTATCACCAGCTTGAAGTCGCTCCGCTTCCCCTCCTCCCTCACCACCGAGAGCGAGAGCGTTCGCGTCTTTGCCGAACCCGCCACGGTAGGTGACGGGTCGGAGCGAAGCGAACAGTTCGGGTTCGACAGTCGGGCGGTTAATGTAGAGCGGGTTGTAGAGGTCCATCTTGAAGCTGATCGGGCGACCGCTCACGAGTGCCATTTTCACGCCGGCCCAGTCTTCATCCGTGGGGTTCTCGACCATCGCCCAGCCTTGCAGGTAAGGCTTCTCCTTGTCCGCCAGCACCATCCGGTAGCTCGTCTTCCAGATCGGCGCTTCGACAACGTAGCCAACCTGAACCTTACGTTGGCCATCGCCCGCGAAGTGGAGGCTCACGGCCTTCTTCTGCGAGTCGTGGGTCAGGGCGAGGGTGTCGAGAGCGCGGCGGAATTCGTTCTCGATGATTGGGTTCGAGAACCGCAGCTGCTGCACTTCGGAGAGCTTCACGGCTCGCAGACCTTCCGCACACCACATGTTCAGCACTTGAGCGTCCACGGTCGTGGTGCCGGCAGGAACTTTCTGCGTTTCCACGCCCACGATCACGCCCGACAACTTGCCGGGTTGGTTGGCCGCGCCAGGGGTCGTCACGACTTCGACTCGCTCGCCACGCATCTGCGATACGATCCCGGCGAACGAAGGCTGGCCGTTCAGGTTCACTGCGAAGGAGCTGAGCGTGCGGCTGATCGGTTCGCGGCTGTCGTAGCTGACGGCGGCGATACGACCCTTGCCAAAGTCTTCGAGGATCATGCTCTTGAGCAGATCGTTGATATCTGTTTCTTGGAAACTGAGATCGACGCGGGCATCGTCGGTCACGTCGCCGCTCCGGCTGAAGTAGCCAACGCCGCTGTTGAACAGAACCACTCGCGTGATTGGCAGCGTGACCGCTGGCTTCACATCTTGTTTGACGGCTTCGGGGGCCGCGCCGACGAGTCTGTCCGCACCGACGCCGATGCTCACACCCAGACCAACTGCGCCCGCGACAGGGGCGAGGAGAAGCCACTTCGATGCCATTGAGAGAGCCCTCATGAAGTGAGATTGTGCTGGTGATCGTCGATCCCGAATGGGATCAATTTTGCGTGTCTTACCATAATGACGACAGAGCAAGGTCCGTCGCTTGCCGACGGACGAAAAATCTTGCTCTTTATCTGAGACGGATCTGAATCAACGGCGAGAGTTGAACTTACGCGGGGATTGCCGTCGCGATCTGGGCTACGGATTGCCAGACCTGTTCGAGCTTGTTCGCGAGTGGTTCCCACGAATAGCGGGCCAGCACACGCCGGCGACCGTGCTCGGCCGTTTCCTGAAATTCCTCTGGGCGGCGGATCGCCTCAAGAATACGTTCGGTCATGTCACTCGGGGTCTCGGTTACGATCAGGTCACGCTCGGGGGTCAGGGTCAACCCCTCGGCCCCGACTCGCGTGCTGATGACCGGCGTTTGCATCGCCAGCGCTTCGAGAATCTTGAGCCGCGAACCGCCACCGATTCGCAACGGAACGACGAGCATCCCTGCGGTTGCCAGGAACGGTCGCACGTCGGGAACGTCGGCAAACACCCGCACACCGGGTGTCGTGGCGGCTCGTTCCTTCAACCACTCCGGCGGACGGCGACCCACCAGCGACAGCGTGGCGTTCGGTTGTTTCTCGCGGACCTTGGGGAAGATTTCGTCGAGCAGGATTGCCACGGCGTCGAGGTTCGGTCGCCAGTCGAGGCTACCCAGGAATAGCAGGCGGCTCGGGTCGCGTTCCACGTCGTGCTGTGGCTGGAAGTAGCCGACATCGACGCCGTTATCGACAACCTCGGTCCGCGTGGCCCCGAACTCGTCGCGCATCAGTCGTGCGTCGTCGGGGCTGACCGCAATCGCGCGAGTCGCAGCAGAGTAGGCCCACTGCTCGAACCGCTCGAACTTCTGCCACTGCTTCTTCACATACCAGCGCCGGACCGGATTCGATTCCGCATCCATGTAACGCCGCCAGATGAGCGATTCGACGTTGTGTGCCATCACCGTCCACCGCGAAGCCGCGAGTTCATCCCCGAGCCCGGCCCGCAGCACCTCGGCATACGGCGTCCATTCGCAGTGCCAGACGTCCACAGGGTTCGTGTCTGCGAACTCTCGCACGGCCTGTGCGAGTGCGGGGCTGGTGTGCGTAGCGACCGAATACGGCAACGGCGACAGCAGATTCCCGGCGAGGCGGGCGTAGAACGCGGCACCAGACTTCGACGGAACGGCGCGATCCACCACGATTGTGTTGATCCCGTTGGCCCGGAACGCTTCCTCGGCCGCAAGCGCTTCCATGCGGTCCGGGTTGCGATGGCACAGAACCGTGACACGGTGCCTATGGGCGAGGCGGCTCAGCAGGTTGAACGTGCGGATCCGTTTGCCGGAGGTCAGGGGGAACGGCAACTCTTCGTCGAGTACGGCGATGTTCAGCGGGCGCACGGGGACTCCTTTCCGGCAACTCTGGGCTCGGATTGTGGGCAATCGAGGGATTTGCGGTCAACCCCGGAATGAGCTACGCTGGAATCGTCACTTCATGGCACCGCTCTGGGCATCACAATGTCTGCCGCAATCAGCGACGAGGACAAGGCATTCATCCGCGCGATTCTGAACAACCCCGCTGAGCTTACGGGCTGGCTCGCTTACGCCGACTGGCTCGACGAACGCGACGACCCACGAGCCGAGTTCATTCGTTTGCAAGTTCGCATTCTCAACCCCGACGGAATGTGGCCCGACCCGATAGGGATTCTGGATCGCATCGAAGAATTACGACCGACCCTGGATCCGGATTGGGCGATTGTGTTCGACCGCCCTTCAATCGAGAACTGCGACGATGAGTTCGCGTTCAAATGCCCAAAGAAGTGGGAACAACTGAAGGGGACAGACGACCCACGGGTACGTCACTGCAACACGTGCGAGAAGAAGGTCTACTATTGCCTGACTGACCGTGAGGCTCGAATGCGCGCGGAGCGAGGTCTTTGTGTTGCACTTGCATCGAAGGTACGTTACCGCCCGTTGGACCCAGACGTACAGGTAGTGAGTACCATGGGAATCATGCGCATGCCCGAACCGGATCCCGTGCAGCCTCGTCCGTGGTGGAAGTTCTGGTGATCCGCGTCCCGTACAATGGCCTTATGCGAATCCCCGTTAATCTCGTCACAGGTTTTCTCGGCGTCGGCAAGACGACCGCGGTCATCGACCTGCTCAAGAACAAGGCTGCCGGTTCGCGCTGGGCTGTGCTCGTCAACGAGTATGGCGACGTCAGCATCGACGGTGCCATGATCGAAGGGAGCAGCCCCGACGGCGTTTCGGTGCGTGAGGTCGGCGGCGGATGTGTTTGTTGCGCGACCGCTCCATACCTACCCGTCGCCCTGCACTTCCTGCTGCTCGACGCGAAACCCGATCGGCTCATCATCGAAACGACTGGCCTCGGCCACCCGGCGCGACTTCTCGACATGCTCCGCATGAACTACGCGGATCGCCTCGAAGTGCGTGCCACGCTCGGCATCGTCGATCCATCCGACTTCGCCAAGCCCGAGATGCGCGAGAACCCCATCTTCGTCGATCAGATTCAGCTTTCCGATGTCGTGGTGATGAACAAGCTCGACACCGCGACCCCTGAGTTGGTGGCCGAGTTCCAGAAGTGGGCGAACTCCTTGTTCCCCCCCAAGTTGCTGATCGCGGGCACGACGCACGGTCACCTCGACCCCGCGTGGCTCGACCTCACCGCCAACGACGAACGTGTGCCGCTGTTCCCGGAGGCACACGCACACCACCATCACGATGATGAAAGCCCCCCCATAGCAATGGGGGTGCTTGCGGCCAAACCCAACACTCCCGTTCGTTACCCTTCCCCGCCCGGTGTGCGGCCCGCGTGCTGTGGGTGGATCTTCAACGCCGCTGATGTGTTCGACGAGAACCGCTTGCTCGCACTACTGAGCAGCACCAAGGGGGTTTCGCGACTCAAGGGGGTGTTCCACCTGCCCGACGAATGGGAAATCGTGAACCGCTCTGGAACAGCGGTCAGCATCGCCCCAACTGCCTATCGCCGCGATAGCCGCCTGGAAGTGTTTTCGGACACGCTCGACTGGAACGCTTTCGAGCAGGAACTGCTGGCGTGCGTGTTGCGGAAAACGTAGTACCCAGGTTGGGCGGTCGCGAAACGGCTTCCGCCCAACCATTTCCTCCCTACAATCACTGTTACCTGCCCCATCACCTTGTCGCTCCTTCCCCGGAGATTCTCCATGCCCGGTGGACGTTTTCTCACCCGTGCGAGCTTGCTGCTCGCGCCGGTGGCTCTCGTTGTCGCAATCTCGTATCCCGGCTTTCGCACGCCCGGCTTGCTTCCTCGTGAAGCGACCGCAGCCGAAGCACCTTCCGCAGCGATCGTGAAGCTGGAGAAGGATGACCATATCTGCATCGTCGGCAACACGCTTGCCGAGCGGTTGCAGCACGATGGCTGGCTCGATACCTACTTGCACACACGCTTGCCGAAGCACGATCTCGTGATTCGCAACTTGGGCTACTCGGGCGATGAGGTCGGTGGGTACACCGACAAGCCGGATTCGAACAAGCGGCTCCGTTCGCAGGACTTCGGCACCGCCGATCAGTGGCTTCACGGCAAGGCACCGATCCCGCAGCCGAACTCGATCGCGGACAAGAACGCCGTGCTCGCCAACCGCTTCGAGCACACCAACACGCGGCCGAACGTGGTGTTCGCGTTCTTCGGGTACAACGAATCGTTCGCGGGTGAGGCCGGTCTGCCAAAGTTCAAGGCCGACCTCGAAGCGTTCATCAAGCACACGCAGAGCCAGAAATACAACGGCACGTCGAACGCCCGCGTGGTGCTCTTCTCGCCGATCGCATTTGAAGATCACAAGTCGCCAAACCTGCCGAAGGGCGACAACGTTAACGCGAACCTGGAACTCTACACCAAGGCCATGGCCGAGGTCGCGAAGGCCAACAGTGTCCCGTTCGTCGATCTGTACACCCCAACGAAGGCCGCATACCTCACCGCCAAGTCCCCGCTCACGATCAACGGCGTTCACCTGAACGAGTCGGGCAACCAGAAGCTCGCTGAGATCATCGATAACGCACTCTTCCCCGCCAGCCCGGCCTTCCCGCCACTCGCCGCTGACGCACTGGCGAAGGTTCGGCCTGCCGTGCAGGACCGGAACTTCCACTGGTTCCAGCGCCATCGCGTCACCGACGGCTACTCCGTGTACGGCGGTCGTGCGTGGTTGCGGTTCGTCGGCGGTCAGTCGAACTACGAAGTCGCGCAGCGGGAACTCGACATCCTCGACATCATGACCTCGAACCGCGACAAGGTCGTGTGGGCCGCGGCGCAGGGCAACGCGATCAAGCCCGACGACACCAACCTTCCCGCCTTCATCCCCGTTCCAACCAACAAGCCGGGCGCGGGACCAGACAAGAAGCACCTGTTCCTGTCGGGCGAAGACGCAATCAAGAGTATGACCCTCGCCAAGGGGCTGAAGGCCACGCTGTTCGCCAGCGAGGAGAAGTGGCCGGAACTGGCGAAGCCCGTTCAGATGGCGTGGGACACAAAGGGTCGGTTGTGGGTGGCCGTGTGGCCGAACTACCCGCACTGGAAGCCGGGCGACCCTTACAACGACAAGCTCCTGATCTTCGAGGACACCGATAACGACGGCAAGGCCGACAAGATGACGGTGTTCGCGGACAAGCTCCAGAACCCGACCGGTTTCGAGTTCTACAACGGCGGCGTGCTCGTCGCGCAGGCCCCGGACCTAATGTTCGTGAAGGACTCGACCGGCGGCGACAAGGCCGACACCTACCAGCGCGTGATTCACGGCCTCGACACGGCCGACACCCACCACGCCGCGAACAGCTTTGTGCTCGACCCGGGCGGCGCGATGTACTTCCAGGAAGGCACTTTCCACCACTCGCAAGTTGAAGATCCCTACGGCCCGTGCAAGCGGCTCGCCAACGGCGGCGTCTTCCGCTACGAGCCACGCACGCAGAAGTTCGACGTCTATGTGACCTACGGCTTCGCAAACCCGCACGGGCACGTCTTCGACAAGTGGGGCCAGGACGTCGTGATCGACGGCACGGGCGCGAACCCGTACCACGCCCCGTTGTTCTCGGGGTACCTCCCCTTCCCCCAGAAGCATGCACGACCGCCGCAGGTCTACCAGCAGCGCACGCGGCCATCCGGCGGGATGGAGGTTCTCTCCAGCAAGCATTTCCCGAGCGATTACGATGGAAACCTGATCGTCACGAACTGCATCGGGTTCCTGGGGATTCTGCGTTACAAGCTCTCCGATGTCGGTGGTAGCATCGCGGGTGAAGAACTCGAACCGATCGTGCGAAGCTCGGACCCGAACTTCCGCCCGGTGGACTGCAAGACTGGCCCGGATGGTGCCATCTACCTCGCGGACTGGCACAATCCGATCATCGGCCACATGCAGCACAACCTCCGCGACCCGAGCCGCGACCGCCTCCACGGCCGCATCTACAAGATCACCGCGGAAGGCCGTGAACTGTCGGTGTCGCCGAAGATCGCCGGCGAGAGCATCGAGAAGTTGCTGGAGTCGCTCAAGAGCCCCGAAGACCGCGTTCGCTACCGTGCAAAGGTCGAACTGGGTGCCCGCAAGTCCGAGGAAGTGATCCCCGCCGTGAAGGCGTGGGCCGCGAAGCTCGAAGGCAGCGGACCGGATCACGAACACGCTCTCCTCGAAGCCCTCTGGGTTCACCAGTACCACAACACCGTGAACGGGGAACTTCTGAAGAAGTTGCTCGGCTCACCCACATTCCAGGCGCGTGCCGCAGCGGTTCGCGTGCTGTGGGCGTGGCGTGACCGATTGCCGGAAGCCCTCGAGTTGCTGAAGAAGGCCGCAGGTGACGATCACCCCCGCGTGCGGCTCGAAGCCGTGCGTGCCGCGAGCTACTTCACCGTACCCGAGGCCGCTGAAGTCGTGTTCGTTGCCCAGGACAAGCCCGCCGATCAGTACGTAAACCATGTCATCGGCGAGACGATGAAGGCGCTCGACCCGATCGTGAAGAAGGCGATCGCGGAGAAGCGGCCAATCAAGTTCACCACGCCTGCCGGTGCCCGATACTTCCTCAAGTCGGTCGGCACCGAAACGCTCCTCACGATGGAACGCACCCCAGCAGTGATGCTGGAACTGTTGTTCCGACCGGGCGTCCGCGACGAGTTCCGCCGTGAGGCGCTCGTGGGCCTCGCCAAGCAAGACACGAAGCCCGAATCGACCGTACTGGTGAATGCGATTCGCACCCACGACGAGTCGTCTTCAACCGAGGAATCGGTCGCGTTCGACCTCGCCCGATTGCTGACTTCGCAACCGCAGGCCGAACTCGCCAAGATCCGTGGCGACCTCGAAGCGATGGCCACCAAGGGCCGCTCCGCACTCACGCGACAGGTCGGATACGTAGCACTTCTCGCAGCCGATGCCAGCATCGACAGCGCGTGGAAGTCGGCGATCTCATCCGTGGGCTCGCTGCAAGACTTCGTCGCGGCGGTACCGATGGTTCGCGACCCAGCCTTGCGTGCCGCCCTTTACCCCAAGGTGAAGGAACTGCTTGCAGGTCTGCCGCCGGAACTCGCCAAGACCCTGAACACCGGCAAGGGCGCGACAGGCCGCTACGTTCGCATTGAACTCCCCGGCAAGCAACGCACGCTGACGCTTGCGGAAGTGGAAGTGTTCAGCGATGGCGTGAACGTCGCCCGCAAGGGGAAGGCCACGCAGAGCAGCACTGCCGCGGGTGGTGCCGCCAACAAGGCCATCGACGGCAACACAAGCGGGAATTACAACGACGGCGGCCAGACCCACACGCAGGAAGGGACCGACGATCCGTGGTGGATGGTCGATCTCGGGAACGATCTGCCGATCGAAAAGATCGTCGTGTGGAACCGCACCGATGGTGCGCTCGGCACGCGGTTGAAGGACTTCACCGTCCGTGTGCTCGACGCCAAGAACCAGGAAGTGTTCCGCTCCGACAAGAACCCGACCCCCAAGGAAAAGGCCGAGATCACGGTGGGGGCCACTTCACCGGAACGGATCGTTCGCAAGACCGCCATGTTCGCGCTGACCGGTGTTCGCGGTCAGGAAGCCGATGCTTTCAAGGCCATCGCCAAGTTCCTCACCGCCGACTCGGACCGGGGAACCGCCGTGCAGGCACTCCTTCGCATTCCGACCAAGGAATGGCCGAAGGACGATGCCAAGGCTCACATCGACGTCGTGATGAAGTTCATCCGGTCGCTGCCGGTTGCGGAGCGAACCACGCCCGTTGCCCTCGACATGATGCAACTCGGCGAAGGGCTCGCGGGCTTGCTGCCGTTGCTCGATGCACGCGACGCTCGCAAGGAACTCTCTGCAATCGGCGTGCGTGTGATCCGCGTCGGCACGCTGTTTGACCAGATGAGCTACGACAAGGAACGCCTCGTTGTGCAGGCTGGCAAGGCCGTCGAGTTCCACTTCGAGAACACCGACATCATGCCGCACAACTTCGTGATCGTGTCGCCGGGGAACCTGGAAAAAGTGGGGAACGCGGCTGAAGCGTTCGCCACCGATCCGAGCGCAGCCGGCAAGCAGTACGTTCCCCCGATGCCCGCGGGCACGGTGTTGCTCGCGAGCAAGTTGCTCCAGACACGCCAGGTCGAACAACTGAAGTTCGCGGCACCGAAGGAACCGGGGATCTACCCCTACGTCTGCACCTACCCCGGCCACTGGCGTCGGATGCACGGGGCGCTGTACGTGGTCGCAGATCTCGACGCGTACCTGGAAAACCCCGAGGAGTACCTCGCCAAGAACCCGCTGCCGGTGAAGGATGACCTGCTGAAGTTCAACCGCCCTCGAACGGAATGGAAGCTCAACGAACTGGCCGAGGCAGTTCAGGAGATGGAAGCGAAGGGCGGTCGGAACTTCGCGAACGGCAAGCAGATGTTCACGGTGGCAACGTGCGTGGCGTGCCATAAGTTCGGCGGCCAGGGGAACGAGTTCGGCCCGGACCTGACCAAACTCGACGCGAAGGTCTTCAAGAATGCGGTGGACCTGACCGACCACATTCTCGACTCGGCCAAGAAGATCGACGACAAGTACGCGATGTACCGAATCGTCACGGCCGACGAGAAGGTGCTGACGGTGATGATCGTCGAGGAGAAGGACGGCATCGTGAAGGTGATCGAGAACCCACTGGCGAGCACGAAGCCGCTGGAGTTGAAGGCCACGAACATCACGGAGCGGAAGAAGCTGACGACATCGATCATGCCGAAGGGCTTGCTTGACAAGTTGACCCGCGACGAGATCCTCGACCTGCTTGCGTATGTGTGGGGCAAGGCCGAGCCGAAGAGCAAGCTCTTTGGAGACGGCCACAAGCATTGATGGGTTGTCGGTCGCGTAGCCGCGACACAGAAGTTCCGGTTTTCACCCCGAAGGGGTGGGACAACATAGCCCGGGGCAAGACAACGAAGTTGTCGCCGCCCCGGGTTGGCGTTGCAAAGATCTTGCACCCTGAAAGGGTGCGACAACGACCACATTCGCGATTGTCGCACCCTTTCAGGGTGCAAATGTTCACCTTGCGTTTCCCTGGGGCGGCGCGGCTTCGCCGCTTGCCCCAGGCTATGTTGTCCCACCCCTTCGGGGTAAAAACCGGGCGACGCGACCCGCAATCACCTCCCAATCACACGTCATTCAACGAGACAGGTTATCTCTCGGATCACCTGCAGCCCATATCACCAGAACGTGGACGAGTTGCTCCAGGTCAAATCTGGCGAAACGAGGAGAGGTAAACAGCGATGGCATCGTTGACCGAAGTGTGGCCGTTGTTACTCGCGGTACGGTCGCTTCGATTTGACGCTCGCAGCGAAGCCGCAACCGGTTGGAACGGCATTGGCATCGGCGTAGTCACCACATCCGAGCCAACAGCCGGGGTCGTCGTGTTCGAGGAAACGGGCACATGGCAGCCCAGCGACCTCGACCGCCCAGCGATTCGATTTAATAATGTGTTCCGATGGACCGTGGTGGGGAATTCTTTGCGATTGGAACATCTCCGGTTCGGCCCCGACAACCCGGTGATGTTGTTCGATATGGCTCCAGATCCGAATGGGGACTGGCGAGAGGTGAGTCCGCATCAGTGCCGCGAGGACTGCTACACGGCTTCGTTAACCGTTGAGGGGCACTTGCTTGTGGTCACATGGTCCATCCAGGGACCGCGGAAGCGGGAATCCATCCGGTACACCTACTCCCAGCTCAAACCCACTCGAAGTGTTGCGCGCGATCCAGGGCGAGCGGGGGGGGGCATAAGCCCCCTCTTCTGCTTATAACACTCAACAGGGGACTGATGTCCCCCGCTCGCCAAGAACAGTCATCAGCACCCGGAGGTTCACACCATGTCCGCTACCGCAGCGCCGCCCGTCAAGAATCGTCAGCTTTACATTGATGGTGCCTGGTGCGAGGCCGCGTCCGGGAAGAAACTCGCCGTCACCAACCCGGCCACCGAAGAAACCATTGCCGAGGTCAGTTTCGGCGGGCGAGCCGATTGTGCCCGAGCCATCGCGGCTGCAGCAGAAGCGATGAAATCTTGGATGAAGCTCACCGCCTACGATCGCGCCAAGGTGCTGAAGAAGACCGCCGATCTGATGCGTGAGCGTGCCGACGCCATCGCCAAGACTATGACGATGGAGCAAGGCAAAACCATCGTCGAATCCAAGGCCGAAGTGCTCCACTCCGCCGACACATTCGAGTGGTTCGCGGAAGAAGGCAAGCGTGCCTACGGACAGGTGATTCCCCCGTCGAACCCCGCCAAGCGACACCTCATCATCAAGCACCCTGTTGGCGTCGTCGGGGCTATCGGGCCGTGGAACTTCCCCATCACACTGCAGGTCCGCAAGATCGCACCGGCACTCGCGGCCGGTTGCACCATCGTCTGCAAGCCCGCAAGTCAGACGCCATTGTGCCTGATCGGCGTATTCGAGTGCCTCATCGACGCGGGGTTGCCGAAGGGAGTCGCGAACCTTGTCATCGGCTCCGCATCTGAGATCTCCGACGAGTTCATGAGCAATCCTGTCGTGCGGAAGATCAGCTTCACGGGTTCGACCGAAGTTGGCAAACGCCTCATGCGACAAGCGGCCGATCAGGTGAAGCGATTGAGCCTCGAACTCGGCGGGCACGCCCCGTTCATCGTGTTCCCCGATGCCGACCCTGAAGTGGTGGCCAAGGCCGCGGTGATCGGCAAGTTCCGCAACAACGGGCAGGTGTGCATCAGCCCAAGCCGGTTCTTCGTCCACAAGGACGTCCACAAGCGGTTCATGGAAGTGGCGGTCGCCGAAGCCGAAAAGTTGAAGCTCGGTAATGGGCTCGATGAGGGCGTTGCGGTTGGTCCGATGTTCGAGAAGAAGGCGATGGATAACACTCTCGCTCTGATCAACGACGCGACCGGCAAGGGTGCCAAGTGTGTCACGGGTGGCAAGCGTTCCACCAAGTTCGAGAAGGGTTACTTCTTCGAGCCAACGATTCTTTCCGGGCTGACACAAGACGCGAACATTCTCACAGAGGAGCCATTCGCACCCGTGATGCCCGTGCTGGACTTCTCGAAGATCGACGACGTGATCGCGGCGGCGAACAACACCAAGTACGGCCTCGCGGCATACGTCTTCACGAACGACCTGAGCGTGGCGTGGAAAATGGCCGAAGGCCTGGAAGCCGGCATCATCGGTTTGAATGACCCGGTACCCGCGACTCCGCAGTGCCCTTTCGGTGGCATGAAGGAATCGGGGATTGGCCGCGAGCTCGCCCACGAAGGCCTAGAAGCCTATCTGGAGACGAAATACGTTTCGATTATGCTGCGGGGGTGAAATGTGTTTAGCCACAGGCCCAACGGCCGCACGGAGACGCGGCCCGTTGGGCCTGCGGCTAAACGAAACGATCGCAAGCGAAGAAAATGACTACCCAAATCGTTTCCCGCGTGGTAAAGATGGAGTGCGAATAGAACGAATACATTCGTAAGACCCCCGCGTTTCCACGTGGGTAGAAGTGTGAAGAGGGTGCCATGACCCGCATGTCGCGTGAGTTTTCGCTCGTTTTGCTTGGTACCGGCCTCTTGACGGCTGGCTACTTCGCCTGGCCCGAACCCGACTTTGAAAAGCGGGCCGACGAACAGGCCGCCCGACGAACCGGTTCCCGCACCGGCGGCAGCCACCTCATTTTCATCGGCCACTATGGCGGTGGAAGCGGCACCGTGAGCGGCAGCCGCTCGGCTGCCTTCGCGAGCGTCTCCAAAGGCGGCCTCGGCTCGATCGGCGGTCGCGTTTCGGGCGGTGGCGGCTGACCCGACCTTCGGGAATTCAAATTTGAAAAGGTAGAAAGTAAAGGAAGACGGCAGCACTCGGTGCTCTGTCTCTTACTTTTTACCTTTTTCGTTTACCACTTCGCCCCGGAGGGGCAGACCGTGCGCCGAGTCAGCATCGACCCTCGAATCGGCTGGCAGAAGCGCGTCGAGGAATATGGCCTCTACTACCACACACTTCGCGGCGAACCCTACTGGGACGAATCTGCTTGCTATCAGTTCACGAACTACGAAATCGACACCATCGAACAAGCCACCCAGGCTCTGCACGACATGTGCATGGAGCTCGTGGATGAGGTCATCCGCGATCGGATGTTCGGCCTGTTCCTCATTCCAAGCGAATACGAAGACCTCATCGTCCGCTCTTGGGAAGAAAAACAGCCTTCGATCTACGGCCGATTCGACCTCGCGTTCGATGGCGTCGGCGCACCGCGATTGCTCGAATACAACGCCGACACACCAACGGGATTGGTCGAGGCCGCGGTCGCGCAGTGGTTCTGGCTCAAGGACGTGGACGAGCGCGGCGACCAGTACAACAGCATCCACGAACGGCTCATCGACGCCTGGAAGAAACTGCGCGAGAAAGACGGCGGCCCCATCCACTTCGCCGCGATGACCAAGACCGACAGCCCCGAAGATTACATCACCGCCGAGTACATGCGGGACACGGCGATTCAGGCGGGATTCAAAACGTCCTTCATCGACATCTCTGACATCGGCTGGGATCGCGTCCGCAAGGTGTTCGTGGATAACACGGGGTTCCCCATCCATCGCTGCTTCAAGCTCTACCCGTGGGAGTGGATCTTCCGCGAGGAGTTCGGGCCGAACATCGGCAAGTCATCGACCCGCTGGGTGGAACCAGCGTGGAAGGCGATCCTGAGTTGCAAGAGCATCCTCCCCCTGCTCTATGAGCGGCATCCGGAGAGCCCGTTCTTGCTACCCGCATCGTTCGACCCGCTGTCCACCGGCAGCTACGTCCGCAAGCCGATCCACGCCCGCGAAGGGGCCAACATTCAGGTCGTGATCGACGGGCAACTCTCGTTCGAAACCGACGGCCCGTACGCCAGCCCGCCTTACGTTTACCAGGCGCTGGCCAAAGAGATGAAGCCGCACGACGGCCGCTACCCCGTGCTCGGGAGTTGGGTGGTCGATGGCGTGGCCTGTGGGCTTGGCATCCGCGAAGACGACTCGCTCGTCACCCGGAACACAAGCCGCTTCGTACCGCACACGATGGTGGGTTAAATCTGACTCGAAACGAGGGTTTCGCTCCATGTCACAGACGTTTGTGTTCGAGGAACTGGACGCACCCACCCGCACATACCTCACCGAAGTCCGGGATTCGGGCGGTGCGGGCGCGCCGGGCGTGTTCGCCCTAACATCCTCCACGATGGCCGGGTGTGGTTGCGGCACCGGGGTCGTGGTGATTATCGCCACGCTACTGGCGACGCTCACCACCATGTTCGATGTGATTTACCAGGACCCTGGCCGCGTGGCGTTGCTCCAAACGGCCGGTATCCTCCTCGGCGGCTGGCTGATCTTTGCCGCGCGGCGATCCGCGAGCCGGGGAAGCAAGACGATGGCCGGGCATTGGGCCTACATTGATCCGTTGCACCTGTACGAAGCCTACCGCGAGCAGATCACCGTCACCCCGATCAACGACGTAGCCGAGGCGAACTTCACACACAGTTACAACAATGGCACCTACCAGAACAGTGTGGTCCGTGGGTTGCGTAGCGCAGGGCCACCTATCGCCATCACGGTAAACAACGAACTCCGCGCCGAGCAGATGGTGGTATTCCTGAACTACCTGGCGTGGGCACGCGGCTCCGAAGGCGGTGATCGAGCCAGCCTTCCCCCTGCTGCCCTCGGCGCGCTGGCCCGCTACGTGGCCGAGAACGATTCCGAGCCCAAGGACGCGGAAGGGAACATCAACCTGAAGTTGATCGACATGGCGTACGAGGAAATCCCCGAGGAACCCAAACGCGAAGGCCGTGCTGCGCCGTCGTTCATGCCGTATGTGTTCCTGCTCGTCGCGGGTATCGGAACTTACTTCGCAATGAGCCTGGCGATCAACCCGCCGATCCACGACGACGCCATTTTCTCTGCGGTCATCACCGAGAACTGCGAACCGTGGTTCCTGCAGATGTATCTACTCGACGAAAAGAACAACACGCGGCACCGAGAACAGGTCAAGGCACGACTTGGCCAGGAATACAACCGGGCCATGGACATGCTCAAACAGCAACCTCCGGGCGATCCCGAGTTGCGCAAAGGCATGGTCAAGATCATGGATTCGCTGAAGGAGACGATTCGTCCTGTTGTCTCGCTGACGGTCTCCGAGGGCGGGACGGGACCGAAGACAGGTGCGGAGAAACGAGTCGAGAAACTCCGCGACGAACTTGTGGGGAAGGTTGAAGGAAGGAAGGCCCACGCCGACGCGAAAGACCCCGAATACTACGAAGCTGTGGGCGGGATCATGGGGAAACTCGCCCAGATCATGCCGGGTGTTCAGCCCCGAGACGGCATTCAGTTCATAGTGCCACGCACCCCGGTCGGTATTCAGTTGATTGAGTTCGCGTTCAAGCCCGATGATGCGACGCACGCGCACTTCGAGATCACCTACGAGTTCGTCCCTGCCCAGGGGAAGAAGGAAATGTATCGTCTGAAAGCGAAGGTCGAGGTTCGGACCGATCTGGAAGCCGCCCCGGTCGCGATTTACTCGGAAGAAATCGGTCAACCGGTCGCTGAGAGCGATTTTGGTCGTGAAGTGGATAAATTGCGGGATCGGTTGTTGCTGGGCCTCGTTGGGCAATCGCCGGCAGGCGGGGTTCAACTGCCTCCTAACTTCCCATTCCCCAAAGCGAAACTCCCGTGATTTGTTAATGACTACACGGGATCAGCCCACGCTCACGCCGACAAGCACGTCGTACCCGGCGTGAGCGCCAACCGCGATTCCGAACCCGCGAAAGACGAATAGTAGCGTGAAGTACAGCCCGGCGCTGGTACGGAACACGAAGTAATCCGCACGCATTGGCTCGCCATACGGGCCAATGTGGTGAGCCGCGGCAAAGGCCAGTGCCGCGGCTGCCGTGGCAAGTAGGAGTGCGGGGACGTTCGGGATTTGCAGCACACGCAGAGTCGCGAGAAGACCACTGAACAACGCCAGACGGAACAACACTTCTTCGTAAATCCCCGCCCCGATGAAAGTGAGGATCTTGGCCATCGGCGTGGCCTGTGTGCTGATTTGAAGATGCACCCCAAGGCCATCCAGGATCGGGCCGAAGTTTCGGCTGAACTGCCAGAGCCCCACCGCGAAGATGCAGCTTTCAAACGCCATCCCGAAGATCGTCGTCACGAGATCGGTCGGGCGATCGGCCCAGCGCCACCAACTCCAGATCAGCATAACCGTGATGACCACCGCAGGTGCCGCGAGAACCTGCCCTGCACCGAAGCGTTCAAGCCCCCAGCGAAGCCAGGCGTCGGCACCGTTCCGCATCCGATCGGCCTGATCGCCGCCAAACCAGAGCACCCCGCCCTCATACACCGCCAGGAGCGGCACGAGGAACAGAAAGCACGACCAGGGGTGACGGGTGGCGTTGAGGTATCCGCTCATGGTCGGCCCAGAAGTCGAAAGTCGTAGTGTCGGAAACCTGAGTCCCTGGACTTTACGACTTTCGACCCATCAACAGAGATCGGGATAGCGTGCCCCCAGCAACTGCCGGCGACGGTCTTGCGGCAACGCGCGAAGGATTCCGCCACGGTCTACTGTCGCGAGGTCGATGTGCTCGGGGTGGGGCAGCAGCACCCCGTGTGCGTCCGCGAGCACGGCAATCACGGGTCGCCCCGGCGTGCGAGGATCGGCCGGGTTCGGGTGGTTCGCCGCGACAACGCCAACCCGGCCATCCGTCATCTCGATCACCGTGCCCACCGGGTAGAACGAGAGGCGAATCAGCAGGCCGGCATACGTGCGGTCGAGTTGGCCGTGTTCCGCCATCAACAGCGTTTCGGTGAGCGCGGCTCGTCCGTCGCGGGCAATCCGATGCGACCGAGGCGAACTCAGTGCAGCATACACGTCTGCCACCGCGAGCAACCGCCCGAGTGACGGCGCGGTCGTCCCCTTGAGCCCGTTCGGGTAACCGGTGCCATCGGACCGTTCGTGATGCGCCGCAACCGCCGCCGCCAGCGGTGCAATCTCCGGGAAGCAGCGGAGGATCATCTCGGCGCTCATCTGCGTGTGAGTGTCGATCAATCGGCGTTCTTCTGGCAGCAAGGGGCCGGTTTTCGCGATCACTGCTGCGGGCACCGTGGTCATGCCGCAATCCACGAGCAATGCCGCAACGACCGCCAGCAACGGCCGGGCAGCCCACTCCGGGTCGGCAGGCACGAGCCGAGCGACGACCTGAGCGACATTCACGGCATGGGCCGCGAGAAACCGCACGGGAGCAGGAAAGGCCACTGCCCCATGGTGAGCTGCGACGGAGTCAGCCGGCGCGTAAACGAACCGCATCGGCATCGACTTCCGGGCTTCTTCCAGCAGTTCTTCGGCCTGCGCCGCCACAGCCTGCAAGCTGACGGGTGCCCCAGTCGCCATCGCGGTGTAGACAGCCGCGAGCCGGTCGATCCGTTCGGCATCGTACTTCCGGCGTGCCAGGGCACGCTCCTGAACCGCGAGCCGTTCCTGCACAACACCCAGCAGGCCGTCAAGCCCGGTACACTGCTTCAACTGGAGAGACGGCGAGTCTGGGAACGACTGGGCAAGCCGGAGAGCCGATTCTGTGACCGCGACCGTTTCCGAGTGGTACGCGACCAGGGGATCTGGGTTCGCTGCGTCGGCCGCGAGCGCTGCGTAGAGTGGGTCGCTGGTGAAAGCACGCTGGCGATCGAGCAGGCTCTTCGCGGCTGCCAGCAGACGGCGAGCACGGTCGGTAAACTGCGGTGCGGGCGGACCCTCTGCGACGTTCGGGGCTCCGACGATCTGTTGCAGCCGAACGCGGAACGCCTCGGATTCGTTGATGATCGTGCGGTCCGCCCCGGGATCAGCCGGGATGAGGTCCGGGATCATGTACGGCGCGGACTCCAGCCGTTGCCGGAACGCAGTGATGCGATCGAGCAGACCTCGTGAGTCGCTCATGGTGGCAGCCCCCCTCTTCCGCTCAGCCGTCGCGAAACGTTCCCCCATCAGGAACATCGGCAGAAAGAGTTGGGCAACTTGAGTCGATTTTGCGGGGGATGACGGAAATGACGTGTGCGACGGTGTCGCCATGAATGCGACACCGGACAGGGAGATACCAACCCGGTCACTCACCATAGCCGTTGGGATGGCTCTTGTGCCAGTTCCACGCGGTTTCGACGATCGACCGCAGGTCCGCGTACTTGGCCGACCAGCCGAGTTCGCGCTTGATCTTGTCCGGGTTCGCGATTAACTCCGCGGGGTCGCCGACGCGTCGCGGCGCTTCCTTCACGGGGACTTTACTCCCCGTCACCTCTTCGACGGTGCGGATTACATCGCGAACGCTGTACCCGCGGCCAATGCCGACGTTGTAGACCTGCCCGGACTTCGGCGTGATCTTGTCGAGCGCCAGGATGTGCGCAGCCGCGAGGTCGTCCACGTGAATGTAATCCCGCACGCATGTGCCATCCGGGGTGGGGTAGTCGTTGCCGAAGATCTCGACGTGCGGGCGCTTCCCCATTGCCGCCTGGATCACAATCGGAATCAAGTGCGATTCTGGTTCGTGGTGCTCACCGATGGTGGCATCTGCAGCCGCGCCGGCAGCGTTGAAGTACCGCAACGCGGCGTATCCAAACGGGTAAGCCGCGGCGTAGTCGGCCAGTGCCATCTCGAAGGCGAGTTTGGTGTTCCCGTAGGCGTTGATGGGGCTTTTCTTCTCGCTCTCGACGATCGGCACAACGGCCGGCGTTCCGTACACGGCACACGTGCTGGAGAACACGAACTTGCCGATCCCGTTCCGTCGGCAACGGTCGAGCAAGTTTAGCGAGTAGATGAGGTTGTTCGTGTAGTACCGGGCCGGTTCCTTCACCGATTCACCGACGTTCGCCAGCGCAGCGAAGTGAATGACGGCCTCGATCCGACTGGTCACCATGAGTTGATCGATGTGGTCGATATCTCGCAGATCGCCGACCACAAGGCGTTCCGCAGGCACAGCGCGACGGTGGCCGAGGGACAGGTTATCAAACACCGTCACGTCGTGACCGCGAGTCAGGAGTTGCTTGACCGTGTGACTGCCGATGTAGCCGGCACCGCCGATAACGAGAATTCGCATAGCCGCCAGTTGTGTGATCTCGGAAACGAACGAGGCCCCGCATCCGCGGCAGGGCACTCGTGTCGTTATATGGCCTGAGGGGATCGCCGTTGCTGGCGGATCACTTCAGCCACTTGTCGGCGAACTCCATGTAGACCTTCCAGTCGTCGGGCGTCATCGAGTGCTTTCCCGCGCGAATGAAGTAGCCGAGCCGTTCGCTCGCGAGCTTGCCGCTCTCGGGCATCTTGTCCGCGACAACAGGCTTTGCAAGCTCGTAAAGCTCGTAAGCGGGCGCGGCCGCCTTCAGCACTTCGAACTGACCGCTGGGGTTCGCCCACAGGTCTTCCTCTGCGTTCGTCATCAGCACGGGGCGCGGGGCACAGATCGCCACGAGGTCGTTCTGGTCGAACGGCAACTTCGAGGTGTCCGGTCCGAAAGCGGTGAAGTTGCCGCAGAACCAGTGCGGGAACGCCTTGGTGATGCGTGCGACCGACTCGGCCTTGTCGGTCTTCAATCGGCTCGGGCCAGCACCGCCACACCCCGACTGGTGGGGAATCACGAGCGCGATTCGATCGTCGAACGCACCAGCGAGCAGTGCCGTCTTGCCAAGCCGCGAGTGGCCAACGACGGCAATCCGCTTCGGATCAACGCTGGGATCCGTCACGAGGTAATCGACCGCGCGATGAACGCCCCACGCCCAGGACATCACCGTTGCGGTGTCGTCGGGGTTGTTCTTCCCTTCCGTGAACCCTAGCGCCTTCCGCATCCCCTCAATTACGTTCGGCCGGTCGGGTTGAATGTCGCCACTGTAGAACGTGGCCACGGCGTAACCCTTGTCGAGCGCCTGCTCGAACGGCCACACGTCCAGCACCTTTCCCCGGCCCTCGGCGGAGGCCTTGTTCGCCTTCACGCCGGGGGTGTTCGGATAGCACCACTCAGGCGTGATCCGCACCCGTTCATCAGCCACCAGGCAGTGATTCCCCTGGAAATTCGGCCCGACGAAGCACGCGGCCGGCGTCTTCCCATTCGGTGTGGCGATGAGCAGGTAGATCTTGGGCCACTCGGGTGGGCCGAACGTGATCTCGACCTCGCGGAGAGTCCCCTTCCCTCCGAACGCCTTGGCGTCCTCGAACAGCACCTTGCCCGTGACCTTCTCAGGTTTCGCGGGATACTTGCCGTACATGTAGTGCTGAAACAGCTCTTTCAACTGCGGCCGGCGTTTCGCTTCCCAGTCCGCCTTGGTTGTCACCTTGGTTCCATCGAGCATGACGACGGGGCTTGGCATGTCGGCTGATGCGGGGAGTTTATCGAGGGGCGGAAAGTCGGCGGGGAGTGCGGCAGTCGTCACGGCGAGGACTCCGAAGGAAATGAGCAGAAGTCGCATGGCGGGCTCCAGGTGAGAGGGGCGTGCCGCGTCATTGTAGCCGGAACAGAAATGTCGTAGTTCTGGGATTGCGGCAACTTTCGACCGTCGCTATGCGGGTGGTAACGTCCTTTTATCACTCGTGCAATATGGTCGCAACCAGCGCGGCTCTGGTGCTCCTCGTCCTCGCGACGGCGGTGTACCTGGGCTACCTCGTGCCGACGCTCGTCGGGTTGATCCCGCAACGGGTGATGTTGCCGACCGCACCGTCGCACACCTTCGCAATCCTCATTCCCGCCCATAACGAAGAATCGGGCTTACCCGCCACGTTGCAAAGCGTGATGGAACTGGATTACCCCGCGAACCTCGTCCGTGTCTGCGTCGTCGCCGACAACTGCACCGACGACACGGCCCGCGTACCCTGGGATTTCGGCATCCGCTGCCTCGTGCGACGCGATGCCTCAAAGCGTGGGAAGGGTTACGCCCTGGCCTTCGGGCTCGAACAAATCCTCGCCGACATGCCTGATGTCGTGCTCATCCTCGATGCCGACTGCCAGTTGAATCCGAGTGCCCTACGGGCACTCGACGCCGCGTTCGTGACGGGTGCGGATGCGGTTCAGTGCGCGGTGCGAGCGTGCAACCCCGACGACGGACCGACCGGCTACGTTGCTGCGGTCGGCTCGGCGATCGACGAAGTAATGGCTGCAGGAATGCATCGGCTTGGCCGATCGGTTCCGCTTCGGGGAACAGGCATGGCCTTTCGGCGTTCCGTGCTGGAGCGAGTGCCGTGGACCGCGTTCGGGCTGGTCGAAGATGCCGAGTATTCACAACGATTGCGCCGGGCTGGGGTGCGGGTGCAGCACTGTCGCGATGCCAAGGTGAGCAGCGATTCGCCCGCGAACTGGGCCGATCTCGGCCGCCAACGGCGGCGCTGGCGAGCCGCAGGGGTGCTCGCCAGCAAGCCGCTGGGGCTGTGTCTCATCGCGATGGCTGCCAGTGTCGGTTTCGCGTGCGGGTTCGTGTGGTGGCCGGCAACTTTGCTGCTGCTCACCGCGTGGGTTTACCTCCGGGCAGCAGCGGCAGTCGGGTTCACTCAGCGACGATTCGGGCTCTTGCTGAAGTCACCGGGAATTGTGGTGCGGCTCGGCTGGGTGACGTTCGCTGGATTGTTCCGACGCCAACCGACGACGTGGGACCGCACCCCGCGAGCGACCGAATCGACAAAGCGGGCAGCATGAAGTTACCCGGCGACCGATGCTCTCGCACGCCGATTCACGGCCAGCAC
The DNA here is from genome assembly GCA_013823135.1 of Planctomycetaceae bacterium. Taxonomy (GTDB): domain Bacteria; phylum Planctomycetota; class Planctomycetia; order Gemmatales; family Gemmataceae; genus Gemmata. The sequence continues at coordinate 54,755 of PNLP01000025.1, forward strand.
GAGCAATCCGTAGCCAATGAGGCCCGGCCCCTCGCTCGCTACCCACCACCACGGCAAGCCCGCATCCAGATCGACCGCGAATAACGCAGCCCCCAGCGCGATGTGCAACCGTGCCAGGAACGGCACCGCATCTCGATATCGCTCCCAGTTCCGCGTGACAGCCCACAACAGAACCCCGTGCATGCCGTAAACGAGGGACAGCGACCGTGCCATGTACCTCGTGATCGCCACGTTGGCGAGTTCACCCATTCCGAGCATGTCGCGGTGAACTGCGTCCATCCACGCGAAAGGCAACAACGCACACGGCAGCGCGAGAAGCAGAATCCCCGCGTTCACCTGCACCAACCGGAACAGCACACGCTCCGCAGTCATGCCAGTCCTCTCCGCTCTGCTGAATTCCGACCCAGACAGATTACTCCGACAAACGAGTGCTTGCCCGTCGTTTCCGCGAACCGTACAGTCTGCGGTAATCGAATTGTCGATTATTGCGCGTCCCCCTTTCAGGTCGCGTCACTTACCTGGAGACTCTCCTCATGGGCTTCAAGCAGACGGAACAGCACAAGTCGGGCAAGGGAAGTTACCACCAGATCGGCCTCGTTCGCGGGCAGTTCGGCGGCGTGCCCGAAGCGAAGTGGGTCAAGTTCATTGCCGAGAGCGGGTTCGACGGCTGGGAAGAAGCCTCCTGGGAACTCGACCTGCGTCAGTGCGACACAGATGCGGGCGCAACCGCCTACGCCACCGAACGGGTGAACATGGCGAAGGCCCACGGCCTGGAAATCTTCACCGTCGCCACGCACCTTCAAGGGCAAGTGCTCGGCGACGAGCCGAGCGCGAAGACCCTCAACTTCTGCTCGGGCAAGGGTCAGGCACGGCCCGCGTACAAAGCGTGGCGTGCCTCCGGCAACAACCCGCCGCGAACCGACCCGTACTACGTTCCACCCGAAGTCGCCAAGTTGATCCATCAGGAAGCGGAACGCGACATGCTGGCGTGTGCGCGCTACGCCGGGGCGTTGTCCCGGCTTCAGGGCCGGAAAGTCGCCCTCCCCGGCTTCGTCGGCAGCCCCGCGAACTGCTGGAGCCACTGGTTCCTGTTCCCGCCGTTGCCGGGTGAAATGGAAGGCTACCCCATCCCGGATGTGCGGCAGGTCTCGTTGGAATTGCTGGTCGAGCGGTTCGGAAACTTCTGGAAGGAGTGCAAGAAGCAAGGCGTGACCTTCGACCTGGAATGCCACCCCAGCGAGCGGGCGATGGGCGACATCGAGAGCGCCGGCGATTACATCCGCTTCCTCGGCAAGAACGGATTCGGTTCCGACGTCGTGGGCTTCAACCTCGACGGCTCGCACATGGAATGGCAGAACGTCTCGGTGATCGACTTCATCCGCGAGTACCCGGAGTACATCCACTGTGCTCACGTCAAGGGCGTGTGGGTTTCGCGTGAACACTGCCGCGCCGGTCGCCTCGGCGGGCACCGACCAATGGGTCACTGGACGAACGGCTGGAACTTTGTGACGGCCGGCACGGCCCGCGACGCGAACTCACTGGAAGACATCTTCATCGAGTTGAACCGCGTCGGCTTCGATGGTGCTGTGTCGATCGAGTGGGAGGACAACGACGCCGATCAGTTCGCGGGTGCAAAGGCGGCCTTGGCCAACTGCCGCAAGGCCGACCTGCCGCCAAGCGGCCTGAAGCACGACGAAGCCTTGAAGGGGTGAGTGCGACTGCAACGGATATTCGAGTTGTGCGGTTTGGTGGGGCAGGCGGAACCGCCTGTCTCATCGCGATTCGTTCGGCCTTACTCTTCAGCTTCGGCTGTAGCGCGGCCTTCGGCGAGCGCGGCGGCACGCTCGATCACGCGGCGGACCTTCCGGTCGTACACCTTCCTGGCTTCGAGCGGCGGAAGCTCGACCCGGAGTTTCTCGACGATTTCCGTCGTCGTATACCCCTCAAACTTGAGCTCGAGTACGCGCCGATCGAACGCCGAGAGCAGCGACAGGAAGTGTTCAAACTCCTCAATCAACGCCAACTGAACATCTGGCAGCGGTTCCTCAGCGGTGAGTTGGTCGATCACGCTGTGGTCCGGCTCACCCTGTGGTATTTCCCGGTTGGGGTTCCGCTTCGCGGCTCTGTGGTGGGCGATCTGGCGAAGTGTCTTGTTCACTGTCAGTCGCACGAGGATTCGGAACTCGGCACTCTCGCCTTCAAAGGTGAATTGGTCGCTCTTCACGCGGGAAAAGAACGTGCGGAACGCTGATTGAACCGCGTCCTCGGGGTCAATCCGGCTCACCATTCGGTGCCCGATCATCCGGCGGGCCGTTCGCATCAGCTTTTCGCAGTAGCGGTCGAACAATTCGCGAGCGGAAGACTCACTCCCCGCCTTGTACGCGGCGATCAGTTCCCGGTCGTCAATCAAGTTGTGTGACATGGAACTTGCGTGGGAGTAAGAAGTAAGGAAAATCGCTCTCGCTATGCTCCACGATAGCTGCGCATTCTTGTCGGGTCAAATTGGGACTTCCTCTTGTTTGTCCGATACAGGACGTGTGCCATGTCCTGACCGGCGGGGTAGAATCAACCGAACGTGCATCACCCTCGGACGACGATAAGCCATGGGCAGCCCCATTCTCTCGGAAGAAGATCGCGCACAACTGTCGGCCCGAGCCGACGAGTTCCATGCCGCACTCGTCCGCAGTGGCATCGCGGATTGGGAGCAGTTCCTCTCAGGTTTGCCCGCAAATACTCGTCTCGCGGTGCTGACGGAACTGGTCATCATCGACTTGAGTTACAGGTGGGGACGCGGGGAACGCCCGAAGATTGAAGAGTACATCGCCCGGTTCCCCGAGTTTGGGCCGGCGGAACGAATCCCCACGGCGGTGATCCTCGAGGAACACCGCGCCCGCATCAAGTCCGGCGAACACCCCGATCCCGAGTCGTTCCGGATGCGCTTCCCGGTTCAGTACCCGGGAATCTCCTCTGAGATCGAGTCGGGCCGCGGGGCCACCATCTCGGGCACTATCGTTTCAACGATCGCGAGCGCCGACGGTGGCGCTGCGCTCGCGCAGAGCCACTCGCCCGGCGGTTCGGAGAGCGAATACGACTTCGTGAAAATCCTCGGTCGCGGGGTGTTCGGAGAGGTCTGGCTTGCCCAGAAGCGGTCGAGCGGCATCGACAAGGCCGTGAAAATCTTGATGCAGGCGGCAGACCACGAAGCCGCGCACCGGGAACGGCGAGCACTGGAACTGATCAAGAACCTACGGCACCCGTACCTGCTTTCGACGGACGATTTTTGGGTCAAGGACAACCGGCTCCACGTCGCAATGGAACTGGCCGACGGGACTCTCCGAGATCAGCTTCGGCGTTATCGAGAAGCCGGTCAGGCAGGCGTCCCGGCGGCGGAGCTTCTCGGATACATGTGGGAGGCCGCCGAGGGGCTCGACTTCCTTCACTCACGGCATGTGATCCACAGGGACATCAAGCCCGATAACATCCTGCTCCTGCACGGTCACGCAAAAGTCGGGGACTTTGGACTGGCACGCTATCAGGAGGAAGTGCTGGCCCCCATGCGGACATTCGCGGGCACTCCTGCCTACATGGCCCCTGAAGTCTGGGGGCGCGAGGGCGGACCGGCAAGCGACCAGTATAGCCTCGCCATCGCATATGCTGAACTTCGACAGGGCACCCCCCCGCTGAAGCCGCGCCCCATCCAGCAAATGCTGCTCGCACACAGCGAGGGTGCGTTTGAGTTCGCGGATTTCATTAGCCCAGAGGAGCGGGCGGTGATCCTGAAGGCTCTCGCACAGAAATCAGAAGACCGCCACCCATCCTGTCGCGCCTTCGTGGAGGCGCTTTACAGCGTCCACGGCTTCGCAGGGGTGCCACGTTCCGCCGGTGCATCGACTGCGGGGATCAGTGGCGATAGCAACTTTTCCCAGGTTCCAACGCAACCCGATTCGATGATGGCCCCGAACAACCTGGGACTCACCAAAGCAACGGTTACCACCGAATCTTTCCAGACGCAAGTCATCAAGCCGCGACCTTTCTGGCAGATCACCGCAGTCAGCGGGGGCGTACTCGCATTTGCGATCCTGGGCGGATTTGGTCTGTGGAGCGCCCTGGGTGACCGTGGAAAGCATACCGGTGGTGGATCGCAGAACGCCGACCCCGGTGTGAAGCCGCCACTTGTGCCTGAAGTTGTCGGCCTCTGGGTTCCACCGGGGACAGTGGCCGCACCCGCGGCAAAGGAAGTAACACTAGCGAGCGGACGGCATGTCCCTGAGTGGGTTGAGTCGAAGCTGGGTGGCGAGACGGCCCGGTTCCGGTTGATCACAGGCGGGGGAAACGGTCCCCCCATTTCGCCGTTCTACATTCTGGAATCGAAAGTGTGGAATGAACTGTATCGTGCAGGCGGATCAGACCCGACGCCAGCTTCGAGTGCGAATGGTCTCCATGCTCCTGTCACGCACGTGACCGCTGATGAAGCCAGGGCGTTCGCGGTGAAACTCGGCGGCCAGTTGCCTTCACCCGAACAGTGGGACTACGCAGCAGGGCTCTACGCGAACGTGGGCCGCGACGAAGTGACACGCCCGGGGGGGCGACCGCGAGTTGGCTTGAAGGATGCGAAACCACTCCCGACTCACGGTCCAGACTCGGGAAGCGACGTGAATCAGTTCGACCTGCGTGACATGGCAGGGAATGGCCGCGAGTGGACGAGTGGCGTTCTACCAACCATGCCAGGCGAGCGTGAACGAGGAATCACACGGGGAAACAACTTCACATTCTCGAAAGGGCTGACGTTCTCGGAACTGAAGAAGCAAAACGAGGAACCGCACACACAATACCGCGACTTCAAGAGTCCGTATACGAGCTTCCGCGTCGTACTCCCTGGGCCATGAATGAGCCTTCACGCGGATCGAGTGAGGTTCTGGTTGCATCACGACACACATCGCGGATGATGGCGGAACCTTCCTCTACTGAGGTTCCGCAATGTCCGGTCCCTACCCCGACCGTCGCGAATTGTTTGCCACTTCCGCAGCGTTTGGTGCGTCTGCGTTCGGCGTCTCGGCCGCCTCTGCTCAGCAGAAAGTCGCCGACAAGCCACGCAAGAAGTACCCCTTCAAGAAGTCGATCAATCTCTGGGCATTCCCCTACCCACAGAAGATGTCGCTCGAACAATGCATGCACCTCGCCAAAGACGCGGGATTCGACGGTATCGAACTGAACTACGACCTCGACAGCGACCTTTCGCCGAAAAGCGGCCCGAAGGAGTTCGCCGCGATTCGCCGCATGGCCGAGAAAATCGGCATCAACATCAGCGGAATGTGCTCGTTCCTGTTCTGGCCATTTCCACTGACCAGCAATGACCCTGCGAAGCGTGCCCGCGGATTGGAACTTGCAGGGAAGATCGCCGAGTGCGCGGCAGATTTGGGGACCGAAAACGTGCTGGTGGTCCCGGGTGCGGTACACATCCCGTGGCGAAACGATCACGAACCCGTGCCGAATGACGTGTGTGATAAACGAGCACGCGAGGCCGTCAAGTCGCTGATCCCCGCTGCTGAGAGGCTAAAGGTGTATCTGAACATTGAGAACATCTTCTTCAATGGCTACCTGATGACGCCGGGCGAGATGAACGACTTCGTGGACTCGTTCAAGAGTGACCGCGTGCGAGTACACTTCGATACCGGAAACATCATGATGTATCAATTTCCCGAGCACTGGATTCCGCAACTTGGCGTGCGGACGAAGAACGTCCACCTCAAGGAGTTCACCAAGAAGGGAACAGACGTGTCCCTGGAATCGTTCCGGCCGTTGCTCGATGGCACGACGAACTGGCCGGCAGTGTTGGAAGCGTTCGACCAGACCGGTTACAAGGGCTACCTCACCTTTGAGTACTTCCACCCGTACCAGCACTTCCCCGAAGCGCTCGTCTACCAAACCGCAGATTCGCTTGACAGAATGCTGGGGATCAAGGGTTAGGGAGGCACTTCACAATGTCCGAAATGTGATAGTCACACGGAAAGCATAACGGCCGCGAGGTTTCTCCTCACGGCCGTGATGCTTGTTGCTGCAACCAGCCGGGACGATCAGACCATTCGTGCGGCCCGACCAAGGAGAAGTCCGACGCCGAACCCAATCAGCAGGGATGGCAGCGGATGTTTCCGGATCAGGCTGGTCACTTCCTTGCCGAAGTCACCGACCTTGTCGGCCGTGACGTCGTAGGCGTCACCAGCCCACTCCTGAACTTTTTTCCCCGCTTGCTTCGCGGTATCGCCCGCGTCATCAGCCCACTCAGCCACCTTCTCGCGAGCTTGCCCGGCAACAGTGCCCGCGTTGTCCAGAAGGTGATTGGCACCCTCTTTGACGCGGTCCACCAAACCGGGAGCATCCTGCCTCGCGTTACCAGCGGCATCTGCGGCTCGATCGGTCAGGTTCTTGGCCCGATCGGCTGCGCTGTCGATCCCACCCTTGATTTGGTTCTTGATATCGGCCATAACGATGTCCTCCGTTGATGAGTCAGTGCGTTGTTCTCTGCCACCGGGTGAAGATTATGCACTCTGCGTGCCAACAAGTCGTTGCTTCCCGGAGGACATTTCGTCTTTGGTTGCCCTGTCAGCCTGTGCAGAAAGAACTGGGGCCATGTCTGCCAGTCGCTTCTGTGTTTCTGTGAACGTGCGGCCGATGCCCTCGACACCCTTGATTCCCTCGGAGGCTTCGGAAGGTAACTGCCCACCGTCAAGATTGCCCCATCGGCCCACAACAACTTTCACGGTTGGGCACTTCGCACGGAGCCGGTTCACGAGATATCGGCAGTGCGAGAGACCACCCGGCGCGAGTGCGAGCAACACCACCACGGTGGGACGAAATTCCTCAACGGTGGCGATCAACTCGGAAGCCAACATCTCATCTCCGGGAACTCGAACGTCCCACTGCGTGTGATCGAGGGTTGACGCGAAAATGTCTGCTGCTGCGTGCTCGGCTTCATCTCGGGCCGGGACGACCAGAAGTCGCACGCGCGATCCGATGTACGGCTCCGAGGCCAGGGGCCGCAAGTCGGACACCTCGGTCGCTACTTCACGCACACCGCGAATGACATAACGGAGTGCCGTGGCATCCATGTCACCCTGATCAACCTCGCGGCGGGCCATACACAACGCGGGGATAACAACCGTCTCGAATGCTACATCCGGACCGGATTCCTTGGCCACCTTGATGGCCACCTCCGCCGCCTCATCCTGGTCGCGTGCCGCGAGCCGCTGGTAGAACGCCACGTGTGGGGCAAGTGGAGGCTCATCGCCAAGCAACACATCGAGGAACTCGAACCGACGGACGTTCTTCCCAAAAACGAGGAGGCATGTGGTCAACGGGCCAGAGAGGATCAACCCCATCGGCCCCCAAAGAAATGCCCAGAAGGCCGCGGCCACGAGTTGCGCCACCTCCGACAAGCCCATGCTTTGGCCATAAAGCCAGGGTTCGAAGATGTTGTTGCAGATGGCCTCAAGAACCAAGAATATCACCAGAACCGCGAGCGGTTCGCCCCATCCTGTTGCCGTGGCGAACGAGAACATCACTGGAGGGATCAGCCCAATCCAGGTTCCGACATAGGGGATATACCGCATGAGAGTTCCGATGAACCCCCACAGCAATGCATAATCGAGACCGAGCAGGAACAACGATAACGTGATGACTGCCCCGAACCCCGTGTTCACAAGCAATTGCATGAAGAGATACCGACTGATTCGTGTTGATGCCTCATCCACAGCTTTGGTCGTGGTGCTGACTTTGCCTTCTCCCAGGAGACGAATCATCCGGTTGCGAAGGTCTTCTCGCCGCAACAGCATGTAGGCCGTGAGCACGAAAGCAAACGCGGCTTGACCGAGGACTTCCGTCGCAGGACCGATGAAGCCATCGAACTGTGAACCAAGCGAACCGGACGCTCGCTCAACCAGAACAGTCTGTTGCCCTTCCGGTTTCGGAGCAACAATCCCGGTCAGTTCATCGACAAGGTGACCGAGCCGATTGGTAGAGTCTCCGGAGATCCACGTCTTCGCCACAATGAGTTTTCCCTTGATCGCCTCTGCTCGATCAGGCAACGTGTCGGCCAGCCGGGAAAACTGTTGAGCGATGAGCGTCCCTACTCCCAAAGTCCCGCAGACGACCAATCCCAATGTGAGAAGCACGGCCGGAGTTCGCCCAAGACCACGCCGTTGAAGGCGAGCGACCACCGGAACCAAGACGAACGCGAGAAGTATAGACAGGGTGATCGGAATGAACACCGAACGAGCAAAGTACAGAACCAAAACCACTACAGCGGTGACTATGGTCGAAGTGAGCGTAACGACTGATCGTTGCCAGTCGGTGGACATTGAAGCATCCTCCCGTGACCGTGTGAGACCGTCGGAGAGGAAAGCAACACTTATGCCAGAAGAGTTGCAATCAGTTGCCGGAAAGTGAGAAGTGATTTGCCCAACTCAATCAAAGTTAGTGAGGATCCGCAACCTCTGAGATCGGCAGGACGACTGTGAATTCAGCCCCGGTCCCCGGTCCTTCACTCCTCGCCGAAACCGTGCCCTTGTGAAGTTCGACCAGCCTACGCACCAGTGCTAAACCGACGCCAAGACCACCTTGCGACCGGTTCAGCGTCTGGTTCACTTGCGTGAACAGCTCAAAGATTTGAGGAATAAGTTCAGGGGGAATGCCAACACCCGTATCGCGAACTCGAACCGTCACGTGACCGCTCTCCACGTACCCGAGCAAGGTGATGCGCCCACCGGATTCGGTATATTTCGCCGCGTTGTTCAACAGGTTTGAGAACACCTGTGTCAGTCGAACCCGATCGGCGGACAGGTGAACGGATTCCGGTGGCAAAGTGACCTCAAGCTCCACATTCGCTTTCTCAATGTTCGGCCGGCTAATCTCGATTGCTGTTTCGATCACCTCCGAGAGAGTGATGGGTTCGTGATTCAGCCGGAGTTTTCCGGTGGTTATTCGTGAGACATCGAGTAAGTCCTCGACGAGGCGAGTCAGTTGGTTCACTTGTCGTTCCAACCGGTCCCGTTGTCGAGCGATGATCGCGGGATTGTCCGCCGCCAACCGCATGATTTCGAGCCCGTTGAGGATCGGGGCAAGTGGATTGCGCAGTTCATGACCGAGTGTCGAGAGAAACTCATCCTTTCGCCTGCTCGCGTCACGCAGAGCTTCGTTAACTCTCGCCAACTCCTCGGTTCGCGCGTTGACCTTGCGTTCCAGTTCTGTTGCGGCCCTGTGCTGAACCAAAGCATATCTCATCGCGCGTTCGAGCATGGCCGAGGTCAGCCCCGCCTTCTCCAGGTAATCGTCGGCACCAGCGTTGAGAGCTTCAAGATCGGTCCGGCCCTGCCCCTGGCCAGTCAGCAGGATGACCGGTCCTGAGCAACCGTGCTCATGGACTTCACGAAGCAAGTCGATGCCCGTCTTGGCACCAAGTCGGTAGTCGAGCAAGTAAAGATCGTGTGTGTGACCACAGATGGCAGCCACGCCAGCCTCGTAGGTCGAGGCCCAGTCGAGAGTGAATCTCTCGCCGTGGATATCAGCGATGAGTTCGCTCGTCAGGAAGTAATCATCCTCGTCGTCGTCGATGAGCAGGACAGACACTTTGTTGTGAACGTTCCCCGTCAGACCTACTCCGAGTTGTGGAGGGGCATCAGGGCATTCACAATCAGGCGTGGGAGGGTTCGTTTCCATCAGGCGGCAACTCCACGATCTCCAGCCAGTACTTGCCCAGCGTTCGCACAACCTCCACCAGTCGCTCGAAGGTGACTGGCTTGGTGATGTACGACGCGGCCGACAAGTTATAACTGCGGATCACGTCTTCTTCAGCCTTGGATGTGGTCATGATGACCACACGGATACCGCGGAACTTGGGATCTTTCTTGAGTTCTTGAAGCGCCTCGCGGCCATCTTTCCGGGGCATGTTGAGATCGAGCAGAATAATCCCCGGCCACGGGGCGGAACCAGGATTGGCGTACTTCCCGCGGTGGTTCAGGTAATCAAGCAGTTCCTCACCATCCTCGACGAATCTGAGGTCATTCGCGAGATGGTTCTCCTCGAACGCCTCGCGGGTCAACTCGCGGTCATCCGCGTCGTCGTCTGCCATCAGGATGGTTACGGGCTTCTTGTGAACTTCCGACATAAGCAACTTGGTCCTCTCTGCCCATCATCCGCCGTTCTCAACTGGCGGAGTTGTACTCTGGTGAACAGGAAGGATGACAATGAATGTGGATCCTTCCCCCATGCGACTCTCGGCAGTGATTGTGCCGCCGTGTCGTTCAGCAATCTTACGGCAAATCGCGAGCCCAACTCCAGTTCCTTCGTACTCTTCACGACCGTGAAGCCGTTGGAAAACCTGAAAAATGCGATCCAAGTATTTCGTGTCAAAGCCAATTCCGTTATCTCGCACCGTGAATCGACAACTGGGAATCGGAGCACTATTCGGCTCGATGCCGGGTTGGTTCACCAGTTCTCCTCGCAACTCGACGATCGGGGGCACACCTGGCCTCTGGAACTTGATGGCATTGGCAATCAGGTTCTGGAACAACTGCCGCATCTGTGTGGGATCGCCATCAATCTCGGGCAATACTCCAACCTCAACATGGCAGCCCGTCTGCTCGATACGCACGCTAAGATCGGAGAGCACTTCATGAACCACGTTCCCCACGTCGAGGTGGACAAATGCGCGAGATTGTGTGGTCACGCGGGAGAAACTCAGCAGATCGTCGATCAGTTGACGCATGCGCCCAGCGGATGACAACATGCGGTCCACGTAATCCTTGCCGCCATCGGGAAGTTGCTCGCGGAACTTGGTCTTGAGTCGGTCGCCGAACGCCTGAATCTTCCGGAGTGGTTCCTGGAGGTCATGGCTTGCAACATATGCGAACTGTTCGAGTTCCGAATTGCTACGAGCCAGTTCGGCCGCAACGGCTCGAACTCGCTCCTCGATTCGTCTGCGTTCGTCGATCTCATCCACGAGCGCCGCAGTCCGTTCACGCACCATGCGCTCGAGGTTCTCGGCTTGCCGCTTCTGATCTTCAATATCGATGATGCTGCCGACCCACTCCGTTAGTTTCCCTTCGGAATCGTGGAGTGGAACTGCCGTCGAGAGCATCCACCGATAGGCACCGTCACTGGCCCGCTTGAGTCGGAACTCGTCGGTAAATCGCTCGGGCTGATGAGCGACCGCGAGTTGCCATTTGCTGCGGACTTGCTCTTCGTCGTCCGGGTGAACCATACCACCCCAATTTTCTGGGGTGGGATCGTCCGACATTTGATCGAGCCGCAGACTCGTGTATTCCTCCCACCGACGGTTTAAAAACGTGATCTCACCCTTCGGATTGGTCGTCCACACCATCTGCGGTACCGCCTCAGTGAGCGTCCGAAACCGTTCTTCACCTGCCCGGAGTTTCTGTTCGAGTTCTCGCTGCTCGGTAATGTCGGTATTAGTCCCGAACCATCGGACTACGCGACCCGAATCATCTCGAATTGGGCGGGCACGGCTCAAGTGCCAGCGCATGGCACCATCGTGCCTGCGGAGTGGGAATGTGTCCTCCCATATTTCTCCGTTCTTGATGTGCTCCTGGAACTTGACCAGTACTCGCGGCAGTTCGGCGGGATCTTGAACAGCTTGCCAACCCCAACCCTTCATTTCCTGGTAGGTGGTCCCGGTGTAGTCATACCAGCGCTGGTTGTACCAGAAGATGTACCCGTCCGCGTCGGTCATCCAGGCGAGTTGGGGGATCGATTCCGCGAGTTGACGGAACTTCTCCTCGCTCTCGCGCACAACCTCGCCAGCCATTCGTTGATCGTGAACATCGGCCATCGAACCGATCCACTGGTCGATCCCACCATCGGAACGCCGGAGAGGAACGGCGACCGTCAGGAACCACCTATACTCGCCAGTGTCGCCCCGTCGTAAGCGAAACTCCTCTCGGAACCGATCCACAATCCCGGCAGATGCATCCACGACCGTGTTGCGCCACGCGTTTAACACCCGCTCCTGGTCTGCCGGGTGGGCGGCTGCCAGCCAGCCTTTTTCCCGGATTCCTTCGAGCGGTAACTGGGTGTACTCCAGCCAGCGTTGATTGAAGTACGTCACATGGCCATCGGGTGTGGCGTTCCAAACGATCTGCGGGATCGCTTCGGTCAACGTCCGATAGCGTTGCTCACTCGTACGGATCGCGGCCTCCACTCGTCGCCGTTGCACATACTGAGCAATGCTCGCCGCGATGGGGTTGAGATCCGCGACGACGCCTTCCGAGAGTGTTTGGCGAGAGAATAGTGTCACAACTCCGAGGACGCGATCATCGACAATCAGCGGGTAGCCAGCAAACGAGGTCATCCCTTCCCGTTTGGCCCATTCCGACTCGCTCACATCCGGATCGTTGGCGACGTCATTCGTGATGTGCGGGGCGCGAGGAGCGACAATCCGCCCAATCTTGAACTCGGACATTCGGACGCGACTGACTCCGCTCTCCCTGAGGGCGGAGTATCCGGCACTGGCCTGGAGATCGAGCCATTCACCAGTCACATCGGTCATCCAAATCCGGGCGCACGCGGCTCCAACATGTTGAACGAGTGTCTCGGTACACGCCTGCAATGCCGCGCGAGTTTCACCTGCCGCCGCGAGGGCTGTTGCGACATCCGCACGTAGCGCAGCGACTCTTGCCCGTTCTGCAAGTTGATCCTCGGCCGCACGTCGGTCGGTGATATCGGTCGAGGAGCCGAACCAACGAACAATCTCGCCAGACTTGTCTCGCTGAGGCAACGCACGCCCGAGGAACCATCGCTCCTGACCCCTTGCACCGCGAATGCGGTATTCAATCTCATATTCGCAACCCGTCTCGATGGAACGTTGCCAGAGGCTTTCGCCTCGTTCTTTGTCGTCGGGATGCAATGCCTGGCTCCAACCCCAGCCGAGGGTCTGTTCTTCACTGAGACCGGTGTATTCGTACCACTTTGCGTTGTAATATTCGCGGTATCCGTCAGGCCGTGCGACCCAAACGATCTGAGGAACTGCCGTGGCGAGTGTGCGGAACTGATCCTCGCTTCGGGCCAACTCGGCTTCACGCTGCTTGACGATATTCTCCGCTGCTAACCGCCGCCCCAACTCCCAGCGGATCAATCCGTAGCCCAGCAGCACCATTCCGAGGGCGAGCCCTCCACCCAGCAAGGTGGTCACCGTAGTCGCGCGGTACTTGTGCTTTGCGACAGCAGCGCGTCCCCACAGGAGTTCGTCTTCCCGGGAATCCATTCTCGCAACCGTGGCCCGAATCTCGTCCATCAAGTAAAGTCCATGGTCATTTCCGATTTCCTCACGAGCCGCGTCCGGTCCATGAAACAGTCGCACCAAAAGCGTCCGACCCATCTCGTTAATTTTGGCATCGACCAGTTCGTTCAGCCTCGCCGCGTCGTGCATCTGTTCAGGATTGTCGGTGATCTTCTCTTCCAGCAGTGTGATCCGTTCTCGCGTGGTCCGGATGCCGTTGAAGAACGGAACCAAATAGGGTCCCTTGCCCGTGATCTGGAACCCACGGTGCCCGGTTTCGGCATCCTTGATGTCGGAGAGGATCGCACTCAAGTCTTGCTTCACAAGCCGTGTGTGTGTGACAAGCTCATCGTTGTAGATAAGGGTGTTGATGTTGGAACTCGAAACCGCCGTGTTCACCACGACCACAATCACTGCCGCTACCCACACAGCGGTTACCCATACCGATACCCCACGCACACCGAACCCCCCGGTCCGAGTGGGTTGAATCACGGCGAGCAGTTTCTCGGGTTCCGCCGCGAACAGCCGCCTAGCGATAGGTACGAGTGCGGCGACGGTCATGAGTGAGACGACGGCCGTGAACGCCTTCAGAACCCCGGAGATTCGATAGATCGGCTCGAAGAAAATAATGGCTTCGATGAGATGAACAAACCCGCACGCCAGGATGAACAGTGCGAATAATCGGAATACCCGTGGGAACGGCAGTTCCTTTCGCCGCGCAAAGGCAAACAGAACGAGCGGGATCGAAATATAGGCTAGCCAGATGAGTAGATCGCTGACGATGTGGAGCCAGATGAGACGAGGTGTCCAACTGCCGCATTGCGCTCGCGGGACGAATCCAGTCGTGTCGAGCAACCCGGCGACGAACTCGAACATGGCAGTTTCCCGGCGAGATGTCGCGTTAGCTGTTCACGGTGCTGGCGTGCAGGAATCGGAGTTGCCCGCGAACGAGCGAGGGCCACCCCATGCAAACCCGGAATGGAACATTCGCTGCGTTACGAGTTCACGCCGGTACAATACCTTTGTCGCCCCTTTGCTCTCGGAACTGCGCATGGCCAATTCTACTCTTGCAACTCCCATACCGCTGAACCTGGCTCAGCGGATTTTGGTGGTCGAGGATCTCGAGGATCAGCGTGCCTCGCTTCAAGAGTTGCTCCAATTGAGCGTCGGGGTTGAGGTCGATACCGCCGAGGACGGAGCGAAGGGGCTGGAAATGCTCCGCTCCCGCCCCTACAGCCTCGTCATCACCGATCTCCGGATGCCAAAGCTGTCCGGGATGAAGTTAATCGAGGCGATACAGTCCGAGAAGATCCCCACGAGCGTGATCGTCACCACGGGAAATGGGACAATCAAGGATGCCGTTGAGGCGATGCATCAGGGGGCACTCGATTTCCTGACCAAACCCGCCGACCCGCAGCACATGATTCTCCTCGTCAAGCGCGCGCTTCGCGAGCGTAGCCTACAGGACGAGGTCGTGGCCCTTCGCTCACAACTCCAGGAACGCCACGCCTTCCAGAACGTGTTGAGTAAAAGCCCTCGCATGCACGACGTGTTCGAGCTTGTCGGCCAGATTGCCGATACCATCTCGACCGTCTTGATTCGCGGGGAGACGGGGACCGGGAAAGAGCAGATCGCGCGTGCGATACATGAAGCATCATCGGCACATCGGACCGGTTCGTTCATAGCGGTGAATTGTGGTGCCTTGAACGAAAACCTGCTCGAATCAGAACTCTTCGGACACGAGAAAGGATCGTACACTGGAGCCGACCGCAAGCGCGTCGGGCGGTTCGAACTGGCACACGGCGGCACCCTGTTCCTCGATGAAATCGGGGACGTGCCCATGTCGATGCAGATCAAACTTCTGCGGGTTCTTCAGGAGCGGCGCTTCGAGCGTGTAGGTGGTGGCGAACCGATCGACATCGACGTGCGGGTTATCGCGGCCACGCACCAGGACATGGAGAAACTCGTCAAGGAAGGAAAATTTCGCGAAGACCTCTACTACCGGCTCAACGTGGTCCTGATCGACATTCCGCCCTTGCGAGACCGACAGGAAGACATCCCACTACTCGTCTCGCACTTCTGCCAGAAGTTCGCCCGCCCCGGTCAGAAGCCGCCCGTTGTCTCACCTGAAGCGATGGAATTGCTGTTGAAGTGCCCCTGGCCAGGCAATGTTCGCCAATTGGAGAATGCCATCGAACGCGCTTGCGTGACGGCTCGCGATGGCATCATTGGCCCCGAGAAACTCCCCATTGATGTCTCTCGCCGAATGGACGGGAAAGTCCATCCGTTCCAGGTCGATCTGAGCCGGCATTTACCGGATCAACTCGCTGAGATGATCGCCGAGTTTGAGAAGCGCTATTTGCGTAAGGCGATGAGGCGAACTCGCGGGCATGTCGGCAAGTGTGCGGAAATCTCGGGTCTCTCGCGCCGCAGTATCACCGACAAGATTTCGCAGTACGACATCAAGAAGGATGAGTTCAAGCACGATTGAGTTGACGTGGTACTTGCATGCTCGGCTTGCGGCATTGCATCAGTAGCTGTGCAACGCCGCAAGCCGATAAGCTCAACATCACTCTTTTCGAGTGCCACTGGCGAGGAGTACCAACCCCGCCACGACTGCGACCCCGCCAACCACGGGCGGAATCCAAACGGTCCGTTCGCGATCGGCCGAGACCTGAATAGGTCCCGCGTCCACAACTTTCTCGCGGGTCACATAGGTGAACCCCTGGTAGCCCAGAGCGAGTGCGCCAAGAATCACAAGTGCAAGTCCAATCATTCGCATGGTCGATCTCCAGTCAAGTGTTAGCCGCAGGTCGTAATCGCCCCCGCGGTTGGGAAAATCAGCGGTGCGCGACGCCATTAAACTGGAGCGAGCCCGGCGTTTCTGGTTCGGATTCCAGCAACTTCGGAACTGTGTCACGAACAGTTTGGTTGGCTGCCGTCGAGGCCGAGTCGATGGCTGTCTCGGCGAGTTCCTTCACCTTCCGCCCAACCATCGCGAGCAGATCATCGACCAGGCCCGGACCAGTCGGAGCCGACACCGGAGCCGCAGCAGCAGCAGGAGGCGTATAGGCGGTGGCCACTGGTGCTGCCGGTATCGCTTCCGATCGAGCGCGGAAGAGCAGCAAGCCTGCGATGAATCCGAGACCCGCCGAGACACTGACGGAAGTCCACGGATGACCTTGAAGATGCCCGCGAATATCGAACACCTCCTTCACCTTGTCGCCCATTGCTGAGGCGGCTTGCTTCATCGAGTCACCAACTGCAGCCGGAGCTGTATCCATTAATGTCTTCACGGCATCGACAGTTCCCGTGAGGGTATCCGCTGCTGTCTTCACGCTGCCAACAACTTGGTTTTCCAGTGCGTTGACCTTCTCGGTCAGCGACTCTCGTGTCTGAACCATTTGTTGTTCGATGTGTTCCGGTGTCTTTGCGACCACCGGGACGAGCGCGTTCACATCTTCGGTGTGGTCTTCCACGATAAATTCTCCTGGAGTGCATTGAAGGTTTTGTCCGGGAGCGGATTAAACCGCTCGAGCAAAAGATAACTGGTGGCCGCCGCTGCCCCGCCGAGAATCGTGAACAGAGTTCCCGTGATTCCCCACGAGGCTCCCATCGAGAACTGGTAGTGCTCATGCAGCAGATTCGCGAGGGCCGTAACCAGCCCGAGCATTCCGACTGTCAGCAGCACAATTCCCAGAGCGCCGAACTCGGCCGCCTGCTTGGATCGAGTGAAATCCTCGCGGACTTCGGCCTTGAGCATCTCGATCTGTTGGCGAACCAAGGTCTGTGCATCGTCCAGAATCCCCGATACGAGCCCGGTAACAGTCCCGTTGGCAGGTGGTGTCGGTATGGGTGTCGCAGTCGGCGCTGTTGCACGCGATTCGGTGTCGATCATTGTCGAGTTCCTTGCGAAGTTCACGGACACGGTTGAGATGAATGCACGACTCGTGCCAAGCCACGGCGAAGTACGCGAGCAATCGCAACTCCGAAATGCAGCGGGCCGGTCGAGGCTTTCACCCCGACCGGCCCGCTGCAACATCAACCTTTCATGCGACCGCATCAGTTCATCGTCGCTTCCAACGCAACCTTCGCGGCCTCTAGCGGAGCGACCTTGGAGACCTCGGGTTCCACCACGATGCCGCCCTCGCCCTCCAGTCGGCTGATATCTTCCTGATTCTCAATGTCCAGAAGTGTTGGCAACTGCCGAAAGTCGCCACGGATGACCTTCAACGCCATCTTCTCCTGATCGACCTCGAAACCCGTGCGGTATCCCATTTCGTGAAACATCTTCCCAAGCCATGAACTGCGGGTGAACAGGTATTGAAGCAGGAAGACGCCACCGAACGCAGGCAGGATGAGCCACCACGGGTTCAGGAGAGCCGTCAGACCGAAGCCAAGTACAATCAGCACGCCAATGACCGCCTTGGTCACACGACCGGCGGTCCATTCGCGGTCGAGCTCGTTCAAGCGGTCATCAATGGCGTCCGGACCAGCGTCAGCAAGGCACGCCACCCGTTGTTGCAGGGTGTCGAGTTTCAAACACTCTTTGTTCTTCACGGTAGTGGGTGTGAAGTTGCTCATGATGTCGCTTCCTCGGTTGCGGGATGCGGGCGGGGCGAATCACCCCTTGATCTGCGAATACACCAGCACGCTGTACGGGCCAACGTTCAGGGTGGCGTGAGCCGGTAGGCCGTCGAAGTCGCCGGGTTCCGCAATCACGTCACCGGATGGGTAGCCCTTGAACTCAGGGCTGTAGCCTGTCCAGTCACTATTGAAATGCAACTTCCATGCCCCCGCTGCGGGAAATCCGAATGTGAATTTCTCCCGCGCGTTTCGATCGAAGTTCGCCATCACGACGACATCATCACCCGGGCCGCCATCCATCCAGCGTCGAAACGCGATGATGTTGTTGGCGTCGTCCACACGGATGAGTTGGACGTGCTGCCCTGTTAGCCCCCGAGTTTGTCCACCACGGTTGAGGCGAAGTTTGATCAGGTCGCGGTACAGTCGCACAATTCCGCGGAATTCTTCCTGGTTGTCCCAGTCCACAGGAACGGTGTCGCGGAACCATTCGCCTTCGAGAAATTCTTGGCCCTGGAAGAGCATTGGAATTCCCGGCGATGTGAACACGAGTGCCGCCGCGAGGGTCGAACGTTTCTGCGCGAACCAGTTCTTCGGATCACCCGGTGCGATCTCGTGAACGACACGGGACTTGCCGTTGGACACCTCGTCGTGGCTTTCGGAGTAGATCACGCGTTGAAAAGCATCTCCGTTGTAGCGGTGCGAGATCGCCTGCGCCACGGCGACCATCGACCGGTTCTCGTCGTTCGCCGTGATCACAGCTTCGCGGAGCGGGTGAACGAACTGATCGTCCCACTGACTGCCATACCCCGCACCGCCCTCGCTGGTCGATTTCGTAATCCAATCGTTGTGCTGGAGGTCTTCGGCGATGGTTATGGTGTTGGGGTGGTTCTCGCGAATCTCGCCATTGATCCACTGGAGAAGCGTCCAGCCGTCGGGGAGGTTCGGCTCGCCATCAGCCCGGACGCTGCGAATGTAGAGCGTCATGTCCATCCGCAACCCATCGACGTGATAATCCTCGATCCACATCATGGCGTTGTCGCGGATGAACTGGCGAACTTCAGGCCGGCCATAATCGGGGCGTGTCCCGCCCCACGGAGTCTCCTTACGCCAGTCCTGATAGAAGTAGATGCCGCCAGCGTCGTTCTCGCTCCAGCCATCGAATCGCCACAGGTCGAGATCACTCGGGCCGAAGTGGTTGTAGACCACATCAAGGATCACCGCGAACCCATTCTGGTGTGCCGCCCGCACGAACTCCTTGAACGCCTTCGGACCGCCATACGCGCTCTCGACGGCGAACATGTGTGCAGGATTATAGCCCCACGAGCGGTCGCCTGCGAACTCCGCCACGGGCATCACCTGGATGCAGTTAATACCGAGCTTCTTCAGGTGATCGAATCGACGGACAATGCTGTCGAACTTTGCCGGCTCGGGGTTGTCGGGGTTCTCGTCGTTGAACGTCCCGACGTGCAGTTCGTAGATCACCCATTCGTTCCACGGCGGCGTTTTGGGGATCTCCTCACCCCACTCGAAGACCGGATCGTGAACTACGCCGTTGCCGACAGAGTTCGTAACCTCACGGGCGTAGGGGTCGATCTTCGAGAGTTCGCCGATGGTGGTCTTGAGAATGTAGCGGTACTCGTCACCAACCTTGGCCCCGGCCACGTCGATATACCAGTAGCCGTCTTCGTTCTCGCGAGTCATCGCGTGCTTGGATTTGTCCCAGTTGTTGAAGGTCCCGCTAACAGCCACGGTCTCGGCGTGTGGTGCCCATACACGGAACGCAACACCTTTGTCATGCGGAATCGCACCCATTCCCTCGTGTGCGGCGGGTGCCGCAGACTTGCGACCACGGGGGATCATACCCAGCGCGTAGGGAATCCATTTGGAGGGCGAGAGCATCGGCATGGTGTAACCTCCTGGTGTTTGAGAACGGGACACAATCATTCCGCTGTCTTGAGACCAAGACCCTGTCCGTGTCGCTGGGCATACACGAAAGTGAGTTCAGCTCCGAACAACAATATCTGTGTCGAATAGTAGATCCACACAAGCAATATGACGAACGCACCCGCCGCACCGTAGGCAGAACCTACGGCTGTTGTTCCGAGATACATTCCGATCAGGTAGCGGCCCAGTCCGAACAACCCCGCGGTGACAGTAGCCCCGAGTCCGACATCGGACCACGCCAGGTCGATCTCGGGTAGCCACTTGAAAATCATCGCGAATAACACTGTGGTCAAGCCAAGGCTAACCAGGAAGTTGAGCCCTCCGGCGAGCGTGGCCCATTGTGGCACCAAGCCGGAAACCCTCGCTTCCACCCCTGCCAGGATTGCACTGATCACGAGTGAAACGAACAACAAGAACGCGGTCCCCGCGACCAGCAAGAATGAGAGCAGGCGTTCGCGGACGAAACCCGAGATGCCACCTTGCGACTTCCGCCTGGGTATCTGCCAGATCGTGTTCAGCGCGCTCTGGAGTTCTGAGAATATTCCCGAGGCTCCGAAGAGGAGTACAACGAATGCGACCATCGCGGCGACAATACTGTGCGACGACACCGCGCTTTTGGCCACCAGTTGCTCAACAGTGACTGCGGCCTCCTGTCCAATCGTGTCGCGAAGTTGCTCGACGATTTCCCCACGGGCAGCCTCTTGCCCAAAACCGAGTCCCACGATGGCAACCACGACCAGCAACAGTGGGGAAAGCGATAATGCAGAGTAGAACGCCAGCGCGGCACCAAGCCTTTGCCCTTTATCTTCCCAGAATTTCACGCCCGCGTCTCTCAGCAACTTACCCACATCGCGTACCTTCATCACCGTTATCCTCCGATAAAGCCCGTGCGAATGCACGTCGCGTGCCGCGCATGAAATCAAGAAGCCCCAGGTTTTAACCCAGGGCTTCATCGAATTTCCGACCGAGGCCGGAGAAGATCAGTGGTGTCATTCAAGAACGTCTCTTGTGCGTCGGCCTCCCAGAATCAGGGAAACAACGAACATTACCAGGAAGACGAAGAACAGGATCTTGGCAGCTACGATTGAGGTTCCAGCGACATCGGTGAAACCAAACACTGCCGAGATCAGCGCGATCACCAGAAACATGACAGCCCAGCGAAGCATGGGAAATCCTCTGCGGTTGTGAAGCGAGATCGGAACCTGATGTATTTGAAAACTGCCGCGTGCGGCAGGCTTGTTCCAACCGTACCGGACCGAGAGAAGAGAATTGCATTCGGCGTGCCAAACTGATTGAGTGACACCCGATTGTCACCAGACACGCGAGAAGAGTGAGCAAGTCATCGAATCGGGACGCGAGGAGGAGTAGACCTGGCGATTCCCTAGAGTACGCCAGGCGATCACTCGCACGATTCCGCGCACTGGATTGCGCAGGTTCGTCGCATTCCCATGCCTCAGGCAACAGTGTGAAATTGATCTGCCAGACTTCCTGCGAGTTGCGATTCCATCGCCATGTCGTGAGGCGGTAGGATACGGAAACGCACATGGAGGCTACTCGATGGACTCACATTCCCCGCTCCCAGGCTTCAGCACCAGAGCCATCCACGCCGGCCAGGACGCGGACCCCACCACCGGCGCGACCGTCGTTCCGATTTATGCGACCAGCACCTACACTCAGGCCGCTCCAGGCGAGCACAAAGGCTACGAGTACAGCCGTAGCGGCAATCCCACCCGAACCGCTCTCGAAACGGCACTCGCTGCACTCGAAGAGGGCGAACGCGGGCTGGCATTCGCATCCGGCCTAGCGGCAACAACGGCCGTGTTCGCTGCCCTGCTCCGCCCCGGCGATGAAGTCGTCGCCTCCGCCGATCTCTACGGCGGCACGTTTCGGCTGATCGACAAGGTGTTCAAGCCGTGGGGATTGACCGCACGCTACACCGACGACCCCAGCCCGGCCGGCTTTGAGGCGATCATGACGCCGAGGACGAAGCTCGTGTGGATTGAGACACCAACGAACCCGCTGCTGCAAATTCTGGACATCGCGGCCATCGCGGGGGTTGCACACAAGCACGGTGCGAGGCTCGCGGTCGATAACACCTTTGCCTCGCCTTACCTCCAGCAACCCCTCAAGCTCGGGGCGGATCTGGTCGTGCATAGCACCACGAAGTATCTCGGGGGGCACTCGGATGTCGTCGGCGGGTGCATCGTCGGGCCGAAGGAGTTGATGGACCCGATCAAGTTCTACCAGAACGCGGCCGGTGGCGTGCCGGGACCATTCGACTCGTACCTTGTGCTGCGTGGGTTGAAGACGCTCGCGGTGCGGATGGATCGGCACTGTGGCAACGCGGTGTCACTCGCTGGCTGGCTGGCGAAGCATCCGGCAGTGGCAAAGGTGTACTATCCGGGCTTGTCCGATCACCCCGGGCACGCAATCGCGGCGAAGCAAATGCGTAACTTCGGCGGCATGATCTCGCTCAAACTGAAGGACGGCATCCCAGCAGCGAGACAATTCATGACGCGAACGAAGCTGTTCAGCCTCGCGGAAAGTCTCGGTGGCGTGGAGTCGCTGGTGTGCCATCCCGCAACAATGACGCACGCGAGCATCCCAAAGGATGTGCGTGAAGCACGTGGCGTGGACGACGGCCTAGTTCGCCTCAGCGTCGGCATCGAAGATCTGGCCGATCTTCGCGCGGATTTGGAGCACGCTCTGACCGTTGAATAGGAACACGCCCATCAGGAACTCCCCACAGAGGTTGTCATGAAGACATATGTGTCCGCACTTCTCCTACTTTTCCCCGCAGTGGCCTCATCGCAACCGAAGGATGCTCCTGCCCCGCTCGCGATCACGGGCGTCACAATCATCGACGGAACTGGAGCCGCACCGCAGGCCGATATGACCGTGCTCGTCGTGGGCGATCGCATCACTGAGATCGGGAAGACCGCTCGCGTTGTCATTCCCGAAGGGGCGCGTCAGATCAAGGCCGAGGGCAAGTTCCTCATCCCTGGCCTGTGGGATATGCACACGCATCTGGAAAAGGAGTTCTTGCCACAGTTCATCGCACACGGCGTCACAGGCGTGCGGCACATGTTCAGCCGACCGGGCGTGCCGGGCTTCCCATCCCCTCCAGTGCGGGACTGGATGAAAGAGATCGAAGCGGGTCGCATGGTCGGCCCACGAATCGTCGCCACCACCCGGATGCTCGATGGCTTGAACGGAACGTCACCCGTCATCCCCGGAAGTGCCCTGGCAGTGAAAACGCCCGAAGAAGGCCGTGCGGCAGTTGCACAGATTCAACGGGCCGGCGAGGACTTCATCAAGGTGTATCCGTTCCTGAAGCCCGACGTGTTTTTCGCGATTCTGGATGAAGCCAACCGCGGCCCGAACAAGATTCCCGTGAGCGGGCATGTGCCTCACGCAGTGAGTGCGGCTGATGCCTCGGATCGCGGACAGAAGTCGATGGAACACCTCTACGGCGTCGTTCTCGGATGCTCCAAGAATGAAGACCAATTGCGGAAGGAACTGATCGCGCTCATGGGCGCGGGAGCGATGGTGAAGGACACCCTCGATGCCGCCGCCGCATGGCGGGTTCAAGTGAAGGGGCTCGACACCTACGATGAGGCCAAGGCGGACGAACTCTTCATAAAGTTCGTCAAGAACGGCACCTGGCAGGTGCCGACGCTCGTGACGCGGCGGGTGTGGGCTTCACTCAACGACCCGAAGTTTACGGATGATCCGCGTAAGAAAACGCTCCTGCCTCGGATGCGGCTCGCCTGGATGGCCACCCAGGCAGAATCGACTGTGGTGGTTCGAATCTTCGGGGCTCAAGTGACCGTGAAGAACGTCGAGAAGCGGTTCCCGATCCTCGGCATCTGGCTCAGTGATCGCGATGTGGAGCAACAGCGGTTACTGTTCGAAGGGCACCTCAGGCTGGTGAAGGCGATGCACAAGGCCGGCGTGAAGATCCTCGCGGGAACCGACACACCAGTGCCGTACTGCTTCCCTGGGTCGGGTGTGCACGACGAGCTGGAACTACTCGTGAAGGCGGGGCTAACCCCAGCGGAAGCACTTCAGACCGCGACTCGCCACCCGGCAGAGTATTTGGATCGCTTGAAGGATCTCGGCACTCTCGAACGCGGCAAACTCGCTGACATGGTTCTGTTGGACGCGAACCCGCTCGACGACATTCGGAACGTTCGAAAGGTCCACGCTGTGATGCTGAACGGGCGGTTGTTCGAGAAAGAGGTACTTGCAAAGCTGACTGACGGAAGACAACCATAGCCCGATTTGGCGAGCGGGGAACGTGAGTCCCCTGATTCTTGCATCAGATCAGGGGACTCACGTCCCCCGCTCGCCATGTTTCCAATTACTTCTTGAGCTGGAAGATCGCCTCGACTTCGACACTCGTTCCCAGTGGCAACTGCCCCATGCCGAGGGCGGTGCGGGCATGGCGACCGGCTTCCGGGCCAAACACTTCCTTCAGCAAGTTCGTCGCCCCATTGATCACGAGATGGCAATCCGTGAAGTCAGGGTCGGTGTTCACGTAACCCGTCACCCGAACCACCCGCTCGATTCGGTCGAGTGATCCGAGCTTCGTGATGATCGCTCGCAGGATGTTCGCGGCACACAGCGCCGCAGCCTTCGTCGCGTCCTCGACCGAAACCTGTGACGGCACCTTCCCCTTGCTGGTCAGCACGCCCGCATCGTAAGGCACTTGCCCGGAAGCGTAGACCGTGTCGCCAAGGATCGACAGGAGGTCGATCACGGGGCCTTCCTTCGGCCCACGATCCAGCGGATACCCCGCGGCTTCGAGTTTCTTCTCGCGGTCACTCATCGGTCATGTCTCCTGTTTGTTGTGTCACCACCAGCTTACTTTACTCGGGTTTCGTCCCAGTAATGAATCAGGTCGATGCGGGTGACAATGTCCACAACCTTGCCTTCGCTCGTTGCCAGCACGCCGGTGTAACCCGCGAGTAGTAAGCGATAGGATTCGTCCAGGTGGGTGTGAACGTCCATCACCGGGAGCGGTCGGCCCATGACCTCGCTGATCGGAACCTGGTTCGGATCTTTCCCGTCGTGCAGAATGCGGGCCAGCGACACTTCCTGCACGCTCCCCACGGGTCGCCCGCCATCCATCACGGGAAGCTGCGAAATGCCCGTCGCTTCCATCAGGTGAATGGCTTGCTCGGCGGTCGCGTCTGGAGCAATGGTCACGAGTTTCCGTTCACCGCGTCGTTTCAGGAGATCGCCCACAGAATGCACTGTTGGCTCCGCGAAGCTCAGCTTGTTCGCCGACAGCCAATTGTCGTCGAAGAACTTGCTCAGGTAGTTGCGACCCGTGTCGCAGCCGAGCGCAACCACGAGGTGCCCTGGCCCGAGTCGTCGGGCATACCGCAGCGCCGCCGCGACGTTCGTGCCCGTGCTGCCACCAAGGAGCATCCCCTCGCGGCGAGCCAATTCCCGAGCCACGTGGAACGATTCGGCGTCGCTTACCCGCTCCCAATCGTCGACATACTCGCTGGTGAAGGTCTTCGGCACGAAGTCCTCGCCGATCCCTTCCACCTTCCACGGTTTGGGGGAACCGCCCGAGAGAACCGATCCCTCCGGGTCGGCACCCACGACCTTCACGTTCGGGTTGCGTTCCTTGAGGTACTTGCCAACGCCGCTCACGGTACCGCCCGTGCCGACACCCGCGACGAAGACCGTGATCTTCCCGCGTGTCTGTTCCCAGATTTCCGGGCCTGTGGTGCGGTAATGGCACTCGGGGTTGGCGAGGTTCGTGAACTGATTCGGTCGCCACGCTCCTGGTATCTCGCGCGAGAGGCGATCGGCAACGCCGTTGTAGCTCTCAGGTGAATCGGGCGCAACGGCGGTCTGCGTGATGACCACTTCCGCCCCGTATGCCTTGAGCAACGCGATCTTCTCGTTCGACATTTTGTCCGGCAGCACGAAGATGCAGCGATACCCCTTCACAGCAGCAACCATCGCCAGCCCGACCCCGGTGTTTCCCGCTGTCGCTTCGATGATGGTGCCACCCGCCCGCAGCAGTCCCTTCTGTTCCGCCTCGGCGATCATGGCCATCGCCACGCGATCTTTCACACTCCCGCCGGGGTTCTGCGACTCAACCTTGATCGCGACCTTCGCCTGAAGCCCACCGGTCAGGCGGTTCAGTTGAACGAGCGGCGTGTGGCCGACGGCGTCGAGAATCGTGTCGAGCATGGGAGGACTCCGGGAGAAAGGTGATGGTGTATTGTCCGCACGACGGGTGGCCTGGGGCAAGGCACGATCGATTGCACCCCTGAACCATTTCTCGGGCACCGGTTCAAGAATTCGGGAAAATGCACCAATTCTCTGCCCTGAATAGTGGCTTCACGGCGTTCTGTCTCCTACGTCTCCTACAGAGGCTGAACCCTTCTCTGCCGACGCATGTGTTCCATGAGCTTGCCGAGTCAAACCGTCGCCCTGTTGCAGGCGGCCCGAGATCTCGTGAAGAGTCTCCCGGCCGATGCCGTGTTACTGCTCACCGAAACCTCGGTGGACTGGGACGAACTCACCCGCATGCTCACGGGGTGCAAATTGTTCGTCGCCGCGGAGAACCCATCTCTCACCAAATCGCTGCGGGAACGCGACGACTGGACGGTCATCGACCTCGACCCCGAACAGGTTCCGACCCAGGAACGGATGAACTCGGCGTTGCTCAAAGCTGTCTCGGAAGGCCAGCTTCAGCCCGGAGCCCACATCGTTGCGCTTTACAACGGTATCGCCAGTTCCGACGCGGACGCCCCCGAGCCAGTGGATAGTCTCAGCATCATCCACCTGGGCGAACACCTGGAACGAATGACCGCCCAGGACCTGCGAGTCCTCGGCGACGCGGCCCCGATCGACGTACTTCGCGCCGTGGTCGATCTCGCCACCGAGATTGGCCGCGAAGGCCGCGAGGGCCAGCCGGTCGGAACCGTGCTCGTCGTGGGCGACACCCGCCGCGTGCTGAGCATGTCCCGCTTCCAGAACTACAATCCCTTCCGAGGCTACAGCCGGGCGGAGCGCGACATTCGCAACCGCGACGTTCGCGAACAGATCAAGGAGATTGCGAAACTCGACGGAGCAATCCTGATCGGCCGCGATGGCATCGCCGAAGCCGCCTGCCTTCACCTAAATCCCCGCGCCGAAGGAGTGAGTTTGCGAAAGGGATTCGGCAGCCGACACATGGCGGCAGCCGGCATCAGCAAAGCGACTGTGGCCATTGCCTTCGCGGTCAGCCAGTCGTCGGGCTCCGTTCGCGTGTTCCAGAAGGGCGAGGAAGTGCTGCACATCGAACCGCTCGCCCGACCCCACGTCTGGCAGCCCTTCAAACTCGAAGCCCAGGAGCCGCCCGAAGCGACAGACGAAGCGACTCGCGAAGGGTAATCGCGTTTCCCAGTCCGAGCCCGAGCGCCAGCG
This sequence comes from Planctomycetaceae bacterium, assembly GCA_013823135.1. GTDB lineage: Bacteria > Planctomycetota > Planctomycetia > Gemmatales > Gemmataceae > Gemmata. The sequence continues at coordinate 82,011 of PNLP01000025.1, forward strand.
AGGAGTCACGCTTGTCCCTCGCTGGCGCTCGGGCTCGGACTAGAACGCGTTCAAAAAGCCAGCTCGAACACCTCCTGTTTGCTTCACGAGCGGGCTGCGATGTGATAGGCTCTGGAGGTTCCCACCCTCCCGGAGATGCTGCCGTGCAATCCCGCCGCGAGTTCCAATCCCGTCTCCTCGGTTCCGCCATCACCTTCGGCCTGATCGAACTGCTGCACTCCCGCGACTTGTTCGCCGAGACTGTCAAACCCACCATCGACAAGTGGCTTCTCGAACTCACCACGATGGCCAAGGATCTCAAGGACCGAAAGCTGACCGACCTGGAATTCCAAACCAAGATGGAAGACCTCTACAAGCGGGTCGATCTCAAGTCGCTCTGCTCGCTCATCAAGCTCGACGAAGTCGAGAAGAAGCCACTGCCCGCCACGGGTGCCGCAAACTTCGGGTTCGATCTCTCGAAGGTCGAAGGTATGCCCGCGAATGTCGGCTATGGCAAGCAGATCTTCGGGTGCAAGAAGGACAAGTCGATCGTGCCGCACGGGCACGCGAACATGTGTACCGGCTTCATCATCTTGAAGGGGAAGTGGCACGGCCGACACTACGACCGCCTCGAAACGAAGTCCGACCACTACATCATCAAACCAACCATCGACCGCGAATTCGGCCCCGGCGACCTCTCAACCATCAGTGACCACAAGGACAACATCCACTGGTTCAAGTCGCTTTCCGACACGGCTTACATCTTCAACGTCCATGTGATCGGTTACGACCCGAAGATCAAGGACGCCGGTGGCCGCTTGTACCTCGACCCGGAAGGCGAGAAACTCGCCGACGGCCTCGTGAAGGCACCTAAGATGTCTTCCGCCGATTGCCACAAGAAGTATGGGTGATAGTAATTGGCGGACCGGGAGCGTACGTGACCGGAGTTGCGATAATACTCCGGTCGCTTACACTCCCGGCTCGCCAGGAACACTGCATGGACCGCTCCAGGTTATTCGCCACACTCCGTGACACCACGTTCCGTTCGCTTCGTCACCGTAACTACCGTCGGTATTTCTTCGGGCAGATCGTCTCGTTCGTCGGGTCGTGGATGCAGTCTGCGGCGCTGATGTGGCTGATGTACGACCGCACCGGCGATCCCCGATGGCCGTCGTGGTTGCTCGTCGCGCAGGTCGGGCCGACGGTCCTCCTCGGTAACTGGGGCGGTGGCCTCGCCGATCGTTACCCCAAGCGAAAGCTCATTCTCATCACACAGTCCGCGTTCCTCGTTCACGCGTGCGTTCTCACGCTCCTCATCGCGTGCAATCTCGCCGTGCCAGGGTTGCTGCTCGCACTGATGGTTGTCAGTGGCATGATCCAGGCTGTCGATCTGCCATCGCGACTCGCGTTCGTCCCTGATCTGGTACCAAAAGAAGACCTCATCAACGCGGTCGGGTTGAACTCACTCCTCTTCAATTCGGCGCGGGCGATTGGACCGGCTCTGGCTGGGTTGGTGTTCTTGCTTGCGAACATGATGCTGCCGGAGTTGCCGCCGGGCACCAACCCGGTCACAGTTGGGGCTGTCGCCTGTTTCGCGTTGAACTCAGTCAGTTTCGTGGCTGTGTTGTTCGCGTTGCAGGGGATTCACGTTCCCGGCGATAGCGGCAAGAAGAAGCAGGGAACTGCTTCGGCGTGGGATGGTGTACGCTATCTGCGAGCAAACCGGGCGTTTGGTGGGCTCGTGCTGCTCACTCTCGTAATTTGCATTTTCGGATGGCCACTGATTACGATCCTACCCGCGTTCACTCGACTGCGGCTCGGGCACAACGAACAGACCTACAGCCTGCTCGTGAGCACGGTTGGCGCGGGAGCGCTCTTCGCGGCACTCACCACAGCCACCTTCGGAACCACGGCGCGACGGTGGAAGTTCTTGGTGATCGGAGCAGCCTCCACCGCGATCGGCCTGTTTTGGGTGTCTCAAGCGGACACTGTGATACTTGCGGCAATGGGATGTGGGATCGCGGGCTTCGGGCTCATCCTCTACCTGTCAACTGGGCAATCGACCCTGCAACTTGCGGTCCCCGATGCCAGGCGAGGCCGCGTGATGGCCCTGTGGGCAATGACCCTCAGCGCCAGCGCACCTCTCGGGCATTTGCTCGCTGGCCAGGCCGTGACGGCATTCGGGGTCGAACCGGTGTTGCTCGCAATGGCCAGCGGCGTGGGAACGTGCGCTCTGGTTCTCGCCACAATCTTCTTGTGGCGTCGGGGCGTGTGATACTGTACTGTGCTCACTACTCGGGATTGCTGTCGTTCGCAACGCTAGCGACTTTCTCTGCTGCCCACCTGCCAACCAAACCATTCCCTCGGTAGATGTCCGTCAGCATTTGCTTGGCGACGGCGTCATTCACGAACCCGTCCAGCGCCGCAACCGTTTTCTCGACGGGATACTCAACCTGTTTGAGTTCGACCTTGCCATTATCGATAACCGCATAGGTCGCACGCGGGTCGCCATTGCGATTCAAGCCGACACTTCCGGGGTTCACCACCATGATGCCATTCACTTGCAAGGAATAGAGTTGGTGTGTGTGCCCGACGAGCACGAAATCGACCTTCAACCCCGCAAGGAGCGGTTCCCAGGTCGCCGTATCAGCCAGGGCGTACTCGTCCATCGGATCGCGCGGCGTGGCATGAACAAGAAGGAATCGGTTCCCATCAAGGTTCAGCATTTGTGACATCGGGAGATCGGCGAGATAGCGCCGCTGATCGTCCGTGAGAAGGGAGACGGAAAGGGGGCGTGTGACCGCTGTCAAGTACCGGAAGCCCGAGACGCCCTGCAAAGCCACGTTGTGAGCGACTCCGTGGTCATGATTCCCGCGTACACAGTGAGTCGCGTTCTCCCGAACCCAATCGACGCAAGCCCCCGGTTCCGGCCCGTAGTCCACGATATCACCCAGGCACAGACATACGTCGTAGGTCTCTCGAATGACATCGAGTGCCGCACGGTTTCCGTGAATGTCCGAGACGATGAGGATACGCATCGCCATCCCCACTAATGCAAAAGGGGGCCGAAGCCCCCTGATGATCCGCGTTGAGTCCGAATCAATCCTTGTTATCGGGCTCGGAAACGGACCGTCCGTAGCGAGCGAGGAGCATCTGGACGGCTTGAACCGTCTGCCACTCAGCGAACCCGATGCGTACTTCCGTACCATCCTCGTTGGCGTCGATATTCTCGACAGCCATGGTCAATCCGCGGTGCAAGTAATCGAGGATTTCGGCAAGGCGAGCGGCTTGGGCGGGGGTCAACTTCTGCGGGAGCGGGGGGATGTCGTCGTCGAAGGCACTCCAATTCTGTGTTCCGCCAGGACCAACCGTGCGGTCACTGGAGGTTGCCGCGGGTGATGGTGCCGGAGCGGCAAGCCTCCCAGAAGCCGCAGCTAGTTCGTCGGCACGGACCGTCTGAGCTTGCCCGCCCGCGTTCAATGGGGCAACTGCTCTGCGTGCCGCGATCTCTTCCATCGTGCCAAAGAGCAACATCGTTCGGCCAATCGATAGCTGGTCACCTGCGCGAAGTCGCCGAATCTGGATGGCGGTCCCATTCACGCGAGTGCCGTTCGTGCTGTCGAGGTCCGTCAGGATAATATCGCCATCTTCGACCTGAACTTTGGCGTGGAAACGGCTCACTCGCTCGTCGTTCAACCGCAATCCGTTACCTTCCTCACGCCCGATCGTAACGGGAATGGGCAGGTCTTTGTAGACTCTGCCCTTGTCAACGCCTTCGAGAACGAGGAACGTTACGGTTCGCATGACAAGATCCCATAGCAGGCGGGCCACCTGCACACACGAGAGAGAGTTGCTACAGGTGGTATAGCACAACCGAGCTTGCAGTGTCTGGAAAAACCGACACCCCCCGACTGGCTCTGCACGGTTTATCTTCGTGCGTTCAGGCCAGAGTGTCAATTTCTCCCGCGAGAGAATTGCTCGCAAAGTCCCTTTGGAGCGCCGTCAGAACCTCTCCCAGTGTATCTGAAGAATTTGCAATAATTGGAACGAGTTGCGGTAGGTGTCTGAACCACGTCAACTGCCGTTTCGCGAAATGCCGGGTATGTGTGCGGATCAACTCGGCCGTCTCCGTCCAGCGTCCCTCGTTCGCCCCAGGCAACCGCGGTTCGCACGCATCATCGCCCGCACCCTGGTCTTCGACAGTCTCAAGATATTCCAGAAGCTCTCGATACCCCAACGCCTGGCGGGATTCTCGGCTGAGCGGCTTGGGGAGTTCTCTGAGTCTGCGAACTTCGTCGAGCCAGCCAGACGCGAGCATCATGTCGACACGCCGATTGATCCGCTCATATAAGACTTCCCGCGGCAAGACCAAAACGACAGCGGGAATGCGGACCGGCGGTGGTACGAGCTCGGGCGAGTCAGTAAACGCAGGGGTGTCCCAGGTCTGTTGCCAGGCCGAGATCGGCTTCCCGGTCAGGGTGTACACTTCGAGAGCCCGCACGACTCTTCGCACATCGTTTGGATGAAGTCTTGTGGCCGTCTTGGGATCAACGAGGGCCAAGCGGGCGTGCAGTTTGTCCTTTCCGTCACGCTCGGCCTCGGCCTCCAACGTGCATCGAACAACCTGGTCGGCGGGCGGTCCGTCGAACAGCCCGTGCAGCAATGCCTTCAGATAGAACGGTGTTCCACCAACGAACAGGGGACGTTTGCCGCGAGCGGTGATGTCGCGACACGCCTCGGTGGCACGTTCGAGCCACCATCCAACGGAAAGGGACTCCCACGGATCGAGTACGTCGATGAGATGGTGTCGGACACGCTGGCGTTCTGTGGCCGTGGGTTTGGCGGTGCCAATGTCCATACCCCGGTAGACCGTCATGGAATCGAGCGCTATGATCTCGGCGTTGAGGTGTTCGGCCACATCAAGCGCGAGTGCGGTTTTTCCGCACGCTGTCGGGCCGGTCAGGATCAGTGCATTCGCGAACACGGACATGCTATCCTTTTACGGAGTGAGAAACTGCCAATGTGTGCGAATCAGGCTCAGTGTTCCACCCTCTTCCCCGTACGGAACGCTTCCTCAACGATGTCAGCGGCTCGCACCACCCCAGGATTCCCCTTCATCAAATTGCGACACTTTTCGGCTGAGTCCCTGTATCGTGAGTCGGAGAGTAACTTCTTAACAAACTCGCATACTCGGAATGCTGTCACCTTTGCGGGCTTCAGCACTTCCCCTGCCCCAAGCCAATGCACGCGTTGAGCAACACCCGGTTGGTCATTCGTCACAGGGATACACAGCATAGGAAGCCCACAGGCCAGGCCTTCCAGTGCAGTGTTCAACCCCGCGTGAGTGATGAGTAGGCTGGCCCTACTGAGGAGCGTCAACTGCGGCGCGAATGGAACTACCAATGCATTCGGCGGCACAGGCTGATCCCAGACGGCGTCCTTACGACCCAGGGAAAGAACAACCTGCACAGGCAGGTCGCCGCAACCGTCGAGAATAGCCCGAAAAACGTGTGCGAGGCGGTTTTGGAGCGTCCCGAGGGAAGCATAGATGAGGGGACGGCCGTCGAGTTTCTCCCACGGAAACGGCACAGACTCGCTCTCACGCCCATGTCCATGCCAGGGGCCGCTGTAGTGAAAGTGCGTCGGCAACTGAGAACGCGGGAAATCGAAGAACGCAGGTTGTTGAGCGATTTGAGCAAGACCCAACGTGTGCGTGTCTACGAATCGATACCGCCCCAGCCCGTGTTTCATGCGATAGTTGGAGACCGTTTTGCTAATCGGCCTGGCAGCGATTTTTAGAACAGTGTTGCCCAGGTGGTTCCTGACACGACCGAGTATCCCAGGGTTGCATCCCCAGTTCAGCACCCCCGGTGGCACTCCCGCCTCCTGGTGCAGTGCCAGAGCGTTGCACACCATGACAAACGGGATCTTCTGAACGTCTGCGAGCGCCCCGCCGGCTGGCGAAACTTGATCGACTACCATTGCCTCGACGCCCGCGCCACGGAGCACACCCGGCGCGTCCCGAAGAATGCACGCGGTCTGATCTCGAAGCAGTTGGCCAGTCAACCACAGCGCCCCGAGACCCTTCAGTTTGGCGAGCCTGTCGAGCCCAGCGTCGGACTCCCCAGATTCGTGCTCCCGCACCGCGACGGGGAGCAGTTGAAACCCACAAGCTTCAGCTTTCGGTTTTGCCTGGGGCGAACCAATGAGGCTGATTCGGTGTCCACGCCGCGCGAGTTCCCGCCCCAGCGTGGCCATCGGATTGAGGTGCCCGTGCATCTCGGGGCAAACGAGCGCGATATGCATAAATGATGTTCTTCCGCGTCGCAGAGTTCGCTGATCTTGTAGAGAAATGAAGGCTGAGTACGTTCACACCGCAGAAGCGGATTCGGCAAGTTCGGTGATGTGAAAGGAAAGTCGACGACCGCAAAGGATGATCTGATCGCCGGACTGGAGTTTCGTCGGGCCTGGAATCTTTTTGCCGTTCAGGAGCGTGCCGTTCTTACTGGCAACATCGTGGATCTCGCATCGGAGATCGTGGTGAACCACAACGGCACAATGGCGCCGGGAGACGCACTCGTCTCGAATCACCACATCGTTGTCTGGTAATCGCCCAACGCTGTTAAGCCCAAAGTGCAACGGGTAGACGTTGCTACCATCCTTGATGTAAAAGGCAAAGCGACCTGCTGCCGTTGACTTTGCAGTCGGTGGGACCGCGATAGTTGGGGCGTCGAGGTGTTCATCCTCGGCAAGCATCCGTAGATCGCCAGCGAGTGTTTGGTCACCACATGCAGCTTGAATAGCCTGGCGCGCAGCGCGGAACAAGTCACGCCGTGGCTGACCTTCGAGGTGCATGCTGAGGAGCCGCGGATCTGACATGCCGCCTCCTGGGGCGGACCGGCTTCGGGCTGACACGAAGTGCCAATCCCATAAATGAGTTTCGTCTGTGGAGAGAGCGAGATCAAGTGGGGAGATCAAAAAACTTGTGCTCTTGTACGTTATTCTTCCGGACACACCAACCTAAAATCGGCTGAAAAGCGGGAAAGCCAGAACAGATTCCCGCATCAACTCAACTCAGATACTGGCAGCCGAAATTTCCAAAATCTTGAAGCGGAGCGCCCCACGCGGAACCGCGATGGTAACGGTCTCGCCCTTCTTCTTCCCCATCAGCCCCTGACCAATAGGGCTTGTGCTGAGGATGCGCCCCTTATCGGGGTTCTCCTGACCAGGGCCAACGAGCTCGTAGGTCTCTTCTTCGTCTTCATCGAGATCCTTGATCCGAACCCGACTGCCGAACGAGACAGTATCTTTCGGCATCTTGCTAGGGTCGATGATGACCGCACGAGCGAGTCGGTCCGACAGGTCATTCACGCGAGCCTGAAGCATTCCCTGGTCTTCCCGCGCAGCGTGGTACTCGGCGTTCTCACTCAGGTCGCCCATTTCGCGGGCCGTGGCAACACGCTTAGTGATCTCCATCATCTCCACACCACGGAGCCGATCGAGTTCCGCGCGGAGTTTATCGTAACCTTCGCGGGTCATCGGGATGCGGTCGTCTGTCATGGCCGAGCGCTCCTCTATCCTTGGTTTCGGCAACAGTTCGGGATGGCTGACTCAGGATGCCGACCTACCACATCAACTGGTCGCTTTCAGGAGCGACACCGGCTTCCATCATCGGCTATCCCAACCCTGCGAGTCCGAAATCCTCGTCGTCAGCCTCATGCGAACCGGGACAGTGAACAGTGTTCCGCGACTATGCGGTCATCCCGGGACCATGAAAAAGGGCCGGCGGCCGAGCGTTAGAGGCTCGCGGCCGCCGGTAATTCGCAACATATATCTATTATACATCGTCGTCGCGAACGGAGCGCAGAATAATCCGCTGAAAGGGGCGTCCAGGAACTGGCCACCCTTGAGTTGTCCACTCCCCTTGCCGAACACGTTGAGGCAATTCCACTTCGGAAACCTTCACCTGGCAGTTTCTCTCGGCCGCTTCCAGCATCTTCCCAGCGGGGAACTGGTTACTCCGCCGCACGGCAACCACCCCGTCGTCGATGATGGCAATCACGCATGGCGCGTCGAGGTCGAGCAGGCGTAGTGCAACGGCCTCCATTGTCGCGGTTGCGAATACCTCCTTGAGCGCCGGCACGTCGTATTTACACTCGCGAAGGGCAGCCCGTAGAAGCCGACTCGGGATCAGAATGCGAGGCACGACCAGCGAGCGGACGTGGGTCGATAGCGTCTTGTCCTCGCTGCCGGGCATGATACCGAGCTTTCGAAGGATCTCGGGAAGGATTGCTCGTGCGATGCCGTCGGCAGCTGCCTTGTGCTGTTGCTCGGGAGTCATCCCCGGCGACAGAAAGATTCCTGATCCTTGTGGACGGGAGCGAGGTCGCCGCCGGCCATGTTCGTCCTCCTCCGCTGGTTCAACGACTTCGATGGGGATTCCGAGATGCTCCTCGGCTATGCGCAAGGCATCGACCGGCGCTGTGGTCACGTCTGCTCGTTCGAGCAAGCCGTTCACCAGGCGTTCAACCGCCTCGATCAGTTCTTCTTGTGAGAAGTCCATACCCGAAATGTAAAGCGAAAGGTGCGAAAGGTAAAAGTCAGAAATGCAATAGTGTGGCGGCGAAGTCAGCCTCAACGCCACACTTGAGTACGGATTTGTTGGCTTACATAGACTCCCGGAATGCCCCAAAGAGGAGCCCCACGAGAAGGATCGCCAATAGCAAGCCAAGCAAAGCCAGGTAGAGTTTCACAAAGAACGCGAGAAGATCGAACCATGCACCGAGGTTTTTCAACGCGGTCATCATGTAGCTAATGTCGCGACCGGTCGTGGTCGTCACCTTCGTGAACGCGCTCGCGGCTTGAAGCAACCAACCCGACAACATGAAGCAGATGGCTGCGGCCATTGCGTGCCCAAGCACGCCCACGATGTGTGCACCATCACGTGAGACGCGGAACGCCAACCCGACCGCGATCATCGCCTGGAGGATCCCCGCCACAATCAATGGTAGACGCACCCAGATGATGGCGAAGGCGAGATCGTTGATAACCTGGTTCTGGGCGTCGTCGAACTCGTATTGCGGCCGACTCTCGATCGGCGCAACGACGGGAGGCGTGGGAGTGGTCGCCGGGTCGGAAGGAGAAGCAGTCGGGTCGCTCATGGTGTCTGGCCTCGCAAGGAACCAATGAAGTTGCATCTTAGCGATCTGTCCCGGGAGTCACCCACAGGACTGAGGGGTGTGCCACTGGTTTCCGGAGACAACGTTTGCTGCTATGCAAGCGGATGTGTGCTTCTGATCGGTTCCAGGCGATATGCCCACCCATCCCTGGAACCGTTCTGGAAGCGTTGACC